>JAHEZD010000042.1 GCA_023251255.1 Chitinophagaceae bacterium
TCCTGCACCAACGAAGGTGGCACCAATACCCCGTTGGTCCTTGTTCCAAATCCAATAGTGTTGTTTTGCCAGCCAGTGGTCGCAATGCCAAGGCTTGACGCATCATAGATATTCCCTTCCGATGATTGTGTAAGTGATGTATTGGCTGCATTCATGTAAATGGCATTACCGGAAGACATCCTCAATAGGTTATTGGCAAGCTTCACCCCTGTTGGCTGAATGGTTCCACCGTGAACACAACCCAGCACAACTCCTGCACCATCCACCGCATTAACAATGGTATTGAATGCAACAGTGCAGCTATCGGCAGCAAAGTATTCACCTGAACCCACAGTTGAATCGGAGAAATTACCATTGTAGATACAGATGGATGCCCTCTTTTGATCACTGCTCAATGATGCCCCATTTACTCCTTCAATGTAATTGTTGAATACTTTATGGCCTTTATCTATTATCCTTATGCCAGCTACCTGCCTTGTAGGGTTATCGTTCAGAATGAAGTTGCCGTACACATCGCAATACCTCCCGAACCTCAGGCATATTCCCCCATTGCTGTTCCTGATGGTATTGTAACGGTAGGTGTTCCTATGCGACTTATTACTGAAAATCTCCAGCTCGCCAGACGTTGTAACATCCTCCACCAGATTGTATTCAACCATATTGTAGCCATCGCTTCTTGCGCTGGCCGCATCACCCACACGGATGGTTTCGCCTTCGTTGGCACCCATATAGGAACGGCCCTTGAAATAGTTTGAATCAATCCGGTTATAGGTTGAAACAGCTTTTGCCGGATAGGTTACAGGTGTGTAAATAACAATGATGGTGGCCGTACCATTGCTTTTGTTTACAAAAGTGTTATGGTCCACGCGGTGATGGTCCCCGTCCAGTTCTATCCACGCATTCTTTTGCAGTGCCGCTGTATCGGAATTGTAGTTGTCAATTACATTATTGGTTATCCTGCAATAGTAAGATGGCAATGTGGAGCCTTTACCAACTTTGATCACGGAGCTCACACCAGCATTCCCGTTCTTGAAAATAAAGCCTGTGAGTACCATATTGGTTATCTGGAAAGCAAACTTGGTGGTACCGTTAAAAACCACACTGCCAGGAGTCTGGGCCTTCAACACAATAGGTGCAAGGGATGTGGAACCATTGGTATTCACAAAGCTTATCAGGTCAAAGTTGTAGGTGCCATTTGCAACAGTAATTGTGTCGCCTGGCAAAGCTGCAGTCATCCTGTTCACCAGATCCGTTTTGGTGCTTACTGTATAATTGGCAGCAAAGGACATATTCACCAACAGTAAAAAAAACACTGTTAGTGAATATGCACAAGTAGTTGCTCTGCTTTTTATTTTTTTCTTCATTGTTTTATCTCGCTACCACAAAAGGGTAATTACTTGCCCTTTTATCCTTTGTTATAATTTGTATATAGTTGATACCATTACTTAGTTTGCTTACCGGAATGGCAATATGGTTGCTATTACCCACTCCTACATCCTGCGTTTGCCCCAATACATTTATCAGGGTTATCCTGTCGATATTTTCTATTGATAGCAACTCAATTACAACAACAGAAGATGCAGGGTTGGGGTATATTTTGATTCCTACATTGTTCGCAGGTTTTGTATCGCCCACCAAAGCATTTGGTGCTGCAGAACGGGGGCCGCAATTAGGTGTACCGGCTCCCACTTGGCATGATGTCAATGGCTGATTGATAAGAGTGCCAGAGGAAGTCAGTTCCAAACAGCCAACATCATAAATGCTCCCCCGTGTCAACCCTGTGATGTCCTTATTGTTCATCAGCTTGTTGTAGGTAGTTATATGATTAACACTGTCGTTCCGCACAGCTTGATTGGCCACAAGCGATGGCGGCACCAGCATTCCATAAAGCCTTGTGTAATTAAAGGCCAAGGTCTGTGCTGAAAACCCATAAAGTGGCACAATGCCTGTAGCTGCCAGTCCACTTGGCGCCTCGTACATATTCCCCAATGCAGTATCTGTTAAGGATGTATTGGTTGATGGGTCATAAACAGCAGAGCCCAAAGTCATCTTAATTAAGTTATAGGATATGGCAGCACCCTTCAGTTGATAGGTATACCCTCCAGCATTGTTGTAACCTATTGTCATTCCATGTCCACCAACTGCATTTACAATGGTGTTGAATGCAACAATGCAACTATCAGCAGGGAAATGGTTGCCCCTTGCTGCCACGGAATTTGTGTCGCTCAATGGAGATTCCCCGTTGTTAATATCGATTGATGCGTATTTGTTGATGGTGAATTTGGAATAGTTCAGCCCTTCGATATAATTATTGAAAACCCTATGGCCATTCTCAAATATCCTGATGCCATACTGTGTATTATTACTGTAGTCGCTACTGGAACTGTCCCTCAAAATAAAATTGCTGTAAACACTGCAACGCCTGCCCCTGCGTAAAGTGATGCCACCAGCAGTATTCCGTAGGGTATTGTAACGGAAGGTATTGTTGCAGGACTTATTGGAAATTACCTCAGGGTCTGCTTGGATACCATTCTCAAATAAGTTATACTCAACAACATTGTAGCCATCTGTAGCAATATTGTAACTGGTGCCCAATCGTATTGTTTCCCCTTCATTACTTCCCAAATAGCCCATGTGGTTAAAATAATTGGAATCTATTAAGTGATAAGTAGAAGTTGATTTCTGTGGAATGGTATTGTTATCGTAAACAATGGATACAGTTGGGTCCTGATTGGTTTTATTGATGAAGGTGCAGTGGTCCACCCGATGGTGCGTTCCATACAGTGCCACCCAATTATTTCCAATGCTATCTGCACTGTTGTAATTGTCAATAGTAATATTTGTTACCCTGCAATAATCCGAATTGACATTGGAATTGTTCCTGAACTGGATTACCGAGTTTGCGCCGGAGTTGCCGCTGGTGAATTTGAAACCATTTATCTCAAGATGCGTTCCTTTAAATTTCAAGTAAGTGGAGCCAGTAAAAACAACGCCGTTAAATGTGGCAGCCTTCAATACAATCCATGCAGATGTTGAAGTGCCATTATTGTTCGTAATATTAATCAATCCCCAATTGTAAGTGCCATTGGCTACTGTAACGGTATCCCCCGGCATGGCAGTGCCCATTGCAGTCTGCAATGAAGCATTGGTGGAGACAGTGGTGTTGGTAGCGTATGCCATGTTCAATAAGAATAGGAATGAAAGAAATGAAAAACATTTTCTCATAATGCTAGCTGCAATCGGTTTCATGTGGCTGTGTTTTGGTTAGGAAATGTTATTGTATGCAATCGTTATTGTACAACATCAATCATTCCTCCATCCATCTCCTTCACTTACTTATAGAAAAGTGTCACCAGAATATCCTTGTTTGAACCTTCTATTTTATCTGCCTTCTTCCTATAGGTTCCATCTTTGAATTGATCGGCTGCAATCAAAAGCAGGCGGTAAAAATCCTGCGTTTTGTAAGGATTGATCTGCTTGTATTCCCAAGGCTTGCCCTCTACTACAAAAGGCACCAAGTAGTCAATTGCCTTTTTGATGCTCCGCCCATCGCTAGTTTGGTAATGCCATAAATCAATTCCTTTTGTTTCAGCAATAGTTGCTAGCCTGCTCCAAGCTTCAAGATTAAAAGTCGAGTAGCCCAATGCAGCAGTACGTTCCAATTCCAAAGGTTGTTTACCATCTGGTTCAATCTGGGATGCTATGCGTGCAAACTCATTTTTCAATATCCTATCAGCAACTTCATTTTCGTTACAGAACAATGCAATTGATGCCACTTGCATATCATAAAAAGTTCCGTGGTTATTTTTTGATTCCGATTCCTTTTTCCCATTTTTACTTGTGAGCATCCAGTGCAAATAATCTTTGAACCATTGCTTCGTTCCTTGCTCATCTGTTTGTTTCCATGATGCTGATGAACGCAATAACCCAATGGCATCAAGCACTTCTGGAAGATTGTGCGTATCTATGATTCCACTATATCCTCCTGTATCAATACCCGTTCTTATCTGTGCATGGTTAAGGTTGGGGAGCATTCTTGTAGCTGTATCCAAAAACCAGAAGCGTATCAGTTGAGTGCTCCTCACTGCATATTTTTCATCATTGGTGAAATAGTAAGCCCACGATAAGGTTTGCACTGCAGCAATTAAGTTGTCAAAATTCTTATCATCACTCACTAGGTCATTGGCTGGGTTTTTCTCCCCGTCTTTTTTGATATAAGGCTTGCCATCAGGCTTGCTCGGGTCTGGCCAATAGTACCTTGCCATACTCATGTATTCGTGCATATTGCCACAGGGCGGAACAAATTTTTTGTCCATAACTGAGCCAAATGATTGCCCCATTACCTTATCGGCCTGCTTGGACAACTGTTTAATGTTATCTTCTGTTGCCTTATTTAATTTTGCATTTTTCTTTGCTGCCGCCACCTTCTCTGCACTTACCAAATACAGTTGTGGCAACTGTGCAAACATTTTCTGTTGAACGCACAATACTGCTACCCAGAGGATATATTGTTTTAGCTGTTTCATGGTTAATTGGTAATGTTTAGCCCCTTGATAAATGCTGTGATGGATTTGCTCAGCTCGCTATTCTGTTCTTTTGTAAACTTACCATGGCCACCGCCCGGCTCGGTCACAAACTCGTTCTTCACACCTATTTCATCCAATTTCTTTTTCAGGTCAACAGATTGTTGATAAGGAACAATAGGGTCGGCATCCCCATGAACAATAAATATGGGTGGACTAGTTTTCTTGACATAGGAAATAGGGGACATTGCCTCCCTGAATTGGGTATTCTCCGCATCCTTGCCCAACCAGTTTACCAATGACCTGTATTTGGAAAAATTGGCAGCAGTCAAATCTGCCGGTCCATATTTATCAACAATGGCAGCAATGGTATAGCCCTTTACATTTTTGTAATCGCCATCAAACTTGTTGTCATTCTGCAATAACCCAGCAAGCAGTGCCAAATGCCCGCCAGCACTGCCCCCTAATACCACAATTTTATTAGGGTCAATATTCAGTTCCTTCGCATGTTGCACGGTGTACAAGATAGATGCACGAACATCTTCAATGGCCGCTGGTGCTGTAGCTTGTGGATACATTCTGTACTCAACATTTACCACAGCAAAACCCATCTTGAACCAACTACCAAAACCTGTTTGGCTTTCCTTTGTACCGTGGTTCCAGCCACCTCCATGGATATTGAACACGACAGGTGTGGGCTTTGCAGCTTTGGGGTTAAAATAGATATCATGCTTCACTTGCCAATCCTTCCCCTTATTATAAACCACATCAATCTGCGATTCATAACCAACAGGATACTGTACTTTTTTTATGGCAGTATCTTCCTGAGCAAACAGGTTTACTACGAACAACATGGATAGGGCAACAAAGATTCTTTTCATGATTTCTTATTTATGTTACTAGCAATAGAATAAGCATTTAACTGTGACCGCATTGCACACTTAATATTATTCAGCTTATTAAAGCATGGGCACTGAAGCAACCCTGCTAAGATCAAAAACTACTTTATCTACAGCAGGTATACATTCCACAATCGAGCCGTTAATGATTTAACCACTTGCAAAGCCATCTGACCCATCAATTCAAACAGCTCATATTGCAGGCAAAAAGTCTTCCCTCAAGGGAGAGAACACATCTATCAACATACCAGGTTCAATACAAGTGATGCCATGCACCACATGTGGCAACACATAATACCCATCACCTTTCTTTATCCGTTTTACTTCATCTCCGATTGTCATGTCAAACACGCCATCTTCCACATAAGTAACCTGGCTATGGTGATGTTCATGCATAGCGCCAGTGGCACCAGCTTCAAATTTTACTTTCACCAACATGATTTTTTCATCGTATCCAAACATCTGGCGTTGTACGCCATTACCTAAATCTTGCCAAGGAATTTCGCTATCAAACTGGAACGCGGGACTGTGGACCATCTTTTACTTGTTTTATTGTTATGAGTTGATTTATTATTTTATTGCCTAAAAATTAAAGCTGACGAAATATTGTTAGCGTGTCAGGTTGAGCTTGTCGAAACCGATAGCTTCTCATATAAAACGCCTTCGACAGGCTCAGGCTGACAACTTCACTATTTGCATCACCCTACTTTTCTGAACCATTTTAATTTATAGTTATGAATTGTTGCTTGTTATTGTACTGCAATTGAACGGTATAAATTTTCTGGTTGTACTCAAAAGAAAAGGCAGTGCCGTTATCATCATCACTAACCAGTTTAATGTTTTTGGTCACAGGCATGAAACCAACAGTAAACTCCGCAATGGGATTGTTCTTACCATGGGGCTCAGTGATGTTTACAAACGTGTGGTTACCGGCTTTCGGTTGTGTAATGATATAAGCCTTTTCACTTCTTAAATTGAATTCAGGGTCATTTGCACCTAGGGTCACAAACTCAACCTGTGTTGCAGTGTCTGCCAAAAATGTTGTTGTATAAAATTTCTTGTTGTTGAGGAAGGTAATTGCTCCATTTGCATTCCTCACCTTCCCTTCTGCATTCAACCACATATGCTGGTAACCATCGCTGGTGCCCAATGCATTCAATTGTGTCCTATTTGAATTGTACTTGAAGTTGATATTGGTCAAATGGCCCTGGTACCAAAAAGGCAGGTCATATTGATGCGTTGTTGCGCTTCTCACTTTGAACACATCCAGCATCAATGGGCTTTCTGCGCCTTCAGGCTGGAAGAGAATAGCTGTACGCAGCATCTTCACATCCTTGTATGCTTTGTTCTCTTCCGCACAAACAACTTGGTAACGTGCATTGGCATCAAAGTAAACCAATGATGGGGACGATTTTTCCCCTTCTTCCCAATCTTCATTGTAGTGGGATGCTTTATCGGCCACCAAAGTGTTGTGTGCCACGGTTGCCTTGCCCCAAGTATCATTCTCCTTTGTATAGCCACCACCAGTTTTTGTTTCCACATTCAGGAAACGGACTGCGCCATAATCGCTCAGCACTTCCACATTGTTATCATAGAACAGCAGATTCAACCTATCAAAGTGGCCATGCCCCATGCCCTGTGTACCTGCCTTCATCACTATGCAGGTCTGATTGTCGTTTTTTCCGCTTCTCAAAATACCCACGCCCCCACTTTTACCATCAGCACCATCCCTGATGAATTGGGACTTATATACAAAAGGTTTTGTTTTTCCTTCTGCAATGGCTTTGGCTACCTGCAATCCTGCGTCACTGACAATAACACGCTTCTGTTGCTGCGCTATATCCAATAAATTGTCCGATGGTTCAATATCCCCATAAGCAATATCCACTGCATATACCAGTTCCTCTGTTTCATAGGTCTTATCCTTCAATGCATCATTGATAGGGAAGAAAACCTTGTTGGTATAGGTACATTGAAGGTCACATTGAACGGCTTTTTTCAGCAGGCCATTCCTGTATGCATAAATCTTCAGTTCAGGTTGGTACTGCTGTATGGCCCTTGCAAAAATGATAAACGGCTGAATGGCATAACGCAAATAATAAGGGCCTTCTTCATAATATCCATCAGGTGAAAACAGGTCGTCAATCTGTTTCAGGAAGCCTGTTTTGCCATCTTTCTTGCTGCCATGTAACGCAATGTCCACCCATTCCTTTTTACCGCACACATAACCGGCCATGCCCACGCCTGCCGTGCTCCATGTGGCATGGTTATGAATGAGGTTGAAAATTTTTGTATTGACAACTGACTGCTCATTTACAACAGGCGCCCATAAGCTATCAGTCAAATATTTCCTGTCATTTTCCTTGATATAGTCAAACACACAATCATATCCCTGGATCATGTACACCAACCAAACATCATCATTCAAATTCTGCCAGAAGATTTTTCCACCAGGTTGCTGCTTGCGTTTGGGATGCCTGCCCCAAGTGTTATACACCTTGGCATAGGCAAAGAGCATGTCCTTCACATATTTTGCATAGCGTTCGTCCTTGGTAAGTTGGTAAGCAATACCACAAGCAGTTACAGCTTTATAGTTGTTCTTGTGCTGCTCATGTGTGATGCCCCCACCGCCATCTGCTGGTGTAGGGGCATTGATGGGTGAAGCAATGGCTTTGTCAGCATCTTCTTTCACTTCATTGTAGGAAGACTTTAACAAGGGATATTTTGTAATGCCTGCACGTACAGCTTCCACATTTTTTTTTGTGAGCATGATGGATGGATGCGTTTGACCGTGTGCAGCCAAAGAGAACACTAGTGTTGCGATTGAAAATACTTTCTTCATTTCGTTGCTTTACTCCATTCCCCTTTTGAATAGGGAAAGAAAATTTGTTTGATTAACGCCTATGTCTTTTTTATCGGAAGCTTTGCCTTTCACTAAAGAGCTTGATTGCAGGAAGAAATTATTTTTCTTTTCATCAACAAAAGATGGGTTTACTTTCAAATTGCTTTTGCCAAGCAGTTTTCCATGAAAAGTCTGTACACGCCCTGCATTGTAGAAATCGCAATAGTCAACCTTCACATCGTCCCAACTCAGTTCTTCAAACCAAACTGTTCTGCCTCCTTGCCCACTGTTACTGAAGATGGAATTGGTAATCCTTGCATACTGCACACCCAATAGCTTTATGACACATCCCTGCTCACGGTTATCAATATCGTTGAACGTGCAGTGGTCTACCACCACATAGGGGCCTGTGGTACTTTCATCATTTCCACCACGGTACACATTGATGGCACCAGCCAGCATATTGTTGAACACACAGTTCCTCACAACTACTTTTTCCGCATTGTACATGCCCTTATCATCCTTCTCACTTGACAGATCAAGTGCAGAACCGCTCATGTTCCTGAACAGGCAGTTTTCAAAAACTACACTGTCGGCAAATGTGTTCTTGTAGGCCCTGTAACAGGCATAATTGTTTTCATTGAAATTGAAGAACTCGCAACCAACTACTTTCAATGTATAGTGCTGGATTATGGGTTTCCTGGATGAAGTAATGGCGCTTTGAGCATCACCAAAACTCTGGTAGGCACTATTGAACGTTATTCCCTTGATAAAGAGCTTGCCGCCATTTTCGATGGAGATAAAAGTGGATAGGCCCCTTTCACCGACATTCACCAGTTCCACTTTTGATTGGGCAATGATGCTGAGGGGCTTGGCAACATTGATGGTTGCATCAACCTCATAACGGCCAGCATCAATCAATACAATGGTATCATTAATACCAGCCTTCGCTATGATTGAGGGTAATTGTTTGCTTTGATTAGCGGCAACTTCAATCCGTTTACCTATTGCTTCTTTTTGGGGAACAGGTTTGAACCATGAAGCACCAACCTTATCCTTTTCCGTAAAGCCTACCTTGATTAAATCCGCACCGCTATTACCTGGCACTGGCATTTCAAAACTCAATCCATGCCATTGAACCATTTTTGTTTTAGTAGTAGTAAAGCCTTTTGCTGTTGCAGCACTATTGGTGGTATTTGATTTCAGGATGATGCCGCCATCGTTGTTCAGATCTTCATAAAGTTGTTTCTCTTTTGTAAAAACAAAGTTGCTTTCAAACAGCACATTCTTTGGTGCTGCTGTTCTTTCATTGTCCTTACCGGCACCAAAAGTAATGTTGGAACAATTGATGAAACTGTTATGGTCAATCTTGGAATCCGTTACTTGGAAATACCTGTTAAGCTGTGAATTTGGAACGCCATTCAACACACCCAATGCAGAACGAAAACGGGTTCCAACACAATTCAACAACAAGTTGTTTGAAACAGTCTGGTTGGGATTGATTACCCTTACACCACCAGTATGTGGTTTGTTGTTTCCTATAAATAAATTTCCTTCCACCAAATTATGGTTACCATGTCTCAGCACCAAACCACCTTCACATTCAAAGAAGGTATTTTGGGATACAACGTTGTAACAGCTTTTTACTGAAATGATTTCCACTTCGCCACTGCATTTCTCGAAATAGTTGTGCGTGATAATAGTATTGGATGCAGTCAATGAATAACGGGAAACCCCCACACGGATGGTTTCCCCGCCATTGCTGCCCAAGGGTGAATGGATATGGAAATGGTTACTGTCTATGGAGTGGTGGTTCTGCTGGCTGCGTTCATCGTTCAGGTTCACAATCAATGTAGTGCCACCATTTAACTTATCGCCTATGGTACAATGGTCAATCCGGTTGTTCCTGCCCCATAGTACAATCCAACTATCGTTGCTATCGAACCTATCGGGCTTGCTGTAATTGTCAATGGCACAATTGGTGATACGGCAGTTATTGGCCAGTATTTTATCATTCTTGCGGAATTCTATAGCGGCACCTTCTGCATAGCCGTCGGTTATGTACAGTCCATCTATGACCAAATAATTGCCAGCGAACCTGATGGATGAGCTGCCTGTTAACCTTGTTTTACCTGCTTCTTCAGCAGTAATGGTGATGGGTTTTTCATTGGCACCATTGGCTTCAAAAACGAGGTTGAGATTTTTCCAATCCCCTTTTGCCATAGTAATAACATCACCGGGCTTGGAATTTTTGATGGCATCCGTCAACTCTGATGGGTTGTTAACCAGTGTTGCCATTGCTTCAGCTATAGACATAACCAGAATGAACAACAACACTGATTTTTTAATTACAACCTTTATCATGCTTGCTTACCTATGTACACCGTTTATAAATAGTCATTGGTTAATAGCAGTTTGCTACTGGCCATGACCGTTAATTGCATTGTTATGGTTAAGGGCTTATAGATAGCAATCCGATGTATTTGGTTGTAAGCCAGCATTGCCGTTGCTCCAATTATAGACATAACCGAATGAACAACAATACTGGCCTTTGCTACAACCTTTTATCATGCTTGCTTACCTATGTACAGCGTTTAAGGCCTTACCCATTATTCCCCTCTTCAAAAGAGAGGGTTAAGCCCAATATTTTTAAATGGCCAATCCACCTGTTGCCATACTGAACTTGTCGAAGGCCTGCCTGCCGGCAAAGGCAGGTAGATCTAACGAAACCGTCATCCCAAAAAGGTTTCGACAAGCTCGACCTCACATTATTATCTACAAGTGGTAGTCACTTACTTTTAATTTAATAACCTGGATTCTGCGTGATGATATGCCCACTTACATCAATCTCCCTTTGTGGTATTGGGTACAATGCCTGATAAGGTAATACCACCGTTGGCAATGCCCTTGATGTAAAGTGCGCATTCATAACAGTTACTGCATCGCCCCACCTAAGCAGGTCGTACCAGCGTTGGTCCTCTTCTCCAAACTCCCTCCTCCTTTCTGCTTTGATGGTTGTCCTGAAATTTGCCTGCGAATTCACGGCAGATGAATTGTAGGCATACACTGGCACTGCTGCGGTTACACCATTGGCTGCCCTTGTGCGTATCCTGTTCAATTGGTACAACCTTGATGTTGGCGTGGTAGCGTCTGCTGCAACAAGCGGTGTAGTACCATTTATTTCGTTCTCCGCTTCTGCATACATCATGATGATGTCTGCATAACGCAGTACAATGAAATCATTGCCTGCATCATTTTTCAGCGATCCGGGATCCTGGTACTTGCCACCTGTGTACCAACTGGTACTATAAATGCCACCAGTTAAAAAAGTTTGCAGTTTCCTTACGGAGTCAGCCGCAGGGAATGGCCCACTCGATGATGTGCTCCTATAGTCGCTGGCTGCACGGAACCCAACCGAACCGGATAATTTGTCCATATTATAGGTAAAAGTGTTCCCTATATTGTTGAATGAGGAACGGTAGCGGACCGTGTACATTATTTCGGCATTGCCTTCATTGCCAATACCGAATATGGACCGGTAACTTGGCAGCAACTGGAAAGGTCCCGGGTTATTGATCAGGTCGAGCAACAAGGTTTTTGAATCAGCATAGTTTTTTTGAGTGAGGTACACTTTGGCCAGCATTCCCTTTGCTGCACCCACAGTTGCCCTTGACTGATCGGATGAGGTCCAAGATAGGGGAAGGTTCAGGATAGCTGTTTGGAAATCTGAAATAATCTGTCCATAAACCGTTGCAGAGTCCCTCCTTCTATAAGAACTCGTATCATCATAATTCACGGAACTTGTTACCACGGGCACATTACCAAACAACCGGATCAGGTTGAAGTACATGTGTGCACGCAGGAACTTCGCTTCCCCTTCAAAATATTTTTTCTTGGTTGGGTCAGTTACATTGTTCAGGTATTTCAGTACGGTATTGCACTGCTTGATGGTATAGTAGGAACTCTGCCAATAAGCTGCCACATAGGAATTGGTAGGCGTTTCCCCAAAACCATCAATCTGGTTAATGTCGCCTTCCGCTTCGGAAATATAGGCATCATCGGAACGCAGGCCTGCCAGTATGTAATCAAGATTGTACACATCGCGGAGTGCACCATAACATCCATAAACAGCCGTCTCCACATCCTGTGTGGTATGGTAGAAATTCTCTTCATTAAAAGAAGATACGGGCTGCTTGTCAAGAAATTTCTTGCAGCCTGTAACCGATAGCGTTACCAGGCCAAGCATCATTATTGCAATTCTCATTTTCATATTATGGCAATTTTTTAATGGATCAAAAGTCAACGTTGGCTCCAAAAGTGATTGTTCTTGTTAAAGGCACACCTCCACGTTGGTAACCTTTGCGCAGGGGGTCATTGGGGAAACCATTATCTGCTTCTGGATTGAAACTCGAATAGTTCTTGGCAAACTGGTACCACAAATTGGCAGTGGTTACATAGAAACGCATTTTGGCAAGCCCCCATTTCTTCACCCTAGGTGCAGGCACACTGTACCCAATGTTCAGGTTGCGCATGGCAATAAAGGAAGGGTCCTCAATGAACTTATCGGTTTGCGAATTGATCCGCAATGTTGCCAGTTCCGCAGCGGAATAACCTTGGGTCTGGTAAGCGGTGGTGCCAGTTGTGGCAAATTGTGTTTGGAAGTAATAAGGATCTATATTGAACACTTTTGCACCATGTGAACCCTCCAGTGTCATGCTGAAATCAAATTGCTTGTACTGCATGTTCATGGTAAAGCCCCATTTGAATTTTGGATATGGGTCACCCAGTGGAACCCTATCAGCATCGGTAATCACACCATCGCCATTCATGTCCTTCACAAAACTCCAGAAGGAACTTACATTGATGGGCCAGTAGTTGGTACCATGCAGGGTGACTGTTTTGTTGGGGTCCAGCATGTAGCCATAATATTGTACCAGTGGGCCGCCCACCTGTGTAAGGAAGAAATTGGCACGTTTGGGGTCTCCCTGACTGATTACTTGGTCAGAACCACCAAAGTCCACTAGCTTGTTCTTATTGGTATATCCATTGGCAGATATGGTCCACTTGAAATCCTTTTTGGTGATGATGGGCATGGAAATCTCAAACTCAAAACCACGGTTGTCAACCTTCCCTTTATTAATGGGATAAGTGGTGAACCCTGTTGAAGCAACAGTAGGCAGGTCAAGCAGGAGCTTGTCCGTTTGCGCAATGTAATAGTCAACACTCAGTCTCACCTTGTTGTTGAACAGGCCAAGGTCCGCGCCAAAATTGGTGGAGAAGGTCCTTTCCCACTCAAGGTTCGGGTTGCCAAAACTGATTAACTGGGTAGAAGGTGTTATGCCATTGCCCAATACAGTGTAAGTGGAACCAACCTGTGCAATGTACCTGTAGTTGGGTATGTTTTCATTACCGGTGGCGCCATAGCTCACCCTGAGCTTTGCATCGCTTACCACTTTATTTTCAGGGAAGAATTTCTCATTGCTCAACCTCCAACCGGCAGAGGCGGCAGGGAAGAAGCCCCATCGGTTATTGGGCCCAAAACGGGAACTTCCATCATACCTTGCACTCAAGGAAACAAGGTATTTATTGGCATAGGCGTAGTTGATACGTGAAAGTACCGATACCAGTGCCCTTTCGCCAGTGGTATCCACGCCTGGCTGCCCAACCCCACCCCTTAGGGAGGTAAAATTATCGTTGGAAAAATTGCTCGCCTGGTTATTGGTGTAGGACAACTGTGTGTACTGTTCAGAAAAACCTGCCACCACATCTATATCATGCTTCTTGATGATCTTCTTGAAATTGAGCAGGTTTTCATTGGATAGGTCTATTGTCCTTATGTCGGTAATACTTGCTTTGGAAGTACTCCTTGCAAGCGCATCCCCATCCAGTGCTGCTTCTGCCTGGGCATAGGAACGTACCAGAACAGTGCGCTTGTTTTCACTGTACAGTATGCCAGCAGATGATTTGAAGGAGAGGTCCTTGGTAATCTGGTACTTAACGGAAAAATTGGTGATGCCCCTCATCTGCGTTGTTTTGTCTATTGTTCCGTTCAATTGGTTCAATGGGTTATTGGTGGTGGCAGATGCAAGGTTGGGGCCAGTATAATTGGGGTTGGTAACAGGGGTAAAATCCCTCATATTGGCAATGGAACCGATGGGCATACCTGTAGCTGCAGAAGTGGCTGCGGTATGGTAAACAGGCATCCAAGGTGGCAGGGTCCTCAAGGCTTCCTGCACCGTTACGGGCACATTGTAAAACACGGTATAAGATGGGGTGAAACCAAATTCAATAGTAACCTTATTGTTCACCTTGGCATTGAAGCCTGCCTTCAGGCCCATTCTTTTGTAGTCATTCCCAATCATGACCCCGTTGTCCAATAGCATATTGGCAGACAAGTAGTAACGGAAAGTGGTAGTTCCACCACTGGCACCCAATTGGAAGTTGGTATAATTTACCTGACGGAAAATAACATCCTGCGCATTGGTATTGGCATCGTATTTCTCCGCTTCGGTAATTTCTGCAGGTATAACATGGCTATTGTCTACATCAACATAAGCTTTCCACTCCTGCAAGGTGGGGAAATGTATTTTCCTGTACACGGTTTTGATACCGGAGCTAATGCTCATGGTCAATTTGCCCTTACCTACCTTACCTGATTTGGAGGTGATCAATATTACACCATTGCCCCCGCGGCTTCCGTAAATGGCTGCAGAAGCAGCGTCTTTCAGCACTTCAATGGTTTCCACATCGTTCATATCAATGGCTGATAAATCTGTGGGAACCGGATAGCCGTCAATTACAATCAATGGGTCCGTACCCGCTGTAATGGAAGTGGCACCACGAATCTGTATAGTGGGTGCGGCCCCTGCCTGCCCATCGGTATTGGTAATGCTTACGCCAGCCAATTTGCCCTGCAGCGCCTGATCGGCACGGGAAACAGGAATCTGGCCGAGATTGTCGTTGGTTACCTTGGCAATGGCACCTGTAAGGTGCGATTTCTTCCTTGTACCGTAACCAACTACCACTACTTCATCATTCTCCACCACACGAACGGCCATTGAAACGTTCAGGGTAGTTGTTTCCGTGATCCTTATTTCCTGGGGTTCAAAACCTGCAAAGCTTATTACAAGTGTCTGGCCCTTTTCCACTTTGGCAATAAACTTACCAGCGGCATCGGTAACCAGTCCTTTTTTGGCTCCCTTGATCAATATACTGGCACCTTGTAGGGGCTGGTTGTTTTCACTGGAAGTAACGGTACCTGTAATAGTAAGTTTTGGGGGTTGCTGCTGTGCGTAGGATATGGTAGCAAACATTCCTGACAGCAGGACGATTAAAATTGTCAGCACTCTTTTCATAAAAGCAATCATTATTTAGCAATCGTTAGTATATGAAATCGTTTCCTATCTACTTTTCCTATAGGGTCAAACCACGAAATCGGGGCTGTTCAGCATCCCATTCTTGCTCAGTTGCATGATTTCGTCCAAATGGATATGCATCGCTGCCTCAGAAGAGGACACATCCCCTAAGGCAATGGCATCCAGGATATTCTTGTGCTCCACCACGGACCTTGCACTTCTATCTGCCCCGCAAACCTTCCTTTCCACAATGGTCCTGATAAGGTCCGGCACCACGATGAGCATCATGCTCTCTATTACCGAGTTCTTGGTAGCGGCAGCAATTTTCAAATGGAAAACCATGTCTTCCTCAAAAGCATCCAGGCCCTTTGAAGCCCTTTTCTCATGGTCGATCAAAGCAGTTTCCAGTTCGGCAAGGTCAGCGTCGGTCCTTCTTTGGGCTGCCAGTTTTACTGCATTCAGTTCCATGTAATAACGGGCTTCTATTAATGCACCGAAGTCATCCTTGTTCAGGTTGATCACATCACCCAACAGGCTGTCCAGTATTTTCAGGCTCAGGCCCGCTACATAAGTGCCGCTTTGGGGGGAAGTTTTCAAAAGGCCGAAGAATTCCAGTTTCATGATGGCTTCCCGCACATAGCCCCGGCCTACGCCAAAGCGCTCCGAGAGTATCCTTTCTGCAGGAAGCCGGTCACCCGGTTTCAGTTGGCCAGATGAAATAAGTTGCTTCAGTTGGCGGATAATCTTATCTACCGGGCTGTCAACTTTAATAGCAGTAATGGTTTGAATAATATTGTTGGCTTCCATCGCGATCGTTTTTTTGGTAAACCAATATTTGGTTAACCAATAATTGGTTTGCCAAAATTAGAGGCTTTTTTATTACTGCCAACTTTTTGCTGATTTTTTTTTGATTAATCGGTGAAGAGCAGGATTTAGGATTGCTGATTTAGGATTAAGGAGTTTGGCTGCCGTAAGCAGTACTTGATTGCTCAGCCTGGCATTCATTCCTGCCTTAACAGTGATGCCTTTTCGGGGCATTTACTGACTGCAAAAAAAATGTTACGTATTTTTCTGTTACATTTTTATCTGTAACAACTTTTTATGTAACAACTTTTACGCTGGATTTAGTTCAAGCATAAGGGAAGCACCTATTTTGCTTCTTGTTTTGAAAACCAACTAATTTGACGGGATTGTCGAACAAACTAGCAAAAATGGATGCTGCTCAGGAATTTGATTGGTGAAAAACATCAACCTGAGGCGGCAAAATTGCCATCTGAACAGATTCTCTGATAGTGGCTGACAGAAACGAACCCAGGATTAGGGTTTAAGGGACACCCATTTTACCACCTGCTGCCATCCACTGCTACTACCAATGGCTTGTACTATAAAAATACCAGAAAAAAACTGTGGCAAATGCAAATAGTTCATGCCCATTTGTGCCATGCCATTGGCTAGGGTTTTGCCATGTACATCCAACACCCGCAATTGCATATTTTCATTGGAACTGTTCAGCACCATTAATGTGCTGCCCTGTTTAAATATTCTGATAAGGCCCGATGACTGTCTATCAAGATGGGCAATAGTTGAATAAAATTGACTGCCATCTTTCCGGTTCAGTACCAGTCTGAAAAAGTTGCCCTTTACTTCTCCCGCTTTTCTTACAAGGCTATACTGCAGGCCGGCAGCCCCAACAATGGCCAATGGTTCAAACTGTATCCCATCCATTGATTGCTCAATGGTGCAATTGGCAAGCTGGTCCGTTATGGCCAACACCCAATTGAAAACGATATCGCCGTTATGCTTGGCTACATTCCAAAGAAGCAGTTCATTGGCCAGTACCTGGCTACAGGTTTGTGTACCGATATTGGTAAGCCCCGATGTGGCACCCGTAACAATGTTGCTGTTGCATACCACATTGTTCAAGGCTGTACCGTTTGTATTGGAACTGGTAATCCTTACCCCATAACCACTGGCATTTACATGGAGTGTATTCTGGTTGAACGTATTGTAATTACCCCAGCCCGGCTGCTGTATATGTGTTTGGAAACCGTCAAGGTAGGTAGTGGTTCCCGTGTTCAATTCAATGGTCCAATAATTACCTTTTACATCTATCCAGCTATCGCCACCATTTATATTGGAAAGTCCTGTACCATTGAATGTATTGCCACGCACCAGTCCGTATTTAGTTCCTTCCTTAATGTCCACGTTTTCTGCCAGCACATAATTGCCAAAGCTGTTGTTAAGGACCTTGTTGTAATTGCAGGTATCCACATTGCAGTAGGTATTCGTACACCAATTTTCATAAGCAGACCCAATGTAGATGCCCTCACCCTCACCGGGCACAAGGATGCCACAGGAATCAACATAGCAGTTCTTAACAGTGCAGTAGCTGGAATACCTACGGAGGTTGATGCCTGCTTGGCCATTGTAAACAGACTGCACACTGTCAATAGTAATGTACTGGGAACTGTCTACCATAATCCCATTCTTGCAATTGCGTGTGGTAAAGCCCTTGAGTACCCAATATTTATTTCCCTTGAACTGGAAGCCATAGCCCGTTGTATGGGTGCCCGTTGTAAGTACTGCGTTGCGACTGCCCATCACGGTGATGAGCTGCGTTGCCGTTCCATCCAGCCCAATTGGAGGGAGGAAAATGCCACTTGACAAATCATACACACCATCGGCAAGTACAATGGTCTGGCCCGGCTGGGCGGCATCCAATGCATTCTTCAACTGCGAAGCAGTAGCTACATTCACAATCTGTGCATGGGAAGCAACATAAGAAAAAAAGGAGGCAAGGAACAAGTAAAGGAACTTCATCATCAACATATAAATAGTGACTGAATGAAGTAAGCAAGCATGATGCGACAAATATCAAAAACAAAATTCCAAATGCCGCTTAAATTTTTATTTAAGTAGCATTTGGAATTCTTAAGAAATAACAGATATTACGCAAATAACTATGGGAATAATGTCAGCCTGAGGCCCTCGAAGGCGATTTAGTTTCCAAAAAGGGTTTCGACAGGCCTGCCTGCCGGCAAAGGCAGGCTCAACCCGACATCCGTATTTAAAAATTGTGTAACGTCAGTAAGTAAAAGAAATCTGGTAACTAAACCCCACCAAATATGCTGAAACCACCATCCACACAAATCATGGAACCGGTAACAAACTTACTGGCATCACTTAGCAACCATACCAAGGCACCTTGCAGCTCATCTGGATTGCCAAAGCGCTTGAAAGGAGTTTGCCTGATCACCGATTCTCCACGTTCTGTATAGCCGCCCTCTTTTTTGGTAAGCAGGTAACGGTTCTGCTCAGTTAAGAAGAAACCGGGAGCCAATGCATTCATCCTGATTTTATCACCATAGCGGTTGGCCAGTTCCACTGCAAACCACTGGTTGTAACAGTCCACAGCAGCCTTGCCCATATTGTATCCCAGCACTTTGGTAATGGCCCTTTTGCTGTTCATGGAAGATATGTTCACGATGCTGCCGTTACCAGTAGCAGCAATGGCCTCACCGAAAACCTGTGTGGGGATCAATGTGCCCCAAAGATTGATGTCCATTGTTTTTTTCATGCCTTCCATGTTCATGGAAAAGACGCTTTCATTTGGTTGCAGTACACCTTCTGGCATATTGCCACCAGCGGCATTCACCAAACCGTCTATTTTACCAAAAGCATCCAGCACCTGTTGTTTGCAAACCTGCAATTGGTCTTCCTGCAGCACATCTGCCACCAGCGCAATGGCCTTGCCTCCCTTGGCATTGATGTCTGCAGCACGTTGTTCGGCTACTTCCTTCTTCCGTCCCAGGATACCCACTGCACCGCCAGCTTCCACAATGGCTTCTATAAAAGCATTGCCCAAGATACCGGTTCCGCCAGTTACCACAATTACTTTGCCTGCAAGGCTATAACTGTTTAATATGCTCATGATTCTATATTTATTGATTGATGATTAATAAGTACTGGTCCATTCATACCGAACATTGATTGTTGAAAATTGAGCATTGAACATTTGCTTTGTAATGCTCGTCCTGAAATGTTCAACAATCAATGCTCAATTTCCAATGCTCAATTGTTTACAACAAAGAGGCTGCTGGCAAGGGGTCAATGTCTGCATAGTCCTTGTTCTCCCCGGCCATGCCCCAAATGAAACTGTAGCTGGCCGTGCCGCAACCGGAGTGGATGCTCCAAGCTGGTGACAGTACTGCTTCATGATTGGCTATGACGATATTCTTTGTTTGCTTGGCACCACCCATAAAATGCATCACACGCTGGTCTTCCGCCACATCAAAATAGAAATACACTTCGCACCTTCTATCATGCAGGTGCGATGGCATGGTGTTCCAAACGCTGCCTGTTTTCAGTACGGTCAGTCCCATTACCAATTGGCAGCTCTGCACACCTTCCAAGTGTATGTACTTGTAAATGGTGCGCTCATTGGAAGTTGCCTGGGAACCCAATGACACGGGCGATGCTTCACTGCCCTTCAATAACCTTGTTGGATAAGTAGCATGTGCAGGTGATGACAATAAATAGAACAGAGCCGGATTAGCGGCATCTTCGCTTTTGAACAGTACTTCCTTGCTGCCCATACCAGCGTACACGCAATCATATTTTTCCAAACTGAAAGCTGTTCCATCAACCGTTACGGTTCCTTTTCCGCCCACGTTGATGATGCCCAGTTCCCTTCTTTCCAGGAAGAAACTGCTTTTCAGGTTCTCGTACGTTGGCAGGGAAACTTCAGTAGAAGCAGGTATAATGGTACCTGCAATCAACCTGTCGTAATGGGTGTAGGTAAGGTTAAGGCTATCTGTTTTCTTCAAATCGGTCAGCAAGAAAAAACTCCTTAGGTCCTCTGTTGTAAAAGTGGGATACTGCGTTGGATGTACAGCATGCACCACAGGTAAAGTGTTCAATGACATGGATAATTTTTAAAAATGAAATAATACCGAAACGGTACATAGTGTGCAAGCGTTGCAAATTTATTGTACGCTTTTTTATCGGCGGATTTTTTTTTATTGATATGAATCATCGAAAATTTAATTGGCGGCACCGTTTTTTTTTCTACTTTCGATTTCTTATCATGCTTGCTCCTCCTCTGTAAAACGCGCCAACTACATGGTGCGACTAGGTCCTATTTTATTTATTCAAACAAAAAGTTCGCTGTATGAAAAAAGTAATTTTTACACTGCTGGGTGCAATCTGTTTTCTTAGTTATTCCTCAGCCACAACCTATTATTGGATTGGAGGCGGTACCACTGCAACAACATTCGCTGCAAATGCCAGCTATACCACAGACCCAATTACAAGAACCCCAGTAGGTGCAAGTGGGTCCATAACAATTGCTGCTACAGATGTATTTGTGTTTGATGGCACAAACCTTGGCACAGTAGCTTCGCCCTACACAGGTCCAGTTACTTTCGCAACTGGTTCCCCATCAGGCGCATTTGCACAATTGAAAATCATCAATGGTGCCAACGTTACCATTTCCAGGGCCTCTGCAGGAACCGGCACCATTAGTTTAAGCGGGGATGGCACTGCTGCTGATGACCTCGTGATAGATGCCACAAGCACTTTGACCCTTGGTGGGGGCACATACGATTACAATTTTGCCATTGTTTTTGCCACTGGTGCCACAGGTTCAGTAAGTGGCAAATTGTACCTTTCTCCTATTTCAACTTTCATCCATACTAGAAGCTATATCACCTGCCCTGTTGCCAATACCTTGACATTTAATAGTGGAGCACAATGTTTTGTAAACGACTCTTTGGCCATTGGTGGGTTCAACAGCTCTGTGGCCAGCAGCGTTACTTTTAAGAATGGTGCGTCGCTTTATTACTATACCGGCCGCAGCCCAATTGGCAATAACTCTACCACACAGATTTCGGTTTTTGACCCTGGCAGTAACCTGTATATCATGCGTACCAACAGAAGCTATGTTGATAATACCACTGCCTACGCAAGTTCCAACTGGAGTGCCACAAAGACCTTTGCCAACATTTACATACAAAATGGGTCCACTTTCTATTGCGATGGTTCCGTCAATAAAATTGACAACCTTACCATTGATGCTGGTTCAAGTTTCATAACACATAGCAGTGGGCAAACACCCATTCTTGGAAACCTCACAGTAAATGGCGCTTTGCAAGCACAGGATGGGGCAACTACCACTAGCACCAATACCATTGTAATGGGCGGCAATACCCCGCAAACAATTTCTGGTACGGGTAGCATTATCGTACCGGGTTTTGTGGTGGCGGACAACTCCGATGTCACATTGGGCATGAACGTAAATGTGACTACCACTGCCACCACCACCTCATTGAACATATTTGGCAAACTCAATTTCAATACTTACCAAATATTGGGCAGTGTAGGATTTTCTTCAAGGGCGGCCAATACCGCGGTGGGTGTAACGGGTGACCTTGTTGCAGGCTCCTACCAAATAACAAATGTTGTTGGCACGAATGGAAATAACGGGTTCACCATTTCTGGTGCTGGCCTATCTGCCAATACCAATGTTGTCGGATTTTCTACTGGAAATTTTTATATCAATCTGTCGAAACCTGCCACGGCTACAGCTACAGGGGTAGCTTTAAGTTTTAGCCAAAGTTCTGCCACACTTGCTACATCCAACCCGAACGGGATGGACAGCACCAATGGCTCCGTTACAACCACTGGATTAAAGGTTTTCCAAGGGGGCACCAACTATATCATCAACGCAGCTACAACAAAACCGGTTGGTATCAGTTCCGGTACTGCCAATAGCACAATGACGGTTGGTGATATTACTTTTAATGCAGCAGCGACAACCAATTATGGGATTAGTGTTTCCGGCACATTAACACTGAATAGTGGCAAGCTTACCATACGGTCAACAGATTCCATAAAAATAAATTCAGGCAATGCTATTGCCGGAGGAAGTTTTGGGCCATCAAAGTATATTGCCACAGATAGAAGTGGCGCCAATGTGGGCGTGCTAGCAATAAGCAATTTCAGTAGTGCAAGAACACTACCAGTAGGCAGCACAACAAATTATCTTCCTGTTACACTTACACCAACCACTTCAGATGCTTTTGCCCTAAGCACTTTTGAAGGCATTACAACAGATGGCACAGCGAATGGTACAGCAATGACTGCTGCTCAAAAAGCCAAAGTGGTAGATGCTGTTTGGACAATCAATAGAACAAGTACAAATACGGATAATTGCACTGTAGGCCTCAATTGGCCAGCAAGTTTGGAAGGCAGTTCATTTAGCGGATATGGCAATAGCATTGGCGTAGCAAGGTACAGTGGCTCTTGGGGCATTGTTGGCGGAAGTGGTGACAATACAACCAATACAGCTACCAATACTTTCAATTCATTTTCACCATTTGGCGTGGGCCAATTGGGCTATGCATTGCCAGTGAAACTGTACAATCTTTCCGCTAGCGAGCAGCAAGGAAAAGTGAAGGTCCAATGGAACACAGAAGCTGAAACAAATGTGGATGCCTATATTATTGAGAGGGCACCCGACGGCATCAATTTTTCCGCTATCAACAATATTGCCGCTACAGGCAACAGGCTGTACACTGCTATTGACAATATGCCATTAACTGTAAACTATTACAGGATAAAAATAATTGACAAAAACGGCAGTATTGAATACAGTGCCATTGTAAAAGTGAAACTGAACAGTACAAAAGCTGAAATAAGCGTTTATCCCAATCCAGTTAAGGGCAACATGGTTTCGCTGCAATTGTCCAATTTGGAAAAAGGTACAACGACTGTAAAAGTATACAACAACCAAGGCCAACTGATTGCAACAAGGAATTTGAACTATGCCGGGGGCAACCAGGTGGAAAGCATAGCCTTGCCTTCAAGCACTGCTAAGGGTATGTACAGGCTGGTGGTGACCAATAACCAAACCAACCTTCAACAGACTATCATGGTTGACTAACTAACCTATAATCAATGAAGAGAAACAAAAAAGGGTGCTGGATCAGCATCCTTTTTTGTTGTGCGCAGTATCTGCCATTGCTCAACGGTACACCGAATAGGCGATCCCTGCAAACAAGGCTTGCTCATTCCCCCCTTGGGAGCAACCAATTTTTTTCTTAAGAAATTTGAAGAAATGTTTCATTTGGAAAGTACTTTTGACAGGGGCAACAATTATTTGCTCAAAAAAACACTTGTCCTTATTGAATCTCAACGTTTTACCTGACCGCTCACTTGATTAGTATTTTATAGAATTTTTCAAGTTCAATGGTTTCTGCCAGTGTGAGGGAACCCTGTTTGTTGTATTTCATTTGCAATCCGTTAACAGTTTTATGCTGGGGATACTTATCAAGAATGGCGGACAGCATCATGGGCAGTTTCCCGTCTTTGGTTTTCTCCTCGGTAGGCTTCAGGTCTAAAGGCGTTTTGTCCCTTACGGGCAGCTTGGCTATAGTGGCTTCCAAGGTGGCCAGCCAACCAGCCGGCATATCGGCTATCTTTTGTGCCTTGCTGTGCAGTCCCTGCAACTGCCCCCTAGTAAGGAAACCCCTGTCCTCATATTGGTGCATGAGGCTCATGATGAACAAAGCGTCCTTATTGGCCGCATAACATGCTTCCAGTACTTTGTCAATAACATCCACACCTTGCTTCTTCTTCAACATAGAACATGAAATTAGCTATAATGCATTGGGTAAATCAATCAAATCCCTAATGGCCACAGAAGCCGCCGCCGCACCAAATACCGCCGGCATGTAGGACATGGTACCATAAGCAGATTTCTTGTAGTTGCTGCCATCGGTCAATATCAGGCTCCCTTCCACATTCTTTTCGGGGGAGAAGACCACTTTGATGCCCCTGTATATTTGATGGGCCTTCAGGTTCTTGCGCACCTGCTGGGCAAAGGGACAGTGATGGGTTTTGGCAATATCCACAATCTGCAACTGTGTGGGGTCCATTTTGCCACCAGCTCCCATGCTGCTCACAATGGGGAGCCCTGCTTCGTAAGCCAACCGCAGGAATGTGATTTTGGGCGTAATGCTGTCAATGGCATCAATGATATAATCCGGTGGCGCGGCCAGTAGTTCCTGCACCATCTCGGGATTGATGAACTGCTGCACCACATGCAGCTCCAGTTCCGGATTGATGGCCTTCAGCCTTTCTGCCATAATCAAGGCTTTTGACTGGCCATGATTGGTGGCCAGTGCGGGCAACTGCCTGTTCCTATTGGTGGGGTCAACCACGTCGCCATCAATTATGGTCATTCGCCCCACGCCACTGCGTGCAATGAACTCGGCAGCAAAGGACCCCACACCGCCCAGCCCCACCACCATCACATGCTGCCGGGTAAGCTGTTTCACTTTGTTTTCACCAATCAATAAGCTCGTTCTCGAAAGCCAGGAAATATCGTTCATTATATCAGCAGTTGGGCAGCACCAAAAACGGTGGCTGCATTTGTTTGTAGCTGCAAACTAAGTTCATTGGTACCAATCTGTAAAATGGAAGCGGCCAATTGATAGGTTTCCTCAATGGTGATGACTGCATCATCTGTTTCCAGGAAGATATTATTGATGGGCAATGCTGCAAAGACTGCTTGCATCCTTTCATGTTCCAGCACTTTGCCAAAGGAAAGCCAGTGGCCCTGCTGGACAATCTTCCTTGCCAATGCCAATGATTTATTGAACCCGTGAAAAATAACAGGCACTTTGTTCTGTGCCTGCTTCAGCAGTTGCAGCACATCTTCATGGGCCCTGACACAATGGACAATGATTGGCTTATTGATCTGGTTGGCCCATTGCACCTGTGCCCCAAAAACCTCCTGTTGCAAACTGTAATCGGTGGAGCAGGCCCTGTCCAGGCCACACTCCCCTATGGCAAGTACATTACCTTTCTGGCTGCTCAAACGGAGGTGCCCCATTTCCTGCTGCCAGGTAGCCGCATGTACATACCAGGGATGGAGGCCTATGGAATACCTGCCAGCCAGTTCCACCCGATCAAAATCCTGGTGCAGGTTCTGAATGGCAAAACCTACTGCAGCTTGGTGTGTATGTATATTAATGAACAATCAACTATTTTGAAGTGACAAGATAAGAATATAGGCACCACAAAAAATCGCAGCACCCATTCCGCAAGGAACAAATGCTGCGATTGTTAGCGGCCAGTAATACTATCTATTGATATCAATGGAGCCCAGTACCTTTTTCATGAAAGCATTGCCAGCTTCCTTCTCGGGCATTCCATCCGCTATCATTTGGTGTACCTCCAGTGCACCGCAGAAATTGGAAATCAGTTCACCAATAACATTGGTCTCCTCTTCCTTCAATGATGCAGCCTCTGATGTGGCTTCCAGTACCTTGATGGCCGTTTCTATTTCCTCCACGGTGCAGGTGCGCTGCACCTGCTTAATTACCGGTAGTTTCATGGATCAGTGTTTTTAATTGTTCTTCCTTATTGGTCTGCACCTGGTTTACCAGGAGCCCTTTCTGGAAACCGGCAAAAGTGGGCAGGTTGTTCACCGCCGCCAATTTGCGCGACATAGGGAACTTTTCCGCATCCACAATTACAAAGGCCGTGCTTTCATTTTCCGTGGACAGGCGTTTGAACTTGGGTTTCATTAACCTGCAATTGCCGCACCAGCCAGCAGAGTACTGTACCAGTACGGTATCATGTGCAGCCACAATTTCCTGCAAGTTATCTTCCTGTAATTCTATCAACATAGGTTTTGTTTTAGGGCAGCACTACTGCCATTCCATTAATTTTTTGAAAGGTAGGCTGCCACCCCTTCATTAGTGGCCAGCATGGCTTCTTCACCTTCTTCCCAATTGGCGGGGCAAACCTCACCGTACTTCTCCACATGCAATTGCGCATCCAGTAAACGCAGGTACTCATCTATATTCCTGCCCAAAGGAAAATCATTGACGGATTCATGGCGCACGATGCCCTCCTTATCAATTAAATAAGTACCACGGAACGCAATGGGCGTACCAATGAACGACCATGTTTTGGTATCCACACTGTAATGGTACTCACCACCCAGCACGCCATAGTTCAAGGAGATTGTTTTGGCCGTATCCGCAATAATGGGAAATGTTACCCCCTCAATGCCGCCATTGTCCTTCGGCGTGTTCAGCCAAGCCAAATGGGTTTCTTCCGTATCGGTTGAGCAACCGATAACCACGGTGTTCCTTCTTTCGAATTCGCTTAGTTTTTCCTGGAAAGCATGAATTTCCGTAGGGCATACAAACGTAAAATCCTTGGGATAAAAGAACAGGATAACATGTTTTTGGCCGAGGTACTGGTCCAAACTAAAACCTTCCACTATCTCCTCCCCGTTAATGACTGCACCTGCTGAAAAATGCGGTGCCTTTTTTCCGACTAATGCCATAGATGATTGATTGTTGAATGTAAAATAAATTTTTGCAAAGTAAAGGGCCATCTACTGACCCATTTTTAAACATATCAACAAGCAAACCGTTTGGCAAAGATAACCAAGCATCCGCGAACAACAGTACAAAATCGTATAAAATAGGGGATTGGTCCGACATGTACAAGCGGTAAAATACGCAATTTTTAGAGGGTATATACGCTTGCCTACATGGCCAACAATGAACATATTTGTATTGGACTGCAAGAATCCAAAACACTTAAAACTAACGGCTGTGGAAAAATTCAGGATACTGTCAATTGACGGGGGAGGATTGAGGGGCGTGGTCCCGCTCACCATCCTAAAAAAAGTGGAGGAGAAGATTGCCCCAAAGAAGATCTGGGAATATTTTGACCTGATTGCAGGCACTTCTACCGGTGGGCTCATTACCTGTGCCATTACATTAAAGCTCCCTGACCAGCCTGGCAGCAAGTACACGCTGAACGACATTATGGAAGTGTATAAGAACAGGGGCAAGGAAATATTCCCTCCCAAAGGATTCTTAAGCGGCCTTTTACATAAGGTAACCAACCTTGTTAATCCCAGTTTCAGTGACAAGGGGATTGCCAAGGTTTTTGGTGATGTGCTGGGCAATGCCACGATGAATGATTGCCTTAAGCCCATCCTTGTGTCCACGTATGACCTGAGCAACAATATCCCCCTCTTCTTCAAATCCAACGAATCAAAATATGATGAAAAACTAAATGCCAAGCTATACGATATATGCAGGGCCACTTCTGCGGGGCCTACCTACCTACCCAGTTATGAATTTGTTTATCCCAAAAACCAGAGGGAGGAGAATCCCAATCGCAATTGCATTGATGGCGGCGTTTACGTAAACAACCCCGCCATGGCAGCACTGGCCGAGTTTTCAAAGAACCATGGCTATTACCAGCCTGCCACCATGGACGATGCAGATATAGACTATAACCAAGTATTTGTACTGTCCATTGGCACAGGAACCTATTCATGCCCCATACCAGCCAAGCAGAGCAAGAACGCAGGGGAACTCTATTGGGCAAAAGCCATCAGCGACATCATGATGCGTGGCGTGAACAGGACAACCGATTACGAAATGAAGGAAATGATGGTGGATGGCAATTACCTGCGGCTGAACATAGAAATTGATTCCGATGCACATTCCAATATGGCCGACTCTTCTGCTTCCACCACTGATTACCTGATTGGTGCAACAGAAGCGCAGATCATTAACAATGTCAATAAGATGGCCCAGTTGGATAGTTTCCTGAAAAAAAGTAAATAACCAACCAGTATAAACCGGGAAGCCGAAAACGGGATTTTCAGAGTAGGCAAACAACTAAATCAAAGCTATATGATACTGAATGCCACCAACCTCCACTGGCTAAGCGAATCCATCGCATGGGTATTGATCATACTTGTGCTATTGTTCACCCTCATCCTCGCCCTCAGGTCAAACCTGTTAAGGGATGATGTGGATGATATAGCCACGTTTGCTGCCAATGCAAAAAAAGACAAAAGATATGCGTCCAAGGTTGCAACAATGACAGATCAGGATATAGCGGATCAAATTCCCCATCCCTATAGTTTGTCCAAAACACAATTGGCCATTTGGACGGCCTTGATTGGCTGCGTGTACATCTATCTGGCCCTTTACTGCCACACAGATTTAAAGGCAATTGTGGTGAATGCTACCGCCTTAACATTATTGGGCATTTCCGCAGGTACCACAACAGCCGCAGGGGTTATAGACCAGAGCCAGGCCAATACGCCTGCCACTCCACCCAGGCACCAGAACGCCCCATCCGAAGGGTTTATCAAGGACATCCTATCCGACCAGAACGGAGTAAGCATACATCGTTTCCAAAATGTGGTATGGACCGTGATAGCCGTTGCCATTTACCTATACAAAGTACACCAGGACCAAAGCAGCCTGCCCAATTTGGACAACACCTTAATCATACTCACAGGCATCAGCAGTGCAGCCTATTTGAGTTTGAAGATCAATGAAAACAAATAATGCGGCAATACTTGGAAGGCCGAAAAAACTTAAAAAGTAAAACAAACTACCATGCTTAATAAAGTAAGTCTTAAACATCCCTTGAATGCAAAAAAGCATGTTGGTAGATTGCTCTTTTGGGGCCTATGCATGCTTCTATGCACTGAAGCTATAAGTCAACATGTAGCCGATACCACTAAACGGAAAGTTGCCGCAGATACTGCAATAAAAAAAGTTCCTGCGGATTCCATCATTAGCATAATCAATCTTGGTTCCCAACATGATTCTGCCAAAATAAACGAAGTGCTGGCATTCAAAATATATACCTCCAAATCCATAGCCACATTTAATACATTATATGTGGATGGCGTAAGGATAGGTGGGCTACAACCTTGGAAGTTGAATGAATGCGACAAAATAGTATTTTTTAAACTGGATACTGCATTCCAAAACTTGGTATTGCAATTTCTAGAAAGCAAGTCAATCGATAAAACCATCATACCCGTGCGTTTTTCTTTAGGAGATACGTCCAATTGCTCCACCAAGCAAGGATACCCCATCTATATAGAAGTCAAGCAGAAATTGAAACCTCTTTGGGTATGGTGGGTAGTGGTGCTATTATTGATGGTTATTTCTGCAATTGCCCTGTACAAGAACATATTGAAAGATGACAATAATCTTTACTACAGTTTGGGGCGTACCCAATTATTCTATTGGAGCCTCATCTTTGTTTTTGCCTACCTGTATATATGCAAACATACCGGAGCATTACCGGATATCCCCGGCTCCGTATTGACCCTTATAGGCATCAGTGTAGCTACCACTGCTGCCTCCAAGGTAATCGAAAACAAAACCAAGGAAAAGGTTGTCATCGACCCTGCTGCAAAAAGCGAGGGCTGGTTCCTGGATATACTTTCCGATGGTAGCAGCATCAATATCCAACGCTTCCAGAATGTCATTTTCAACCTTGTTTTTGGGATTATCTTCATCCAGAAATCAATAGCTACCAACCTCCTGCCCGACTTCGATGACAATGTGCTTATACTGTTGGGCATCAGTTCCGGAACCTATGCTGGTTTGAAGATTACCGAAGCCACTAAGGAGCAGAACCAGCCTGCAGCGCCAGTGGGCACGGATAAAAAAGAAGGTGAACAATAATGGAACATAGCTAACATACTTAAACAATAACCGGGAGGCCGAAAACGGGATCTAGAGTAGGCAAAAAAACAATTTTATGGCATCAGCAACATTAACTGTAACCGTCAATGGTGGTATCCCCCCATTAAGTATCCAAGTAGGTCTCTTAAAGAACGGTACTCCTGTAGAACATTTTGGCCAAGCTTCTAGCTTTACCCATTTATTTGATGACCTAGAAGCCAATAACAATTATGATGTAACAATTGCAGGCTTTAACCCCGCAGGTGGCAATACATCATTAAGTATATCGGGTACTGGCATAACCCTCACACCCATTTCAGATACTACTCCAAGTGAGCAGGATGGGAAAGGCTATTTCGTGGACTTCAACTTTAATTCTTAAACATTCCTTATAATGAAAAAGACCATTTTTATAATTATATGTATTTGCTTTATTTGTGCCCAAACTAAAGTGGCCGCACAGAACAACTCCAGTGTGAATCTGGATTCAGTACAATTGCTTCCTGTTCGCACTGCCAATGATCTCAAGACAGGTAACTGGCAGGATGTACTCACCAACTTCTTCCAATTGGGCCTAAGCGACCTTACAGGCAACAATAGGGCATTCAATTTCAAGAGCAGCTTATTTGGCCTCAAGCTCAAGACCAATCCCAGTCTTATAGTAGATACAAATTATGTTAAGCATAGCTTTGATAGGAACTTCCAGTTCAATTTTTCATTGGGCATAGATAGTTCCTACCATTTGAACGGTTATTCTGCTGGTTTCACTTGGGCCGCCATCAACAAAAGAGATACAACGCTCATAAACCTTACTAAATCCAAAACAGAATCTGTTTGGGCGGCGGCGGCAGCTAAATTTCCTCAAGCATTAATTAACTATCGAATAAAAAAGTTCGCAAAAAGAACAAGCCAAGATTCTGCTGACGCAATAATGGCAAAACAAGCAGTCAGCAATATGATGAAGATTGGCAAATTTGATGCAAGCCTTCTTCCCAATGACTTTACAGCCAAAGACTCAATAAATGTAATACAAGCAGTATTTGACGCTTACGATTCTGCCAAAGCCAGTACGATGCAAATGCCCCTTCTTACATTTACATTCAATACTGCTTTCAGCAAAAGGTCAAGTTTTGACTCCGCACAATTGGGGTTTGTATATCTCCAAGGCCTCACCAAAAAAGGCAATCCATTGGAACTGGACCTAAGGGCCAATTTCCGCATAAAAGATACCGCTGTTAACAATGACCGCTACAGGTCAGTGTTCACGAGCAGCGGGGGCATGAACTGCGTACTCATCAAGAGCAAGGCACAGGCATCCATACTGGAATTCAAGCCCTATGTAGAATACGATAAAATCATCAGCGGCCTTTTTCCCGGTGAGAAAGCCGATTATTTCTATGCCAATGCAGATTTCCGATTAAGGGTCACCCAGAATATCTGGATACCCTTTACCATAAAATACGATGTAAAGGCAGGCAACTTCTTAGGTTTCTTGAATGTGAGTGCAAACTTTTCGGCGTTGAGAGGGCTGTTGAAGTATTAGCAATAAGAAGAAAGTCAATAATAAACCGGGAAGCAAAAAAATGGAATGGGAGATTAGGCTGGAACAATCAAGTTTCCAGCCTAATCATTCATCGTTTTTATGGGTGCATTTCCCTTAATCGCTTTTGGACCATGGAATAATGCTCCACACTGAACGCTTTTGTAGAAAGGCATTCATTCAGCTATTTAAGCAGGCCCAATAAACAAACAGATAGCACTATTTACGTCAATTATTAAAAATAAAAACATGCAACCACTCCAAACAATCCAACAAGGCAGTACAGGCCAGGCTGTAATCCAATGGCAGGAATTCCTACTGCAGCACGGCTACGTAATCGTAGGTACTGCCGATGGCATTTTCGGCAAGAACACCAATACTGCCACCATTGCTTTCCAAACAACAGCAGGCCTTACCGCAGATGGCGTTGTGGGCAGCCATACCTATGCAGCCGCCATGGCGCTTGGTTTCAATAGCCCAGCCTTGCCACAAACAGCCAGCTACTTGGGCATTGACCTTTACCACGGCGATGGTGCCATCAATTGGGGCGAGGTAAAAACCGATCCACAAAACATACAATTTGCCTACCTGAAAGCCACTGAGGGCACTGGCTTTGTGGATCCCGCATTTGCACCCAATCGTGCTGCCGCAGCGGCAGTGGCCATGCCTACAGGGGCCTACCATTTCTACCATCCCGAACTGTCACCCATTGACCAGGCCAATTTTTTCTGCCGCATCATTGCAAGCTTACAGCCCAGCGACCTGCCACCTGCCCTTGACTTTGAGCCGGTAAACCTAATGGGTGTCACCCTTGCCCAAGCAATATCCGATTTGAACACCTTCCTGCATACCGTGCAAACAATATTGGGCAAGAAGCCAGTCATCTATACCAATTATAATTCCTGGGTAAACGTATTGGAAAATCCCACCAGTTTCAACAGTTATCCATTATGGATAGCATCCTACAATGCCACACCGCCCAACCTGTTTGGTGGCTGGACCGAATGGGCCATTTGGCAGTACACGGATGGTGGTGCAGTAAATGGTGTGCCCAACAATACGGTAGACATGAACAGGTACAATACCAACAGTGGGCTGATACAATCAACCTGACTGTAAGCCTTTTCATAAACAGCTCTAAAAGCTAACGGCACAATAGGTTATTCGCATGTCAAAATCATCATATGGGCGTAATCATGCAGGCTTTTTATTGGGACTGTCCCAAACTCGAGAACAAGGAGTTTGATTGGTGGAACCTCCTCAAAACCAAGTTGCCCTCCTTGGCAGCAACAGGCTTCACCGCCCTATGGTTGCCACCTGCCAGCAAGGGGGCCAATTTGAACGGCATGTCCATGGGATACGACCCTTATGACTATTATGACCTTGGCGATGTGGACCAGAAAACATCCGTCAAAACATGGTTCGGCTCAAAAGCTGAACTGGTAAGCCTCATTAACGAAGCACATGCACATAAAATGGCTGTTTATGCCGATATGGTGCTCAACCATACCAATGGGGCCGATGGCCAGGAGCTGAACCCCATAGACCAGAAAACAAGGTGGACAGCATACAACCCTGGCAGCAAGAAATTCAGGAGGGACTGGGCATCCTACCATCCCTCCTATTTTGAAAGATGGGATGACCAAGTTTTTGAAGGCATGCCGGACCTATGCCACAGGAACCCATATGTGTACACCGAACTCATGGAGTATGCCAGGTGGATGATTGAAGAAATAGGCTTTGATGGTTTCAGGTACGACTTTGTAAAAGGTTACGGCGCTTGGTTAATTTCCGCCATACTCGAAAGGCTTTATACCAAAAATGGGCATACCAATTTCTCCCCCTTCGGCGTAGGGGAATATTGGGATTCGGCTGCCAATATTTCCAAATGGCTAACCGAAACAAATGCTTTTACCGACAACCCTGTTACAGCGTTTGACTTCCCCCTGCGCGACAGGCTCAAGCAGCTTTGTGATACGAGTGGCTTCAGCCTGAAAACCCTCGCCCAAAAAGGCTCCATACTCACTGATGGTTTACCACAGTACGCAGTAAGTTTTGTGGAGAACCATGATATTGTACGCACCAATGCCATTGTGAACGATAAAATGCTGGCCTATGCATTCATACTCACCCATGAAGGCTACCCCTGTGTGTTCTGGCAGGACTACTACAACTGGAACCTGGCACAGGAAGGCAACAACAGTGGAATAGCAGCATTGGTAAAACTCCACGAACCATATGCTGGTGGCACCAGCACCGTTCTGTTTGTGGACGACAGCCTCTACATCATGCAGCGCAATGGATGGGGCAACCAGCCGGGGCTGCTATTTGTACTGAACAGTTCCAGCCAGTGGCGGGGCAAAAAGCTATGTACAAAATGGAAAAACAGCACCCTTGTACCCAAAGCATGGCGCGGCAAGGACAACCAGGACACACCATTTTCAATATCAACGGACCAAAACGGATTTGCAGAATGCTGGTCACCGCCAAGGGGCTACGCAGTGTATGTGCCAGTACAGTAAGCCTATCGGCCGCCACTAAATTAGTGCCACCACCAAAAACGCTATACTATGAGCTACCAACTATTAAAAGCAGACACCCTCTTTTACCAACGCTTCCTCACCGCCAATGGCTTCAGCACCAAGGGTATGGACGGTATCTGGGGCAAGAACACTAGTGCAGCAGACGCAGCCTTTGTGCAGCATGGTCAAAGCATTGCGCAGCAGTACGGCAAGTTTGATGACCGCAGCGAAGGCAATATCATTACCCTTGTTCCCAAGGCACAGGTACTGGCCAGGCAGTTCCTCAAAATATTGGTGGATGCCGGCAATGATGTGCGCATCATTTCTGCCACCCGCACCTATGCGGAGCAGGATGCCCTGTACAGCCAGGGCCGTAACGGCAATACCCAGCCACGCGTCACCAATGCCAAGGGCGGGCAGAGCAACCACAACTTCGGCCTCGCTTGGGACATAGGTCTCTTCATCAACGGAAAGTACATAACAGACGATAAGAAATACACACCTCTGGCCAACCTAGTAAAACCACAGTTGCCCAACTTGGAATGGGGCGGCGATTGGGTAAGCTTCCCAGACATACCACATTTCCAGCACAAGGCACTGGTAGATGCAGTAGCCAATGTAAGGGCATTATTTGAGCAGGGGAAAGCTTATGTATGAGCAATCGACCTTTTATCAACTGATGTTATGCAAAATGTCAATACTGATGTCAGGTTGAGCTTGTCGAAACCTACTTGGAAACCAGATTGCCTTCGAGGGCCTCAAGCCTGACATTATCCCCACAATCTTTGCGTAACATCAGTTATTAATGTAGACATAAACTATTGTATGATTATAGATACACCATCAAAGAAGAGAAAAGTACAGAACAGTGTTGTAATTACTTCTATTGTACTCATCACTGTTTTCCTTGCATGGGGTTGTACCAAGCAGGGCTCATTTTTGCAGAACAATATTTGCTGCCTATTAGTATCAGGCGTTATTGGATTGTTTGTAGGCCTTTCTGAACTGCTGAACAGGTACAAAGCGTTCCAATATATTTTTGGCAATATCTATAGCTGGATATATATGCTTATCAACTTTTTAGCAGGTCTGCTGGCATATACCATCATTGTAAAATACAAACTTGATTTGGGCACCATTGGTGCCAATAATATTGGCAAAACGCTGGTAGCTGGCCTGGGTGCAATGGCGTTTTTAAGAAGCTCATTCTTCAACTATAAGGATTCAAATGGCAAAACCTTAGAAATAGGCCCTGCAGCATTACTAACAGTTTTCTTAAGGGCATCCGAAAGGCAATTTGACCAATTAGTGGCAAAAAAGCAACTGGAACATATTAGGCCAATAATGAAAGGGCTTCCTTTTTTGAAAACATCCAGGGACCTGCCCTCCATAGTGCTGAACTCAATGGTGGTATTAACAGACGATGAACTGAAAAAACTGAATGACGACATAGCCAAACTCATTAACGATGACACCATTACCTCCGAAACCAAATGCATCGTTTTGGGCATTTTATTGGCAAGGTACTGCGGCATATTATTACTTGAAGAAGCTGTTATATCATTAAGGGAAATTTACAGCAGCACACAAAATTCAGTACAGATTAAAGACTTATCTTTATAAAATAAACGTATGGCCATGCAAGTTGATAACAGCAAAACATCGCAACTTTCTTCCTTCCTGAACAATTACAATGAAAAATTTGGTGAATACCTCAATAAAATTTCAGGAAGTTTTTTTGATAGGATACGTGTGGACAAGGACATATTACTGGAAAGAACTTCAGGCACATTGCAGCGTAAGTTCCAGCAGATAGACAGCATGATCAATGATACTGACGCTTCAAAAGACAACTATTATAAAACCAAGGTAATTGGTAAAATCCTTATTGACATCACACCGGACATGATCAATAGCCCTGATAGTGATGTTAAAAAAAGCGGGGTGAACCTCATCAACAGCTTTTTTGAAGTGGCCCGCAAAACGGAGGATAATGAACTAATGGAAACTTCTTTTGCTATCAGGAAAATTGCAGAAAGTCAGGCTTCAACTTCTTAAGTTCAACATTATCAACTACCAAGATACTGGATTTTACACGATGCTGCGCTCCTCGCAAAATGGTGGTTACCATATGCATTTACTGCCCACCTAATTGTAACTCCTTACCCTTCTCCGCATCTCCCTTCGGCCCCCCTTTACTTGGCTGACCCTCCCTTTAATAACGGTTCTGCCAACCTTTAACAGTTCCATAATGATTACAATTTAAAACGATTGTGTACATTCATAAAAGCAGAGGGAAAAAGGAACTTTATTGGTATTGAAGCATTATACAATGCGATAGGAACACCACACAGTCGCTATACCAACACCGAGCGGTCAACGTACCATCAACGTACTATAGCCGTACCATCACCGAACAATTATTATGCACGAAGCATTACCGTAAAGCAAAAGCATGAGTGGAAACATAGCATGGCAATTTCTAAGATGGTGGTAATCAAGAAACTGATATGCACCACATTTTATTTCAGCTAGTTCCTAATTATTTAGGATAAGTTTGGTAACAAATCAACACCTAAACATTCAACATGGAGAATCAGAAAAACTGGCACGAAACACACACAGAGTCTTTGAGTTTTGGCTGCCGCCTAGCCGATTCTGTTGCCAACGGCATGGGGTCCTGGCGGTTTATCATCATACAAACAATCTTGGTCATCCTCTGGATGGGCCTTAACCTAGTAGGGTGTATGTACCATTGGGATGTATACCCCTTTATATTGCTCAACCTCCTTTTTTCCACGCAAGCAGCCTATGCTGCACCCATCATCATGATGGCACAGAACAGGCAGAACGAAAGGGACAGGATGCAGGCACAGGCCGATTATAAAACCAATATAGATGCCAAGCTCGAAATAGAAGCTCTCGCCATAAAGCTCAATACCCTGGAAGTGGACAAATTGGACAGGATTATCTCCATGTTGCAGGAAATGAAAAAAGAAGCAAGCAAATAACCTTGTGTCAATCAATAAAGTACTATCTGTTGTAAGCTGGCGTACTTTTTGGGTAGCTAAGGTTACTTGTCTGTGCTAACTCTTACTAGGCAAGGCTTATCAAAAAGGCGCCACGTATAGAACCCATTCAAATTCAAGTCCACTAAATATCTATTCATAACAGGTCCCAGGAATGAATAGCTAATATGGGGAAGGCCAATTTGCAGGTGGAGTAAAAAAAAGACGTGGTCTCCACTTACCGTACTGTAGCCCTCGGCGGCTGCCACAATAAGGGAGCCCACGCCAAAAACGTGGGCATCCTACTTATCGTCTTGTGGCATTGAAAGTTCCGAGGTTCCAGTACAAGACTCAAAGCGAATGCTTCAAATAATTTCATTGAAGAATCGCAAAAATAAAAAAAATAACCCTTTTACGATAATCATGTTTACACAAGTGATAAATAAACATGTTTGTACAAATGTATAAACACTTCTGCGTATTTTAGCACATTTTTATTCAATATTTTTCCACATTCCATTTCGCAACCCCAATCAATAGCTACTAATCCGGTTTCATGTTCATTAGTGTTATTCTGGCTAAAAGCAAATACTCAACCAGCTTGACCCAACACTTACATTGACGATGCGGTATAGCAATTAATCCCTGTGCTTTAGTAGGTTTACTACATTTGACATCAAAAACCTTCAATGGCAACCATATTGGTAATCGATGATGAAGAAAAACTGGGGGCATTGCTCGCACGTATTATTAGGCTTGAAGGTTTCGCTACCGAAGAAGCCGCAACATTAAAAGCAGGCCTGCAAATACTCGAACATAAAGCAGTGGACATTGTTCTATGCGATGTAAAACTGCCCGATGGCAATGGTGTCGATTTCGTGAAAGAAGCAAAGCAGAAATTCCCACTAATAGAATTCATTTTGCTCACCGCCTACGGCAATATTCCCGACGGTGTGCAAGCCATTAAGAACGGAGCTTTTGATTATATAACCAAGGGTGATGACAACAATAAGATTATTCCCCTGCTGCACCAGTCACTTGAAAAGGCCCAGGCCCAAAAGAAAAAAGCCGTCAGTATAAAAACAAAGGGCAGCTACGGTTTTGAGGACATCATTGGCAATAGCCCGGTTATCAAGGAGGCCATCCGGCTTGCACAAAAAATATCCACAACCGATGTAAATGTCCTGCTTCTCGGGGAAACAGGCACAGGCAAGGAAGTATTTGCCAATGCTATCCATGCAAGCAGCAAAAGGGCAGCACAAACTTTTATTGCCATCAACTGCAGTGCATTTACCAGGGACCTACTGGAAGGCGAGCTATTTGGGCATAAAGCCGGAGCTTATACTGGTGCCGCAAAAGACAAGAAAGGCTTAATAGAGCTGGCACATAATGGTACTTTGTTTTTGGATGAAATGGGCGAAATGAATATTGAACTGCAGGCAAAGCTCTTACGGGTGCTTGAGAACGGCGAATTTATCAAACTGGGGGATGAAAGAACAACCAAGGTAAACATCCGCATCATAGCCGCTACCAACAGGAACCTGGAACAGGAAGTAAGCAAGGGCAATTTCAGGGAAGACCTGTTTTACCGTTTAAATGGCTTCACCATCTCACTTCCATCATTAAAACAAAGACTGGAAGACATCCCCGCATTGGCCAATCATTTCTTGCATAAATATGCAGCCAAGGAAAACACACAAGCATTGCAGCTAAGCAAACCAGCTTTACTGTTGCTTCAACAATACCAATGGAAAGGCAATATCCGTGAACTGAAAAATGTACTGGAACGTGCAGCCATACTTACTGATAGCAATGAAATCTTACCTGAGCAATTACCCTATGACATTCAACAGCAAACGGATGCGCCAGCCACATCAAATAGTTTATCCCTAGCCGATGTCGAGAAGGGCCATATCAAGAAGGTACTGCACCATACAAAGGGGAACAAAACTGAGACAGCCAAATTATTGGGTATCGGATTGACCACATTATACAGGAAGATTGAAGAATATGGCATTTTGTAAGTCTTCCAAAATGGAAGGCTACCCTTCCAAAATGAAAAGCCACCCTTCCATTTTGGAAGGGTTTTTAGTTTCCACTGCTTAACGGTCATGCCATTTTGAAAAAAAATATTCACTGTAAAAAAGGCACTCCATAAGATAATACCCAATAGGAGGAATAATTGGCACCCTGTTGGCTAGCTTGGGCCTGCCTGCCATTTGTTTTATTGATTGCTGTCATGTGCAATCAATAAAACAGTTTTCAACCATTATTATTAGAGTATGAACCCGAACCTTAAAAAAGTAACTGCTGCTGGCTTATTGGTAACGCTTGGGATTATTTTTGGCGACATCGGCACTTCGCCCCTCTATGTTTTCAAGGCCATTATTGGAGAGAAGGCCATTAACGAACAATTGGTTTATGGTGGCATCTCCTGCGTTTTCTGGACACTCACCCTGCAAACCACATTTAAATACATACTGCTTACGCTCCAAGCAGACAACAAAGGCGAAGGTGGCATCTTTTCCCTGTATGCACTTGTTTGGCGGTACAGGCACTGGCTCTATTTCCCAGCCATTGTTGGAGCTGGTACCTTATTGGCAGATGGTATCATTACGCCACCCATTTCCGTGGCTTCGGCCATTGAAGGATTGAATGGCGTAAAAGGTTTGGAAACCGTAATTGTTCCTGGTAATGCCCTCACCGTTGGTATTGTTATTGGCATCATTTCATTGCTTTTCTTTTTCCAACAATTCGGAACCAAGGTAGTAGGCAGTTCGTTTGGTCCCATTATGTTTGTATGGTTCAGTATGATTATGTTCTGGGGCATTATACAAGTTGGGCATTATCCTAAGATCCTGGCTGCTTTCAATCCCTATTATGCTTATGATTTACTCGTGCACTACCCCAATGGGTTCTGGCTATTGGGTGCCGTATTCCTTTGCACTACAGGCGCAGAAGCCCTATATTCAGATCTGGGCCATTGTGGCAAAAAGAATATCCAAGCAAGCTGGATCTTTGTTAAGGTAGCTTTGATTGCCAATTATTTTGGACAGGCTGCATGGTTGTTGCACAGTAGTAAAACACATTTAGAGGGATTAAACCCTTTTTATGAAATCATGCCGCACTGGTTTCTCTTACCGGGCATTGTAATAGCCACACTGGCCACCATTATTGCAAGCCAAGCGTTGATCAGCGGTTCCTTCACTTTAATCAGTGAAGCAGTAAGCATGAATTTCTGGCCACGCATCACCATTAAATACCCAACCAATATCAGGGGGCAAATTTACATACCAAGCATCAACTGGATCTTATGGGGAGGCTGTGTGGGTATGATGCTGTACTTCAAGGATTCAGGCAAAATGGAAGCCGCTTATGGCTTCTCCATTACTGTTGCCATGCTGATGACTACCCTCCTCATGTTTTACTATATGAAGTTTGTAAAGAAATGGGTGGGAGGGTTGATAATGCTTGTGCTCATTGTCTTCCTTTCTGTTGAGGTATCGTTCTTCATAGCCAACATTGCAAAAATCAAGCAAAGATGGATGTTCCTTGTATTTGAAATTGGCTTGGTATTCATCATGTATATATGGTTCAGGGCAAGGAAGATTACCAATCGGTTCCTCCAATTTGAAAGCATTAACCCGTACATTCCCTTATTGCAAAAGTTGAGTAGGACCGTTGCGGAACCAAAATATGCAACACATTTGGTTTACCTAACAAAAGCCAATAACAAAAGAAGTATCGAGAAACGCAGCATGGAATCCATCTTCAGCAAAAGGCCAAAACGTGCCGATGTATACTGGTTCATCCATATAGACCGGACAGATGAGCCTTACACAATGGAATACACTGTTGAGGAAATTGTACATGATAAAATAATCAGGGTTGATTTTAGGTTAGGCTTCAGGATACAGCCACGCATAAACCTGTTCTTTAAGAAAGTAATGCAGGAACTGGCCAATCAAAAGGAATTGGATATTGATGCAAATACAGCCGACATACGCTATGTACTCATACAGAAATTCCTTTCGGTTGAGAATGAATTTTCAGTGAAAGAAGGTTTTATACTCAACTCCTATTTTGCTATAGGTAACCTTGCACAATCCGATAAAAAAGCTTTTGGATTGGATCTAGGAGACACTTCAATCGAAAAGATACCACTGGTGGTTGCTCCTATTCAACAGGTACCTTTAAAAAGGGTATAAGTATAAAGCAACCCAATTCATTTTGATAAAATCCCTTCCAAAATGGAAGGGATTTTCATTTTGGAAAATCCATCATCCCAAACCATATTCCCCTAAAACCCTTATCCAGCCTAACTTATAATACCTAATTCCTAATTCCTGCCCAACTGGCACTCCTTTGGCACATCCATACCCAAAGCAACAAAATGAAACCTGGAAACAAAACCAATCCAATGTACTATATCATGGTTGGTTCATTTATGGCAATCATGTTCATAGGTATTGCATATCGTTTAATCACTCAATCATAAAACCATGCTTACAGCTATTCTAATCACCGCAGGCATTATTGGCTTTGCACTCTTCTTCAAGTTCATTGACTGGTTTGAGAAGATATAAAAGCCGGTAGGCAGTGGTCGCAGGCAGTTACTGCATACCTACTTCCTGCTATCCATTATTCACCTAATACTAATAACCAATGACTATCCTTTTCATCATCTCCATGCTCGTTTTCGTTTATCTGTGCTACGTTTTAGTTAAGCCAGAAAAATTCTAAAACACAACATTCTCTATTCACCATTGACAATTCACTACAATGAACACAGAAATTATCGGCGTCGTTATCATGTTCCTAGCCACCATTGCCTTGGCCATCCCACTGGGAAAGTATATTGGCAAGGTGTACAGTGGCGACAAAACATGGGCAGATGCCATTTTTAACCCGATTGACAAGATTTTCTTCAAGGCAAGTGGTATCAATCCGTTGAAGGAAATGAACTGGAAGCAGCACCTTGTTGCTTTATTAACCCTCAATGCGCTTTGGTTTTTGCTCAGCATGTTTGTATTGATGAACATGGCCTGGTTGCCACTTAATCCAGATGCCAATCCAAGCATGAGTGCGGATCTGGCATTCAATACATCTGTAAGTTTCATCAGCAACACCAACCTTCAGCACTATAGTGGAGAAAGTGGTGTTAGCTATTTGGGGCAAATGGTGCTCATGCTTTGGCAGTTCATTTCTGCTGCAACAGGTATGGCTATTTGTGCAGTGGTATTCATTGCCATGAAAGACAAATCAACAGAAAGTTTGGGCAACTTCTACAACCTTTTTATAAAGAGCTGTACAAGGATCTTATTGCCTATCTCTATCATTATAGCTATTGTTTTACTGTTCAATGGAACACCCATGACCTTCAAAGGAAAAGACCAGTTCATTTCCTTACAAGGCGATACAGTAAATGTATCAAGAGGGCCAGCAGCAGCTTTAGTGTCCATTAAGCAACTGGGTACAAATGGTGGTGGGTTCTTTGGTGCAAATTCCGCCCACCCATTGGAAAACCCCAACTACTTTACCAATGTTATTGAGAATGTGTTAATCATACTCATACCTATTGCAATGGTTTTTGCATTGGGCTATATTATCAAACGCAAGCGTTTTGCCTGGCTCATTTTTGGTGTAATGACAGTTGGCTTTTTATTGCTCCTGCTTCCATCCATCCAACAGGAAATGAAAGGCAATCCTGCCATCCACAGAATGGGCATCAACCAGCACTTGGGTAGCATGGAAGGCAAGGAAGTTCGTTTTGGTAGCGCAGCATCTGCCTATTGGGGCATCACTACCACCTGTACCTCCAATGGTTCTGTCAATGCCATGCACGATAGCTTCACGCCACTAACTGGCATGTTTGCCATGTTGGGAATGATGATCAATTCCTTTTTTGGGGGCGTTGGTGTGGGCTTCTTGAACTTCTACATCTTCATCATCATTGCAGTTTTCATCAGTGGGTTGATGGTGGGCAGAACGCCTGAATTCCTGGGCAAGAAAATAGAAGCCAAGGAAATGAAAATTGCAGCCATCATTGCATTGCTGCACCCATTGCTTATCCTTTCTGGTACTGCATTGTCCAGTTGGCTCTATGCACATAACCCTACAACGTATGCAGCTTGGTTAAACAATCCCGGCAACCACGGCTTCAGTGAAATGCTTTACGAAATGACTTCCTCATCCGCCAACAATGGTAGTGGTTTTGAAGGCCTTGGTGACAATACGCCTTTCTGGAACATCGTATGCGGCACCATCATGTTATTGGGCAGGTTCCTCCCCATCATTGGCCCCGTGGCCATTGCAGGTATTTTGGCCAAGAAGAAATATATACCGGAAAGTGCAGGCACATTGAAAACGGATACAGGCACATTCGGCATCATGGTCTTTGCAGTCATCTTCATCATCGCAGCATTGAGTTTCTTCCCTGCACTGGCGTTGGGACCCATAGCCGAATACTTTGGAATAAGGTAAAAGGATTATTTGGGGACGAGCAGCAGGTCATTTATCAACTGCAGTGGCAAGTTTACCCAGAGCGATAGTCGAAGGACACACTTGTACAATAGCATATAACTGAACAATTCCGTAGGGTACCAAACATCCTTACTTAAATAAATAATCATGGCAAAGCAATCAAATAAACTCTTCGAAAGCAGTTTGGTAAACGAGGCCCTCAAGCAATCGTTTATCAAGCTCAATCCTAAAACCATGTTCAAGAACCCAGTCATGTTCTGTGTGTGGGTAGGAACAATAGTCATGGCAGCCGTTTGCGTATGGATAGCCATGGGCGAAAGAAATCAAGGTAGCCTGGTGTACAATATCATTGTCACCGCAGTGTTGTTAATCACCCTATTGTTTGCCAATTTTGCTGAAGCTATTGCAGAAGCAAGGGGCAAGGCACAAGCAGATTCCCTCCGTAAAACAAGGGAGGAAACCCCAGCCAAATGGATACAACCCGTAGGTGAAATCTATACCAATGAGGTAAAAATCGTTCCATCGTCACAACTGAAGAAAGGCGATGTGTTCCTTTGCGAAACAGGCGATGTCATTCCGATGGATGGCGAAATCATTGAAGGCATTGCCACCATCGATGAATCGGCCATCACTGGCGAATCAGCCCCAGTGATCCGGGAAAGTGGTGGGGACAAAAGTTCCGTAACTGGTGGCACCAAAGTATTGTCAGACAGGATCAAGGTACGTGTGACCACCGAACCTGGCGAAAGTTTCCTAGATAAAATGATTGCCCTGGTAGAAGGTGCATCACGTCAAAAAACACCCAATGAAATTGCACTCACTATTCTATTAGCTGGATTCACCTTGGTGTTCATCATTGTTTGCGTAACGTTAAAACCTTTTGGTGATTATGCAAGCACACCTATCACTATTGCAGCATTCATTTCCTTGTTTGTTTGCCTGATACCCACAACCATTGGTGGTTTGTTAAGTGCCATTGGTATTGCCGGTATGGACAGGGCATTAAGGGCAAACGTCATCACCAAAAGCGGCAAGGCTGTTGAAACTGCTGGCGACCTGGATACATTGTTGTTGGATAAAACTGGCACCATCACTATTGGTAACAGAAAGGCAACCAACTTCTACCCAGCCAATGGGGTTGATACAAAAGTTTTCATTGAAGCATGTGTACTGTCTTCTTTGGCAGACGAAACGCCAGAAGGAAAATCAATTATTGAACTCGCCAATCTTGACAAGAAAACATTTGATACTACAGGTGCAGCCTTTATAGAATTCACTGCTGAAACAAGAAGCAGCGGCATCAACTTGCCATCAGGCATAAGGGTTAGGAAAGGTGCAGCAGACTCCATCAAAAATATTGCAGAAAGGGCAGGCAATCCTTTCCCAGCAGAAACTGCTGATAGTGTAAAAACCATTGCATCCAATGGTGGTACGCCTTTGGTGGTTAGCCAAAACGAAAAAATTATTGGTGTTATTGAATTGCAGGACATCATCAAACCAGGCATACAGGAACGTTTTGAACGTTTGCGCAAGATGGGCGTGAAGACTGTGATGGTAACAGGTGACAACCCATTAACCGCAAAGTTCATAGCAGAAAAGGCTGGGGTGGATGATTTTATTGCCGAGGCAAAACCCGAGGATAAAATGAACTACATCAAAAGGGAGCAGCAAGGTGGCAAGCTTGTAGCGATGATGGGTGATGGAACCAACGATGCACCTGCATTGGCACAGGCGGATGTAGGTGTGGCCATGAACAGCGGTACTGCTGCAGCCAAAGAAGCTGGCAACATGGTAGACCTTGACAATGACCCAACCAAATTGATTGAGATAGTGGAAATTGGCAAGCAGCTATTAATGACCAGAGGAACGCTAACCACCTTTTCCATTGCCAATGATGTGGCCAAATACTTTGCGATTGTTCCTGCATTGTTCATTGCGTCCATTCCAGCATTGCAAGGCATGAACATCATGAAACTGCACAGTCCTGAAAGCGCCATCCTATCAGCAGTCATCTTTAATGCCATCATCATTCCATTACTGATCCCATTGGCATTGAGAGGTGTGGCTTACAAGCCCATTGGTGCAAGTGCATTGCTTAGAAGGAACCTATTGATTTATGGGCTGGGTGGTGTGATTGTTCCTTTTATCGGTATCAAATTAATTGACTTGTTGGTGAGTATCTGGTTCTAAACAAAATGACAGGCTGAGCTTGTCGAAGTCAATCAAAGAACAATCATCCCTTCCACAAGCTCGGAGTGACACTAACTAAAAAACAAAAATTATGAAACAAAATATTTTTCCTGCCATCCGCCTTACCCTAGTTTGTATCGTGGTATTCATGGTTATCTATCCAGCTATTATTTGGGCAGTTGCCAAGGCCGCACCATCAAAGGGTGAGGGGGAAGCAGTAACAGTAAACGGCAAAGTAGTTGGCTACAAACTGGAAGGCCAATCATTTACACAAGACAAATATTTCAATGGCCGTCCATCGGCGGCTGGCTATAATGCAGCAGGTTCTTCTGGTAGCAACAAGGGACCAAGTAATCCTGATTATTTGAAAGATGTACAAAGCAGGATTGATTCTTTCTTGGTACATAACCCAACGGTAAAAAAAGAAGATATCCCTTCTGACCTGGTAACATCAAGCGGCAGTGGTCTGGACCCAGACATTTCTTTAAAAGGGGCAACTGTACAAGTAGACAGGATTGCCAAAGAAAGGAACCTTCCCAAAGAAAAAATCGTTGCACTTATTCAAAGCAACATAGAAAAATCCAGCATGAACGGCATTGAAAAAATAAATGTACTGAAAATCAATATTGAGTTGGACAAATTGAAACAATAAGGAATGTCAGCCTGAGCTTATCGAAGGCAGCTTGATAAATTCAGCCCTCGATAATCGGTTTAGGCAAGCCGGCCAGCAAAGGCAGGCTCAATCTGGTATTGGATTCACTAGCAAATAACAAAACAAACAATTAGATAAATCTAAAAGGAACAAGCAATGAAAAGATTATTTATGGCAAGCATGGGTATTGTAAGCATGATGGCAACAATGGCTCAAGTTGATAGTACCAAAAAAGCAACGACAAGCTTCACATACTCAGTAGATACTTATTACAGGTACGATTTCAATGATGCCAAGAACCTTCCCTCTGGGGCACAGGTGACCAACAACCTTACCAGTTTCACCAATTCAAAAAATTCATTTGAATTAGGCATGGCATCTATAAGGGTTGACCATTCTGTAGGCAAAGTAGCTGCCACTGCCGATTTGGGCTTTGGCAGAAGGGCTGCCGAGTTTTCCTACACCGATGGCAATGGCTATCCAGTAGGCAGTGGCAACGGCATCTCAACTTTAGCAAGCGTAAAGCAATTGTACCTCAGCTATGCCCCATCGTCCAAAGTAAAATTCACATTAGGCAAATGGGCCACACATATAGGCTGGGAACTGGTAGATGCTTATGCCAACAGGAACTATAGTATGAGCTATGGA
>JAHEZD010000164.1 GCA_023251255.1 Chitinophagaceae bacterium
CACCAAAGTTCCAGGCGAAGGAAGGGTTTGCATCATCTGCAACTGTGGACAGATTGGTGAACGTGGCACCGCCATCTGGCAGGCAGACGGATGCAGGCAAACTGAAGTCGGCAAATGGCCTGTTGTGCACAACGACCGTTTGCGGCAGGGAGGCCGTGCAGTTGTTGCTGTTGGTCACCGTGAGGGTAACAGTGTAGCTGCCGGCGGTGAGGAAGTTATGTGTCGGGCTCTGCGCACTGCTTGTGGGCGCATCGCTGAAGTTCCAGTCCCAAGCCTGTATGGAAGTGGCATTGGGAGTGGAGTTGTCCGTGAAGCTGATGCTGGTCCTCTCGCAGGTACTTGCCCCAACGGTGAATGCGGGAACGGGCAGTGGCATCACGGTGACGCTGGTGGTATCTGCATCCTTGCAGCCATTGGAAGCACTATAGGTAGCAATGATGGGGAAAGTGCCCACTCCTGCTGTTGAGGGTGTGAATGTGGTACCGGAAACACCTGTACCTGTATAGGTCCATGAACCGCTCATGCCCGTTGTCTCGGTTGCCTGCACGGGCACAGCGGCCGCGTTCAGGCACACGTTTGCCATGGCAGCGATCACTGCATTGGGCAGCGGCTTGATGTTGATGGGAACAGAGGTGGTGGTGCTCGTGCACCCCTTGTCGCTGGTGACGGTAAGTGTCACGGTCTGGTTGCCGGTAACATAGTAGGGGTGCTTGGGGTTCTGCACCGTGGAGGTTCCCCCGTCGCCGAAAGTCCATGCCCACTGTGTCACGGTATTGCCCGTACCCGCAGTACTTGCATCGGTGAACTGCACGGTGTCCTTCAGGCAGGCAGATGCCGGTGCACTGATGATCGCAGTGGGTTGGGGATAAACATTGGACAGTGTCCTCAATGAATCATCCACGCAACCATATTGTGAGGTAGCAATTAAGTGTACATTGAATGGGCCCGTTGATGAATAGGTATGGCTGGGGCTTATTGCCGTTGACGTATTGTTTGCTGATGAGGGATCACCAAAGTCCCAGCTATAGGCCATGGTTTGCCCATCACTGATGGTGGAATTGTTCGTGAACTGTGTAAGTCCGCTTGGCAAGCAGATACCTGCTGGCATATTGAAACTGGCCAATGGCACGGCCCTTACCGTGATTGTTTTTGAGTAGGTATCCGTACAGCCTCCCGATGTCTTCACAACAAGGGTCACTGTATAGGTGCCTGGGTTTGCATAAGTATGTGTTTGGGCAGCATTGGTAGTGGTAATAACTGGCGTGTTCGGCGTTTCACCAAAGGTCCATTTCCATTCAATGATATTGCCTACACCTACACCCGTGGTGGAAGAAGAATCTGTGAATGTTACTTGCGTATTGGCACAAATGGTATCCTTGACACCGAATTTGGCCACAAGGCTTGTTATCATATCAAAAGTCTTCACGGTATCTGCAAAGCAACCAATACTATTGATGGCCCTGAGCTTCACACTGTAAACAGCATGTGTCCCATATACTTTTAAGGGGTTCTGCAGGGCGCTGGTAGTGGCATCCCCAAAATCCCACTGCCAAGCAGTAATGGGGAACCCATTGCCCCCAGATGCATCAGTAAATTGCACATTGTCATTTACGCAGGGGTTGTAATCAATGGTGAAGTCGGCAAAGCCCGGTTCAACCACATTGATATTGAAATCAAAAGGCGAAGTGCTGCCACAATTGGATGCGAAAGTGCCACCAATCAACCCTGTGATATGGTAGCTGCCCACTGCAGAAAAACTGTATGGTGTGGGGTTCTTGTAAACATAATAGGTAACACCGTCCAGTACATAGGAGCTTTCCGGTGTTGGTGAGTGGAAGATGATATCTGCTTGTGGTGATGCACCAGGTACGCTTCCCATGTACCAAACAATACTGTCCACTTTGGAAGGAGGGTAGGGAAGTGCCGCTTTCAAATACAGTGTATTGTTCCTGCAGGTGGTGTTATTGGTATTATTGGGCAGGTACGGATTGTCAATGTACAAGGGCCTGGTAAGGTCCTTAATATTTGTGCCTGCATTGTAGCCATAACTTTCACCATCGCCCATGCCATAAGCTATCGCATTGAAAATGGAATCCGAATAGAGGCTGTGTGAAGCTTTTGAACCAACCCTGAACTTGGCAACATAATAATTGGTGTCATAAGGAAGCTTGACAAATGCATTGGCAATAGGTATACTGCCACCAGTATTGTAGCATGTACTCGTATTGGTAGTGGGCAATGTTTGGTTAATACCTGTATCGGCAACTGCTGCTCCATCCAGCCTGAAACTTGGGATACCTCCTTTCCTGATCACCACATTTATATAATGGCCATTGTAACTTGCAGAGGAGGCCTTGATGCCTGCTGAATAAACGGTTGCACTATTGATGGCTTGTTGCACGGAGCTTAAAATGATCATTTCAGGATCGCCCTTGCCCTTGTCTCCTAAGGTAGCAGCACAATCGCCAGTAGTAATGAATTGAGCTACATTAATTGGCTTATCGCTCTCAATGAGAAAAGGGGAATTGCCTTGTATCTGGTAATAGAGCCCATTCACCAATCCGGTTATTGGGGTGGTATGATTGGGGTCATTTACCCAAACCTTGGTGTTCAGGGAATCTATGTATATCCTGAATACATTGTGCTCCATTGTTTTGGTAGGTACGGTTATATACTTTGTGCCCCATGCTACTTTCGGGAACATTTGCTGGATTAAATGATCGGAGCCCTGATCAGCGCTGCTGCAACCTGCACCGTTTACAAGCACCCTTCCGTTCCCCCCGAATACGGCAATTTTTTTGTCGCAAGTGGTTCTTACAGTACTGCCAGAAAGGTCCAAACCGTTGGCTACGTTATGGCCACTGTTTTTAATGAAACCCATAGCGTTGAATATCTGCCCCTTGTTCAATATAAAGGGCCCATATTCCACGTCCTTATGGTATTTTACTTGGGCGGCGGTATGACCGTCTGTAAATATGGTTCCACTTGACCCTGTAATTGAATCAAGTATATCCTGGCTGGGCTTGAACCAGATAGGGGTAGTGTTTTCATTGGCAATTACAAAAAAGAAGGAGTTTGGATTGTCCGAATTGGAAAAGCCACCAATATTTGCAACATCCGTAGGTTGGCCACCGTAGGCCTGCACAGTATAGCTGTTGTTCCAGGTATTGGTGGGGAACAACATGGCCCCAGCGGCAGAATTACTGGACTCATAGGTATGCATCCATACGGATACAGGCACACCATTGGTGCTGTAAATATGGACCCCCCTACTCGTGATTCCTGTAGCATAAAGCCTTGCATCTGGGAATCCACCGGGATTGTATTCACTGCTAGGGTCACCTGTTGGAAACCCCGTTATTTCAGTCACCGTGCCGGGAACGACATTGATATTTGTTTTTGGAAAACCTGATGCACCGGGTATGCCAGGTAGGTCCACATTCACAGTTGCTGATTGTGTGCCCTGCGGCACAGATATATACAAGGACATTTTTGTTTCCGAAGCATCGCCAGCTTTCCTGTCCATCCTCCGCTGGTACCCAAATCCTGTCCAGAAGTCCATTCCTGCGTTGGTGGTCACGTTCGGGTCAGGAATGATATTGCCGGTTACCGAAACACTATCTGCATTGGGGACCGCAACACCTCCTCCATTATGTGAGATATAGCCACTGAAGCTTCCATAGGATGTGGTGGAAAGTTTCACATAAATAGTTTTGGTCGGCAATGAATTGCCTGTGTAGTTGATAGGTAATGGGCTTGTAAACCCAGTGGAGGCAGCGGTGGAAACTGTAAAGCCAGCAGGTGGTACCACATTAATGGTGCCGCCACCTGCAGTTAGGTTGTAGCCTGTTAGCGTATAGCTGAATACTGTTGCTGATGAATTATAAGGAACAGTGCCGAAGTTCAGTGAAAGTGGCGATGCAATTAAAGCAGGTGCCGCAGATGCTGCATCAAATTCCACTTGGTTGCCATAGCCGGTACCCTGTGAGTTTACAGCGTAGGCCCTTACATAATAATGAGTGGCCGGAGCCAGCACCCTTAACAAACTCGTATAATTGTTTCCATTGGGGCCATCCGATGTTTTGGAGGAAGCAGTTGTTGGGCTCGGGGCCGTGCTCCAGCAGACACCCTTCTGGGTAATGGCAAGGCCGCCACTGTCTATGTTAATGCCTCCCCCTGTTGCTTTATAAGGCAGGATATTATATGGTGGTACCGTCGTCACTATTGGTACAGTTGGTGCACTTGTTTGAAAGGGAACGATATTGGCATAATAAACATTTCCTGCAAGGTCTATTACGTATGCCCTAGTATTATAATTCGTGGAAGGTGTAAGCCCGGTGGCAATATGGGTATAGTTGCCACCTGTATTGGAAACCTGTTTCGTCTTGGTGGCAAGGGAGGTATCCAATGTGGCTGGCGAGCTTGCCAGGTTCCATATAATGCCCCTTGCCAATAAGGGCATGGTTCCGGCTACTATATTCCCTGTTACGGAACCAGTGGTTGGGGTGATGGGGTTTACAGGGGGAACTGTTGTAACAATAGGCGGCGTTCCTGTTGGTGGGGATATTACAATATCGTCAATATAGATACTTGAACTGGACGCATTGAAAATACCGAACCTGCAAGGCCCAGTAAAACTGCCGGTATAAACAAAGGACTGCATGAAGGTGTTGCCAGCAGTGCCCGATGCAGGGTATAGCTGTGTCTGGTAAGTAAAGCCCCCAACGGTAGCCGTGCCACTGCTTGTATAGGTTGGCTGCACTGCATTGGTATTGGTATTCAGGCCTGCGATAAATTGATTGGCTGGGGCTGCCCAGAATGTAATGGAAACTACCGCCCCATTGGTAACTGGGGTAGCAATATATCCACTGGTACCCATTTGAATGGAAGTATTTGCCGTGCGTACTTTATTCAGTTTGGTATCGGTGGCCGTAGTTGCCCTTGAGTACCACCATGTACCAGAATTAGGGGATGTATTGGTACTGGTGGAAGTATAAAATACCGTATAAGATGTTCTTGTGCTGTTGCCACCTGTAGTGGTACTGCTACCTGCAAAGGGCACGGTTAAAGTATAGGCACCGTTAGTGGTAAAGCTTGAGCTTGAACTTGCATTGTTCAGGTAATAAGTCATCGTGCTGCTGGCACTTGTAGCGGTTATAATAACCTGCCCTCCCGTAGAAGTGGTAATGCCATGCCATTCTGCTTCTTCAAAACCTTCATTGATGATTTGTGCACTGGATATATTGGATAGAAGGCAGAAGCCAATTGCCAGTATACCATGGGGAAATTTCTTCCACAGGTCCACGGTCAGGAGGGGTACAATTTTTTTCATACAGCAATTTGAATAGTAGTCAATCGTTTTTATGTAATCAAACTTGCATACCATTAGGTAAGCAAATCAACACATCAATTTGTTCTTTGTAAAGAAACGTACAAGGGCAAGTAAGCAGATATGCGTGAAGCAGTTTGCTAAACTACTGAAAAAATCAAAAAAGCACAAACCTAAATTGTAAGATGGCCAATTAAAGGCCAATGCTGCCTAGGTTTCACAGGATTGCTTTGTAAACAAAAAATGGTAACACAATTGTTGTCATTCAAATTTTAACCTTCAGTTACTTGACCCTCTAACGTCGTATTAATCAACATGATAACCCTATAGTATTCTTTCTTTAAACCCCATGCCGAAAAATTATACATAGAAAAGGCCCCGGGAATCCCGGGGCCTTTTCCATGTAAGCTTGTTTTTTTACCTGAGAATCGTGACATTGCCGCTGATGACCTTGTGCCCGTTCTTTGGGTTGATGATGTAGTAGTAGGTACCGACGGGGAGGGACTTGCCGCTGAAGCTTCCGTCCCATGGGTTTGCATAGCCAACGGAGCTGAACAGCTTCTGTCCGTTCCTGTTGAATATTTCCACTGTGCACCCCGCATAGTATACCAACTGGCCAATTTCCCA
>JAHEZD010000043.1 GCA_023251255.1 Chitinophagaceae bacterium
AGCACTACTATATAAATTGGTTTCTTGATCATGGTAATTTCATTTAATAATTTTAAAAGCCAACATTCAATCCAATGGTTACTGTTTTCAATGAAGGGTATTGTGCCCCTAGTAAATTTGATACAGGCACTTCTGGATCATACCCTAAGAAGTTGGTAATGGTAGCAAGGTTCTGCCCCTGTGCAAAAACACGTACACTTCCTAGCTTCAATGTTTGCAAAAGCTTCTTGGAGAAATTATAGGACAGCATCACGTTGCGTAACCTCCAGAAACCGCCATTTTCCACAAACCTTGTGGTCCTTGCTTCAAAGTTGGAAGCATCGGCCCTAGGTATATCTGTTACGTCACCTGGCTGCCTCCATTCATGGAGCACTTTGGTATCCATACCTGAATAAGTGTAGGCAGGGTTTTCCACGTTCACCCTGTCCTGGTTAAACAGCTCATTGCCCCAAGAATACACCCAGAACACACTTAGTTCAACGCCTTTGTAATTGAATGTATTGGTAATACCACCATAATAAGGTGCATCAGCAGTACCTAAGTACTGCCTATCGTCGGGTGAATAGACATTTGTAATTTTTCCCGTTTTATCATAGTACAGGGCATCGCCGTTAGCAGGGTCAACACCTGCATATTTTACCAAGTAAAAAGTATTTACTGGCTTGCCCACTTTCAGCACGCGCAGTTCATCACTCAATAAAACCTGGTCCTGCCCATCAGGCAATTCAAGAATCCTGTTCTTTACCAGTGTGAAGTTCCCGTCAACAGTCCAACTGAAATCCCTTGTTTTCAGGATGGCAGTTTTCAACTGCACTTCAAATCCCTTGTTCTCCAACTTGCCCTGATTGGCCACAATGGCACTGAAACCGGTGGTACCGCTCAATCTTTGCGATCCCAATAAGAAATCCGTTTCGCTCCTGAAATATTCTATCGTTCCGGAAACCCTGTTCTTGAACAGCCCAAATTCAACTCCAGTATTTAAAGTGGTTTTCTTTTCCCATTGCAGGTTGGGGTTGCCTGCCGTGCCCAGTGCCAGACCAGTAACACCAGCGTAAGATGTCCTATTGAACAAAGGCCTGCTGGAAAAATCGCCAATGCCCGATTGGTTGCCCAATGCACCATAGCTCAGTTTCAGCTTCAACAAATCAACTTTGTTGTGGAGGCTTTCCATGAAGCTTTCATCGCTCACAACCCAACTTATGCCGGCAGTGGGGAAGTTGGCAAACTGGTTGTTTGTACCGAAACGGGAGGAACCGTCCCTCCTGAAACCAGCATTTAAAAAGTACCTGTTTTTGAAGCCATACTGAATATCCGTAAAGTAACTGATCAGTGCATTTTGCGTGCCGCTGCCTGTTACGGAGGCTATGTAACCGTTATCGGGCGTGCCTTGTGTGATACCTGCTTCATTCCTGAAAGGTAGCAACAAGCCATAACCGGTGAAACCAAATGATTTGAAATCATTCTTGATGGTTTCAATGAAAACGCTTGCAGTAAGATCGTGTTCCCTTTCCTTGCCAAAACTGCTTCTATAGGTAAGCGAAGTTGTTCCCATATAGCGGAAGTTCCTGTTGTAGCCCCTGCTCAATGCACCATTGCTGCCCTGTTGCTGTATGCCCGTATACGTTGATTTATCGTAATAGATTTCCGTTTCGTTCTGGGTATAGTCAAAGCCCCAGTTGGTCCTTGCAGACAGCCCTTTCAGGAAAGGGAATTTATATTCCACAAAAGCATTGGCAATGGCCTTTCCTTGTGGGAAACTTGTTTTGTTCTCTAACATTTCCTGCAAGGCATTTGGCTGGCCGTTCACTGTATTATCAACAGAATAGTTGCCATCTTTATCATAAGGTGTCAAATACGGTAGGCTCCAGCGGATGGCATTCAACGGCGAACCAACATATTCATCGTTTTCATTGGTATTGGTAAACTGCGAATAGCCAAACATGGAGTTCAGACCAAACTTCCAATTACCTAAAGTATTATCAATGTTGAACCTGCCCGTATAACGTTTAACAGCCGTTTCCCTCACTACGCCGGTTTGGTCAAAGTAGGAAAGCGATGCATAGAACCTTGTTTTCTCATTGCCGCCACTCGCACTCAATTGATGCGAAACGGTCTTTCCTGTTTGAAAGAAAACATCCTCCCAATCCGTTGCAATATGCCTCAAGCTATCAATCTCGGTTTGGCTGAAACCATTGGGGTTGCCATTGGCAATTTCATAATCCAGCTTTTCATTGGTGTTCATCAACCTGTTCTTGCTGCGCGGCCAGTAGGAATTACCATACTGCACATCATAGTTTATTTTAATTGGCCCAACCTTCCCTTTTCTAGTGGTCACTACAATTACACCATTGGCCCCACGGCTTCCATAAACTGAAGCAGAAGCAGCATCCTTTAAAATGGTCACCGTTTCAAAATCTCCTTGATTGATGGTGGCAAAATCAGCAGCATTTATTTCAATACCATCAACAATGTACAAGGGTGTTGTGGAACCACTAATGGAGCCTACGCCACGTATCTGCACTTTGGCAGCGGCACCTGGCTGGCCACTCCCTGCACGCACATTGATGCCTGGGGCCTGTCCCTGCAGTAATTGGTCAAACGACGCAATGGGAGCGGTCCTTACCTCATCTATGGCCACCTGTGTTGATGAACCTGCACTCGATTTCTTGCTTTTGGATGTATAGCCAGTTACCACCACCCCTTCAATATTGCTTACGTTCCTTTCCAGTTGCACATTCAATATGCCATCACCAACCGTCACCTCTTTCTGGGCAACACCAACACCGGACACTTCCAGTATATCCCCCTTTTTTGCAGTAATTTTGAATTCACCATTCACATCGGCCGACACGCCGTTCTTGGAACCTTTAATTTTTACAGATGCATAGGACACAGGCTCCCCACGGTTGTCGGTTACTTTTCCCGTAACCGTTCTTTGCTGCGCCATTAGCCAGGATGCAGACAGCACCATGACCAAGAGAAGTAGAACTTTCTTCATTCGGTTTATTTTAATTATTGAACAATACATGCTTCAGCAGCCAGCAATTGTGTATGCAAATGCGTTGTGCAGCGGCGCTTGCCGCAATTTTTCTCGTGGGGAACCAAGAAGACAGATACAGTTAAAAATCCTGCTTGTACCCGATGTGCATTGTAGTAGGTGCGTAAGGCTGTTGACAACGCCATTACCTGAACTGCTGCAATATGTTAACGTTTTTGTATGGTTGCAAAATGGAGAGGACAGGTGGTTATCATGTAACCCTAGATGGGCAATCCCAGCCTTTTTACCGAACATGATACGAAGGAGGAGCGAAGAATGTAATATCGGTTGACAACAAGCTGCCTAAAGTCATTTTGCTGGTTTTGCCTGCAAAGCCAATAATTATCGGCCCAACCCTTGTTTCGCGCAAAAGATACATGAAGTGGAATTCCGCCAATTAAATTTAGACAGCTTCTAAGCCGATGCTTTACTTTTGCCGCCATGATGTTACTTGACGGAAAAATTGCCTCGCAAGCAGTAAAGGAATCTTTAAAAACAACGGTGCACCAATTATTGATGGATGGCAAGCCTGCCCCTCATTTGGCGGCCATTTTAGTAGGGACAAACGGCGCAAGTGAAACCTATGTGGCCAGTAAAGTGAAGAACTGCGAAGAAATTGGCTTTCGGTCATCACTAATAAGGATGGAAGAATCAATAGAAGAAGCCCTTTTGCTGGATAAAATCTATGAACTGAACAATGACGCTGCAATAGATGGCATTCTTGTTCAATTGCCTTTGCCAAAGCATATCAGCGAAGCCAAGGTAATTGAAGCCATCAACCCTGCAAAAGATGTGGACGGTTTCCATCCCATCAGTGTGGGGAAATTGGTACAGGGGCTGGAAACATTTATTCCTGCCACCCCCTATGGCATCATGCTGATGCTGGAACATTTCAACATTGAAACAAAAGGTAAGCATGCAGTGGTCATTGGCAGGAGCAATATTGTGGGGAGGCCAATGAGCATTTTATTGAGCAGCAATTTGAAACATGGCAATTGCACCGTAACGCTTTGCCATAGCCATACACCCAACCTCAAGGAAATTTGCTTGCAGGGGGATATCATCATAGCAGCATTGGGCAGACCGGAATTTGTAAAAGCAGATATGGTCAAAGAGGGTGCAGTGGTGATTGATGTGGGCATTACAAGGGTGGAGGATCCAACAGCCAAAAAAGGCTTCCGCATCAAAGGCGATGTTGCTTTTGATGAAGTGTCCACCAAGGCATCTGCCATTACACCTGTCCCAGGTGGTGTTGGATTGATGACAATTGCAGGATTGCTGAAGAATACCTTGCAAGCGTATGGGCTCAAGGCAGAAGGCTTAGGGCAAAAGGCTTAAGGCAGTGTGGAAATAAAATATTCAATCAGCTTTGTTACTCGCTTTTCACCATTCACTTTTACAATATTTCCAATTGAAGAATCAAACATCAGCAATCATCAATCAACAATCTTCTACCCTTCCGGTAATGGAAAGCTTCTACACCTTGCAGGGTGAAGGGTTCCACCAAGGGCGGGCAGCCTATTTTATAAGATTGGGCGGATGTGATGTAGGTTGTGTTTGGTGTGACGTGAAAGACAGTTGGGATGAGAGCAAGCATCCAAGGTTCAAGGTTCAAGAGATTATTGACAAAGTAAAATTGGAACCAGGAATTGGGGATAGGAAATTAGGCAATAACCTTACGCCTTCTACCCTAAGCCCTAAACCTTTAATTGTTATCACGGGCGGCGAGCCATTGCTCCACCAATTGGACGAACTTACAGCAGCACTGCAACAAGCCGGCTTCGAAACCAATATAGAAACAAGTGGCTCATCTCCGTTAAGTGGGCGTTGGGACTGGATTTGCCTATCGCCCAAGAAGTTCAAGGCCCCTTTACCAGAAGTGGTAGCAGCAGCCAATGAATTGAAAGTGGTGGTGTTCAACAAACATGATTTTGATTGGGCAGAAACCTATGCTGCACAAGTGAACAAAAATTGCAAACTCTATTTGCAGCCAGAATGGGACAAAAGGGAAACGGTCACCCCATTAATCATTGAATATATCAAGACAAATCCGAAGTGGGAACTCAGCTTGCAGATCCATAAATACATTAATGTACCGTAAAGGGTTATTGATGCTGGATTTGGGATTTATGATGGTTTAAACTTAGCAAGGTTATATTATGCGGGAGAAACACCACTAAGCAACCATCTGTTCTTCCACTGGCCAAGTAATTTATCTCTTTCTTTTAACAGCCTTTTATTTTTCTTTTGCGAAATTGCTGCCATGAAAAAATGCCTCCCCCTATTGTTGTTCTTATATGCTTCACAGGTTTATGCCCAAAAGTACGAGCCTGAAAAAATAAAGCCAAAGGCCGTCAAGCTATATGACCTGGCCATTGAAAAAATGAGGGACCAAGCGTTTGAAGAAGCCATTCCCATTCTACAAAAAACCATTGCTGCCGATACCAATTATGTGGATGCAATTTTATCATTGGCGGGTGTTTACGGTCAGCTCAAAAAACATGATTCATCTGTCATTCATTATGAATGGGCCAAACGGAAGGATACCCTGTATTTCCAGCAGTACCACCTTCCCTATTCCATTAATCTGGCTGGTTGCGGCAGGCTCCAGGAGGCACTGGATGCAGTGAACTATTTCCTCACCGTTCCTAAAATAAGTGAGCGCAGCGTTCTTGCTGGCAACTTCAGGAAACGGTGTTTCCAGTTTGCCGTTAACTATGCAAAAACACATACTGATACAAGTTATGTTTTTGCCCCTATGAACCTGGGCGACAGTGTGAACTCCGAAAAAAGTGAGTACTATCCATCCGTAACGATTGATGATAGCCTACTTGTTTTTACGAAACGTGGCGAAGGGCACCGGGAAGATTTCATGGAAAGCAAGCTACTGCCCAATAAGCAATATGGCAAGGCAACATTGATCAATGGCGATATCAATATCGAAACCTCCAAGGGCGCACTGACGGTTTCCGCAGATGGCGAATGGCTGATTTTTGCAGGGGACTTCGGAAGGATAAAGGGGTTTGGTAATTTTGACCTGTATATCTCCTATTATACACCGAATGGCTGGAGTGAACCTGAGAATTTAGGTCCCAATATCAATACAGAGTTCTGGGAAAGCAGCCCCAGCTTAAGTCCAGATAAACGTGTGCTCTATTTCAGCAGTAACCGGAATGGTGGCGTTGGAGGAAAGGACCTGTACATGAGCATACGGCAGCCCAATGGCAAGTTTGGGGAAGCCATTAATATGGGCGATTCCATCAATACCGTGGGTGATGAGTTGGCACCTTATATCCATGCCGACAACCAGACCTTATACTTCACCAGTGATGGCTTGCAGGGTTATGGTGGTACCGATCTGTTTGTGATGCACAAGCAACCTGATGGCCAATGGGGCAAACCAGAAAACCTAGGTTACCCCATCAATACCATTGACGACGAAGGAAGTTTTGCGGTAAGTGCAGACGGTTCAACTGCTTACTATGCAAGTGATAGGACAGATAGCCGTGGCGGCCTGGACCTGTACAAATTTACCTTGAGGAACGATATACGTCCATTCAAAACCCTGTATGTAAAGGGCAAGGTATTCGATAAAAAAACAAACAGGGGCCTGCCATCAACTGTTGAACTCATTGACAATACCACCAATAAGGCCCTAATGAAAATCCAGACCGATGAAGTGGGCGAATACTTCATCACTTTGCCACTGGGAAAAGACTATACGTTTACAGTGAACAGAAAGGGCTACCTGTTCTACACAGAGCAGTACGAGCTAAAGAACAAGGAAGCAGACAGTGTTTATAAAAAGGATATTCCATTGAGCCCCGTAGAGCTGAATGCCAGCGTGGTAATGAAAAACATACAATTTGAAACCAATGCCTTCAAGCTGCTGCCAGTAAGCTTAATTGAACTGGACAAACTTTTGCAGGTGCTTATGGAAAACCCCTCCTTGAAAGTGGAAATCAGCGGGCACACAGATAATGTGGGCAAGCCAGAAGACAACATCAAGCTTTCCACCAATCGCGCCAAAGCAGTGGTGGACTACTTATCATCCAAAGGTATTGCCCTGAACAGGTTGACCTACAAAGGCTATGGCTCCTCCAAGCCAATTGCAGATAATAGCACAGAAAAGGGCAGGGCCAAAAACAGGAGAACCGAGTTCATGATTGTGGGTCTATAATTACGAAAAGCAACGGCCATGGAACCAACTAGATTTGGTTATTCTGCAAAACTGTTCTTTCTTAACTTCAACCCATGAAAACAGCTTTACTTGTGGGAGCAACAGGCTTAACAGGCAACTTGCTCCTTGAACTATTGCTCAATAACAATGACTACCAAAAAATAATTGTTTACACACGGAAGACCATTTACATCAGCCATCCAAAACTGGACCAGCGAATGATTGATTTTAATTTGTTGGATACTGCAGTGGCTGCAGATGATGTGTATTGCTGCTTGGGAACAACCATTAAACAAGCTGGCAGCAAACCGGCCTTTGAAAAAGTGGATTTCGAGTACCCTTTGAAAATAGCAAAGCTCCAGCACGGAGCTGGCTCCAAGAAATTTCTGGTAATCAGTGCCATGGGAGCGTCTGAAAAATCATCCATATTTTATAGTAGGGTAAAAGGAAAACTGGAAAATGAATTGCAGCAATTGGGCTATGAAAGCCTGTACATTTTCAGGCCATCCTTCATTACAGGGGAAAGGAAGGAAAAACGGACTGGCGAGTTCGTTGGATTATTATTTATGTCCATCATTAATCCTTTATTAGTGGGTCCTTTCAAGAAATACAAGGCTGTTTCGGCATTGGCCATTGCAAAAGCCATGGCACATTTTGCTTCATTAAATGAAGCAGGCAATCATATCATTCTATCGGACGAAATAAAAAAGTTCGAATAATATTTGCATATACAAATAAAACTCCTTTACCTTTGTGCCTTCAATGAAATGTTCAGAAAGTAAATACAGCCAGTGCCTTTATTTCAGTTCCAACGCCTTGGCCAGGAAGATGGAAAAGTTGGCTGTGGAGAACTGGAAGCCTGTGGACCTTAGCCCCAGCCATGCCTATTTATTGATGATGGTGCTGGAAGAACCCGGTTTACAGCCCGGATCCCTTGCCGGACACTTGCAACTCACGCCCAGTACGGTTACTAGGCTTATTGAGAAGCTGGAAGAAAAGAAGCTTGTGGTAAGGACCACCGAAGGAAAGCAAACAAATGTCTATCCCACACCCAAGGCCAAAGCGCTGTTTCCTGAATTAAAAAAATGCGTAGACCATTTCTATAAAACCTGCAATGAAGTATTTGGCAAGGAGGAGTACAATAAACTGGTAACCTCACTGCATGCCATGGCAGACAAGATATCAATCTAATTTTTTTACCTTATCATTTGTACATACAAACAATTATCGGATAAAATCAACCAACATGAAAATTGCATTAATCGGGGCCACAGGTTTTGTAGGCTCCAAAATTTTAGAAGAGCTATTGAACAGGCAGCACCACGTAACAGCCATAGTACGCCACCCCGAAAAACTGACTGTACAAAATCCTAAGCTTACAATGCTACAGGGTGATGCTTTTAACGAAACTGCATTGACTGAGCAATTAAAAGGAAATGATGTAGTGGTAAGTGCTTACAATCCCGGATGGACCAATCCCAATATTTACAAGGAATTCTTGCAGGCATCCACCTCCATTCAACATGCCACCAAACTGGCGGGGGTAAAACGGTTTATTGTTATTGGTGGCGCTGGCAGCCTATATGTTGCCCCAAACCTTCAGCTAATTGATACACCAGCATTCCCCGCCGAAATAAAACCGGGCGCATCTGCGGCAAGGGAATACCTCGAAATTATCAAGCAGGAAAACGAGCTGGACTGGACCTTCTTCTCCCCTGCCATTGAAATGCACCAGGGCACTGCAGGTGTTAGAAAAGGCACTTACAGGAAAGGCCTGGAAAACCCCGTGTTTGATGGGAACAACAGGAGCATTCTGTCAGTGGAGGACGTAGCTGTAGTCATTGCAGATGAAATTGAGAACCCGCAGCACATCAAGCAAAGGTTCACCGCAGCTTATTAAGCGCAATAAATAAGCAGGAACCGGATAAATAAAACGAGGGCACCAAGTTCTAGACTTGGACCCGAAAGTAAAATCAATACATAAAAATCTAAACATAAAACAATAAACCATGAGCAAGAAAATCGCACTAATCACCGGTGCAAACAAAGGACTGGGCTTTGAAACAGCCAAACAATTAGGAAAGGAGAACATTACCATCATTGCAGCAAGCCGTAACAAGGAAAGGGGCGAGAAAGCCGTAGCAGCGCTAAAAGCAGAAGGCGTTGATGCTGAATTCCTGCAGTTGAATGTTGACAGCCCAACCGACATCACCAATGCATTTGACTATATCAACAACAAATATGGCAAATTGGACATTTTGATAAACAATGCAGGCATCATAGCAGAAGATGGTCACTTTGGGTCCAACACTTCCACTACCATTACGCAAGAGGAACTTTCCACGACCTTTGCTACAAACTTCTTTAATGTGGTGGCATTGACCAATACCCTATTGCCCCTGATCAAGAAGAGCGAAGCAGGAAGGATTGTGAACCTGAGCAGTATTTTAGGGTCCCTGACATTACATGCAGACCCTGCTTCTCCTATTTACGGGTCCAAGCTGTTTGCCTACAATTCATCCAAGACTGCCCTGAATGCTTATACCGTTCATTTGGCTGCTGCCCTAGCCGATACCAATATCAAGGTGAATTCCGCACATCCAGGTTGGGTTAAAACAGAACTGGGAACAGATGCAGCACCAATGCTGGTGGATGAGGGAGCCAAGACCTCCGTGGCGCTTTCATTGCTGGGCAATGATGGATATACCGGAAAGTATGTTCACTTGGGCCAAGAGCTGCCTTGGTAATTTTAGCTAGAGAAAACAGAGAAAAATATAGGTAAAAAGAAAGTCCCGAAATATTCGGGACTTTCTTTTTAATGATGTGCTGCTGTATCGTGGGCTTCGGTTCCATGTTCCGGCATTTCTTGCATTTTATGTGCCGGGGAATCTATTGATGTATGTTCAGGACTGCCATGTGCTTCGGTTTTTTGTTCGGTGGCATGTTCGCCACCATGCAAATTATAGGGTTTGTAAGGGCCGTGGCAATTGGACATTAAAACAAACAAACAGAATACCAGTGCAAAAGCCAGGAAAGCTGGCATAATGAAACTTTTGCTATCTCCCTCATGATGATGATTTGACATTGTTTTGGTTTTTGTGGCGGCAAGATAAAAAAGTTGTGCTAATTATTCATGGCTTTGTCATATTAATCTGAACATGCATCATTTTAAAAGAAGCCCTGTCAATATAGCCAACCAAAACAGACTTTATGTTCAATAAAAGACCCGTACTGGCTTTTATGGGCTTGTGCATATTCATGATGGCCATAGAAGGAATCTTTTCCTTTTGTGGAAAGAAAAAATGCAGTGGCTTCCTGAACCCAACTTATGACGACTGGTTCCCTTACAATACGGGTCGATCAACATTCTTCTTGTCACCAAGTGAAAAGGATAGCCTTTTTATTTCCTATACCAACAAAACCGAGCCTTACGAAACGAGCGGCGGATTTGAAAGCAAATCCTGCTCCAGCATAGGTGCCACCATTGCTGGCAACACCAAAACCAATATAAGATTGAACATTGATGCAATGGACAATGGAACTTTCAATATTAACTTCAATTTTGGCGGGCTATCTATCAATGCCAATGCAATTACTGACACTGGATTGGCCAGTACAGGTGATGCCCCAAAAATGGCTTCCTTATTTTCAGGGTCCATCAATCTGAACAATAAAATATACAATAATGTACAAGCCATAGAGGTGGACACGTTCAGTAGCAAGCCCTTGGTGTACAAGGTTTGGTTGGCCAAAAGCAGGGGCATTGTGGCCTATCAAAAAAGATTGGGGCATACATTGTTTGTACTTCAGTAATTTCCACAAAATTATTCCTTGCATTTTCCCGTAATAATACATTTGAGCAGGGTTGAAATTCCCCTTCATGCCATTACGGAAACGTTGGGCATCTTTATTGGCTTCCGTTATTTCATGTGGCTACGTAAAAAACAGACCGATATTATTGAAACCAGCAACCGTATCTGGATATTGATTGCTGCCATCTTTGGTGCAGTACTGGGCAGCAGGTTGATTGGCGGCCTGGAAGATATTGATGCGTTGCAAAAGGCCAATAACAAGCTGCTCTATTTCTACCAGAACAAGACCGTACTGGGAGGGTTCATCTTTGGTATATGGACGGTGGAATTGGTGAAGCCGGTGATTGGCGAAAAAAAAGCTTCTGGTGACCTGTTTGTCTATCCACTGATACTGGCATTGATTGTTGGGAGGATTGGCTGCTTCAGTATGGGTATCTATGAACAGACCTATGGCACTATTTCTTCCTTGTCATGGGCGATGGATTTGGGCGACGGGCTATTGAGGCATCCTGTTAGTTTATATGAAATCGTCTTCCTCGTATTCTTTTGGATTGGCTTGAAGCTTTTGCAGAAAAAATATATCCTGGTAAATGGGGCTAGGTTCAAATTGATGATGATGGCCTATATACTGTTCAGGTTCTTATTGGATTTTATCAAGCCGCATTATACGTTTAGCATTGGTTTATCAACTATACAAATAACTTGTGTTGTGGGATTGATGTATTATGGAAGATATATTTTGAATCCGAGGTTGTTAATCCAAAAGCCCATCCCCTCCTTGGAGGGGTGAACTGATTTTAAGGGGTGGAAGAGGATGGAAGAGATGGGTCGATACGCTTCGATAAAAGCTGAATTATATACTTAGTTGCTGTGTGCAACGTAACAGCAGCCAAATAGGGGTACATTGCTAGTGACCAAAAATAAAAACTGTTTATGCCAGAACGTCCTTATACCTACTACGATTTTACCCTGAGTGTTTGCCCTGAATGCCTGCGAAGGGTGGATGCAAAAATTGTGTTCGAGAACAATAATGTATACATGATGAAGAACTGTGCGGAGCATGGTTTCAGTAAGGTGCTGATAGCAACGGATATTGAGTATTACAAGAATATCCGCAACTATAACAAGGCCAGTGAAGTACCCTTGAAGTTCAATACCACCACCACTTATGGCTGCCCATATGATTGTGGCCTTTGTGCGGACCATGAGCAGCATAGCTGCCTTACCGTGGTGGAAATAACCGACCGCTGCAATTTAAGTTGCCCCACTTGCTACGCCATGTCATCACCTCATTATGGCCGGCACAGAACAGTGGAGGAAGTGGAGAAAATGCTGGACATTATTGTGGCCAATGAAGGCATGCCCGATGTAGTGCAGATAAGTGGCGGCGAACCAACCGTACACCCAGATTTCTTTGAAATACTGGACATTGCCAAGACAAAGCCCATCAAGCATTTAATGGTCAATACCAATGGCATCCGCATAGCCAAGGATTTGGAGTTTACCAAACGGTTGGCCACTTACCAACCAGATTTTGAACTGTATTTACAGTTTGACTCCTTCAAGCCTGGAGTGCTGGAACAGTTGCGTGGCAAGGACCTAACAGATGTGCGCATAAAAGCACTCGAGCATTTGAATGAAGTGAACCTCTCCACCACTTTAGTGGTAACGCTCCAAAAAGGGCTGAACGATGATGAGATTGGGAAAATCATTGATTTTGCCCTGCGGCAGAAATGTGTACGTGGCGTGACCTTTCAACCGGTACAGGTGGCTGGCAGAACGGAGAACTTCAATCCGGCGACCGACAGGATAACCATGACGGATGTGCGTCAGAGAATCCTTGACCAGACCAATGTTTTCCAACCGAACGACCTGATACCGGTGCCCTGCAATCCAGATGCGCTGGTAATGGGTTATGCATTGAAATTGGATGGCCAGGTACTTCCCATGACCAGGTATGTGGACCCATCTGTTTTATTGAACAACAGTAGGAACACCATTGTGTACGAGCAGGACCAGCAGCTACATGAACAGATGCTGAAAATTTTCAGTACGGGCATTTCCGTGGACAGGGTAGATAGCAATATAAAGGAACTGCTCTGCTGCCTGCCGCAAATTGTGGCCCCGGGATTAAGCTATGACAACCTGTTCCGCATTATCATCATGCGGTTCATAGATGCCTATGATTTTGATGTGAGGGCCATTAAGAAAAGCTGTGTGCATATTGTACATAAGGATGGACGCATCATTCCCTTTGAAACCATGAATATGTTTTACAGGGACGATAAGGAAGAATATTTGAAGCAGTTGCAAAGGGAGAGGATGGCAGTGAAATGAATAAGCAATTTACCATAGCATTCATTGGTTCATTTGTACTAGCAGTAATTATCATTCTGATAGATTATGCAATGATGAGCAAGGGTAGCAGGTTATGGGGCATGTATGGCCTAAGTGCTTTGTATATTTCAGGTGTTTATTTTGTTGCAGGTATCACAATGGTGTTTTTTGAAAGGACAAGAATGGTTGGAAAGGCATTCTTACTTGCCTCTGTATTAATGGCACTAATTGGCCAATCCATTTGTTCAGGAACAATAAGAATTTAGCATGAAAGGAATCGGTTATAGTACAAAATTGGCTGGCATAATTACCTGTACAGTTGGATTGATTGTTACGATATGGTCCTATTATGATAATAAAGGACATGAGCTCAGTAAGCTCGGCATCTTCGCTTCCCAATCAACCTATAACCTGTTGGTTGGTTTGCTGGGCCTTGTTTTTCAATCATTCACTTCAACAAAAAAATACACCAAAGGAATTTTCATTGGACTTGGAATAAATCTTCTAATTGGTTTTTCAATTTGTACATTAGGCTAAAGAAAATGACATGAAACTACCTGTAAAAATCATGTTGGCAAATATTGGCATAGCTATTATTATTGGGTTCCTGCTAACACTGGGTTTCGGCCAAGGCCGTTTGGATTCCTTTGTTATAACTTTAGGGGTAGTATGTCTTCTAGCAGCACTTTTGGATTTATTCATTGGCATTATCTGCCTTGTCGCAAACAGCAAGGAATGGGGACAAGGATTGTTATTAAGTTCTGGAGCCTTGTTCATGCTAGGATTTGTTAGTTGCAGCGCTAGCCTAGGTGGCTTTCATTAAGCAAATCCCATCATCTTCAATATCAAATCCGGGTCGGGGCAATTGGCTAGGTAGCTTTCCCTTTCGCTCCACTTGCACACACCCGGGTAATCCCCCTCCTTCCGCTGCATATCAATAATGACCTGGAAATGCAAATGCGGTGGCCATTGCCCATTTTCTGTTGGCCCACCAAAATGCGCCAGCAGTTCGCCCTGCGAAACAAACTTGCCCTGCTTCAAATGCGCAATATCCTTTAAAGAAAGATGGCCATACAAAGTATGGAACGTATACGCTTCCAATTGGTGCTGGAGAATAATGGTGGCACCATAGTCGCCATAGTGGTCATTAAAGGCAAAACTGTGTACCGTGCCCCCTAGCGGGGCAAAGATTTTTGTGCCCTCCTTGCCCCAAATATCGATACCAAGGTGCAAGCGGCGGGGTTCTTCCCCACTATCAAACACTTCGCTCCTTGCATAAATGCTGCGGTGTTCATTGTACCCACCAATTCCATATAAGGCATCCGCAGCAGTCAATTGTTCATTGATGTACCGGCAAAATATCTCCGTGTCCCCAATAATTTCCTTTGTAAGCGTTGGGTTGCTGGCCGTAAAATCCATCAGCAATAATTTATCTGTTGCTGGATTGAAAGCAACAACAGGCGAAAATAGCTGCTGGTGGGTGGAAATTATTGCTGCAATATTGGCCATGCAGTAAAAATAGACCGAACTTCCATCACTAATCAAACTCTTTTGTTATGTGGTGGATATACGCTTTGCTCTCTGCACTGTTTGCATCCCTTACTGCCATCTTTGCCAAAGTGGGCATCAAGCATGTGGACACCAATTTGGCAACGGCCATCCGCACCACCATTGTGCTGGTGCTTGCCTGGGGCATTGCCTTTTTTAGCAGGAAACAAATTTCCTTACAGAGTTTGACCAAGCAGAACTGGCTGTTCCTGGTACTGTCCGGCATGGCCACTGGCCTCTCCTGGATATTCTATTTCAAGGCACTGCAAGCGGGCAAGGTATCGCAAGTGGCACCAGTGGACAAGCTAAGCGTGGCACTTACCATCATTCTGGCCTTTGTTTTCTTAGGCGAACCACTGACTGCCAAAACTGCTGCTGGTGCGCTGCTTATCATTGGCGGGACGGTGGTGCTGATTGTATAGTTCCCAACTAATTTTAATCGAAAAATGGCGCTTGTTTTTCAACATCCCCTTTTGTGACCGTTTTTTTGCGACCGTTTAAACGGTCGCAAAAAAACGGTCACAAAAGAATAGGGATAAATTATTCATGATTTGCAAAGCAAAATGTCAACAAATGTTGTAGGCTTTAGATTAATCATCACCCCTTCCACCAGGGGTACATAATACCAACCAGTACAAAAGCATTCAAGTAGATGAATACCAGGCAGATATTCATGAAAAACAGGCGCCAGAAAAGGCCCATCTTGCCTTTGTAAGGCTTCATCCAGTTTTTGAAAGCATAGGAATAGTAGAACATGAATATGATCATGAATATGGTAAACTTAGTCCCTTCTTCAAAGCCCATGCTTACTTTGACCAGGTTAACCAGTTTCAATGCAAGTATCACCACATTCAACTGTGCGGCCATGAAGGTATTGCCCAAGAAATGCTCCCAGTAATTATAACCCTTGTTTTTGAAGAAAAGCCAGGTAACCAGGCTTAAAAAGGGAATGAGCAAGAATATGAGCAAACTGAAATATCGTTGAAAGAATACCAGTTCTATATGCTTTGGGAAAATATGATGAACTTGATAATAAGTGAGTTTTTCAATAAAGGGCACCAATAAAGTACAAATGGTAGACATCAATATCACATAGGCAAATGGCCTGTAATGCTTTGCCCGCTTGCCTTCCAAATATTCCTTGATAGACGTGCCGGGGCTTTTGAACATCCATTTGAGGGTATAGAAAAAACCTTTGTCAATATGGAAAACGGAATGCGGTATATCATGCATGAAATAAGCAAGGCCTATCCTTTCTGTATGTGCCGACTGGCCACATTGAGGACAGAAATGACCCTGGTATTGTTTGCTACAGTTTTTGCAGGTGACGGTTGCTGGCATACGGTTTATTTCAAGACAATATTACTCATCTTGGCAAGATTTCTCTAGCGATATCTTTTTAGTGGTTTTTGTTTTTGGTGGATAGAAATGATGATAATCGTTAATGATGTGCTTATAGCTCATCAACCCTATTCCTCAGTTTTTGAATAGCTTCTTCAAAAGGAATGGCAGAGGACGGATTGCTATTGTATTCTGCTGCCCTTTCATTCAGGATGTTCAACTCGTCCTCTGTTTCTTCAGAAAGGTTGTCCTTGTAATCATCATTTTCGATTACATCCCAGACCATTGTTAGGAGCTGTTGCCTCTCATCGGCTGTCAGCGCTTTTATATCTTCTTGGGGAATCGTCATACAATTACTTTCTATAAAGGTAAAAAAAGCCACTGAATATGCAGTGGCTTTTAAACGCTAAGATGTTAGATTGAGTCCCAGCGAAACTGAGACCTACTTCAAACTGCCTTCGATAAGCGCAGAGTGGTTCACTCTCTTGGAGTGAACCACTCTTGGCTAAGCGCTACTCACTTGTATAATAGTATTCACTTTGACTTTTATGCGCCTCAATAAACTTTTCTTTGCTGCCAAACCACTCTATCACTTCCTCCCTTTTTAATTGGGTCATTTTTCCTGATAATACGGTTTGATAGGAACTCCATTTGAACAACGTAAAATCCTTGACAAGTTTGTGTTTCAAAGCATTGGCGTGGATATATATTATTACCTGCGTAAGATGGACGTCATTTTCAATGGCAATGCGCTTAAAGGGACTGTCAAACAGATGCCCTTTCCGTTTGTGGTGGATATTGAATGAGCGCGTATAGGAAACGAAAAAGCTATTGAATTGCCGCTCCAATAGTTCATCCGTCCCAACATCTGACGATAGAAACTTGCGCTGAACAACCGTACGCGTTTCACTTGGGTTGGCTGACAGCGCATTTTTGATTGCTGATTCCTTGTTCACTTTTATCAGGAAATACACGTGATTGTCCAGTAAGCAATAAGCATAAGTAGAGATGAACAATCCCAAGAACTGCTGGTAGCGCTTCAAGAAAAAAAGCCTGTTTTCATCTGACTTAAATAACACCTGTTCTGGCAAGCTTTTACAGACAATATGGTAGAATTTGTCGCACTCAAATGCTGCTGTTAGTTGTTTGGGAATAGGCATGATTAAATGTAAGAAAATACCTAAAACAGTGGTTCACTTTCTTGAAGTGAGCCACTATATGCATGAACAGGACATTAGTGAACCAGTCTCCGGGAGTAAAACAGTGGTTCACTTTCTTGAAGTGAGCCACTGTATGCATGAACAGGGAATTAGTGAATCAGTCTTGAATGAACCACTGTACTAAAATAAAAGAGTGGTCCACTTCAAGAAAGTGAACCACTCGAACATCAACCAATTTGAACAGAGCAAACTGTATTCCCATACAGCAGCAGGAGTGGCTCACTCCAAGAGCGTGAACCACGCTAGATTACCACATTAATCATTCTGTTTTTCACAAAGACTATTTTCTTTGGCTCCTGGCCTTTTAACCAGCTTTGTACAATTTCATTGGCTAGCACTACTGGTTCCACATCTTTCTGTTCCGCATCTATAGGGAAAGTCAATGTGGTACGCAGTTTACCGTTGATGCTCACAGGATATTCCTTGGAACTTTCGGTGGTGTAGCTGGCATTGTACACGGGGTAATCGGCATCTAGAATGCTGGTGGCATTGCCTATAGCGGCCCAAAGCTCTTCTGCAATATGTGGCGCATAAGGTGTTAATAGCACCAGTACCTGCTCCAGCACTTCTTTCTTGTTGCACTTCAAATCGGCCAGTTCATTTACGCAGACCATGAAGGCCGAAACGGCGGTATTGTAGGAAAAGCGTTCCGTGTCTTCATCAATTTTCTTGATGGTCTTGTGCAGCACTTTCAGTTCTTCCGGCGTGGCTTGCTCATTGGTCCAAACAGGTTTGCCTTCCACGGGCTTGCCCTGGTTGAAACTGGCATCGGAATAGAACAGGCGCCATAGTTTTTTCAGGAAACGGTGCACCCCTTCGATACCCTTGGTATCCCAAGGCTTGCTGGCTTCTACAGGGCCGAGGAACATTTCGTACATGCGGAAAGTATCTGCACCGTAATTATCACAAAGCACTCTTGGGTCAACAGTATTGAAATATCTTTTGGACATCTTTTCAGTTTCGCTTCCACAGATATATTTACCATCTTCTAACACAAAATCTGCATCAGCAAATTCTAATTTCCACTTCTTAAACTCTTCCCTATCTAATTCATAACCATCAACGATATTTACATCAACGTGTAAAGGCACTATGTGTGAAATCCTTATATACTTACCATTATGTTCTAAAGTAATAAAGGCTTTGTTATCATTATCACCGCCACCTTTTAGCCATTGATCATAATACGTTTTCGAAACGTAAATAAGTCCAATTTCAATTCCATCATTGATGGAACTATAAGCTGCTCTATACACAAACCTACTACTCCCCTGTATCATTCCCTGGTTCAGCAGCTTCTTAAACGGCTCATCAAAACCAATATAACCCAAGTCGTATAACACTTTCGTCCACATACGGCTATACAGTAAATGCCCTACGGCATGTTCGGTACCACCAATGTACAGGTCCACGCTGTTCCAGTAATCGCTCACCTTCCTGTCAACAAAAGTCTCCACATTATGCGGGTCCATATAGCGCAGGAAATACCAACTGCTGCCAGCATAACCGGGCATGGTAGATGTTTCACGCCTACCTTCAGGCGTGTTTACCCATTCCGTAATATTGGCTAATGGACCTTCGCCTTCCGGACCCGGCCCATACTTTTCTACGTGTGGCAATTCCAGCGGCAACTCATTTTCGCTAAGTGGCTTGGCAATGCCATCCTTCCAAATAATGGGGAATGGTTCACCCCAATAACGTTGGCGGCTGAAGCCGGCATCACGCATTTTATAGTTTACCTTCCGCTTCCCAATTCCCAATTCCTCCATTTTACTAATTCCTCCCCCTATGGCATCCTTCATCAACAATCCGTTCAGGAAACCACTGTTTTCCAAGATAGCTTCCTTGGTGGGGTTGGCCTCCTTGCCATTGAAATACTCGCCAATGATATTGGTAATGGGAATATTGAAATGCTGGGCAAACTTGAAATCTCGTTCATCTCCACAGGGCACGGCCATGATGGCCCCGGTGCCATAACCCGCCAGCACATATTCACTGATCCAAATAGGAATCTGCTTGCCGTCAAACGGGTTAATGGCATAAGCTCCTGTAAATACACCAGAAATATTCTTCTCAGCCTGGCGCTCACGGTCGCTCCTGCTTTTTACATACGTAATGTATTCTTCCACTGCCTGTTGCTGTTCGGCACTGGTAATACTTTCAATCAGTTCATGTTCCGGGGCCACCACCATAAAGTCCACACCAAAAATGGTATCGGGACGGGTGGTGTAAACAGTGAGTTCCTTGCTATCGGCTGCGGACTGTGGACTGTGGACCTTGAAGCTTATCTCCGCCCCTTCGCTCCTACCAATCCAGTTGCGCTGCATTTCCTTCATACTATCGCTAAAGTCCACCGTTTCCAGTCCCTGCAACAGCCTGTCAGCATAAGCAGTGATGCGCAGGTACCATTGCCTCATTTTCTTCTTGATAACAGGGTGTCCGCCACGCTCGCTTACGCCGTTTACCACTTCATCATTGGCCAGTACGGTTCCCAATGCTTCGCACCAGTTCACTTCACCAAAGGAGGAGAAAGCCAAACGGCGTTTCATCAAGATTTCTTCTTTTTCCAGTTCAGAAAAAGCATTCCATTGCTCAGCAGTAAAGCTGACGGCCGAATGCTCAATGCCTAATGCTGTAGAACCTTCAACTTCAAGAAGGGCTATCAATTGCATTATGCTTTCCGCCTTTTGCGTTTTGCTATTGTACCAGCTACTGTACAGTTCCAGGAATATTTTCTGTGTCCACTTGTAATAGTTCGGGTCGCTGGTCTGCACTTCCCGTTCCCAATCGTAGCAGAAGCCAATCTTGTCCAACTGGCTCTTGAAAGTGGCAATATTTTTTTGGGTGGTTTCAGCAGGGTGCTGACCGGTTTCCAAAGCATACTGCTCCGCAGGCAGGCCAAAACTGTCAAAACCCATGGGGTGCAGTACATTGAACCCCTTCAATCTCTTGTACCTGCTGTAAATATCACTGGCTATATAACCCAATGGATGTCCCACATGCAGACCTGCACCACTTGGGTAGGGGAACATGTCCAGCACATAATACTTGGGCTTGGTGGACTCATTGGATACTTGGTACACCTTATCGGCTTTCCACTTTTCCTGCCATTTCTTTTCTATCTCACGAAACTTGTATTCCATCTTAATGATGTATGATTGTTGATTGGTAATGTATGATTTGGCTGGCCAGCTTTAGAATCCGGAACCGCAAATTGGCTGGAAACGTAAACCGCTAACGAACTATGTTCGGACTCCCCCAACTAACGGCTCCCTGCTCAATTATTCTTATCCGTAAATGGCATCGCCGTAGTTGCCACATCATTCTTTTTCTTCTAACAAAACTTTAACCCATAACATGCAGCAGCACTATAATTCAGGTGAACAAATCATCGTTAGAGTGTGTGCAAATGTAGGTGATTGCATTACATTTGCAGCCGTCGCAAACCTCTAAAATCAAATCATGGCAACAGCAGGAAAGTCTTCTTTGAAACGCAGCAGCCCAAGCTATGTAAACAGCATTGTGGGTGTGGCGCTCGTACTTTTGATGATGGGAATCATGGGATGGTTCTTCCTGAACCTGAAACAGGTGAGTACCGTTTTCAAGGAAAAAATCCCCGTAAGTGCCTACCTGCGCACCCTGAACAAGGATACCATCGGCAGCATACAGAAGTACATTGCTTCTCAGCCCTATTCCAAGGAAGTAATCTATACCGATAAGGCCAAGGCCAAGGAAATTTACAATAAGGAGAACAATGAGAACTGGGACAAGGTACTTAATGAAAACCCCCTACCGGAGAGCATTGATTTTTTCGTCAAGGCCCAGTATGTGAACAAGGACAGTATGCAGAACATTGTGAGCGACATTAACAAACTCTTCGGCAACCAAATTACGGAAATACAGTACCAGCCGTCACTCGTGAACCAGTTGGAGAACAATGCCTCCAAGGTTGGACTGGTATGCCTGGTCATTGCCATCATACTTTGCATCATCGTAATCGTGAGTATCGACAATACCATTAAATTGGCCATGTTCAGCAACCGTTTCCTTATTAAGACCATGCAAATGGTGGGTGCCACCCGGAGCTTCATTGCCAAGCCCATGAATATCCGGGCCATCATCAATGGGCTGATCAGTGGGGGCATTGCTGTATTGTTGATGTTTGTACTGATTGGCTGGTCGGAAAACCAGTTCCCTGAACTGAAGCAGATCCGCGATACCAAATTGACCATTACCTTATTTGGGGGAATGTTGATTGTGGGCGTTTTGATATCCTGGTTCAGTACACAAAGAAGCGTGCTGAAATATTTGAAAATGAAACTGGATGATCTGTATTAAGCTAAAGGCTGCGGGCTGAAAGCCTAACGCTTTTTGCATTTGGCTTTTAGCATTTCGCCTCAAAACCCTATATTGCACTTCTCAAAATACCAAACAATGAGCAACAAAACAACCACCACCGACACCTCCCTTTTTACCAAGGAAAATTATATCTGGATGGGTATCGGCGCAGCTATTATCGCATTGGGCATGTTCCTGATGAGTGGCGGCAAGAACCAAGACCCCAATGTTTTTGATTACAATGTGGTGTACAGCACCACACGTATTACGGTAGCTCCTATCTTGATCCTATTGGGATTTGTGGTGGAGATATATGCCATTTTCAAGAAGTCAAAATCAGCAGCCTAATTTGTTGTTTCCTTAATCATATTCAAAGCGGTGTCCATCACCGCTTTTTTGTTCCTTTACTTTTTTAAACCCAAAGTACAGTTCATGGATAGTTTACAGTCAATTGTTATTGCCATTTTGGAAGGGCTTACCGAGTTCCTGCCTATTTCATCTACGGCCCACATGAAGATTGCCAACCCAATTCTGCATGTTCAGCAAAATGCCTTCACGGATATGTTTGAAGTGGTCATTCAATTGGCGGCCATCTTGAGTGTCGTAACTGTTTACTGGCAAAAGTTCTTCGATTTCAAGAAAATAAAGTTTTATACCAAACTTATCGTGGCAGTGGTACCTGCACTGGTTTTTGGTATCCTATTAAAGAAGCATATTGATGCAGCTTTGGACAACCTTACCTTCATTGCGGGTGTAATGATTGGTGGGGGTATCATCCTTTTGTTCATTGATAAGCTGTTTACGAAAACCATCATTCAGGATGATGACAAAATCACGTATCCCAAGGCCTTTGTAATAGGTTGCTTCCAAGTATTGAGCATTGTGTTCCCCGGTCTCAGCAGAAGTGCTGCCACCATTATTGGGGGCATGCAGCAGAAGCTTTCCAGGAAGCTGGCTGCTGAATTTTCCTTTTTCCTGGCAGTGCCCACCATGGTTGCTGCGTCTGCCAAAAGTTTACTGGATGCCTGCAAGAAAAACTATTTCACCATCAACCATATCTCACAGGAGCAATCGGAAACAGTAAAGCCACATTTGAAGGAAATTTTTTCAAAGCAGAACCTATCGGACCTGTTCAATCAGCATAACCTGCAAACATTTGCCATTGGCTGTATCATAGCCTATATAGTGGCATTGCTTTCCATTCGCTTCATGATTGGTTATTTGCAGAAACATGGCTTCAAGATATTTGGATGGTACAGGATTGCATTGGGCCTTACTGTATTGGTCCTGATCTATTTCGGTTACCTGAAATAAATACCCACTTCCCCTTATAGGTCCTTGCAGGAATCTTTTTCATATTGTGTGTTCAAAACAAACATGCTGATGAAAAAGATTTTTTTATGTATAAGTATTGCTATTACCCTGGTCATGGCTTCTTGCAATATATTTTCCCCCTATGGCAAGGCCATTAAAATAAATGACAGCCTTGAAGTATTTATAAAAGGCGACAGTACCACCGAAACAGATGCAAAAAAATTGGGCACTTATTTGGCTGATTTATGGAAGGAAGACAAGAACCATAAGTCCATCCAACTCATAAAGGAGAAGGATCTTTATACCATAAAAATGGTAGCCAATGAAAAAGTACTGCAAGCAGACCCTGCACTTGAATCCGCATTTGGTATCGTAAGGGCATTGATAGAAGAAAATGTCTATAAAGGGAGCAAGGTGAGATTGATCTTAACAGATGATAAATTCAAGGACATCAAAACCTTTGATGGCAGCACCGATATGCCAACGGCAACAAAAGACTCCATCAACAAATAGCACTGACCGTACCCTTTTCCGAAGCACTGCAAACAGTTTGCAGTGCTTTCTTTTTTCTACCACTTGAAATGCTATCTTTAAAATCCAAAACCAATTGCATGCAGACTGCACCCAAAAAAGTCATCAATGCCTGGGCCATGTACGACTGGGCAAACAGTGCTTATAACCTTGTAATCACTTCCACTATTTTTCCAGCTTATTATGTGGCCATTACAGAAAAACATTTCCCGAACGATGAAGTCATTTTCTTCGGGAGAAAGTTCGTGAACACCTCCCTGTACGATTATGCACTCGCTGCTGCATTTTTGGTAGTAGCATTGATATCGCCCATACTTTCCTCCATTGCAGATTATAAGGGCAACAAAAAGAGTTTCCTCCGCTTCTTTTGCCTAATGGGAAGTGCTTCCTGTTTTGCCATGTACTGGTTCGATTATAGCACACTGGAATTCGGGATTATTTCGGTTGTCATTGCTTGTATTGGCTTTTGGGCAAGCTTGGTTTACTATAACTCCTACCTACCTGAAATAGCTGCACCGGAGGACAGGGACAGGGTAAGCGCAAAAGGATTTGCAATGGGTTATATAGGTAGTGTACTGTTGCAGATTGTTTCCTTCCTATTTGTGCTTAAACCCGAATGGTTTGGCATTGTTGATAAATCATTCCCTGCAAGGCTTTCCTTCTTGATGGTTGGCGTTTGGTGGTTTGGTTTTGCCCAAATTACCTTGTTTGTTTTGCCAAAGGGCAAACCTGCAATACAACGTGTAGGATATAATATTTTTACTAACGGGTTCATTGAGCTTAGAAAGGTTTTCAAGGAGTTCATGCAGATACCCATTCTGAAAAGGTACCTGTTTTCATTTTTCTTTTACAATATGGGGGTACAAACAGTAATGCTGGCTGCTGCAATTTTTGGCAAAAAGGAATTGAACATGCCCGAACAAAGTTTGATCATTACCATTCTATTGATCCAAATTGTGGCCATTGCTGGGGCCTATGCCATGAGCAAACTATCCTCCCTCATAGGTAACTTGAAAACACTGGCCATTGTGGTAGCCATCTGGATTGGTATTTGCATTGCGGCCTATTTTGTAAAAACCCAAATGCAGTTCTTTGTGCTGGCTTCCGTTGTGGGCTTGGTCATGGGTGGCATACAATCACTAAGCCGGTCAACCTATTCCAAATTAATGCCCGTAACCCATGACACGACTTCCTATTTCAGTTTTTATGATGTAACTGAGAAGGTGGCCATCGTTATTGGCATGTTCAGTTTTGGCTTTATTGAGGAAATAACAGGAACCATGCGTAATTCTGTACTGGCCCTAATGGTATTTTTTATCATCGGGCTAATCGGTTTGCTGTTTGCTATGAAAAAAGAAAAATCAATGTCTATATAACTCGAGTATGCAACTATACACAATCAATACTGGTTATTTCAAATTGGATGGAGGTGCCATGTTCGGCGTTGTTCCTAAAAGTATCTGGAACAAACTGAATCCTGCCGATGAAAACAATATGTGCAGTTGGGCATTGCGTTGCCTGTTAATTGAAGACGGCAATAGATTGATCCTGGTGGACAATGGCATGGGGAACAAACAGGACCAAAAGTTCTTTGGGCATTATTATTTACATGGAGAGGAGACTTTGGAGAAATCCTTAGCGAAATACGGCTTCACCAAAAACGATATTACAGATGTAATCCTTACCCATCTTCACTTTGACCATTGTGGTGGCAGCATTGAAAGGGTTAATGACCAATTGGTGCCCGCTTTTAAAAAGGCCATTTACTGGAGCAATGAAAGGCATTGGGAATGGTCCACTAAGCCAAATGAAAGGGAAAAGGCTTCGTTCCTGAAGGAAAATATTTTACCGATACAGGAGAGTGGGCAATTACAGCTCATCCAAACACCCACCAGCAATTTAGCAGAAACAGGCATGCTGGGTGAAACAAGGTTTAGCGAAAACATTTCCCTACGCTTCGTCAATGGCCATACGGATATGATGATGCTTCCACAGTTGGCCTATAAAGAAAGAACGGTTGTTTACATGGCTGATTTGCTGCCTAGCATTGGCCATATTCCTCTGCCGTATGTAATGGGGTATGATATGTTCCCCTTGACTACCTTACTTGAAAAGAAATCCTTTCTGCAGGAGGCCTTCAGCAATAACTATGTCTTATTCTTTGAACATGATGCAATGAACGAATGCTGCTCATTGAAGCAAACCGAGAAGGGAATCAGGCAGGATGCCATTTTCAACTTAGCTGAATTATAATATAGCTAAACCAAACAGGTGCTAAAAAAGGGAAGGTGTCCTATATAGAACACCTTCCCTTTTATCATTTTCAATTCATCTACTAATAAGACCATAAGTCCTGCTCGTAGTTGAAGATTTTTTCTTTAATATTCTCCCCTTCTAGCAAGCGGAAGAGGGGATCTTTAATTAGCTGAGCAAGAGTTCTATCAGTAGGATTGTCCATTGTTGACTTTGTGATGTTACTACTGAAAAATCTTCCTTCAAAAATTTCTTCCCACGTCATTCTGCCTCCAACATTCTTGGGGTTATAAGCAAAATATTTAGCTAGAGTTGGTCTTAAATCAGGATAATAAACCCAAAATAATGGATAATAGGATGGCGGTCCAGTAGCCTTCTTTTGACCTGGTGGCAATGGGTTGGGTGCCAAAGGTGCTATCCCAATGATTCGAACGAACATTCTGCTACTTTCCTTATCAAACAACCATTGCTCCTTAATCCTGAATTTATAAATGGAATCTGGTTTAGGAGCCTTCAAATTAGCTTTCCATTGAATTACCGTATCCATAATATCAGGGTTATTGATATTTTCAGAATATGTGGTATCCAAAATAGAAGACGTATTTGTTGACGCGGCCAACACATCCTTATATGTAAGAGGTGTAGTAAACCTATCGTCCTCTGCTGAAAAAGCAATAGCAGAATCACTATTTTTTATAGCATTTAAAATGATAGAAAAAAATCGTTGATCACCACTTTCATCTTTTCCCGAATAGACAAAAGGTAGATTCATTTTTTCGCGAGCATCAATTTCACGCCAAACAAATTGGCTATACGTTGCATCATCTTCCCGAATATGATCGTATGGCAAAGGTCTTCGGTCATTTACAGAACCTTTTTCGTACCCATAGCCATTACGTTTACCTGGAATTACAACTGTGCCATATTCCCTTGAATTGCTCTCACGTGTAGTATCATACCTTTTGCCAGCTTTTACGATAGTATCTTTCTTACCTGGATTGGTATTGTTAACTATAGGAGATGTAGAAGGATTTGTAGTCGCCCCTTTTTTCCCATTTTTACCAGTTGCTGGTGCCGTAGTTGCGGGTGTTGTAGTTGCAGGAATTGGATCTTTTTTAATCTTTTTAAATTGTCCAAACCCCTCAACAACAAACATTGTCGTTCCGGTCAATAGCAATAATAAAATTCGTAACTTATTCATAAAATAAAATTTATTCTAGTACAAAAGTAATATTACCTTCCAAATCCCTCACATTACCAATTTGGTCTGCAACCCTAATGGCGCCTATTACAACTGTAGTTCCAGCAGTACACCTATTCATGAATTTCCTTGCTTCAGCATTGAATGCATTCCCTGTCACCTCAACAACTTCATTTTTTTCCTCAAAACCGGTACCAGTAAAATACATTGCGAAAGAAACTACCTTAAAACTGTATCCTTCAAAAATGAAATCAATTAATTTAGCAGATACACCACCTGCAGCCTTAAATTGTGAGGCAGTCATATCTCCACCTTGTTTACCATTAACTTGAGCTACAGGGCTAGGAATCCTTTTAATTGGAATCTTGAATTCTTGAGAAACCTTTGACTTTAAATCTGTAACCTTTACAATTGCAACACCAGGTGTCGTACATTGAACTGTATATTGACCTTTACCTTTGTCGGTTTTAGTAACCCCAGGACCTTCAACAGTCACTTGAGTCTGCTCAGCTCCGCCAGAACCTGTTGCACTTAATGGATTTTCAATTCCACCTGCATAAAATACCCTTGTAGCATCCGTAGAAAGTGTTATTCCAGGTCTTTGTCCAACAGTGTACTTGATTTGCTTGGTAGTCGTTTTCATTTGACCATCTGCCTGATCACGGTAATTAATTGTGACGGTCTTTGTGTATTCACCAGGTGATTCAGGAGCTTTGGTTTTCACTTCATAATCGCCTAATGGTGTTTTTACAGCAGTTTGTCCATCAACAGTGATAGAAGGCTCTGCTTTGGAGCTGTATGCTCCAATACCAGCATTAATAGTGAATTCATCTCCAGGTAACATATAAGTAGAGCTAGAGTTAGCAATTACACCAAACGCATCATAGGTAAATATTACCTCCCCTATTTTCTTATGGCAGAATTCAACTACTTGAGCTTCGCTGTTCCTTATATCATTTTGAAATTTACTCAAAATAGTCAACCCTGCAATTGTTGGCGTCATATGGAAATACCCACTGGCCCAATCATGTGCACCTTCACCATAACTTTTCGGAAGGTCTAAAGGAATAGAAGATCCTAATTCATTTGCTATTGAACTATCAATAGCCATCAATTTAGTCTTAAACTCTACAAGTTTATTATACATCTCCTTACCTTTCGCCGGCGTTTTCTTCTTCTCATTACCAGTAATAAACAAACGGGTTGCTGCCTCTAAGTCATCTACTTTATAGGTGGTATCCTTTGGAGGATTGAAGCCCGCTTCTTGTTTTAGCTCCAATTGCATTTGGTCAACATATTTATATGCTTCATCTGCCAGCTTATGAGCCTGTTGAGCTTTATCATTCCAAAAAGTAGCCTTTTCTCTAGACGAAGGATCTTCCATCTTCTTTTGAAAAGATTTAAACAATTGATCAGTCTTTCCTGAAGCAATTTCTGTAGAAACGTCCAAACTATGCTTCACTATTTTAAATGCATTCAATATTTCAGACGACACATTGAGTGCAAGTAGTGCGGTTAGCACTAAATACATCAAGTTAATCATCTTCTGCCGTGGCTCTTTAGGTAGAGACATTTTTTATTAATTTATAGTACTGTTTACTAATAAGGTTAGGGACAATGCTAGCATATCAATTATCTGCCTTGCATTGCAGTAAGCATATTGCCATATACAGAATTGAGTCTGGTCAAGTTGCCAGCTAATGCAGCAATTTGCTCCTTGGCCTTAACAGCATCTTCAGCAGTACCGTTCATTGCAGCACTTGCCTGAGCAAGTTTACCATAAAACTGGTTGAGTGCTTTAAGGTGGTTTTGGCTCTCCTGTAATTCCAGTTCGTAAATAGTATTCAAAGAAGATAGGTTTTTGGTCAATCCCTGTACTTGTTCATGGAACTGCTTGGTGCTTTCAGAAGCTGCATTAAACGAAGAAAGTGAAGTTGTTGTTTGCTGAACAGCACTGGCAATTGAACTCATTGCAGTAGCAGCTTCCTTGCTTTTTGCAGAAAAATCACCAGTTGATTTTACAACGTCCCCAATGTCGCCAAGATTTCCTACAGTGGTACCCAGCTTTTGGAAACCGGAACCCAGTTTTGCAAGGTTTGCAGGCGTAATATCAGCATCATCGAGCATTTTTTCCATGCTTTTAAGTGCTGGATTTCCTTTATCTTTTTCACCAGGTAAATGAACTTCATGATCGTCCATGGCTGGATAATAAATATACAATATACCGTAAACCAAGAACACCGCAGCCTCAGTTGTTAAACCAATTTTCAACCAAATATCTGCATCAGGTGAGTGAAGGATTTTTCTTAACGCACCCCAAATTACGATTGCCGCTGCAACAGATACAAAAACATCCACGATTTTGCCCACTTTAGCAGGAATTTTTGCTGCCATTTTCTTAAAATTTTAAAGTTTAGAAGTTTGGTTATGATAATAAAAGTCACTAACGTTTTAAAAACGAAGTTATTTGCAAGTTGCTTACTAAAAAATACTCAATAATCTGATGGGTTAATTTATTTCCTCATTCGGGGAGCTAAGTCAATAACGCAACGGAAACCAATATACGATTTCGCTGTATCTTGATACTCATAAGCCCTTGTGCCAGTCTGTAGGTAGTAACCCACGTCTTTCCAACTACCACCACGAACTACTTTACGTTTCATTCTTGGAGGGTCATTATCAATGGCATCATAGCGGATATCTGGATTGAAGTCTGCAACTAAGTTATAGGCACCTTCATAAAAATAGGATTCTGTCCACTCAGCCACATTACCGGCCATATTGTAAAGGCCATAATCGTTGGGCCAATAGGCATCAGCACGAACAGTGTAAAAACCACCATCTTCTGCATAGTTTCCACGACCTGGTTTGAAGTTTGCCAATAAACAGCCTTTCTTGTTCCTTAAATAGTAGTTGCCCCAAGGAAACATTGAGTTCGTTCTTCCACCACGAGCTGCATATTCCCACTCAGCCTCACTTGGCAAACGGAAATCGCTTTCAACAGCTTTTTTCTTTTTCTCCAAAAAACTGTTCTGGAAATGTGTTCTCCAATGGCAAAATGCAACCGCTTGCTTCCAGTTTACACCCACAACTGGGTAGTTACCAAATGAAGGATGGGAGAAATACCTCTTCACCATTGGTTCATTATAGGAATAAGAGAAATCCCTCATCCATACCAATGTATCAGGATAAATTTTTTGGTCAAATCTTTTTATAAACGACTTCCTGGGAGCATCTTTGTTTTCAATTTTAGCTGCTTCCTTCAAATCGAAATACTCTATATGGTACACAATTTTCTTGGGATCAACTTCAGCCTTGCCATAAAGCCTCTCAGGCGCATCGATCATTAATTTGTTGCCCAGTTTTTCCAGATTAGCTTGATCAAATTTGATATCCTTCCTTCTTGTCCAATCAACCGCTATAGCAGAGTCACTACCAGAACCACCACTGGTTGTTTTTACAAAGCCCAGCTCTTTAAGGGCAATGGAATCCCTGGTCCACAAAACAAACTGGCGATATTCATTGTTGGTAATTTCTGTTTGGTCCATCCAGAAACCATTGATAGATACTTGCTTATTACGGGCAGTAAAATTGAAGTTTATATCTTCATCACTTGGTCCCATGTGAAAGGTTCCAGGAGGTACATATGCCATGCCAAAAGGAGAACCCATACTGGGTTTCGCTGATGGGGCGACACCATGTAATTGACCATCATCAGGCGCACCTTTTGATTTTCCTTTCTTATTACATGCCACCATACTAACTAGTAGGGCTGGCAACAGGATAGCACTAAAACGATATCTCATTCGATTAAAATGATTTGAAGGGTAGTGACAAATATATTGAAATTAGCTTCCGCACCAACGATAATTCAAAAAAATTTCGGTATAAACAGAAAATTAATAACGCTGATCTGGAAAAAAATATTGTTTACAACAGAAAATGTAAAAAATTACCCCATTAAATCATTTTGAATTGGAAAGATAAATAACAGGATGTTACACATTTGCTAAAAATCTTCCTAGGTTAGTTTCCGGTTCATTGCAAACATAATCCCTACAGAGATAATAACAAGTGCCATCAACAGGATTTTTTTCTTGCAATAATGGAAACGCATTATTGGCTCCAATGGATGCCTGAATGATTTTGTTTGGAATATAAGTACTTAATACTGCTGGTAACGTTTGCGTAAAATCCTTGCCAACTACTGCAATTTCATTGATTCCAACTACCCGCTGCTGAATAAAGGATGCCCAAACCCCAAATGAGGTCGGGTAACGCATTATTGCATTTCCAAGTGACTCCACCATTTTATTACTTCTACTGCCATACTCCTGCTCGTCAAAAACAATAGCCAAATAATCCAGGTTCAACGCCATGCAGGCATTCCCACTGGGAGTGGCCCCGTCATACACTTCTTTTTTCCTGACAATAATATCGGCCTGCTCCTTACTTGTGTAAAAGAAATAACCACTTTCTTCTTCTGAAAAATTTTCAATCACAAAATCGACTAGCTTTTTTGCTTTGGTTAGGTAAGTGCTCTCCCCTGTTACTTCTTGCAGGTTGATATATGCCTGAACCAAAAAAGCATAATCATCCAAAAAAGCCGGGATCTTGGCAATCCCGTTTTTATACGTGTGATAAAAACCATTTTGCCCATTGGCCATATGCTCCTCAATAAAATGCATGTTTGAAACTGCCAGTTCCTTATATTCATTTTTTCCCAATGCAGCATAGGCCTTGCTACAGGCTGTGTTCATTAGTGCATTCCATCCCAATAAAATTTTGTCATCGAGTAATGGCCTTATCCGGAGATTTCTTTGTTGGAGCAGCTTTTCCCTGCTTTTTTTTAGGCCCATCCTCAATTCAATAGGATCCAACTCTTTCTTAATTGCCATCTGCTCAATGGTTTCTGTAAGCCAGAGGATATTGCTGTGCTCCCAATTGCCGCCTTCTGACACATTGTATATTTCGCAAAAAATAGCTGCTTCATTACCCAGTATTGTTTCTATCTCTTTCTTGCTCCAAGTATAGAATTTACCTTCCACCCCTTCGCTATCTGCATCCAATGCACTATAAAAACCATCTTGTACACTTACCATTTCACGCTGAATGAATTCCATGGTCTGATTGATTGCTTCTGCATACAGTTCCTTCTTGGTGAGTTGGTATGCTTCGCTCAGAACTGCAATCAGCAATGCATTGTCGTACAGCATCTTCTCAAAATGTGGGGCCAACCATTTTGCATCTGTACTGTACCGCGAAAACCCTCCTCCAATTTGATCATAAATACCCCCATAAACCATCTTGTCAAGGCTCAATAATGCATGTTGCAAAGCATCCTCATCTTTGGTAAAATGATAATGGCGTAATAAAAACTGAATAGAAGATGTCTGGGGGAATTTTGGTGCATTGCCAAAACCGCCCCATTCCTTATCTGCTTGTTTCAAGATATTTCCAGCAATAAGGTTGATGTTTTCCTTCTCAAAAACAGTAGGGTTATGTGTTGAACCGGGTTTGGGGGTTCCGAATGAATTGGAACTGCTTAAATGTTTTATAATATTCCCTGCCTGGCTCTCTATTTCATCCTTCTTTTCTTTATAAGCCAAATGGATGCTTTCTAGAACATCTGTCCAACTATTTCTGTTATATGCTTTTATTGGTGGAAAGTAAGTGCCTCCAAAAAAGGGTTTTGTATCTGGCGTAAGGAAAACATTCAAAGGCCAGCCACCGCTCCCCGTCATTGCCTGAACGGCATCCATGTAGATATGATCAAGGTCCGGCCTCTCTTCCCTGTCAATTTTTATATTGATGAAATACTCGTTCATCAACTTGGCTGTTTCCAAATTCTCGAAGCTTTCCCTTTCCATCACATGGCACCAATGGCAGGCCGCATAACCAATGCTCACCAATATGGGTTTGTCTTCCTGTTTCGCTCTTTGTAGCGCTTCTGGGCCCCAAGGATACCAATCAACAGGATTGTGGGCATGTTGCAGAAGGTAAGGTGATGTTTCGTTGATCAATTTATTCGTGTAAACCATATTTCAAATGTAGTAAAATGAAAATGGCCAGTTTGCTGTTAACAAACTGGCCAGGGCATTCAATCTATTTTTCAGGGAATTATTTATTTGCTGCCAGGTATTTATCCAATGCAGAAACCATGCTTGGGGCAGAAGGAATGGGCGCCTTTATTTCCAAGGTCAACCCTGCATCTTCCACGGCTTTGGATGTGTTGCTACCAAAAGCCCCTATTACAGTCCCGTTCTGCTTGAAGGAAGGCGCATTGTCGAACAAGCTTTTCACGCCACTTGGTGTAAAGAAACAAATAACATCGTACTCATCATGGCCCAGGATTTCCTTGATGTCATTGCTAACTGTCCGGTACATAAATGCTAGGGCAAATTCACATTTATTGTTTTTCAGCCAGCCAACTATTTCATTGTCCTGCTGGTTCTCACTGCACACATAAAGGAACTTCTCGTTTTCTTTATGCCTGTTTATTACATCAAACATGCTTTTATTGGTACCATCTGCCCCATAAAAAACTTTCCGTTTGCGGTAGAGGATAAACTTTTGCAGGTAAAGGGCCACAGCTTCTGTTATGCAGAAATATTTTGTATCCTGACCAATTGCAACTTTCATTTCCTCACAGGTACGGAAGAAATGGTCGATGGCGTTCCTACTTGTAAATATGACGGCACTGTAACTGGCTATGTCTATTTTTTGACGGCGGAACTCACGTGCAGGTATACCTTCCAACTTAATAAAAGGCGTAAAAACAAGCTCTACCTGATACTTTTTCTCTAAATCAAAGTATGGCGATTTCTCGCTTTCAGGTCTAGGCTGTGATATTAAAATTCGCTTCGCTGATTTGGCAGTGCTTGAACTTTTAGCCCCGGATTTTGCCATACTTTTCAACTGTGTTTTTTCTGAAAATTAAGGGTAACGCCCTATAAAATTGAAGAGTACCTTATACATTAATAGCAAAGGCAATACCTCAACGGCACAAAGGTATAGGAAAAAATGCAAGGCATTCACTTTGAGGCTTGTGCGAATTGTCCCCAAGCTAACCACATACCGGTAAACAAACATCCCACCAATAAGCAGTAATGAAACCGTAATAGCTATCTGTGCCAGTTGCATGGATGAAAATGCCAGTACCAGCAAAAAAGGAACCAGTACAATGCCAACAATCTTATTAATCAAAAAAACAACAAAGAGATAGGTCCCTGCTGCATCTTTAGTATTGAATACCCAGCCAGAAAAAATGAGGAACAAATATTTAATTAGGTAAATGCTCGACAATATAATTGAACAGTATAATAACAGCCACCAGAAATCCAACTTTATCCAATTTTCACGTTGGGCTATCAATGTAATAAAGATGCTCCCACTGAAAATAAATAATAGGTTCATTAAAAGTGAGGCCAGGTTGTCTTGTAGTAACTGGTCCCTGGTTTGCTTCTGCCTGAAACTTGTCTGAAAAAGAAGGCTGAACAAATTCTGGAAGTATTTCGGGAAACTGATTCTTATAAAGGCCATTAATGCTACAACACCTACAAGTAAATAAAACAGCCCATCATTGGAACTGGCTTCCCTTTCTTTTGATACTTGAAAAAGTGGTGGTTTGTTAAAAGGAATAAAGCCATGGTACATAACCGAAGCATAAGTGGAAGTATCTATCTGTGGCTGAACAGGTTTCAACTGGACCGACAACTTTCTCAAGGAATCCTGTTTCAGGGAATCGGCCAGAGCAATTCCCAACGAATCGACCCTTCTCGTTGAATCGGTTTTTGCTGTCGTTGTATCTTTTTTGGGGGGCACGTTCCTTATTGTTGGCTTCGTGATTGTTTTTGGCTTCACGATGGTATCCGCACCTTTCTGCGCAGAAGAGTCCGTTTGTGCAATAAGGGGTTTGCAGGTAGCAAGAAACAAGACTATTGCTAGAATAAGCTTCAATGAAAAGAATTTACAGCAAAAATAATGGAATGGGCTTCATTTATCTTGAACAAGAACACTTCTTAAAGTTAAGAGGTTCCAATCAGGACCAAGGGTTTGCCCAACTCCGATTATAACTTGTACAATACCCATACTTCTGCTTTCTACCGAATACCAACGGCATTCGTTCCTGCTATTCTTTTAATCTGCCATCCAACACAAGTTTTCAAAACAACTTAAACTAACTGCACCATGCCCTGTCATAAACAGGAACATTTAAAAACATGAACATGAAAAGAATAATTATTGCGGCGCTGAGTACCATTTTCATTATTGGTATTGCAGCCGCACAACCTCCAAAAGGTCAACACCATCAAAAACAGGGCAGGCACAATGAACAAATAAAGCACCGCAGGGGCCAAATGGCGAAGCACCTTAACCTCAGCGAAGAACAAAAAAAACAAGCAAGGAGCATTGGTGAGAACTATCGCAAACAGGTTACAGCACTGAAGAAGAACGACAATATCACCATGGGTGAATACAAAAAGCAGATGGCATCCTTGCAAAAGGACAGGAAAACCAAAATGGAGGCATTGTTGACCTCCGAGCAAAAAGCAAAAATTGCCGAGAGCAAACAAAAGATGCAGGAACATGCGCAAATAAGGGGTGCCGCACGCTTGGAAAAGATGAAAATAAACCTGGGTCTAAAAGAGGATCAAGTTGCCAAAATAAAGAAGCAACAGGAAAGCTTCAGAACAAAAGCACAAGCAATCAGGGGCAATGAATCCTTGTCCAGGGAGGAGAAAAAAGAGCAGATGAAATCATTGGCAAAGGAACAGAAAGACAATTTCAAATCCATACTTACAAAAGAGCAACAGGAAAAATTGGAAAGCAAGAAGAATGAATTCAGAAACAAAAGAACAGAAGTGAAATAATGGTTTTCAGGTTGGAGTGGTTTAGTGCTGGGCATGGATATGCTCAGCACTTTTTTATTAAGGCATTTGAGTTGCAGTGCATGAATCTCTTTTTGCCAATACAAGAATTGCTGTAGTTATCTTAACCTTTCCTGCAATAGCTCCTGGTATCACCATGGCTACCAAGCTTGTCCCAGTATTGCTAATGGACAATGCACTTACTCCACCAATCGTTATTGCAGTTGGATTAGTTAGGTTGGTGCCTGTAATGGTTACCAAACTGCCAACAGGGCCAGATAGTGGAGAAAAAGAAGCAATTGTTGGGGACTGTGCCTCAACAAAATTCAGAACCAGTATAGCAGCAAAAAATAAAAATAATTGTTTACACATATTCAATACCTAATTAAAATTACATTTCACATTAAAGAGGCCAATCGAAACTAATCCATCCATAGTAATTCAACTAATCATTTACTAAGTTTTAGAAACACTAATTAAAAAAACAGCCCCACAAATTGCAGGGCTGTTATTATTTCAAAACCAATCAGGCTTTATTATTTATACTGAGGGAACAAGCCTTTCGCCAATTCCACCATCTTGTTCAGGCTGTCATCATTCAATTGACCTTTCTTGAATTCGGCCAAAACATCAGGCAATTTGTTCTGCATTTCAGTTAGGAAATGCTCTTCAAAAGCTTTCACATTTTTCACAGCTACATCACGCAACAAGCCTTGTGTACCCAAGTAAATAATGGCTACTTGCTTTTCCACGCTCATGGGTGAGTACTGCAATTGCTTCAGGATTTCCACGTTACGGGCTCCCTTGTCAATTACGTTCTTCGTAGCAGCATCCAGGTCACCACCAAATTTGGAGAACGCTTCCAACTCACGGTAAAGGGCTTGGTCCAATTTCAAGGTACCAGCCACTTTTTTCATGGACTTGATCTGCGCATTACCACCCACGCGGCTTACGGAAATACCCACGTTGATAGCTGGACGGATACCTGCATTGAAGAGGTTACCTTCCAGGAATATCTGGCCATCGGTAATGGAAATCACGTTGGTAGGAATATAGGCAGAAACGTCACCAGCCTGCGTTTCAATGATGGGCAAAGCCGTTAAGCTACCGCCACCTTTTACCAAATGCTTGATGCTGTCTGGCAAATCGTTCATGTTCTTGGCTACATCATCGTTGGCAATCACTTTTGCAGCACGCTCCAATAAACGGCTATGCAAATAGAATACGTCACCAGGGTAAGCTTCACGTCCTGGGGGCCTTCTTAACAACAGGGAAACTTCACGGTAAGCCACAGCTTGTTTTGACAGGTCATCAAAAACAATCAATGCAGGCCTACCGGTATCACGGAAGAACTCACCAATGGCTGCTCCAGCAAATGGTGCATAGAACTGTAAAGGAGCTGGGTCACTTGCACTGGCACAAACGATGGTGGTGTAAGCCATGGCACCAGCATCAGTCAAGTTCTTCATCACACCTGCAACAGTGGATGCTTTTTGACCAATGGCAACATATATACAGTAAACAGGTTTACCTGCTTCGTAAAATTCTTTTTGGTTGATGATGGTATCCACGCAAATGGCAGTCTTACCAGTTTGGCGGTCACCAATAACCAGTTCACGTTGGCCACGGCCCACAGGAATCATGGCATCGATAGCCTTGATACCAGTTTGCAATGGTTCCTTAACTGGTTCACGGTAGATAACGCCCGGAGCCTTACGTTCCAACGGCATTTCATACAGTTCGCCTGTTAATGGGCCTTTACCATCAATTGGTTCGCCCAATGTGTTGATAACACGGCCTACCATGCCTTCGCCCACTTTAATGGAGGCAATCTGGCCTGTACGCTTTACTTTGGCACCTTCTTTAATGCTAGCACTGTCACCCAGCAATACCACACCCACATTGTCTTCTTCAAGGTTCAGGGCAATTGCTTTGGTACCATTTTCAAACTCCACCAACTCACCGCTGCGTACATTGTTCAAACCATATACACGGGCAATACCATCGCCCACTTGCAATACGGTACCAACTTCTTCCAAGTCAGCGGAAGCGTTGAAGTTGCTCAACTGCTGCCTAAGTATCGCTGAAATTTCATCCGGCTTAATCTCTGCCATATTTTAGAATTTGCCCCCATCCCCTAAAGGGTGTAAATGATGGAGGATGTTAAAAATGTATTTGTTATCCGACGCTCTTGTTCCTAATGATTAAATCTTCGGTACATGAAGGTTCCTACTGAACTGTTTCTTGATGTCCCTTAAATCCCTAGCGATGCTGGCATCCACCAAGTTGTTGTTGAATTCCAGTACAAAACCGCCAATTAAGCTATCATCTGTTTTTGTTTCCAGTTCAATTGTTCCTAGTCCTGCCTCTGTATTGGCTTTGACCGTGATGGCTTTCTTTATTTCATCGCTCACTTCCACAGCAGTGGTCAGCTTCACCTTATGGATACCCTTGATTTCGTTGTACTGGTCAATGATGGCTTCCACTATTTCCGGCAAATCACTTTCTCGGCCCTTTGCAGTCAATAGTTTGGTAAAGCTTGCAGTCATGGCACTTATTTTACCTGCTGTAACTGCGTCAATAATCTGTGATTTCTTGTCGGCCTTGATGATGGGGCTCTTCAAAAGGCTCACAAATTCCCTACTGCCCTTGCATACAGCCTGTAAATACTTGATATCGGCATACAAGGCATCAAGCTCACCTCTTTCTACGGCGAGATCAATCAAGCTCTTTGCGTACCTATTTGCTAAACGTGGGTTTTGCATTTTGTTAATGTGCTAATTTGCTAATGTGCTAATGTGCTAATTAGTATACAATCTGCTTTAAGGTTTTCCATTAGCAAATTGGCTAATTAGCTAATCGGCTAATTCAACTTCACTCCTTCTGCCAATTGCTTAATATAATTCTCCTGCTCGCCTTTATTGCTTAGTTCCCTCCTCAGGATCTTCTCACTTACTTCTATTACCAAAGCACCTACTTGGTTCTTTACATCGGTCAAAGCAGCATTCTTTTGTTGGGTAATGGCAGATTGGGCATCGGCCACAATACGGTCGTATTCGGCTTTGGCTTTTTCCTTTGCGTCTGCAATCATTTTATCAGAAGCCTCTTTGGCTTCCTTGATCATTACACCTCGTTCTTCGCGGGCCTTCTGCATCAAAGCTTCATTCTCACTGGCCATGGAAGCCATTTCGGATTTCAGTTTATCGGCCCTGGACAAAGCGTCTTCTATGCCTTGTTCCCTTTCATTGATGGCTTTCAAAATTGGTTTCCAAGCAAACTTGCCCAAAACAAACAGCAATAGGAGGAATGCAATAGTGCTCCAAAATACTAGGCCAATCTCCGGTAAAACGAGTGGGTTTATTGCTAACAACATACAAGATTGTTTATTCAATTCTATATTAACTAAAATTCAATTTAAAATGTACAGGCCCTCCGCCCTTTGCTTGAGGCCTGTACAAAATTTTGGTGGACTAACCGTTACCCAAAAGGGCAACTACCACAGCAAACAGGGCAACGGCCTCTACGAAAGCGGCAGCCACAATCATGTTTGCACGGATGTCGTTAGCAGCTTCTGGTTGGCGGGCAATACCTTCTACTGCACCTTTACCAATTTGACCAATACCAATACCAGCACCGATGGCAGCTAAACCTGCACCGATTGCGGCAACGCTACCTACTACTGCACCTAATACCATTGTGTTACGTTTTAATTGTGAATGAAAAAAAATTAAGCTTCGTCATTTTCAGCATAATGTGGTTCGTGGTCACCTTCATGATGAGGGTGCTCCTCTGTGGCCATGCCAATGTACATGGCACTTAACATGGTAAAAATGTATGCCTGCAAAAAGGCTACAAGCAACTCAATTAAACCAATGAACACAGCAAAAGGAACAGCAATAGCCGAAGCGAATATTGTTTTGAAAATGAAAATCAAGCAAATCAGGCTCAATACAAGGATGTGGCCTGCGGTGATGTTTGCAAACAACCGTATCATCAGTGATACAGGTTTGGTGAACACCCCAATCAGTTCAATGGGGGCAAGGAACAACTTCATGCTCCAATGCATACCGGGCATCCAGAAAATATGCTGCCAATAGCTTTTGTTGCCTTGCAGGTTTACCAATATGAACACGCAAACAGCCAATGTCATGGTAAATGCAATATTTCCACTAACGTTGGCCCCCCCTGGAAAGAATGGGATCAGTCCCAAAAAGTTATTGGTTAGGATCAGGAAGAAAATGGTCAACAGAAAAGGCATATACTTAGCGTACTTATGACCGATATTCGGTTTCGCTACCTCATCCCGTACAAACACGATGATCGGTTCCATAAAGGACTGCAGGCCCTTGGGTGAGGATGTTACACCACGTTTCTTATAAGCTGAACCTACACGTAAGAATATCAGCAATAAAATAAGCACGGTAATCAATAAGGAAGCTACGTTCTTGGTGATGGAAAAGTCCCAAACTTTTTTGGACAGTTCCTCATCCATGGTACCATCAGCTTTGGCAACCCTGAGTTTGCCTTCGAACAATTTGTAATTGTAATTTCCTTGGTAAGCAACCGGCTCATGTTCGTGGTTCATCAGTTTTGAGGAAGAAAAAAATTCAAGGCCCTTGTCAGTATAAAGGATCACTGGTAAAGCTACAGAAGTATGGCCCCATAAATGCCAGCTATGATCGTCTTTGATATGCTCCAAAATTGTTTCGGTAACGTTGAAATCTGCTTTTTTGGTTTCAGGGGCTTTTGTAGAATCTACCGCTTCAACAGATTCTTTTTCAGGAGTTTGTTCAGCGCTAGCCATATTTGAAAATAGTATCAAGAAAAGGCTGAAAGCCGCTACCAGTAAAGATTTCATCGTTCTTAGAGCCATATACATTTCCGAATTTGGCTGCAAAGATAGGGGGATGAAGGTGAAAATGAGGAATTTGGAATTTGGAATTTGAAGAAATATTGAGGTGGTCAGGAGCCCTCTTCTTCCCGGAGTTTTTGGATTTTTTCCAAGTATATGACATCCAACTGGTCCTTGGGGCGGTTAACTGCTTTTTTATTGGCTATAAGGTGGTTGATATGGAGAAAAGGCACTATCACACCGTCTATATCCGCTTTGTTGGCCATTTGGTAGCAAGTGGCAAAATCTTCATTTTCCAGTCCTTTCATTTCAGTCATAATATCCAGTTCTACCCCTGCTGCATAGAAAGTGGTCCAGCCTGGAATAAATTCCATGGTTTCAATGGATGGGTAATCACCATAACCCAGTTCCTGAAAAGCAGCCCTGAAAGACTGCCTATTTAGCAAAGTATCTTGCAGCCACACATCCAAATCGTCCGTTGTTCTATTGTAACCATGGAGCCTTGTAGCCAGCCCTCCTACCATGATATATTGGACATTGTGCTTGTTCAATATCCTCCAGAACTGGAGCAACTCCTCATCCTGCACATCCATGGCTATTTATTTAGTTGAGGTATCCGTGGATGCCCTGTTCAAGGAAGCATTCCTGCGGAGCATTTTTGTAAACAAATGGAATTTTTCTGTGTAGGAACGGTTCATGTCTATTTTAAGCTTCTCCTCTTCTGAAATAGTATGGAAGCCATATTTAGGCTCGGGCTCTGCCAGTAAATGGGCCGTATTGTTGATTTCGTTTTGCTTGTATTCCATTGGGGAATCTTTTGGAACAATTGATCCTGCTTCCTTGTGCAATAAAAAATGAGCAACTGCCAAATAGCAGTTGCTCACGCAAATTAAACAATTTTATGAAAGGTTTCTCTAAAGTTTAGCCCAATGAACAATTACAATTTGAAAATTACCCTCATCGCCAAGGGGAAATAGAAAGAAGTTTGGTCGTTTCGGTAATTCGGCATTTCACCAAATCCCGTTTCTACTGGCACAATGGTGGAATTGGCCGGTGTATTGTCCCTTGTAATGGTGGTATAACGAAGGCCGATGCCTGCTGTCACTTCCAAAACAATCCTACCATTTTCACACATATCCTTCTGCTTGCCGATCAATCCTGCAAAACCAATCGTTTTGGTGTGGTTCTTAAAGGTATAGTCATTAATAACAGTGTGCGTGGCAGTGTTGGAGAAGTCCTGCGTATCATCATAGCTGAACTGCCTAACCCTCAATTCGGCCCCTACAAAATTCCTTGTCTGCTTCCACTCATCGGCCGATGTCGTAAACTTCACGGTGGTAATGCTCCTAAAGCCTTTGATATTGGTGTATTTACCTTCGTCTGTCCAAGTAGGCTTGGTCAGAAGGGAATATTCTGTGGAAATGTCGAACTGGTCATTAAAAGCATAACCAACAGCTAACCCATAAGCAGCTTGGGGTTCCAGTGCACCAAATGGATTTACGGAGAAATACAGTTTTTTCTGCGCGTTCACGTTTGTGCAAATAAATACCACTAATAGCAGCATGGCTATTCTTGTTTTCATTTTGTACGGATTTTGTAATTAGACGTAATTTTTGTGCTAGGGGATGCACGGCAACGAAGATGCTCCAAAAAAATTATATCGTGGCCCGAAAAAGCCAGATAATGCTGCTTTCTGAAACAGCTCTTTACAGCTTCTGCTTTTCAAACTGCATCCTGTGGAGGTTGGCATAGAAGCCATTGTGGGCAATGAGCTCTTCATGGTTGCCCATTTCCATTATCTTGCCCTTGTCCAGTACAATGATCTTATTGGCCTTTCGGATAGTGGAAAGCCGATGTGCTATAACGATGGAAGTTCTTCCCTTGATCAGGGTATCGATTGCTTTTTGGATCAGGATTTCACTTTCCGTGTCAATGGATGAAGTGGCTTCGTCCAGGATTAAAATAGATGGATTGTACAGTAGTGCACGGATGAAGGAAATCAGTTGCCGCTGGCCAAGGCTCAATGTACTCCCCCTTTCCATCACATTGTAATCGTACCCATTGGGCAACTGCATAATGAAATCGTGCATGTCGATCATTTTGGCCGCTGCTATTACTTCCTCCCTTGAAATAAGCGGATTGCGCAGGGTAATATTATCCATTACCGATCCGGAGAAAAGGAAAACATCCTGCAGTACAACGCCAATGTTCTTCCGCAGGAAACCCGTGTCGTAATCCTCAATGTTTATCCCGTCAATTTTTATTTGCCCCTGCTGTATATGGTACAACCGGTTCATCAAACTAATGATGGATGTTTTGCCCGAACCTGTATGTCCCACCAGTGCCACTGTTTCACCAGCGTTCACTTGAAAGGAGATATCCTTCAGCACATAATTTTCATCGATGTAGGCAAACGAAACCTTGTCAAATGCGATGGACCCTTTAAAGGGTGCAGTTTGCTGGTGGCGGGCAGCCGATTCGTCCAGCACATCATTATTGTCCAGCACTTTGAACACGCGCTCGGCAGCAATCATGCCCATTTGGAACACATTGAACTTGTCCGCAATTACACGGAGCGGGCGGAATATCTGGTTGAGGTAAAGGATGAATGCCACCAACAGGCCCGGCTCCAATTGCTTATGGGCAATCCATACAACAGCCAATGCCGTACTGATGGCCAGTACCAGTTCCACCACCGGAAAGAACACACTGTAAGCAAAAATGGCTTTGATATTGGCATTACGGTGCTCCTTGTTTATTTCATTGAACTTATTGAACTCCCTATCCTCCGCAGCAAATGCCTGCACAATGCCCATGCCTGTTATATGTTCCTGCACAAAGGCATTCAAGCTGGCCACGGCATTCCTTACACGGATGAAGCTTTTGTTCACGCTTTCCTTGAAGTAATAGGTAGCAAGGATCAAGAAAGGAAATGGCACCAACGCAATTAAGGTCAATTGCCAATCCATCCAGAACATGGTAACCAAGGTAATGACAATGGTGAGCAGATCGGAGATAATGGGGATCAGCCCATCACTGAAAATATCGTTGATGCTTTCTATATCATTAATTGTTCTGGTAGTCAAAGTACCAATGGGCGTTTTATCAAACTGGCTAAGGTTCAGGCTGATGACCTTATTGAAAACGGTAACCCTCAGGTCCTTTACCACACTCTGCCCCAACCAGGAAGTGATGAAGGTGAACGAGAACCGGATAGCTGTTTCTATAAGGATAAACCCTATCTGGAAAATGGTCACGTACAGGATGAACCTTGCTGGCACGCTTAAATCCGTTTTGAACAGGATATCGTTCAGCCATGTTGGTACATGCACGTTCTTGCCTGCGGCCTTGTCGATGGTAAGCCTGATCAAATAGGGCCGGATGGGGGCAAAAGCAGCCATGATAATGGCCAGCAATAAGCTGGTGTAGAAAAACTTCCGGTACGGCTTTACAAACAGGAACACCCTGCTCAACAACGATAGCTCAAAAATCTTTTTTTTGGGTGCTCCACTCATGATTGTTGGCAAATGTAATTGCAAAGTGGGAAGTCTGGAAAAGGTAGTGCATCAATTCCAACAGTTGATAGGTGCCTGCGCTTGCCAAAAGTGAATGATATTTCCCAAACCCTGACCGTGGCTTTAGGCCCCGTCAGCGGTTGCCGTAATTCTAGATCAACTGAACAAATTCGGCGAGCTGCTAAATGGTTTCTTCCCCAAATGTTCATAGGCTTTTGGGGTTACTTCCCTTCCACGGGGCGTACGCTGCAGGAAGCCTTCCTGGATCAAAAAGGGTTCATAGACTTCTTCAATGGTACCTGCTTCCTCACCAACAGCGGTAGCAATGGTGGTCAGTCCCACAGGTCCGCCCTTGAACTTTTCAATAATGGCCGCCAGTATCCTATTGTCCATTTCGTCCAGGCCATGTTCATCCACATTCAGCGCCTTAAGTGCATGTTGGGTAATGCCCAAATCAATGGTGCCATCGTTCAGTACCTGCGCAAAGTCGCGTACACGGCGCAGTAGCCCGTTGGCAATCCTGGGCGTGCCCCGGCTCCTGCGGGATATTTCACCAGCAGCATCGCTGGAAATACTGGTATTCAAAATGGTGGCGCTACGCTCAATGATTTTCTTGAGCGTTTCACTGTTGTAATATTCCAAACGCGACTTGATGCCAAAACGTGAGAGCAGCGGCGCCGTGAGCAAACCGCTCCTGGTAGTAGCCCCTACCAATGTAAAGGGGTTCAGGTTTATCTGGATGCTCCTGGCATTGGGTCCACTGTCTATCATGATATCTATCCGGTAATCTTCCATGGCGGCATAGAGGTACTCTTCCACCACGGTGCTCAAGCGGTGTATCTCGTCTATGAACAGTACATCGTTTGGCTGCAGGTTGGTCAGCAGCCCGGCAAGGTCCCCCGGTTTCTCGATTACGGGGCCCGAGGTTTCCTTGATGTTCACACCCAGTTCATTGGCCACAATCCGGCTCAACGTGGTCTTGCCCAGCCCCGGGGGTCCATGGAAAAGGGTATGGTCCAATGCTTCGCCACGGATCTTCGCCGCTTTGATGAATATCAGCAGGTTTTCTATCAACTGCGGCTGACCGGAGAAATCATCCAGTGCAGCAGGGCGTATGGCATTTTCAAATTCCTTTTCTACTGGGGAAAGCTCTTCGGTGCCGTTATGGAGATTGGGATTGGACATATCGGTCCAAAACTAATCAAATTGCTGATTTGTGGTTGGATGTTTTCTGTGCATCTGCAGTAACAATGGATATAAACACTGTGTGGATTCAATTGCTGGAATTCCCCCATAAAAAATGTCCTCATTTTAAATGTCCTCATTTTTTTGAGGACAATTTTTTTGAGGACATTTTTTCGAAGGAGAAAATGTCCTCATTTTGAATGTCCTATTTTTTTTGAGGACAATTTTTTTGAGGACATTTTTTTATGGCTGTGA
>JAHEZD010000116.1 GCA_023251255.1 Chitinophagaceae bacterium
GTAATCTTTTCGGGTATGGATGCGGAGATGGTCTGCTTTTGTTTTGGCATGCTCCGTTTTACAATGCTCCCTCAATAAGGATTTCACTTTATCAAACTCCAATTGACTGGCTGCCGATTCTGGATACAACTTCATATTCTGTTTCCCCTGCTTATTTATTGTTTAAAGCGAAAGTAATGCAGATTTGGCTTTACTGGTGTTGCAACAAGTAACGTTCACAACATTATCGAAATCCAACAGAGGCATTGAGTGGCAATTGTTCATGGAGCAGGGTGAATAGTAACATGTACAAAGGGCTTATTTTTGCCCCATGACAAAACTCAGCGTAAACATCAACAAGTTCGCCACGCTAAGGAACAGCAGGGGCGGCAATAATCCAGATGTGGTTAAGGCAGCCATTGATGCACAATTGTTTGGTGCAGATGGTGTAACGGTACACCCCCGCCCAGATGAAAGGCATATTACTTACAACGATACAAGGGCCATTAAACAAATCATCAATACAGAATACAATATTGAAGGCAACCCAACAGAACAGAAATTTGTGGACCTGGTACTGGAAACAAGACCAGATCAGGTAACCTTGGTACCAGATGCATTGGGCCAATTGACAAGCGATCATGGTTGGGATACCATCAAGCATAAGGATTACCTCATCCACATCATTTCCATTTTTAAAACTGCAGGCATCCGGGTATCCATTTTTGTGGACCCCATTATTGAAATGGTGGAGGGTGCTGCACAAACCGGCACTGATAGAATTGAACTCTACACAGAAGGTTATGCCAAACAATTCTTGATCGATAAACAAGCTGCCATTGCTCCTTACAGAACAGCAGCCATCAAGGCGAAGGAACTTGGTATGGGCATCAATGCAGGTCATGACCTGGACCTGCACAACCTTAAATTCTTTGCACAGAACATTCCTGATCTGGATGAAGTGAGCATTGGCCATGCACTGGTATGCGATGCTATTTATTTGGGTTATGAAAATACGGTGCAGCTCTACAAAAGGCAATTGATATAAGAAACTGTCTAAGAAAAATTCATTTTGCCGTATACTTTTTTTATTTTTGTCGTATAAACAAGTTTTATGGACGCCAAAATCACATTAAGCTTCAATGCAGATGTAATAGAAAAAGCAAAAGAATTTGCCAATAGCCATAATATGAGCCTGTCAAGGCTTACAGAATTCCTGTATGGCCAGCTCACACATAATAATTACAAAACATTACATGACCTCCCCATTTCAGATTGGGTAAGCATGGTAGCAGAAGGCCCTGCAGAATATATTACCACCAGAAAAAAGCCAAAAGACCTTAAAGCCATCTATTACCAATCAAGAAAGAAAAAATGAACATCTTTCTTGATGCAAATATTCTAGTAGCAGTGCTCAATAAGGAATATCCATTGTTTACCTATGCAGTTCGCTTATTAAGCTTGGCTGATGATAAAAGGTTCCAACTCCATACTTCATCCACTGCATTTGCCATAGCTTTTTATTTCTCGTCCAAAAAAAGTGGCGCTGCAAAAGCCAAGGAAAAAATGGCTATCATGGCACAAAAAATCAAGCTTGCCGAGAACAGGCCTACCGATATTTTAACTGCTGCCACCAACAAAAAAATAACCGATTTTGAAGATGGCATCCAATACTATGCAGCATTGAACGCAGGCTGTAAGTGCATCATTACCGAAAATTTGGACGATTTCCACTTTTCAAACATCGAAGTATTGAATGCTGAAACCTTCCTTCAACGGCATGTACTGAAATAACCACTTATCAGCTTCATTTCTCATTAATCAATAACTATTCTGTTCAACATAGCCACTTCATTAGTTTGTGCTTCTTAAAACTAACAACATGAAGAAAGCATTACTGCTTGTTGCGCTTGCAACAGCTATAAACCTGAACGCACAAAGGGTGCTGACCACTGCCCCAAGTGGGGGCAACAAAAAAGCATCGGTAACGGAACGCATTGGCATTACCGATGTAACCATTCACTATGACAGACCGGGTGTAAAGGGACGTGAAGGAAAAATTTGGGGGCAGCTTGTTCACAATGGTTTCATTGACCAGCAATTTGGCAGCAGCAAAGCAGCACCCTGGCGTGCGGGTGCCAACGAAAACACCACCATTGAGTTCTCCACAGATGTAAAGGTTGATGGCGTGGATTTACCCAAAGGCAAATATGGTTTCTTCATTGCTTATGGTGCAGATGAAAGTACCCTTATTTTCTCCAAATATTCCGGTTCATGGGGCAGCTTCTACTATAATGACAGGGAAGATGCATTAAGGGTCAAAATAAAACCTGTAGCGTTGGACAAGGGTGTTGAATGGTTGAAATATGAATTCACCAACCAAACGGAAACATCGGCAACCGTTTCCTTGCAATGGGAAAAGCTATCCTTCCCTTTTAAAGTGGAGATAGACCTGAACAAGACTCAGGTTGAATCTTTCAGGAATGAGTTGAGAACAGATATTGGCTTCAACTGGTTGCCCTGGCAGCAAGCTGCACAATGGTGCGTGGAGCACAATACCAATTTGGAAGAAGCCCTGCTCTGGTGCGACACTGCTACCAACCCCAATGTGCTGGGCAATGTCAACTTCCAGTCCTTAAGCACCAAGGCACAGGTGCTTAACAAACTGGGGCGCAATAAAGAAGCCATGGAAACAATGAAACAGGCTTTGCCATTGGCTACCATGATCCAGATCCACACCTATGGAAGACAATTGCTCCAACAAAAAGCGTATAAGGAAGCTTTGGAGATATTTACATACAACTATGAAAAGTACCCCAATACATTCACCACAAATATGGGAATGGCAAGAGGCCATTCAGGTATGGGTGATTACAAAAAAGCATTGGACTATGCGGAAAAGGCATTGCCACTGGCACCGGACAATGCCAACAAACAAAACGTAGAAAAAATAATTGGCCTGCTGAAAGAGGGCAAGAACATCAATCAATAGCTGTGTACCATGATGTGCTGGTTCAAGCGCCTCAATAAGGCATTGCACTGCAACTAAAATCTGCCTGCAATTACTCTTTAAAAAGTATCTTGCGGGCAGATTCTTATTTATGCAAAGCAACACAACCTTGGTAGGTATAGTAATGGGCAGCGATAGTGACCTTCCTGTAATGCAGGCTGCTGCGGAATTTTTAAAGCAGTTGGGCATTGGTTTCGAACTCACCATTGTATCCGCACATAGGACACCCCAGCGTTTAATGGACTATGCCAGCACTGCCAAACAAAGGGGCATCAAAGTGGTGATTGCGGGTGCCGGTGGTGCTGCACATTTGCCAGGTATGATTGCAAGTGTGACCACTTTACCAGTGATTGGTGTGCCCATTAAATCATCCAACTCCATTGACGGATGGGACTCGGTCCTTTCCATCCTGCAAATGCCCAACGGCGTGCCTGTGGCCACTGTGGCCTTAAATGCTGCAAAAAATGCTGGCATATTGGCTGCCCAAATAATTGGTTTACAGGATGACGCTGTTTCAGCGCAACTTTATTCCTATAAAGCCCAGTTACAGGATGAAGTGCTTGGCAAAGTGGAAAAGCTAAAAGGCTCCTGGAACAATGGGTTTGATGCATGAGAATGTTTGGATGTTTGATTGTTCAAGCGTTCAACTCGATTGTTGAAATAATTTATCCATAAAAAAAGCCACCCAAAACTGAGTGGCTTTTTTTCTTATTCAGAATATTCAGGAAATTTATTTCTTGGTCAAATCCAATTTGTACTCCACACCTGATTCGGTCCTTGTATAACTGGCCTTGGAATCAGTTGCCACACTTTGATTAATAAGTGTCCAAGTGGAAGCCAGTTTGGGCAATGGTGCAGGAGCTGCTGTAGTACCCGTAAAAGCGGATGTAAAATAGACCGTACTGGTAGCAACATCCCCGCTATAGCTCCATGTACCGGGCACACTTGCATTGCCAGTTTTATTGGCCACACAGGTTTTATCCTGATAATAAACAAATTCCCATCCAGCAAAATCCGTGGTAATGTCCGTGCCCGCCTCAGTAAACTTGGAAACATACCAGGTACCATTGGTAATGGCATCCACAACCGCCTGTTCCTTGGCTGCTTCAATGGCCTTTTTGCAGCCTGTGAAGCCAAAAATGGTTAACCCTGCCACTACAAGTAATAATGCTTTCTTCATGTATCTATGGTTATTTCAGTGTGTCAATCTTATTGCTAAGGTAGTTCATAAAATGCGCAACGTTCAATCCTTCACCGGTTATTTTCCTGCAGAGTTCCTCACTGGTGTACATCCTACCGTATTGGTGAACCGCATTCCTTAACCAATTGAGCAGTTCCATGGTATTGCCTACACTAATCTGCTGTTCCAAGCCTGGTATTTCCTTTTTGGCCTGCTCAAAAAACTGTGCTGCGTAAAAACTTCCCAAACTGTATGTGGGAAAGTAACCGAAACTTCCATGGCTCCAATGCACATCCTGCAGGCAGCCCTGTTTGTCGTCAGGAACTATAACGCCCAAAAACTTCCTGTATTGTTCATTCCAGATACCCGGAATGTCTGCAACGCTGCAATGGCCACTGATTATTTCCTTTTCAATGCTGTAACGAATGTTCACATGGAAATGGTAGGTAAGTTCATCTGCCTCCGTTCTAATGAGCGAAGGCTGTATTTTATTGATGGATTGATAGAAACGGTGAACATCCACATGCTTCAACGGTTCGGGGAAGTAGGTTTGCAGCACAGGGTAATAATGCTGCCAGAAGCCCTTGCTCCTGCCTGCACTGTTTTCCCATAAACGGGACTGTGATTCATGGATGCTCAGGGAAGCATATTCACCACAAGGCAGCCCATATTGGTCGTCCGGAAGTCCCTGTTCGTACAAACCATGACCAACTTCATGGATACAGCTCCAGGTCATGTTGGCAAAATCGTTTTCATCAATCCGGGTGGTTAGGCGTACATCTTGGGAAGAGAAATTGGTGGTGAAGGGATGTTCGGCAATATCCTGACGGCCAGCTTCCAGATCAAAGCCCAGTTGTTGAATGAGGTCCATGCCCCAATCCCACTGCTGCTGCTTGGGGAAATATTGGTGCAGGAAACTATCGTCCACCATAGGCAACTGTTTTGCTTTCTCCAAGAGTTCACCCAAGGGTTGGGTAAGTGATGCAAATACATTGTCCAACAGTTGTACAGTGACCCCCTTTTCATATTCGTTCAGCAAGGCATTGTAGGGGTGGCCCTGATAGCCCAGTATTTCGGCTTCCTCTTTTTTCAATTGCACCAAGGTTTCCAATGCAGGTTGGAACACCTTGAAATCGTTCTGTTTCCTTGCTTCTATCCATGCATGGAAGGAGGTGGAAATGGCTTCGCTCATTTGCCTTACAAAAGCCCCTGAAAACTTTTCCTGCTTCTGGTAGTCTTCCAGGCTCAACTGTACATTCTTTTTTTCCCTTTCGTTTAAACCTTCTGCTGCGTTCAGCTCCAGCAATAGTTCGCCCAATTTCTTATCTGTGGAAAGCCCATGTGCCAGTTCACTTAAAGTGGCCATTTGTGTGGCACGGGCTGCTGCCCCCTTGCTGGGCAAGTAGGTTTCCTGGTCCCACTGCAGAACGGCGTTGGCATATTTTACATCGGCTATTTTTTGTGCGGCGGCTTTGTATTGGTTGTATAAAGAGGCTGTATGGTTCATGGTTCAAAATAAAGGATTCTTATTTTCTCCTGCTTCACAATTGAAAAATGTGCTTTTTTCATGCCAGTAGGTTCAGCAATGTTGACTTTCTGCGGCAAGTTCATCCTGAGCTTAACCGAAAAACGGTGACGGGCAGGAAAATAAAAAAAATGCGACACAAAAAAATGCGACATTTTAAAATGTCGCATTTTTTTGTGTCGCATTTTTAAAAGAATAAAAATTGGGGGGTTGTGAAAAACACAGGTTCGGGCAGGTCTTTATGAAAATCATTCAAAATTGGGTAAGGCATAGTCTAAAGGGTAGCGCTAAGGTGGTACTGAACATGTTTTTGCCAAAATGCTGGTGATTGAGCAAGCCCATTTTTTTAGGCCCCTACTGGGCATGATAAAAAGGGCAGGCTTTTTAGCTCCTGCCCCGGTAGGCCTCCGAGGTTTGGCCTATAATGGTTTTGCTAGCTATTTTTTAATGAAATCGATTAAAGGGCAGGCCTTTTACCTCCTCTAAAACCCTCCGAGATGGCTAGGCAATGGTTTGTTTGCCTACCCACTTTTGTTCATGAATGCCCAGTGCTGTTGCGGCTTCCATAAAAAGCAGGGTGAACTCGCAAAAGAAAATAAGGTTGTGCCGCTGCATGCCTGTTTGCAGTGGCAGTTCATCGTTGGTAAGGCTGCCTGCCAACAGCAGCCATAGCTCCTGCTGCACATCACCCATGCTAAAACAGGCAAGGTACTCCTGCATAATAACCCATGCGTTATTGGGTATGGGCTGCTGCCTTAACTGCTGCTGCAAATGCAGCAACTTATTGGGCAAAATGGTGGCGGTAAACATGGTGCTGACTTAATGGTGCTAAGTACGCCATTGCCAGCAGGGTAACCTACCAGTGGCTTTTGTGTTTTACCGCATTGCTTTTGTATTTTACCCATACAAAAAATGTACTATTGCATGGCGGGTTAGCATTGAAATTGTTGAAAGGCCCAATGAAAACCTGCCACTAAACCGTTTTGAACCTATCTTTATCCAAATGTTTTTTATGACCGAGAAAACCATACATGAAGGCCGCAATGTGAAACGCATACGTGAAATACTGGGCATTAAGCAGGATGTGCTGGCTCTGGAACTGGGCCTTAGCCAACAGGCCATTAGTGCACTGGAACAGAAGGAGGCATTGGACAAGGATATGCTGGAGAAGATTGCGAAAGTGCTGAAAGTAAATTCAGACGCAATCAAGAGTTTTAATGAAGAAACCGCTGTAAATTTTTTCAATACATTCAATGATACGAGTATTAATCATGGTGCATTTGCCGCATATAATTTTAACTGCACTTTCAATCCCTTAGATAAGGTGATAGAATTATATGAAGCATTGTTGAAGAGTGAAAGGGAAAAGATTGCTTTGCTGGAAAGGATGGTGGAGAAGAAATAAATTACTCCTGTATATACGAAGCCTCTGCATTAGCAGGGGCTTTTTGTTTGCACCATAGAAATGATTAATAAATGGTGGTATTATTTTTTATTGAGGCTAGTTAGCCAACTGAAAACGATTTCCCCTATTTATCACTTTTAGCAGCTATAGCATCATCAAGGTTTTCTTGACAAGTGATGATATTGGGGTGATTGGAAGGTAAAAAATGGTTGAGTATCGGTAATGCCTTATCATAACAGCTGATGGCCTTATCATACTCCCCTTTGGCATCGTATGCCAAACCAAGGTTATTGTAATATGTCGCTATGTGAGGGTGTTCCTCGCCATGCATTTTTTTACCTATCTGCAATGCCTGCTCATAGTAGCTGATGGCCTTATCATAATCCTCTTTGGAATAGTATGCCATACCAAGGTTATTATATAGTGCAGCAATGTCAGGGTGAAACTCCCCATAGAATTTTCTGCCAATCTGCAAAGCCTGCTTATAGTAGCTGATGGCCCTATCATACTCTCCCTTGGCACGGTATGCTGCCCCAAGGTTATTGTAACGTGTGGCAATGCTGGAATGTTCCTCTCCATAGAATTTTTTATCTATCTGCAATGACTGTTCAAAGTAGCTGATTGCCTTATCATGTTCCCCTTTGGCAAGGTATGCCGAACCAAGGTTACTGTAACGTATGGCAATGTTGGGATGCTCTTCCACATGGAATTTTTTATCTATCTGTAATGCTTGCCCATAGGAGCTAATGGCCTTATCATATTCCCCTTTGGCATCGTATGCTAGACCAAGGTTATTGTAATATATGGCAATGCTTATATATTCCTCTCCATGAAATTTTTTATCCATTTGCAATGCCTGCCCATAGTAATTGATGGCTTTATTATACTCCCCTTTGCCATAGTATGCTAATCCAAGGTTATTGTAACGGGCGGCAATATCGGAATGTTCCTCACCATGGAACTTCCTGCCTATCTGCAATGCTTGTTCAAAGTAGCTGATGGCCTTATCATACTCCCCCTTAGCGCTGTATGCCGAACCTAGGTTATTGTAATAGGTGGCAATATCGGGATGTTCCTCGCCATGGAATTTTTTATCTATCTGCAATGCCTGTTCGTAATAGCTGATGGCTTTATCATAAAACCCCAGAGCATTTGCCATTTCACCTGCATCATTTAAGTAAAGGCTGTTAGATATATCTATTTTTACTGCCAGCTCATAGTAATCAAAAGCCCCTGCATATTGCAATTGCAGCTTTTTTATCTTGCCCAATTCATAGAAGGTAGAAGCAGTTTCGGCAATGCTATCCTTAGCACTTTCTTTTAAGTAGGTTTCAGCTTCACTGTAATTACCCTTTTCCAGTTCTGCAAAAGCTTTGGCTTTTAAGGCATCCTGTTCTATTTGGGGTGCCAATTGCTTTTCCAGTGCTGCTTTCTCCTTTGCCAATTGGGCCCTTATTTCCTCACTTTGCTGCAACTGGTTTTCTATGGCTGCTTTACGCTCTTCCAATTGCTGCAATTTCTGTTGGGTGGCTGCATCAGGTAATTGATTAATATTTCCTCTTAGTTCCTTTATCTCCTGATTTTTGTCAGCCAGCATCTGTATCAATTGCAGGTTTGCTTGTGATAATGGTGTGGCAGTTTGTTCGGTTTCTGTAATGGTTGGTGGGTAGGTTTCTGCCAAATACAGGTTCAGGTTTTGGAACAGCAACTTTTCAAAATGGTTCAGGTCGTCATAATCATCATACAATAGGGTATCATTCAGGCTTTCCTTAAAATCAAGTAGTTCGCCATAGGTTACCATGTGTGTTTTTGCAGGAGAAAACCCTTTTTTGAAATAGGCAAAGAGTTTTATTTTTTCGGCAGTGGCTACTTCAAATTCTTCCTTGGTGTACATGCCCAGTTTGGAGTGGAAAAGAAATACCGCCAGTTGGCTTTCCCTTAGTTTGGGGTTAATGGCATCCTGTACATTTTTGTGGTCAGGATAGCTGCCATGCACCATATCATATTCCCACTCCACAGGTTCCAGTTCCAAATGCCTATGGCTTTTGTTCAATTGAATGATAAGCGGGATGCATTTTTCCCTTTCTGTTTTGAGTTCAGCAGAGGAAGCAATGAATATTTTGACGGTGGGTTTATGGGGCATGGGTTAAGTTCTTCATTAAAAATACTTATTTCCCTTATAGAAATGAACTAATTGCTTCCGGAAAAAGCCCAATTATCTTCCCGCACCCAATGGCCGCTGGATGGAAGCGGTACCGGGCTACCCAAAACAAGTACTATAAAATTAGCCAAAAAAAAATGACACACTTTTTTTGAAGAAATTTTTCCTTCTCCACATTCGTTGCACCAATACTTCTACCGCTATTTTTTGCCCCTCCCTATACCCGGACCCAGAACGGAGAATGGACGGACAAAGACTGACCATTTAACAAGCAGCAAGAAAACATTTCCTTTGTTGCAATGAAAGGGGCATTTATTTGGTCAAAGTAGGTAAGCAGTTGTATATGGCCCATAGGGAACTGATAAAGGATTGTTTAAAAAATAAGAAGGAAGCCCAACGGGAACTGTATAACCTGTATGCGGCTGCCATGCTAGGCGTATGCTACAGGTACACCAAAAGTTTGGAAGATGCCGAGGATGTGCTGCAGGAAGGTTTCATAAAAGTATTCACCAAACTGGACCAGTTCAAGCATGATGGTGAGCTGGGAGCCTGGATAAGGCGGATCATGGTTACCACGGCCATCAATTATCTGCAGAAGCACAACCGCTACAAGAAACAGATGCAGGTGGACGACATGAAACTGCACCCTGTGAGCGTGGAAAACCCTGAAGTCAATTTGGACACCAAAGATTTGATTGAACTGATTGTCCAGTTGCCCACTGGTTACCAGACCATTTTTAATTTGGTGGCCATTGAGGGGTATGACCAAATGGAGGTATCGAAAATGCTGGGCATGAACATTAATACGGTAAGAAGCCAGTACAGCAGGGCCCGGGCCATGCTGATAACCAAATTACAACAATATTCATCACCAAAAATGCAGGCAAACAGTGGGACAATTTGAAAGTGATATGGAAAAAAGGTTGAACAGCTTCAACATTGAACCATCTGCACAGGTATGGGAAGCTGTGGAAGCTGTTCTGCACGAAAAAAGCAGGAGAAGGTTTGTGGCCTGGTGGTGGATGCCAGTAGCAGGCCTAATGTTATTGGCCTTTGGCTGGTGGATGCTAGGTAAAAGGGATATGAAACAGGAACAAGTAGCTATAGCAAAAAATGGAACGGTGGCCAGTAGCAATCAACCAACTGCCAGGAAGATGAAAGAAGAAAAAACTGGTCCGGTTGAAACGAAAAAAAGTGCTGATGAAGTAATTGCCGAAAAGGGGGTTAGTGGTGTTTTGGAAAACCCTGTTAAGGAAAGCAAACCTACAAATTCATCCATTGCATTTCAACAAAAAAACAAGGCCCAAATAAAATCCCGAACTGGTAAAATTGCTGCCAAAGAAAATGGAATAGCTGGTGCGGATGATGAAAAAGAAGCAGGCAAAGCAGTTGTCCAATCAACTAGTATGGATGCTGTTGAACAAAACCATATTTCATTGGTTGCCGTTGAAAAGAAAGCAGACTCCTTGACAAAAAAGGATACGGTATCAATCGCAGTTATTAAGAAAGAAACCCCACTGGCAAATGATAGCAGCGAAGCGATGAAGCAATTGAAAAAAACAACTGAACCAACTAAAAAGCAACAATGGTACTTTACTGTTGGCGGAGGGGTTTCCTTGGTAAGGGAAGGCAACCTGCTTTCATCCAATAGCATGGGAGATTACCCATATAATTCGTCTATATCTTCACAGCCCACGGGCATTGTTGGCAGCAGTTCAACCAACAAGAAACTACCCAACACAGGTTCTTTCATTTCTGCAGGTATCCATTACAGCAGGAACCTAAGCAAGTACTGGGATGGATTGATTGGCTTGCAGTACCGGTACCTGCAAAACAAACAAACCGATGGGGCAGATAGTTTACTTGCCACCAACCATGTACACTGGTTAGAAGTGCCAGTGAATGTACAGTACACCATCAATCCGCTGGCACAGAATAAGTTCCAAATAGTTGCAGGTGCTTCCATGGCCTGGACCTTCTCGGAGAAATGGCTGGTAGTGCCCACTGGTGGTAATTATTATTACGACAAGCCATCGAACAGGGGTTTCATGCTTAATTTGAACGCAGGCATTTCCATGCAAACAAAAAATGGGTTCCGTTATACATTAATGGGCGAGCAAAGCCTTACGCCTATCCACAAACTGAATAGCTACAAATACTACTGGAATCAATGGGGATTGCAAATGAGCGTGCCAGTTAGCAGCTTATTGGGCAAAACAAGAAAGTAGTTCTATTCCAACAACTTGTTCCGCATGGCATACATGATCAAACCGGCAATGGTTTTGGCCCCTACCTTCTGCTTCATGCTTTGGCGGATGGTTTCAATGGTTCGTGGGCTGAGGAAAACTTCCTGCGAGATCTCCTCCGTAGTTTTGTCCTCACTGATAAGTTTGATAATCCGGAGTTCCTTCTCCGTAAATTTTATTGTGCTCGGGTAAAAACGCCTTACCGTTTTCTTGTGCTGCAATTTTAGCAATACCGCCGAATTTACGAGGTCATTAAAATAGAAATCCTCGTTCATGCAGGTAACAATGGCGTTGTAAATCTCGTCTGCTTCACTTGTTTTGGTCAAGTAGGAATTGGCACCCATTTCCATCATTTTTGTGATGATTTCCTGGTCATCGTACATGCTCAGCACGATAATTTTCAGGCTTTCATACTCATGCCTGATCATTTTAATGGCTTCTATCCCATCAACCTCGGGCATCCGTATGTCCATTAAAAGCACATCGGGTTCCTTCATTTTAAGTTTATGGGTCATGTCCTTCCCATCTTCGGCTTCCCATAAAATTTTGATGTAGTCCCTGTCTTTGAGGGCCATTCTTATCCCGTCCCTAAAAATTTTGTGGTCATCGGCGATTGCCAGTCGGATTATTTTTTCAGAAGCCATATTGGGGTTGGATATTAGGGAATTTTCGGGTTCTTCACAGGTTATTTAATCATTGAATAGTTTTCCACATTCTCAACCAAGAAAAAAGTAAATAGTAATACTTCTATGCACATTTACGAAGAATGATGCGGATATTACTATTTTTGATTACCGTAAAATTACGGTATTACAATAGCATTTTTACGATATTTTTCAACTTGTTTAAGCATGTTCAAACTGTTGAAAGCCTTATTAGCACTGAATTACATCAAATTTAAGCTTTAAAGTAGATACTGGAGATACATTGTGGATAAATAGTGTAGTTGCAAATTGTCCAAGCAAACACCCGATTTAGTAACCTATTTAACCCCCAAAACAAAATGGCAAAAGAACTGATAGTTGTAAAAGGACGCGTTATCGAGCAAAACCGCTCATTCGCACCAGAAGTTGGTGAAGACATTGGCTATGAACTAGGCACCAAAATGATCAAAAGATGGCATGACCAGAATCCTGATGATGTTTTGGCTTCTTTTACTGGAAGGAAAATCATTGAAAGCATTTTGGCACAACCCGGTTGTACCGGCCTAAGAATGTTCAATGCAATTAATGACTTAGGCGTAAAACAATTGGTAATTGTAGGTGCCGATAAGAATGGCAATAATATACTCAACTATACCACCATTGGTGACAATGGTGAAATTGTCAAACAAAAAGGCATAGTAGCTGATAGAAGTGTCATCTGCCCTCCAAGTTGTGGCGACTCTACTGAGTCCACGCTTTCATGGTCCTAGGCACGTGTCATAATAAATTGTAGAGGTTGAGTTAATATCCTAATTTTGGGGAAATTCAACCTTTTGTTTCTAAGAAACCTATCCATACTTTCTCCTTTATTACCCATTTTGGTCTTTTGTTTCTTCCGATTTAACTGGAAACAAAAACTTAAATGGGTAATTTTTGTTTTACTGGTTATAGGCGTTATTGTTGATACTACTTGTGAAAACCTTGCCCACAAATCCATTCCTACCATCTGGTTCATCAATCTCTATACATTGCTGGAAGGCCTGTTTGTCCTTCTGTTCTTTTTCCTGCTATTCAAGATAAAGAGAAACCTGAAATTAGCAGCCATTGGCTGCTCCCTAATATTCCTCACACTTTGGCTTGGCAGGAATATCCTTCTGGGAAAGATCCACAACTATGATTATCTCTCACAAGGCGTTGAATTCATCTTCTTTTTCTTCTTTTGCCTGGCCTATTTCTTCCAGAAAGCAACGGTTAGCAATACTGAGTTTATCTACAGTACCTATGAATTCTGGATAGTATCTGCACTATTAATTTATTCCGCTGGAACATTTTTCAGTTTCTTTATTCCCATTGATACCCATGAGACGAAAATAGATACAGATGCATTTGAGTACATTTCCAGGATAGGGAACATTTTTAAGAATATCCTCATAACCATTGCTTTTTTCGTTAACAACAAACCATCATCCAATAATATCAAAAACCGCAACAGTATTTATTACATGAATGATTTAAAAGATTAACCATCAATGATCAATAGTTTATTGCAGATTTCTTCGAGTTCCTCAAAGATTTCACCCGTACTCTTTTTTGGTACCCTTGGCATGATCATGCTTGCGCTGAGCCTGATCCTGTTTATCATCTTCCATCAACGGAGGGTTATGCGTTTCCAAACAAAGATGCAGGAAATGGAAGGCGAATACCAGAAAATGCTGCTACGCGCATCCATCAAATTGCAGGAAGAAGAAAGACAACGCCTTGCTGCAGACCTTCATGATGATGCTGGACCATTGTTGGCTACAGCACGCCTGTACCTAAATGAAAACTTGGTCAATTTAGATAAGGCTGCCCAACTGCAATCTATTTTCAATACCAAACAAATCATAGACGAAACCATACAACTCATCAGGAACATTTCGCATAGCCTAATGCCACCGACACTGAAGAATTTTGGGCTCGAATCTGCTGTAAACGACTTCTTCCAGAAGATAAACAACTCAGGCTCCATCAATGTCAATAGCCGCTTCCATGATTATAAAAACAGGCTGAAGCCTGAAAAGGAACTCATTACCTACCGCATTATTCAGGAGCTCGTAAACAATATCCTCAAGCATAGTAACGCTTCTTTTATACACCTCACACAGCATGATGTGGAGGACAAGATTGTTCTTCGCCTGCACCATGATGGCAAGGGCATCACACAACAGGAGTTCATCAAGTACACAAGGAACAAAGATGGCCTTGGCCTTAAGAACATTCAGAGCCGGTTACGCGTTATTCATGGAGATATCCTGTATGAAGAGGATACTTCCCACTCCTTTTTCAAGGTCACGTTGGATATTCCACGGGAAGAGGATGAACAATACTGACTGCCCCATAAAAACATATAGCAGTTTCTATAGGCTAATAATTAACTTAGCGCTATCATGTCAGCAGAAATAAAAGTAGCCATTGCAGATGACCATAAAATTTTCCGTAAGGGTGTGATACTTTCCTTGCGTCATTTCCCCAATATCAAATTTGTTTTAGAGGCAGAAAACGGGGAGGATTTATTGAACAACATTAAAACAGCCAATCCTGATGTGGTTTTAATGGACCTACGGATGCCTATTAAAGACGGTATTGAAGCCACAAAATATATTAGCAAGCATTACCCGCATATTGCAGTACTGGTGCTTACCATGCACGAAGACGACAAGTTCGTTACCCACCTCATGGAGAATGGGGCCAATGGCTACCTCTTAAAGAGCACGGACCCCTCCGAAATAAAAAAAGCCATCATGGAAGTGGCTGCCAAAGGCTATTACCTCAATAATTTCGTAAATAGGATCCTGCTGAAACGTGCGCATAACAAATCGAGGAGCATGCCCTCCCTCAATAGTTCCATAGATGTAACCGACAAAGAAAAGGATGTATTACGCTATATCTGCATGGAATTCACCAGTCAGGAGATTGGGGACAAAATGGACATTTCTGCC
>JAHEZD010000044.1 GCA_023251255.1 Chitinophagaceae bacterium
ACTACTTCCTGTTCCTTTTCTATGTACCGCTCATATTTAATTTGTATTTCTGCCTGTTCCAATGTTTCGTATGGTATATCCTTCAATGCTGTGGCCAACCTTGGAACGGCTTTCATCATGGAAAGCAGATCAATATTTGGCCGGAGAATAATTTTTGCTGCCTTTTGTTTCTCGGTCAGTAAAGCGGTATTGATTCCTTCAAAGTAGTGATTGATGTCTTCTGGCTCAATAACAAAGCTGGACAGCATGGATTTTATTTGCTCCACTTTTTCTTTTTTGGCTATTACCTTATCCATTCTTTCCTGTGATGCAAGCCCCAACCTGTAGCTCAATTCTGTTAAACGCAGGTCTGCATTGTCCTGACGGAGCAGCGTCCTGTATTCTGCACGGCTGGTGAACATCCTGTAGGGCTCATCGGTTCCTTTACTAATCAGGTCGTCAATAAGCACCCCGATATACGCCTCATTTCTTTTCAATACCACAGGTTCCAAATTGCTGGCTTTTTGGTGGGCATTGATTCCGGCCATTAAACCTTGGCAGGCTGCTTCTTCGTAACCAGTGGTTCCGTTAATTTGACCAGCAAAAAAAAGGTGCTGGATCAGTTTGGTTTCCAGTGTGTAGGTAAGCTGCGTAGGTGGGAAGTAATCGTATTCTATGGCATAACCCGGCCTGAATATCTTACAGTTTTCAAATCCCGGAACTGTTCTGAGCGCTTGTACCTGCACTTCTTCGGGCAAGGAGGTGGAAAATCCGTTTACATAAATCTCCACCGTGTTCCAACCTTCCGGTTCAACAAACAATTGGTGCCTGTCCCTATCAGCAAAGCGGTTTATTTTATCTTCGATACTTGGGCAGTAACGGGGACCAACGCCTTCTATCCTACCTTGGTACATGGGACTTCTATCAAATCCAGTTTTTAAAATGTCGTGTACCTGCTGATTGGTATAAGTGATATGGCAGCTCCTCTGCTGCGAGGGTTTTATTCTATCAATATCTAAATAGGAGAATCCAACAATTTCATCATCCCCCTTCTGTTCTTCCATTTTACTGTAATCCAAGCTCCTAGCGTCTACCCTGGGTGGTGTGCCCGTTTTGAGGCGGTCGCTTTCAAATCCCAATTCAACCAGTTGTTCGGTTATCCCTGTCGCTGCTTTTTCGGAAATACGTCCACCACCCAACTTCTTTTCGCCAATATGGATAACACCATTTAAGAAGGTGCCGCTGGTTACTACTACGGATTTGGATTCAATATGGTGGCCCAGTCCAGTAACAACCCCGCAGGCCCTGCCATCTTTAATAATGATGGACTGTACCATATCCTGATAAAAATCGACATTGGGTGTCTGTTCCAGCATTTCCCTCCAAACAGTGGCAAATACCATTCTGTCATTCTGGGTTCTTGGACTCCACATGGCTGGCCCTTTGCTCCTGTTCAGCATCCTGAACTGGAGCATGCTCTTGTCACTGACAATGCCACTATACCCTCCCATGGCATCTATTTCACGAACAATTTGTCCCTTTGCAATTCCGCCCATGGCCGGATTGCAGCTCATTTGTGCTATGGTCTGCATATTCATGGTAATGAGCAGCACTTTGCTGCCCAAGTTTGCAGCAGCGGCAGCAGCTTCACAACCTGCATGTCCAGCACCAACCACTATAACATCGTATTTTGAAAACATGGGGCAAAGATAGTTTTCTATTGGAAAGGTTTCCCGTGGAACATACTTGTGCAACAGTTCCTTAGTGGATGAATGTTCCACGTGTCACACCCTTTTTGAAAACAGGGTCAAATAGTGCTGTTCTTTGGCCCTCATAATCTTTATATCCTTGGTGGACTTGTCCTTATACCCACACAAATGCAATGCTCCATGAAAAATAACCCTTAGCATTTCTTGGGAAATGGGCACTTTAAACTTGCTGGCATTTTCCTTCACCCTTTGCGTGCTGATGTAGATTTCCCCAATAGTTGGAGTTTTTTTGGATTCGGATAAATCAAACGTGATAATGTCTGTGTAATTATCATGGTTCAGGAAGCTTCGGTTTATTTCTATCAAATAGCTATCTGAACAAAAGATATAGTTGATGGACTCCATCCCCTTACCTTCCAATTTAAAAAGCTTTTGGATGAAATTTTTCAATTCGCCTTTCCTGTTAAAAGCAAATGAACCGTCTGCGTAGTTGAATTTTATCTTTTGCATATGAACTATTGCTCCAAAATTCGCAAGTAAATGCGAGTTGACGAATATACTTTTGCTCGACAACGATTTATATGATACGACTTAGTGAATTGGGGATAGGAAAAAAGGCAAGGATACACTCGTTTGAAAAGGATGAAATATTTATCAAGCTAATGGAAATGGGCTGTGTACCAGGCGAAACAGTGAAAGTAGAACAGATTGCACCGTTGGGCGACCCCATTTCTGTTTGCGTGGCTGGATATTCTTTAAGCCTGAGAATTAGCGAAGCAAGGGAAATTTTGGTAGAAGAGTTTTAATTCAATGACAGCACCTTATTTACTTCTATGAAAATTGGTTTGTATTTCGGCTCCTTTAATCCCATTCATACTGGCCACTTGATTATAGCTGACCATATTGCCAATCATACGGATTGTTCACAGGTATGGCTGGTGGTCAGTCCACAAAATCCATTGAAGCCCTCCTCTGTTTTATTGAATGAGTACCACCGTTTGCATTTGGCCAACTTGGCCATTGAGGGAAATTCAAAATTAAAAGTTTCCGATATCGAATTCAAGCTTCCGAAGCCTTCCTATACAATTGATACACTTACTTACTTGAAAGAAAAATATCCAGAAAATTCATTTGCAATCATCCTGGGAAGTGACAGTTTTCAAAACCTACCTCATTGGAAAAATTTTGAGCAATTAGTAAGCAATTATGAGTTCCTTATTTACGAGCGACCGAAACATCCTGTTTTAGAAAATCACGATGCGAAGGCCTGTATTGTACAAGCTCCAATGCTACAGATATCCTCTACAGATATCCGTAAGAATATCAAGGCTGGTAAATCGATACGCTACATGGTTCCTGAAAAAGTGGTTGCCGAAATTGAACTAGCAGGCTACTATAAATAGCTGTCCCCTTTGCTCCTCTTAACTTCCGCAACATATTCCTTGATTTCCTGTTCCTTGTTCTTGCTGCAAATCAGTAGTACATCTTCGGTATCAACAATTATCATATCATCAATTCCTTGTAATACTACCAGCTTCTTCTTGGGAGCAGATACCATACATTTTGTCGCATCAATTACCACCACATTTTCTGCAGAAACTGCATTGCCCAAATAATCCTTTTCTAAGTTATCATAAGCACTGTTCCAAGTTCCCAAATCGCTCCAGCCAAATGAAGATGGGATGACATACACATTGTCTGCTTTTTCCATGATTGCAAAATCTATGGAGATGTTTGTACATAGCGGATAAATCCTGTTCAACGCTTCCTTTTCTTTGGGCGTATTGAAATTTATTTTTTCACTTTCAAAAAGCTCAAACATTTCTGGTTGATATATTTCAAACGCCTTTAATACATTTTTTACCTGCCAAATGAATATCCCTCCATTCCAAAGGAAATCACCACTGGATAAAAAGCTTTTTGCGATTTCCAAATTAGGTTTTTCCGTAAAGGTTTTTACCTTGTAAATGGAATCCGCTACTTCCAGGCTTTCCCTTTGAATATAACCATAACCAGTATTTGGATGTGTAGGTGTAATTCCAAGTGTCACGAAAGCCTTGATACTGCTCACAAAATCCAATGCCTTCAAGCTAATATTCCTGAACGTTTCGTTATCCAAAATAATATGGTCACTTGGTGCCACAATCAATGCAGCTTCAGGATCTTTCTGCATCAGCTTAAAAGAAACATAGGCTATACAGGGGGCAGTATTTTTCCTGCTGGGTTCTGCCAATATATTATCAAAAGGAAGATTGGGCAATTGTTCTTTTATCAAATCCGTATACTCATCCGATGCAACAACGTAAATATTCTCCTTAGGAATGAAAGATGCATATCTTTCATAGGTCCATTGAATCAATGATTTGCCAGTATTCAAAATATCCAAAAACTGTTTTGGGTAAGCTGTCCTGCTCTTTGGCCAAAACCTGCTGCCAATTCCTCCAGCCATAATGGCCACATAATGATGCTTATTCATATCGCTAAACCGTAATTTAAAGAGTTGCGAAGAAAAGGAAAACTAAACAATTCCTTCCCTTATTAAATCATGAAGATGCAGTACGCCCATGTATTTCCCATCCTGAACAACCAATAATTGACTGATATCATATTTGCGTAAAACATCCAAAGCGTCTACTGCTAGAGCATCTCCCTCAATCGTTTTAGGGTGTCTTGATAATATATCAGCAGCCTTAACTGTTGATATATTGTCCATTTTTTCCAGCATCCTGCGCAAATCCCCATCTGTAATTACCCCAATAATTTTATCTCTTCCTCCATCCACAACAGCAGTTACTCCCAACCTGCTCCTGGTAATTTCAATTATCACTTCCTTCAATGTGGCACCAATAAGCACACTCGGTTTTTCATTATTCCTGTACAAATCGGCTACTTGCAAATACAGCCTTTTTCCAAGATTGCCGCCTGGATGGTACTTTGCAAAATCCTTTCCGGTAAACCCATTAAGTTCCATCAATGCAACAGCTAAGGCATCACCCATTACCATTTGGGCCGTGGTACTGCTTGTTGGAGCAAGGTTATTGGGGCATGCTTCTTTGGATACCGTTGTATTCAAAACAATATCAGATTGCTTCGCCAAAAAACTGCCGGTATTCCCAACCATCCCAATAACAATATTTCCAAAGTTTTTTACTAATGGAACCAATACTTTTATTTCGGGGCTTTCTCCGCTTTTACTGATAACCATCACCACATCATCCTGCTGAACCATTCCAAGGTCGCCATGTATGGCATCCGCGGCATGCATGAACAAAGATGGCATACCTGTTGAATTCAATGTAGCAACAATCTTCTGAGCAATGATTGCACTTTTTCCAATTCCACTTACTACCAACCTTCCTTTACTTTTGTGGACCGCATTGATGGCTTCAACAAAACTTTCATCAATAAATTCTTCCAGACCGGCAACTGAACTAGCTTCCAATTGAATAGTACGACGTGCCGTTTCTACTATTTTAGACTGCATTTTGCAAATGTAAAGTTTAACAAGCAACTCTTGTATTTACAAAAGCCAAACATTAACTTCGCCCTCCTTCAAAAAAAATTAGGAAATATTGAACATTATGCTTTATAAGTCGTAATTTTTAGTTTTTATAACAATCCCATGCGTAGGAATGGAAATTTTGATTTGAATCATGGCAACATACAGAAGCAAAACCCCCGCTAAGAATACTGCAAAAAGGACAAGCCCTAAAAGACCAGCTACTACAGAACCGAGGAAAAAAATAACTCCCCTTATTCCTTACAATATCCATGAAGGCCTTCATGCAAATTTTGGTTTCAAAGAATTTAAAGGAACCCAAGAAGAATCCATCAACAGCTTATTAGCAGGCAATGACACTTTCGTAATCATGCCTACAGGTGGTGGCAAAAGTTTGTGTTATCAATTACCGGCCATGATTATGTCTGGCTGTGCAATTATAGTTTCCCCATTGATTGCCTTAATGAAAAACCAGGTTGATTTAGTGAGGGGCTACAGTGAAAAGGACGATGTAGCGCACTTCTTAAATTCATCCTTGAATAAAGGACAAATTGCAGAAGTTAAAAAAGATTTACTCGGTGGCAAAACAAAGCTTCTCTATGTAGCACCGGAAACTTTGACCAAAGAAGAAAACCTTCAATTCTTCAGTGATTTGGAAATCTCGTTTTTTGCTGTTGATGAAGCGCACTGCATCAGTGAGTGGGGCCATGACTTCAGGCCTGAATATAGAAGATTGAGGGAAATGATGGATATGATCAATCCTGACGTTGCTGTAATTGCATTAACGGCTACCGCTACCCCAAAAGTACAAAGTGATATTGTAAAAAACCTTGGATTACGTGAGCCTAACATTTTTATATCTTCCTTTAACCGTTCCAATCTTTATTACGAAATACAGCCAAAGCTACAGAAGGAACAGACTGTAAAACATATTGTAAAATTCATTTCTGGACATAAAGGTAAAAGTGGCATCATCTATACATTGAACAGAAGGACCACTGAAGAACTTGCTGAGGTTTTAATGGCCAACAATATCAAAGCCGTGGCTTACCATGCTGGGCTGGACCAAAAGTTAAGGGCTCAAAGACAGGACGAGTTCCTGAATGAAGATGTTCAGGTAATTGTTGCCACCATTGCATTTGGTATGGGTATCGACAAACCAGATATACGTTTTGTAATCCATTTCAATATACCTAAATCAATAGAAAATTATTACCAAGAAACTGGACGTGCTGGACGTGATGGGTTAGAAGGAATATGTGTACTATATTATTCCCACAAAGACGTTTCAAAACTTGAACACTTAATGCGTGATAAACCTTTAAGTGAACGTGAAGTGGGTGCCCAACTCATCAACGAAACGGTGGCTTATGCAGAAAGTAGTGTTTGCAGAAGGAAAATCCTGCTACACTATTTTGGTGAGGATTGGGAAACAAAAAATTGTGGTAACTGCGATAACTGTAAAAATCCAAAAGAAAAAATCGAGGCGAAGGATGATGTAGTAAAAATTATGAAAGTTATTAAAGCTTTGGACGAAAGGTTTACTGCCGAATATGTACTGAATGTTGTTTATGGAAAACTTACACCGCAAATAACCATGTTCCGTCATGAAGGACTTGCAGAATTTGGTATTGGCAAAGAAACACATGATTCACATTATTGGAATAGCCTAATTAGGCAGATGATGCTCGAAAACCTCATTAAAAAAGATATTGAAGAATATGGCCTATTGAAATTTACTGAAAGAGGTGAAAAATGGATGAAGAAGCCAGCATCATTCAAAATTGTACTGAACAACATTTTCAGCAATAATGATGATGACGATGACGAAAATGAGAATGCAGATCAACAAGGTGCTGCCACTGATGAGAAGTTGTTTGAAATGCTGAAAGACCTCCGCCAAAAAGAGGCCAAGAAAAAAAGCTTACCTCCCTTTGTCATCTTCTTGGAGAATTCTTTACAAGATATGAGCACACATTTCCCTACCACTTTACAAGAATTGGAGAAATGCCAAGGTGTAAGTAAGGGGAAAGCCTTAAAGTATGGAAAACCATTTGTGGAACTAATTGCTAAATATGTTGAGGAAAACAATATAGAAAAGCCCGATGATTTTGTAATGAAGAGCGTGGCCAATACAGCCAGCAATAAAATTTTCATTATACAGAATGTGGATAGGAAGATGAGCTTGGAAACTATTGCCAAAACCAAAGGTCTACGTTTGGACGAGCTTCTGGAAGAGATGGAAACTATTGCAGCAAGCGGTACAAAACTGAACCTTGACTATGCTATTGATGATTGGCTGGATGCAGATGATCAAGAAGAAATAATAGAATATTTCAAAGGTTGCGAAACTTCTTCTTTGGATATTGCTATAAAAGAACTAGCAGAGTTTGATTATAACTGGGAGCAATTAAAAATTATGCGCATCAAATTCCTAAGTGTGTATGGCAATTAGGATAAACATTTTCTACATTAAAAAGCACCAACTTTAAATTGGTGCTTTTTTGCTTACTAACCCGTATATCCCTAAACATTATACTTCCACTTTTATGGCAGAAAGCCCATTGCTGGCTGCTTGCGCCTCTGCTACTTTGGCCCTTATTTTAGCTTCAATTTCATTGGCCAGTTCAGGATTGTCCCTCAATAATTGCTTTACCGAATCCCTTCCTTGACCAAGTTTGGTAGCCTCATAACTGAACCAGCTACCACTTTTATTCACTATTCCCAGCTCCACACCCATATCAATAATCTCGCCGATTTTGCTGATTCCCTCCCCAAAAATAATATCAAATTCAGAAGTCCTAAAGGGTGGCGCTACTTTATTTTTTACAACTTTTACTTTTACACGGTTTCCAATTGCTTCGTCTCCGTCCTTAATCTGTGCCATTCTCCTGATATCCAAACGTACCGAAGCATAAAATTTCAATGCATTGCCACCGGTAGTGGTTTCAGGATTACCAAACATCACCCCAATTTTTTCACGTAGCTGGTTGATGAAAATACAAACAGTATTGGTTTTATTGATGGTAGCTGTAAGCTTGCGCAAAGCTTGGCTCATTAATCTCGCATGAAGGCCCATTTTACTGTCACCCATTTCCCCTTCCAATTCACTTTTTGGTACCAATGCCGCTACGGAATCTATTACTACCACATCCAGCGCACCTGAAAGTATTAACCTATCTGCAATTTCCAAAGCCTGCTCCCCGTAGTCAGGTTGTGAAATCAGCAGATTATCCACATCTACTCCTAACTTTTGGGCATAGCTGCTATCGAATGCGTGTTCCGCATCGATAAATGCACACATACCCCCCTTTTTTTGCGCTTCTGCAATAATATGGGTAGCAATAGTTGTTTTACCAGAGCTTTCTGGGCCATAAATTTCAACTATTCTTCCTTTGGGTATGCCACCAACTCCCAAAGCTATATCCAAACCAATGGAACCTGTACTAATCACTTCCATTTCCTTATCCGCCCTATCGCTCATTAACATCACACTCCCCTTACCATAGTCCTTATCTATTTTGTCCATGGTAAGTTTTAAGGCCTTCAATTTTTCTACGTTGCTCATAGCTATTTATTTAATGGGTCAAAAGTAATTAGGGTGTAAAAGTAATAAGATTTTCTTATTAACACTAATTATTTTAGTATTATTACTAAATATTTTGCTAAACACATTTATGTCTTTCAAAAAGACAACAACCAAAATTGATGAAAGAAAAAATCCAGAAAATAAAAAAGTTACAAACTCTTTTCAATGGGAAAATGTGTAACAGAAGAATCGTTACAATAAAAATGTTACAAATAAATTTGTAACATTCATTTCTGTAACACCCACTTAGAATGTGAATTTATAGATGATGTACCATTCGGCTTATCCGACCTTATACATAAACATGGTATCTATGCTGTCATACAATCAATCCAGCTTTCTTGCTAATTTCCATCATCCTTTCCATTGGTTTCAAAGCTGCTAAACGTAAGTTTTCATCCATTTTTATTTCCGGTTGCTCGTACATCATGCATAAATACAGTTTTTCAAGGGTATTCAGCTTCATGTGGGGGCAATCGTTGCAAGCACAGGAGTTATTTGGAGGTGCCGGTATGAAGGTCTTGTTAGGGCTGGCTTGCTGCATTTTGTGGAGTATGCCCGTTTCCGTAGCTACAATAAATTCCAATGCTTCATTTTCCTGTGAATATTTCAGCAACTGGGTAGTGCTTCCAATAAAGTCTGCAACTGCCAACAATGCTTCCTCACATTCAGGATGGGCAATAAATTTTGATTTTGGATGCCTAATCTTCAATTTGGTAATTTTCTCCAGACTGAAAATCTCATGCACCATACAGGCACCGTTCCACAATACCATGCTCCTGCCTGTCTTCTTGTTCAGGTAAGCACCGAGGTTTTTATCCGGCGCAAAAATGATTGGCTGATTTTCGGGTATGCTTTCGATTATTTTTTCTGCATTGCCGCTAGTACAGATAATATCGCTAAGCGCTTTTATTTCTGCGCTGCAATTAATATAGCTAATTACCAAATGGTCGGGATGCTTTTCCTTGAATACTTTAAATAAAGGTGCTGGGGCACTATCGGCTAACGAACAACCAGCTTTTAAGTCGGGCAGCAGCACTTTTTTGGAAGGGTTCAATATTTTGGCCGTTTCTGCCATGAAGTGGACCCCGGCAAAAACAATGATATCCGCATTCGTCTGTGCAGCCTTCTGTGCTAACCCTAAGCTATCCCCAATATAATCCGCCACATCCTGAATATCCGGTTCCTGGTAATAGTGCGCCAGCAACACGATATTTTTTTCCTTCTTCAATCTTTCAATCTCTGCAAACAAATCAATGTGTACATCTACTTCAAGGTCAAGGAATCCTTTTTCAAAAATTTTGTCTTTTGCTATGTTGATATCCATTGTAATAGTATTTAATAATACCTATTTATATAAACACCTATTACTATTAAGGCTGTTCATATCGGGATATCTTATTTATCCCCACAGGCCAAAGTTAATTACTGATAGGCTTATACACTTTAACTAACAATAATTTCACAAACACCTTATCAATGGTATAAAGCATTTGAATGGCTTTTTACACAATTGTGGATGATAGTTGTTCTTTAATCCACACCTAGCTATTCACTAGCTATCCACTGTTAACGAAGAGCCTGTAATTGGTGCGGTATTAAGGGCTGTGGCCAAAAGCTGCCAAAGCTGCCATAATTGTTCCACCACTATCCACTTTTTTATTTTTGAAAATCTGGGTTATCAACTTTATTGATGGATTGTTAACATAGTAGTGTGAATAATAGAATCCGCATGTTTTTTTGAAAAAAATATAAATGATGAAATAATAGAAAAGCGGCCCGTTTCACCAAACTTAGAATATAGGCAGCAAGCGGATTTTAGCTTGTTTTCCACAATTTGTTCAATAACTATATTCCCCTATTTTTGCCATCCTTAAAACTTACTATTAATTAAACGATTATGTCTGTTATTCAAAGTATCAGGGACAGGGGAGCATGGATAATGCTTATCTTGATTGCCTTAGCTCTTATTGCATTTATATTACAGGATGGTTTAGGCCGTGGCCGGGGAAGTAGCATTTTCAGCAATACCACCAATGTTGGCTCAGTAAATGGTATAAAGATTACCAAGGAAGATTTTGATGCCAAACTTACCTTATACAGTCGTGGGCAGTCCAAGGATGCCATTATACCGCAGTTATGGAACCAGGAAGTACAGACTATTTTGCAACAGCAGGAGTACGATAAACTTGGCCTGGTTGTTAGCAGCAAGGAATTGGCAGATTTCTTTTATAGCCCACAATCACCCTTGATGAGGGAAAAGGAATTCCAGGATGATAAAGGTCAATTGGACCCATCCAAGGTTCAGCAATGGTTTTCTGAACTTAAAAAACCCAAGAATGCTGAAAATACAAAAAGGATAATTGAGCAAGTTATAGATCCTGCTACACAGCAATTGTTGAGCAGCAAGTACCAAAACCTTATCCAGCAATCAGCGTATGTACCTACTTGGTTGATTGAAAAGCAAAAAGCAGACAATGCGGCCATTTCCTCTATTTCTTATGTGTATGTTCCTTATAGTTCCATTGTTGACAGCACCATTAAAGTAAGCGATGATGAAATAATGGCCTATGTAAGAAAACATCCCAAGAATTTCGAGAAAGAAGAAGAAACAAGGTCGTTCTCTTATGTAAGTTTTGATGCTTCTGCAAGTGCTGCTGATAGCGCTAACGTGTACAATCAATTGCTAACTGAAAAAAATGAATTTGCCGCATCAACTGATGTTAAGCAATTCTTTGCGAAGGCAAACAGTGAAATGCCTTATTATGACGGTTACATTGGTAAAAAACAAATTCAACAATCCATAAAAGACACATTGTTTAAGTTGGCCCCAGGTCAAACATTTGGCCCCTATGTGGATGGCAAGAACTATGTAGTAGCCAAAATGGTGGGCATCAAACAGTTTCCAGATACTGCCAAAGTGAGGCATATATTGGTTTCAACGCACCAAAGGGACCAGTCCGGTGGTGGATTAATGAGGGTTAGGGAAGATTCTTCAGCTAAGAAAATAATAGATTCTGTAGCTGACTTCATTGCTAAAGGAGCCAAATGGGATTCTATATGCAATAAATATTCTGAAGATCAAGGAAGCAAGGAGAAAGGCGGTGTGTATGATAATTTTGTTACTGGGGGTATGGTTCCTGAATTCAATGACTTTTCTTTTGAAGGAAAGATTGGGGAAAGGAAAATAGTTAAAACCGATTTCGGTTACCACCTTATAGAAATCCTTTCGCAAAAAGGTAGCCAACCAGCTTATAAAATTGCCTATTTGGCAAAACCAATTATTATCAGCAATGAAACAGTTGGTGCAGCCAGTACGGCGGCATTGCAATTTGCTTCCCAAGCAAAAAACAAGTCGCAGTTTGATGAGGCTGCCAAAAAAATAAACAAAACTGTTTTATCCAGTCAGGAAATAAAGGAAGGCGAATTTAGCATACCTGTTTTTGGACAGGAACCTAGCAGAAGCATTATACGTTGGTTGTATGAAAACGATTTAGGAACTGTTAGCGAGCCAACAGAGGTAGGAGAGAAATATATAGTATCCGTTATAACCAGTATTAGCCCTAAGGGATTGCTTTCCGTAAATGAAGCCAGGCCTAGGGTGGAAGGTTTTGTGAAAAAAGAAAAGAAAGCAAAACAGATTATCGAAAGCAAGTTCAAGGGAAATACTTTGGAATCATTTGCAGCATCTGCCGGTGTAGGCGTTCAAAAGGCCGACAGCTTAAGCTTCGCCAATCCAAGTGCACCAGCTTTTGGCGGCTATGATTTAAAGTTATTGGGTGCGTCTTTCAATAAGGAAATGCAAGGAAAGGTAACAGAACCTATAGCAGGAAGCGAAGGCGTAATGGCGTTGAAAGTGGAATCAATAGGTGCAAAGCCAACAGTACAGGATAATGAAAGTATAAAACAGAACCTTTTACAGAGTGCCAGAAATGCAGCACAGAGAGGTAGCGGTGCACTGAGAAAAGCAGCTACCATAAAAGACTACAGAATGAAGTTCTATTAAGCGTTCATAGAGCAATTTTATAAAGGCTATGGTTATTGAAACCATGGCCTTTTCTTTTACGCAAAGCGAAATCAATACAGCCAACTAAACTGTATTTTTGGGAGAGAAACAAATAACATGTCGGAACTATTGGTAAATAAGGTGGCAGAAAGTGGGATACTCAGTTTTGATATCGAAGCTTATTACCCAAAAGAAGCAATAAAAATTTTTGACCTGAAGCAGTACCTTTTTATGGAACTGATTTTGAAGGAAAAGGATTTCAGGGCAGCATTGCAGAACACGGACTGGGAACAGTACCGAAATAAATATGTGGGCATTATTTGCTCCGTAGATGCCATTATACCTATGTGGGCCTATATGCTTATTACGAGCTACCTACAGCCCATAGCAAAGGAAATTTTCTTGGGCGATGAAAATAAAATCATTGAAACGGTTTTGATAAGGGAACTTGAGAACATCAACACCGAAGAATATATAGACAAACGTGTTGTAATTAAAGGCTGTGGGGAAGTAGCCCTACCAGCAGCAGCCTACATTACCATCACCAATAAGTTAAGGCCTGTAGCCAAGAGCATTATGTACGGTGAACCCTGTAGCACGGTGCCTATCTATAAAAAGAAAGCATAAATTTTAAGGATTTTCAATAACTGTTAAATACAGCCAGCAGAACCTAAATACCCTGAAACGGGTATGGAACAGCTTTGCGGCACAGTATACATTTACTGAAAATTATACAACATGAAAAAATTATTCTTATTTGCTGCAATCGCTATTGCTGTATCTGCATCCGCACAGATTAAAGGGTTTGACCCGAAAAAGATAGATACAAAGTCTACCAAAACAAAAGCAGCTTCATCTTTAAAAGAGAAGGCTGCCAACAAAGGAAAAGCAAGCGCCTTCACTTCTGCTGATGATTGTGGTGCCTTTACCAAAACAGAAACAGACAAGGACGGTACAACTTATCAATCCGCCAAGGATTTTTTGATTGTTTCCAATGATGGAACAACAGGTTTTGGTTTTACCATGAGCAATTTTATGCTTGAAGGCGACAAGTATGTAATGATAGTTGGCGTGGCGTTGGAAAAGGGGTTTTGTGTAGCAAAAAGCAGCTCAAAAATAGTGGTGACTTTTGAAGATGAAACACAGGTGAGCTTTATCAATTTCCAATCTGATAACTGCGATGGCATTGTTAAAACATATATTGGCAAAAAAGTAGGCAATGAAGCGGACCTTCAACTGTTGAAAACAAAACAAGTAAGGAGCATCAAATTGGTTGGTGTTGAAAAATCTATGGTAAAACCATTGTCAGATAATAACAAGGTTCAATTGCAGGGTACTTTAAAATGCCTGTAACCAGGATACTTAAAAACGAGAATGAATAACAAAGGACGCTTCTACACGAAGCGTCTTTTGTTATTAACAAGTCTGTACCTTTCAGAAAAAGAAACCAAGATTGCTTTATTGGATTATCAAACCGTTTATCAGGTTGGCATTGGCTATTTTTTGTAAAAAAACCATTACAAAAAATAAGGAACTGTTGCAAAGCGGAGGGCCACTGCTGCTAGTGGCCAATCATCCCAACGCCTTGATGGATGCTATTATAGTTGGAGCGTTGTTTAAACAACCGGTTCATTTTTTAACAAGGGGTGATGTATTCAATAGTTCTTGGAAAAGAAGATTACTGGGCCGGTTGAACATGGTACCCATTTACAGAATTAGGGATGGCATTAAAAACTTGCAACTGAACCAATTTGCGTTTAATAAAAGTCATGCTGTTTTAAAATCCAATGGCATTGTCCTGATTTTTATAGAAGGTGCCTGCCTGCATACGCATGAGTTGATGCCTTTTAAAAAAGGAGCAGCAAGAATAGCGTTCAACTGCTGGCATGAAGGTATTCCCGTGCAAGTTTTACCCATATCAGTTAGGTACAATTCATTGTTTTGTTTTGGAAAGCACGTTTTGGTCAATATGGATAAACCTTTGATACAGGAAGAGCTTAGCATAGGAATTGATGAGGCAAAAAACTATCTCCATTTCAATGAAGTAATATTTCAAAAGCTATACCATCAACTAAAAGAGTTGCCCAAGGAGAACTATCGAAACAATTACCTGATTTTTCTGCCTGCTATTATCGGGAAGATTATCCACGCACCATTGTATTATCCAGTAAAGGCTTTTGTGAAAAAAAGAACAAGGGGCAATGAGTTTTATGATTCTGTTCTTTTTGGGCTACTCTTTGTACTTTATCCAATTTACCTATTGCTGATTGTTTTGATAAACCTGTTCCTTACTCATAGTGTACCGATTTCCTTACTTGTATGCTGCTTCGTTCTTTTTACCGCATGGTGTGCTGTGCATAATAAAAATTAAGCCCCTGTTTTTCTTGTTTTAACTTCATCGCCACAACACCAAAACATGAGCAGCATTAAGAAACTGGGTGCTAGGAAACGTATTGCACTTATTGCCCACGACAACAAGAAACCGGATTTGATTGAGTGGGCCATCTTCAACAAGACCACATTAGCGAAACATGAACTCATTGCTACTGGCACCACAGGAAAAATGGTGGAAGAGGCATTGGACAGACCTGTAAAAAAATTATTGAGCGGACCATTAGGGGGCGACCAACAGATTGGTAGTATGATAGCCCAAAGTGAAATTGATGTAATGATTTTCTTTTGGGACCCCATGGAAGCACAGCCACATGATAGCGACGTAAAAGCCCTGTTACGATTGGGCATTGCTTGGAATATACCTATGGCCTGCGATAGGAGTACCGCAGACTTTTTAATGACTTCGCCTTTTATGCATGAGGAGTACAACGCTACTTTGCCCAACTACACAGACTATTTAACCAGGGAGATCAAGAAAGATGAATAGGATTATATTGAGGCCTTGGCAAAAAGAAGATGCTCAACAATTGGCAGCTATTGCCAACAATAGGAATATATGGAACAATGTACGCGACAGTTTCCCTAGCCCATATACGGTGATGGATGCTTTGCAATGGATCAACAAGGAATCCACTACCCAGCCCCTAACCAATTTTGCCGTTGTGTATGAAGGGAAATTGGCTGGCAGCATGGGCATTATATTGGAAAAAGATGTATATAGTAACTGCGTGGAGATTGGCTATTTTATTGGTGAAATATTTTGGGGAAAGGGCATTGCAACAATGGCCATCAGCAGATTGTGCAGCTATATTGATAAGCAATTTGAACCAACAAGAATAATGGCCCGTGTATTTGAGCATAACAAAGCGAGCATGAAAGTATTGGAAAAAAACGGGTTCCATTTGGAAGGTGTCCAACAAAAGGCAGCCGTAAAAAACAATATGGTGTTGGATGTGCACGTTTGGGTAAAACTAAAATAATAGCAACCAGCGCTGGGAACATTGACCGCTTTTAATTTAGCGAAACCTTACTTTCACTTGATTTCATCAATTTGGGATTCTTATTAGGAGCCGGTTGTTCTTTTCCTCCATTTTACAGCTTCATACCAAATAACAGATAAGAAGCCAATACCAATACAAATGGCTACTTGGTAAGCTTCCAGCCTTTCAAACAAAAAGAATTTTGCAAGTGGTGGAACATATAACAACAAAGACGTTAGGGCAATAGTGATGCCGATAATAAACAGAACCATATTATTCCTATACTTTAATGTAGTTAGTACAGAATAATAAAAAGAGCGGTTAACCAATGTGAGAAAAATATTAGCAGACACCAACACTATAAAAACCATACTTCTAGTAGTAGCTTCCGCAAAGCCTTGAAGCACGGCATATTGATAAGCAAACAATGTTCCTGCTGTAATGAACAATCCTTGGATGATGCTGGTGATTAGTTCCTTCCAATTGAAAAAAGTGGTGCTAAATGGTCGAGGCTTTTGTACCATGGTATTGGCTTCCATGGGTTCATTTTCATAAATGATAGAACAGGTTGGCCCCATAATCAGTTCCAAGAAAATGATATGTACAGGAGAAAAAATATTGGGATAAATCCAGCTCAAAGTCAATGGGATAAAAACAGTTAGGATAATAGGTATATGGATAGATATAATGTACTGGATAGCCTTTTTCATATTGGTATAAATTTTCCTGCCCATGGCAATGGCATCCACCATTTTGGAAAAATCATCCTCCACCAAAATCAATGAAGCTGCTTGCTTGGCCAGCTCTGTACCTTTTTTGCCCATGGCAATACCAATATGTGCCGCCTTCAAAGCTGGCCCATCATTTACCCCATCACCAGTCATGGCAACAATTTCATTTTGAGCTTTTAAAGCATCTATGAGTTTAAGTTTTGCGTCGGGGAACATTCTTGTGAAAAGCTGCGTATTGAAAACTGCAACTTTTAAATCTTTATCAGACAATTTCATTAATTCTTCTCCTGTTATATTATTTTCATAACCCTTGAAACCAATTTGTTTGGCAATAGCAATCGTAGTGGAGGCGTTGTCGCCAGTAACAATTTTTACGGTGATGCCAGCGTTGTAAAAATTCTCAAGCACTTCCTGTATGTTTTTCTTTGGGGGATCATAAAAAGCTACCATGCCCTTGAATGTGAATTGAAACTCCTGCTGTGTTGCAGGGAAATTGTTACCGTTAAATGTTGCTTCTGCAACAGCCAATAAACGGTAGCCATCTGCAGCTAAAAAACTGATGGTATTTTGAATTTCCAATCTTTCGTCCATAGATAGGTTGCATATATTCACCAATGCCTCTGGTGCCCCTTTGGCTGCTATAATCCTATTTCCAGATTCGTTTTCGAACAAATGCGTCATCATCGGTGGCTTGCCATCCAACGGGTACTCATGGATTATTTTGTAGAGTCTTCTCTCATCAATGCCGGTCGTTTTTACATAAGCCTCATGCAAAGCGATTTCCATTGGATCAAAAGGTATGGGCTCACTGGCAAACATGGCAATCCTTAAAAGGTCCTTCTGTTCATTCTTGGTAATACTTTCAGCAGCGCTTATTTTTTGTGAGCCTAGCAGAAACAGTTTTGCAAGGCTCATTTTATTTTCGGTAATGGTTCCCGTCTTATCTGTACAGATTACCGTAGCACTGCCCAATGTTTCAACTGTTTTCATTTGCTTTACCACAATGCCAAACTTCATCAAACGCCATGCACCCAACGCCATAAATGTGGTAAAGGCTACAGGAATTTCTTCAGGAAGAATACTCATGGCTAGCGTGAGTGATTTTAGCAGACTATCCAACCAATTATGGGAATGGAGGTAGTTTACCGCCCACACAAACAGGAAAACGGCAACACCAGCCATTACCATTTTCTTTACGAAATTGTTGATCTGCAGTTCCAGTGGCGTCTTTTCTGCCTGAATGCTTTCAAGGCTCTTGCCGATTTTGCCTAATTGGGTTTCATTGCCAATAGCTGTAATAGTTGCAATGGCCAAGCCACTGGCAACGGTAGTGCCATTATATACAAAATGGTCTTCACTGCCTTTGTCTTTGCTTACTGATAATGATTCCCCAGTGAGTATGGATTCATTCACGGAGAAATCGTTGGAATGGACTATGGTTCCATCGGCTGTAATGGATGTTCCTTCTTCAATCATTAGGCTATCTCCAACCACCAAATCTTCACTGTTTATTTCTGCTATAATACCATTCCTAATGACCTTGCTTTTGGATTGCGTAAAGTTTTTTAGTTTCTCCAAAGCATTCCTGCTTCTTGAGTCCTGAAACAAGGAAATGGTGGCTACCAGCACAATGGCAAATACCATAAAAAGGCCATCACCTGTTTTCCCACTAATAAAATAGATCGAAGTCGCCACCAACAATAGTATAATCATTGGCTCTTTTGCCAAACTTTTCAAGGCATCAAGAAATCCGTTTTCTTTTTTTAAGGCTAACCGATTAAATCCCCATTTTTTTCTTGCTTCAATAACCTGTTCTTGAGTAAGGCCCTTTATGTTGAAGGTATTTGCAGGCATTGGTCTTGATGGTTTGTGAGGCTTTAAAAATAGCCAATGCTCCAGCAGTAAACAATGAGCATAATCAGGTAACTCAACAGTAACACTAGAAGTTGAATTGGTTTTCATACATGTTCAACTTGTTGCCAAGCTGCAACATTTGCAGTTGCATAGTTTCTATACGCTCCAGTAAATGGGCAATCGTTTCAATGCCTTCCAAGTTAATGTCCATTTCATAATGCAAACGAACCAGCTTTTCAATATGTCCCAACTGGTCCAAAGGAAGGAAAACTTGCTCTTCAATGATGACTGTTTCTATTAATCCAGATTCACGTAAGGCATATATAAATGACAGTTCCACATGATGGTGGGTACAGAACTCTTTGGCCGGTATCATTGTTTCTGTTTGCATAGAATCAATTTAGTTTTTGCAGTTCGATGAAAAGTTTCTTCTGTTCTTCAGTTAGGTTGGTTGGCAGCTTTATCTCGTAAGTCACATACAAGTCGCCAAACTCGCCTTCTTTTTTATAAACAGGAAAACCTTTGCCCTTCAATCTTATCTTGGTTCCCGCTTGTGTTTCTGGGTTCACTTTCAATTTTACTTTTCCGTTCAAAGTTTCAACGGTGGTTTCACCTCCCAACAATCCTGTGTATAAATCTATGGATACCGTAGTAAACAGGTCATTTCCGGAACGCTTGAATTGAGGGTGCGGAGCAATGGAAAAAGTTATGTACAGATCCCCAGCGGGGCCACCATTTGCACCTGGCGCACCATACCCCCTTAATTTTATGACCTGTCCATTTTCTACACCCGCGGGGATGGTGATGCGTACATTTTTTCCGTTTACAGCAAGGGTTTGCTGGTGTGTTTGCATGGCTTGTACTAGGCTCAATTTCAGTTCTGCATTGTAATCCTGTCCCCTGAACTTTGTTTGACTGCTTCTTCTGTCACCTCCAAACATTGATTCAAAAAAACTGGAAAAATCACTATCATCATCCGCAAAACCTTGTGTATTGGAATATTGGGATTGTCTTTGATGCTGCGATTGCCTTTGCTGTTCAAACTGCTCCGCGTGCTGCCAATCCTTGCCATACTGATCGTACTTTTTCCTTTTTTCAGGGTCGCTCAACACTTCATTGGCTTCATTTATCTGCTGGAACCTTTTGTGTGCTTCCTTATCATTTGGATTGACGTCAGGATGCAGTTTTCTAGCCAGTTTCCTATATGCCTTTTTGATATCATCGTCAGTTGCATTCTTTTCGATACCCAATATCTTATAGTAATCAATGAAATCCATGTAAGTTTTTTTTGCTTGTATAAAGTAATGAAAAGATGTTGTACCTATAAATGATTCTAATCATTGCAATAAGTATTTAAATGCCTCACCCAAATTTTCTATGACATCGGTAATCAACATGCTTTCCATGCTTTGTTGCTTCAAGGTCATGTCTGCTCCAAGACCGTGTATGTATACACCCAATTTGGCGGCAGTAAAAGGATGGTAACCCTGAGCAAGAAATGCAGTAATGATGCCAGAAAGGGCATCGCCAGAACCGCCCTTGGCAAGGCCAGCATTACCTGTCGTGTTTAAAAAGGCCTCGCCAGTAAACGTGATAAGTGTTTGATAGTTTTTAAGTACAATTACCAAATTCAAGTCCTTTGCTTTCCTAATGGCCGTGGCAGATCTCTCATCATCCGTACCATGGATGCCAAAAAGCCTATCGAACTCCTTTGGGTGGGGGGTAAGGATTGTACCCGCCGGAACCTTTGCCAATAACTTTTCATTGGTCGATAGAACTGTTAAAGCATCCGCATCCAGTAATAAAGGTTTGGCGGCCTTAAAAGCCTTGCTCAAGAATTCAACAGTTGCTTTAACAGTTCCCAAACCCGGTCCAATGCCAATAGAGGAAAATTGATTGAAATCACTGCTTTCATCTTCCCTCAACATCAGCATAGCTTCTGGGATGGATGTTTGTACAATGAAACGTTCGGCTTTAGGAACGTTTACAGTTAATAGCCCCGTACCGGAACGTAAGCAAGCTTTTGCAGCAATCACTGCTGCTCCCATTTTGCCTTTGTTGCCCGCAATAATCATTGCATGCCCATGAGTACCTTTGTGTGATTGTTGACTGCGCGGCTTTATTAAAGATTTGGCAATGCTCCTTGTAAGCTTTTTCATCTTTAAAGGTAAAGCCAAACAAGGGGTTTATCAATTTCAGGATATCAAAAACTTGGCTGCTCACCTCATTAGTTTGGTTGGCCAATAAGCAATCGATTTTTCGAACACGACAATGCGTAAATGAAATAATTTCTATAAAAGCCTAAACAGGAATTGAAGCTTGGCCAATCCTTTGCTGTAAAATGTCAAATCTTCAATGCTTTGTTTTCTGCCCTTATCCTTATATACAACATCACAGCATTGAGAACGGAAAAAACAATAGCAGTATAATACAAATGGAAGGCAAGGGGAATGACTGCGATTTCAGCAATTACAATAATATAATTCGGATGCTTTACCCATTTGTATGGACCTCTTTTTACCAAGGGAAAACTGGAAATATGGTAAATCTTGGTGTTCCAGAACTTGCCCAAAGAACCAATGATCCAGACCTTAAATACCAACAGTAAAAAATATAAAACAATAAGGGGCAAACTAAAGGAAACAGGCTGCAACACATAATATTCCACTATTAATGACACCAGAAATAGGACATGAAGGGCAACAATAAATGGATAATGTTCCTGCCCATATTCCACGGCACCATTTTGCAGTAGCCATTTTTCATTGCGCTTGGCAACAATCAATTCTGCAATACGCAAAAGAATGATGAACGATACAAAAGGGATGAAGGCCATATTAATCATTGTTCATTTGAAGCAGAACCATTTCACTCGAAAAACCTGGTCCCATGGCCACCATTAAGCCATAACCGTTTTCAAAGCCCAGATTGAAGAACCTTTCCAAAACATACAATACAGTGGGACTGCTCATGTTGCCATTATCATTCATCACTTCCCGGGTGTTTTTCAAAAAGTCACCCTCCACCTGCAAAGCATCCTGATAAGCTGTCAAAACTTTTTTGCCTCCTGGATGGAAAATAAAATTCTTGATATCGGCAATGCTCAATCCATTTTTTTGCAAAAAATAGGAAATATCGGCCCTTATGTTTTTTTCAATAATGGTTGGAATATCTTGCAAAAACAGCACTTTAAAGCCCTTGTCCAAAAACTCCCAGCCCATTACATCCAAACTATCATAGTACAGTTTGCTTTGGGTGCCCAAGAACTTGATGGACTTTCTGGATTTGTTTGCATGGTTATCACCGGTGATAATACAGGCACAAACGCCATCAGCAAACAAACTGGAACCAATGAAATTGCTTTTGCTGTAATCGTTTCTCAGGAAGGTCAAGGAACAGAGCTCCACTGCTACCAATAATATTACGGCATCTGGATTGGCTTTTGCCAATATGCTTGCTTTTGAAAATCCGGCCACACCGCCAGCACAGCCCAAACCAAAAATGGGCGTGCGGTTGATATTCTGGTCAAGCTTCATTTGATTGATGATAAGTGCATCCAGACTGGGTGTGGATAGTCCAGTAGTGGAAACAAATAGGATATCGGTAATCTGGTCCTTACTGATTTGTGCCAGTTCAATGCCCGCTTCAATGGCTTTCACCGCGAATTCCAAGGAAATGCGGATGTATTCGGCATTCATTTCTTGGAAAGAATGCTCATCCCTGTAATATTCCAATGGTTTGCAGAAATTCCTAGTGATGATTTCTGTATTGTCAAATGCTGCCATCATTCTTTCTACTTGGGGAAAAGAAGGGACAAAAAGCGCTTTGGCTGTTTGCTTGACTTCTTGCTGGCTTACTTTATACGGGAAATCAATGGTGGAAATGGCAGCTAATGAAGGCATCGATACTTTATTAATTTACTTGAACAATTGAATGAAGGTAGAATTCAATTTCCGTTCCAATATATTTATGGAGTGAACTATCGTTAAATATAATTGCATAGAAAGAAAATGTTGAAATTGGATCATTTACTTATTTTGAATTTGCTCCAATCTACTTTTTTTGAAGGTTTTGTATTTGTTCTCTTTAGGTATATTCAAGTCTTTCCATCCCTTCACCCTCTACAATCCCCCTCTTACCCTTTCCTACCATTAAATGAACAGACCAAGCCCAAACTTGGTTATTTTCGTGAGTAAACATTTCTTCATTGATTAGTCTATTATCAATGCACAAAAAAATATCGATTATTGTTGCCTGCTTTTTGGCTTTTGCATGTAAGAGTAAAAGCAAGGATACTGCAAAGCAAAACACCGCCCCACAAATTACTTCTGTTGATGTAATTATTGCATCTCCTCAATCAATCAGCAATACAGTTGAAGTTAATGGCACTGTAGTAGCTAATGAATTTGTTGAACTTCGTCCAGAGGTTAGCGGCCGGTTGGTTTATTTGAACGTACCGGAAGGGAACCATGTAGAAAAGGGAACCGTTATTGCACGGATCAACGATGCAGACTTGTTGGCACAACTGAACAAAACGAGGGTTCAGCTCGAACTTGCCCAGAAAACAGAAGAGCGGTACAAAAAGCTGCTTGATATCAAAGGGATCAACCAAGCAGATTATGATGCAGCATTAAACACGGCAAATGGATATAAGGCCGATTTGATGTATACCCAAGCATTGATTGATAAAACAGTTATCAAAGCACCATTTAGCGGCATTGTTGGTTTAAGGCAGGTTAGCAATGGTGCCTATGTAAGCTCTGCAACGGTTATAGCAACTATTCAACAGGTGGAGAAGCTGAAAATAGATTTTACGGCACCAGAGGCTTACAGTAATATTCTAAAAAAGGGGAGCTTGATTGATGTTATTCTTGACAACAATGACTCCAACAAAACGAAGGCAACTATTATAGCTGTGGAGCCTCAAGCCAATACAGGGACGCGTAACCTGAAAGTCCGTGCAGTTTTGCAGCATTCGAAAGCAAACCCAGGTGGTTTTGTAAAAGTATATATCAATGCTGGTGAAAATAAAAAATCAATACTCGTTCCAACAAATGCTTTAATCCCCAACGATAAAAACAACCAAGCAATCATTGTTAAAAATGGCAAGGCCAATTTCGTCAACGTTAATACCGGTGTAAGGCAGGCAAACTTTGTTGAAATAACAGACGGCATCAAAACGGGCGACAGTGTTGTTGTTACAGGCGTACTGTTTGCAAGGCCCAAGGGAAGTGTAAAAGTAAGAAGCGTAAAAGAGCTGAAAAATCTTGCTCAGTAAGTGGTTGATTGTTTCTTTTCAAATCATCATGAATAGCAGTGTACTATGAATATTTCCGAACTGTCGTTGAAAAGGCCTGTGTTGGCAACGGTTATGAACCTTGCTATTATCCTGTTTGGTGTAGTAGGATTTACTTATCTCGCTGTAAGGGATTACCCAGCAATTGACCCACCCATTATCAACGTAAGTACCAGCTATACCGGTGCAAATGCAGACATTATTTCCAATCAAATAACTGAGCCCCTAGAGAAACAAATTAATGGGATACCCGGTATCAGAACAATAACCTCCTCCAGTTCCTTGGGCAGTAGTAATATTTCAGTGGAGTTCAATTTGGGCGTTGATTTGGAAGCTGCTGCAAGTGATGTGCGTGATAAGGTTGGACAGGCTTCCCGCAGTTTGCCACAGGATATTGATGCGGCACCAGTGGTAACCAAGGCCGATGCCAATAGCGATTTCATTTTGATCCTTGCTATACAGAGCAATACAAAGAGCCTGCTGGAACTAAGCGATTACGCAGAAAATGTTTTGCAGCAACAAATTCAGACCATCAATGACGTAAGTGCGGTAAACATATTTGGTCAGAAGCGTTATTCAATGAGGCTTTGGCTAAACCCGGATAAAATGAACACCTATGGTGTTGCATTTACAGACATCAAAAATGCCTTAAACACGGAGAATATCGATTTGCCACCAGGCAAAATTTATGGTAACAATACAGAACTGACCATAAGGACCATTGGGAGGCTTACTTCCGAAAAGGATTTCCGCGATTTGATTATCAGGGAAGACAGTGCTGGAATTGTGCGTTTGAATGATGTGGCACGTGTGGAGCTGGGCCCTGAAACCTTGGAACAGGCGTGGAAATACAACGGTGTCAATGCCGTTGGCCTTGCCATTATTCCACAGCCAGGTGCAAACAATATTGAAATAGCAGATGAGTTTTATAAGCGGCTGGAACAGATTAAAAAGAACAATAAATCTGATATAGAGTTTAAGATTCTGGTTGACAATACCACCAATATCCGTAAATCGCTAGAAGAAGTAAAGGAAACACTCCTCATTTCTTTTGCTTTGGTGGTATTGGTTATCTTCTTCTTTTTCAGGAACTGGTTAATAGCTATCCGTCCATTGATCGATATCCCCATTTCATTGGTGGCTACGTTTTTCATCATGTACGTTTCCGGATTTTCGGTAAACATCCTTACGTTGCTGGGAATTGTGCTTGCCACAGGCTTGGTGGTGGACGATGGCATTGTCGTCACAGAAAACATCTTCCGGAAAATTGAGGAAGGTCTGCCTATTCGCAAAGCCGCACTGGAAGGAAGCAGGGAAATTTTCTTTGCCGTTGTATCAACATCTATAACACTGGCAGTCGTTTTTTTACCGGTAATCTTTTTGGAGGGTTTTGTAGGAAGGCTTTTTAGGGAATTCGGTGTTACACTGGCAGCGGCTGTACTGATTTCTGCTTTTGTATCATTGACCATTACACCGGTATTGAACGTCTATCTTAATAGAAAGGATGCGGGACACGGAAAGTTCTATACCAAAACGGAACCATTTTTTACGGGAATGGAAAATGGCTACAAAAGGATGCTCCGTGGCTTTATGAAAATAAGATGGGCTGCGTGGGTAATTATTGCTGTTTGCGCATGCATGATTTTCTTTATCATAAGGAACCTTCAAAGTGAAATAGCGCCGATAGAAGATAGGAGCAGTATCCGTTTTACTGTAACGGCAGCAGAGGGAACCAGTTACCCTGCCATGCAAACATTGAGCGACAAAATATCAGACTATTTATATGATTCGGTTGCCGAAAGGGATTTTGTTTTTGCAAGGACCCCATCTGGCGGCAGTGTAAATACTTCCCAGCCAAGGTTGACACTGGTGGATCCCAAGCTCAGGACCAAAACCCAAGGCCAGATTGCCAATGAACTGCAGAAAAAACTGGGCAGGTTCAATGAAGCAAGGATTTCTGCTATACAGGAACAAACCATTTCTGTAGGTGCAGGCTCAAAAGGAGCTTTGCCGGTACAGTTCATTTTGCAGAACCAGGACCTGGACAAACTAAAGGACATCATCCCAAAGTTCTTGGATGAAGTAAGGAAGGATACCAAAACATTTGCTACTTCCGATGTTAACCTGAAGTTCAACAAGCCCGAAGTTCAATTAACTATTGACAGGACAAAAGTTAGGGACCTGGGACTTTCGAGCCAGGATGTGGTTTCGGCCATTCAAAGTGCATTCAGTGGGGGGAGGCTGGCTTATTTTATCATGAACGGGTACCAGTACCAAGTGATTGCCCAAGTTGACAGAACTGATAGAAACCAACCAGATGATATTGAGCGCTTGTATGTAAGGAACAAAAACGGTGACAATATCCCGCTTTCTTCAGTTGTTCACTTGGAGGAAAACAGTAACCCGGCAACACTATTCAATTTTAACCGCTACAAAGCCGCCACTATTTCTGCATCATTGGCGGAAGGCAAAACTATTGGTGATGGTATTGATGCAATGAATACAATTGCAAAAAAGTTGCTGGATGAATCTTTCCAAACGGCACTTAACGGCCCATCAAGGGATTATGCAGAAAGCAGTTCCAATATTGTCTTCGCTTTTGGTTTGGCACTGATATTAATTTATCTGGTATTGGCAGCACAGTTTGAAAGCTTCAAGGATCCATTCACTATCATGCTCACAGTACCACTGGCTTTAAGTGGGGCATTGCTGAGCTTATATTTATTCAACCAGACCATCAATATCTTTTCGGAAATTGGTATGATTATGCTGATAGGGCTGGTTACCAAAAACGGGATTTTAATAGTTGAGTTTGCCAACCAGAAAAGGGAAAACGGACTGGCTAAAATGGAAGCGGTCGTAGAAGCATCAACACAAAGGTTAAGGCCCATTTTAATGACAAGCTTGGCCACATCATTAGGTGCTTTACCCATTGCCTTGAGCCTAGGGGCATCTTCAACAAGTAGGATTCCTTTGGGAATTGTAATTGTTGGTGGTATCCTGTTTTCACTTATCCTCACATTGTTTGTAATACCGGCTGTTTATACTTTTATTAGTGGCAAGCATGAGGCAAAGAAAGTGGAGATTACGGAATAAGGTCAATGTGATAATACAATGAGTTAATAAGGTGATATTGAGATGGGGAAAACCGGAAAATGGAACTGGTTTCAAAAATTAGCAACATGAAGAAATTATTGATTGTACTTACATTAATAAGCGTCAGAGCATCTGCCCAGCAAATCACTTTGCAGGATGCTATCAACATTGCATTGAAAAAAAATTTCGATATCCAGATTGCAAAGAATGTGGTTGAGATAAACAAGACCAATAATGATATTGGTCTTGCAGGTGGCCTTCCTACGGTAAGCGGTACCGCTAGTGATCAGGAAGCGGTTGTAAACATTAATCAAAAACTGAACACTGGTTCGGATATTACCCGGAATGGTGCAGCAAGTAACACCTTGAATGCTGCTGTTACTGGAACCATGTTGTTATATAATGGATACAGGGTGGTTGCCACAAAAAAGCGGCTGGAAGAACTGGAAAAACAAAGCTCCCAATTGCTCAACGCACAGGTCCAGAACACCATTGCTGCTGTAATGACAAAATACTATGATGTTGTGCGTCAGCAAGGGTACCTGAAAACACTGCAGCAAAGTATAGAGCTTTCCAAAAAACAATTGGAGCTGGTTCAAACAAAGCAGGATTTGGGTTTGGCAAACAATGCAGACCTGTTTCAATCACAGATTGATTTGAATACAAGGCAACAGGATATGCAATCGCAATTGCTGATTATTGACCAGGCAAAAACAGACCTACTTAACCTATTGAGTGTAAAGCCCGATTCATCCATTGTCATTAGGGATAGCATCATTGTTGATAAGAATGTAAAATTGGCTGATGTTATTAGCACCATTAGTTTAAACCCGCTGATCATTTCACTGGACCAGCAAATAAGGATCAATGAACTTATAGAAAAAGAAACAGCAGCGCAGCGTTATCCATCATTACGTGCAAACACTGGCCTAAACTATGGTAGGACACAAAGTTCAGGGGGCCAATTATTGCTTAACCAATCATATGGGCCGTTTATAGGCCTTAGCTTGGCGGTTCCCATTTATAGCGGGGGCACTATTAAACGCCAAGAAAAAGTAGCCAATATCAACACGCAAAACGCAAAACTTCAAAAAGAAAGCACCGTACTGGATTATGAATCCAGTACCATAAAAACATACCAGTCTTACACCAATAACCTGCAGCAAGTAGAAATGCAGCAAAGTACATACAGGCTTTCACAGCAATTGGTTGACCTTTCCCTGCAGCGGTTCCAATTATCGGCAGCTACCATTATTGAAATACGTGAAGCACAGAAAAGCTTTGAGGATGCTGGCTACCGTTTGGTGAACCTTAACTATGCTGCAAAAATTGCCGAGATAGAGCTGAAGCGGGTGAGTAATAAATTGGGCTTCTAGTTACTGAGCAATGCAATTGCTTTCTCAACAGGGATCTCCTACATTTTCCTGAATGGCAATAGTTGTACAAAAGACAGGGCTTGTTGTTAGGATCAAATTTTCAATATATGCTGGTTGGGGATTCGCTTGCAAAAGAGATGCGCAAAATAAAAACGCAAGATGCTCTAAAGCATCTTGCGTTTTTATTTTGATGTCCTAATGGATTTTGTTAATAGTACCCTTCATTTTGTGCGTACAAACCTGGCTTGGCCAAGAGTTCGGCCTGTGGCACAGGATAAATGATATATTGTGGGATCACTGTTTTTATGGTTGGTATGGCATCGCTGGCTATCCATGCGTTCATGGTGGTAACAGCCATTCCTTCCCTTACAAGGTCGTTCCAACGGAGGCCTTCCCCGACAAACTCCCTTCTCCTTTCTTCCATCAAAGTAGCAATGTTCACATTGGTCAATGTTGCAGAAATACCGGCCCTTGCCCTCACTTGGTTTACAATGGCATCTACCTCCGCTTGTGTTCCACTGGCACCATGTAAAATGCATTCAGCCTTCATCATCAGGATATCTGTATAACGCATGGTAATGAAATTGATTGGCCAGTCGGCCCTGCCGGTACCTCGTTTGGCCACATTGATGTATTTTTTCTCAAAAGGTCTTGTGGTATCCAGTACCGTTGGAGTAGAAGTGGAAAGGGCAAATCCATGCTGTATGGAAAAGGTATCCCTCTTATCAACAACAGCTCCAGCACTGTTGCGGAAAGATTGCAACAGGTTTTTAGTGGCATTATAAGTGGATGTACCATAGGCATTGTCGTAGCCAGACAGCCCCAAACCCGTCCAGTAAGCACTAGGAACCAACTGGCTTGGATAATCTGCTCCATTGGATGTGGTCATGTACTGTACATCAAAAAGTACTTCCTTGTTGTTCTCGTTGGTGTAGGAAAAGATGGAAGGGAAATCTGCTGAGAAAATGTATTGGCCGCTTGCTATTACGCTATTGAATTGGGCCAATGCTTTATCGTATTCATTGCTGTTCAGTCCCGGGCCGCTCTCCAAACCATAAGTAGGACCAGATTTTGTTAGGTAAACCAATCCGAGCAAACCTTTTGCTGCGTTGGTTGTTGGCCTACCAATATCTGCAGCTGCATAGGATACTGGTAGGTTGGCAATGGCATACTGTAAATCGGCTACGATAAAGTCATATACATCCTTAACGGGACTCCTGGGAATAGTTGCTACTTCAGCAGGGCTTAAAACGGTGCCTACAATGGGCAGTTTACCAAAGAAACGCAGGAGGTCAAAATAATAAAAGGCCCTTAAATACCTGCACTCTGCTCCAAATCTCCTAGCCAGTGCAGTATCACTGATATTGCCACTTTTGGTTACCAAAGCATCCAATACACCGTTTGCATTGTAAATGCCATTAAAGTCATTGTTCCAGGCACCTACAATAAAAGCTGTTGTGGTAAGATTGGGCGAAAAATCATTGATGCCTTGAAAGTCACGGTTGCCATCTGTGGTAATGGTGACGTTATCAGAACGCATTTCACCCATCCATAGCGCTTGGTCGGGATAGGCCCTTAATTTATTGTAAACGCCATTGACTGCTTGGATGAAATCGCTGGTATTGGTAAAGAAGTTGGTTGTGGCAGTGCTTGATACAGGTTGCTGGTCTAGCTGCTTATTGCAGCCAAAGGATATAATGAATGACAAGCAGAAACCTATTTTAAATATTTTTTTCATTGTTTCGTTGTTTGAAGTTTATAAGCTGAGGTTAATGCCAACTGTTATTGTCTTGTTCAATGGCATGGCCCCATAGTCACCAGGTATGGGATAGCTTGTGCTGCCGCTAACATTGGTGTTCTGTGCCTCTGGATTCACACCTCCATAATATTTGTCCTTGCCAAAAAAATTTTGCATTGACAGGTATATCCTTGCCCCATTCAAAATAGTTGATTTAATGAAGCTTTTTACATTGTAGCCAACAGTTATATTTTGTACCCTCCAAAAATCTGATGAATACAACCAATCTGTTGTGAACAGAGGAATGGTATAAGCTTCACCAATTTTGCCTCTCGGTGCGTTGGCGTCCTGATTGGTTGGCGTCCACCTGTCCCTCCAAATACCCAAAGTAGTATTGCGGCCATTTGCAGGATTATCAATTGCCCTAGCTAGGAAAGAATAAATGGAACCACCATGCTGACCGTACACCTGTATGCTCAGGTCAAGGTTCTTGTACTTGAAAGTATTGGTCAATCCCCAAGTATATTTTGGGTTAGGCTGCCCTACAACCTGACGGTCATTGGCATCAATAAGTCCATTGCCATCGTGGTCCTCATATTTGGCATCACCTACTTGCTGGCCGCTTAGTTTTGCCACTTTAACATCCGCAATATCTGCAGCAGTTAAGGTGCCCACTGTTTTTACCAGATAATAGCTGTACATCGGTAAACCAATCTGCAACAAATAAGGAGGGTTGCCGCCGTAACCAGTTGGAATATTAATTGGTGCAGCATCGATACCCAATTTGCTCACCTCATTTTTGTTGAAAGCAATATTGCCATTAATGCTCCATTGGAAATCCCTTTTTTTAACAGCCAAAGCATTCAGGCCCAGTTCCACACCCTTGTTTTCAACAGAACCAATATTGGTAAGCTGGGAATTGGAACCACTGACTGCCAGAACCGGAATGTTCAGGAACAAATCCGTGCTTACCCTTTTATATACATCGAAAGTGAAGTTGATCCTACTATGGAACAGAACAGCATCAAAACCGGCATCATAAGTATTTGATGTTTCCCAATGCAACGAGGGGTTGGGAATACCATTGGCCACTTGGCCACTCCCTACCAAAGGTGTATTCCCACCAAAACTGTAGTTGGCAGCAGTTAACAAAGCGGTTGCTTGATAGTCGCCAATATTTGAACTGCCTGATTTGCCATAGCTGGCCCTTATTTTTAAATCGTTGATGAACGAAATATTTTTCATGAACTTTTCTTCTGTTATCCTCCATCCCAATGAGAGGGATGGGAAGGTTCCCCAACGGTAATCGGAGCCAAACCTTGAAGAAGCATCCCTTCTGATACTGGCAGACATTAAATATTTTCCCGCATAATTGTACTGTGCCCTACCATAAAATGACTCCAATGTATTGTTGGACTCAGTAGTATTGCCCGTTACTGTAACACCTGCTGTACTGGCAACGGCATTGTTAAGGGTTGTAACCACATCATTAGCAAAACCGCCTGCGGTACTAATGGTCACATTTTCGATATGGGCGTAATTGTAAGACATACCAGCCACTACCGATACACTATGCTTCTGGGCAAAACTGTGGTTATAGTTAATGGTATTTTCAGTAACGAAATTTTGCTTCCTGAAACCGCTGTAGGAACCGGATGAACTTTTACCCGGAGAAGTAAGGTAATTGGCAATATTCCCGGCTACAAAATCCGAAGTGTACCGTTTGGTGTTCTGGTTTGATTCGTCATAGTTTATGGTTGATTTTATCGAAAGTCCGTTTACTATTTGTACCTCACCAAACATGGAATAAAGTACACGGGTGGTTTTGGCAAGGCCGATTGTATTGTTCAAAAAAGCAAGGGGGCTTACACTTGAACTGGCCCAAGCATACACAGCATTTTTGCCTGCACCTGTATTGAGGCCAGCAGTATCCTCAACCACAGGGGTCATATTGAAAAGCTTCATTAACTGGTTGTCCTTGCCTTCTGCACTGGGCAAATTGGTTTCGGAATAGGATGGGGCCAGATTGATACCCATTTTAAAACGCTTGCTCACATTAATCTCCACATTAGCACGACCAGAGTAGTTTTTATAACCAGAATTGTACAGCACGCCTTTTTGGTCCAAATAGTTTCCTGAAAAAAAGTAACGCACATTGTCATTGCCACCACTGGCAGATACTTCATAATTAGAGAATGGTGCTGTCCTGAATGTTTCATCCTGCCAATCCACATACCTCAACCCTGGGTGGCCAGGTGAAAACCACCTGTCATCACTCATGTAGGTAACATTATATGCACCAGGAGCAAGGCCCAATATGGCCCTTCTCTGATCGTTTGTTTGGGTAGCCAAACGGCCCGTACCAGAATTGACCCATTTATAATTGGCCAGTTCGGTAGCTTGTGCTATCCATTCATCTGCGGTAAGAACATCCATTTTTTTGGACACCTTACTTGAACCTGTATAAACATTGACACCAATTTTTGATTTGCCAATCTGACCTCTTTTGGTGGTTATCAAAACCACGCCATTTGCTCCTCTGGAACCATAAATAGCAGCGGCAGCGGCATCTTTCAGTACTTGGATGCTTTCAATATCATTTGCGTTAAGGTTGTTCAATGGGTTTGCGGTGAAACCCCCTGCCGAATTCTGGCTTATAACATCCAATGGAAATCCATCAATGACGTATAATGGTTCAGTACCACCGGATATGGAACCGGTACCCCTAATGGCAATGCTGAAACCTTGACCGGGAAGGCCCGTTTGTTGCTTAATTTGAACACCTGCCATTTGGCCAATCATGGCTTGGTCTATACGGGAAATGGGTTTCTCCTCAATTGACTTTGTATCAAATGTGGCCACAACACCTGTGATATCCCTTTTCTTCTGTGTACCGTACCCAACTACAACTACTTCTTCCAGTCCCGCAACCATTGATTTGAGGGACACGTTAATTACTGATTGACCGTTAACAGGAACCTCCAGTGTGATGAAGCCCACCGCTGTAATAATCAATGTGCTTGTTTTGTTGGCTTCAATACGGAACGAACCGTCCGGCCTAACAATAGCGTTGGAGGAGCCACCTTTTACAGAAATCGTAGCACCCTCTAATGGCTTGCTTGTTTCGTCCGTAATTTTTCCTGTAACAATGGTTTGTTTGTTTTGGCCCTGTGCTTGGAAACCGAGGAGTGAGAATGTTGTGCAAATAAGGAGCACAACAAATGGCTTACGCCAAAAGCGTGTTTGTTTTTTCATGTGTCAATCGTTTTAATTAGAAACCGTTAGGTTTAGTGTTGGCAGCTACAATAATTCAGCATATAAAAGTATACTCACCCTATCTATAAAACCATCCTGTCCCATCATGAATTTAAACGATGAAAGAGAGGCTTTCAATGATATAACCAAGCATTAAGTTGAGAGGTAACTTACAATAGATAGTGAACTGACCAGAAAGTAGGCTTCAATTCGGCCTACTTTATTGGACAGATTCTATCTTCGTTCCATGCAGATCCATTCAAAACTTCCAGATGTAGGCACCACCATTTTCACGGTCATGAGTTCATTGGCCGTGGAGCACCAAGCAGTAAACCTTGGTCAGGGTTTCCCGGATTTTATGATGAGCGAAGAACTGATTGACTTGGTAGATGCAGCTATGAAAAAAGGCAACAACCAATATGTGCACATGAATGGCCTGCCACTGCTACGTGAGAGGATTGCAGAAAAATGTTTCAAACTGTATAACAGCAATATCGATCCTGAAACAGAGATTACCATTACGCCTGGCGGTACTTATGCTATTTACACAGCGCTCACCACTGTATTGCAGCCCAATGATGAAGTGATTGTTTTTGAACCAGCTTATGACAGTTATATTCCCAATATAGAAATCAATGGGGCCAGAGCGGTCCGTATTTCTTTGCACTATCCAAGCTATAGCATTCCTTGGGGTGAAGTAAGGAGCAAGGTGAATGAGCGTACAAGGATGATTATGATCAACTCTCCACATAACCCAACAGGAAGTGTTTTGAGCGAAGATGATATAACCCAACTAAGGAGCATTGTAACCGATACCAATATCATCATACTAAGCGATGAAGTGTACGAGCACCTCATCTTCGACGGAATACAGCACCAGAGTATATTGCGTTATCCTGACCTGATGGAAAGGAGCTTTGTTTGCTTCTCCTTCGGTAAGACCTATCATTGCACCGGTTGGAAAATCGGGTACTGCATATCCAGTGCAGCAGCCATGAAGGAGTTCAGGAAGGTGCACCAGTTCAATTGCTTTAGCGTGGATAGTCCCAAGCAATTTGCTTTGGCCGATTATCTACAAAATGAACAGGCCTATTTAACACTCGGTCCTTCCATACAGACTAAACGGGACTATTTCCGCAAGCTGATGCAGGCAACGCCATTTAAATTGATACCCAGCCACGGCAGCTATTTTGAATGTTATAGCTATGGTGGCATAAGTGATATGAACGATAAGGACTTTGCCATTCATCTCACCAAGCATTACGGTGTGGCCACCATTCCTGTTTCTGCGTTCTATAAAGAAGCAACGGACAATAAGGTTATTCGCTTCTGTTTTGCAAAGAGGGAAGAAACGCTGGATAGGGCCATAAAAAGATTGACTGATTTTTGTTGATGCATAAGAAGATTCTATAACAAAACTCTTAACACTATTATGAATTATTGGGTTATTTTTATTTAAAATAGCATCATGAAACCCCTTCTCTTAATTAGCTTTTCTATTCTTGTTATTCATCTTTCTGCCCAAAACAATTTTAAAGGGGGCTATATTGTTCTTAACAATTTAGATAGTGTGGGCGGGGAAGTAAATTATAGGAACTGGAACATCAACCCGGAAACAATAGAGTTTAAAACCTCAACAGCTATAAAAACATATGCAATAAAAGACCTTAATTTTTTTGTTGTTTATGGGGAAGAGAAATACAAAAGGGCCAATATCACTTATCAACTGAATCCAGCATCTGTCAATAATGCAAAAGATTACTATAGCAATGAAACAAATACGAAACGAGTTTGGTTAAAAGTTTTGTACACGGCGAAGTATAGTTTATATGAATTGACAACAAATGAAAGAAAATATTTTTTTATAAAGCAGCCCGGAATAGAGGAGATTACGGAGATTGTTTATAAGGTAAGATTAGTAAATGCTCAGCTAGAAAAAGACGAACAATATAAGAACCAATTAATAGCTATTGCGAAAAAGGAAGGGAATGAAAGAATTGTACCTATAGTAGCAGCCATTAATTATAATGAAGACGACCTTCTTAAGATTTTTATAGCATTGAACAATAATAATGGAGAACCTGGCAGTACAAAAAAATCGGGCTGGAAAATTGATATTGCAGCATCTGCAGCATTGAACTCTTTTTCCGTAAAAGGAGAACCCACACCCTATGGATATGTTGGCTCTTTAGGAATAAATAATGCTGATTACGCTTCAACTATTGGTATAAAAGCAGAAATTGGATTTTCCTTTTTATCTGGTAAAAACTTTAATAGGTTCCAACCTAGAATGGCCATGGCTTTACACATGCTACCTATAGATGCACAGAACAATAAAGGGAGTTATACTTATGCAAAAGAAACCTATAAAGGAACGGAGCTGTTATTGCAGCCCAATCTAAGTTTCAATTTTTTGCTCAACCCTCGAAGCAAGACTGCTTTTTTTATTGCTCCTATCGTTGCTTATAATATCCCCCTGAACAAGAATGCCATTACGGCAACCTTGGAAAACCCATCCAACTCGGCAACACTAAAAGGAGTGCCCTCCTTATCCGATTTTTTGTCTTATGGAATAAACTTTAACGTGCAAAGCAATTTTGGAAAACTGTTCGTTCAGTACGAATCATTTGGCAGTATACTGGATGATGGAATCTATCCGACACTTTCTGTGAGCAATCTTTCTTTTGGTTACGCTTTTTTAATAAAGAACAGAAAATAACATGTAGAACCTATAAACAAAAAACGAAGGGCAACCCTTCGTTTTTTGTTTATATACTAACTATCTATTTCTATTATTGCTCCAGTTCCTTTCCCTCCTGAAACCATTGGGCCTTCCTTGGTTTTGGCTTTTTGCAGCCACAGGAGCAGGTCTGTAATTGCTTATATCCATTTTGTATGGATGCTCATTCACTACAGGAACGGGTATGCCAATCAGTTTATTGATATCCCTTAAAAACTCCCTTTCTTCTGCATCACAAAACGACAAGGCTGTACCGCTTTTGCCTGCACGGCCAGTACGCCCTATTCTATGTACATAGGTTTCGGGGATATTCGGCAGTTCATAGTTGATTACGTGCGTCAGCTCATCCACATCAATGCCCCTAGAGGCAATATCCGTGGCTACCAATACGCGGATGCTGCCATCCTTGAAGTTGGTCAGGGCACGTTGCCTGGCATTTTGTGATTTGTTGCCATGAATGGCTTCCGCTTTAATACCCTTGGGGTTCAGGTCCTTCACCACTTTGTCGGCACCATGCTTGGTTCTTGTGAAAATCAATACGCGTTCAATGGCCTTGTCCTGCAGTATATGTGCAAGCAATAATTTCTTGTCTCCTTTGTCCACATAAAAAACAGACTGCTCAATTTTCTCTACGGTGGTAGAAGGAGGTGTTACTTCTACCTTAACCGGATTGTTCAGGATGGAGCTTGCCAATCCTGCAATTTCATTGGGCATGGTGGCAGAGAAAAATAGTGTCTGCCGTTTAGCAGGTAAGTGGGTAATGGTCTTTTTAACGTCATGGATAAAGCCCATGTCCAGCATTCTATCTGCCTCATCCAGTACAAATATTTGTAAGTGCTGCAAATTGATATAACGTTGGTTGATTAAATCCAGCAACCTCCCCGGTGTAGCAATCAGGATATCAACACCCCTTTGCAGGGCCTGAACCTGTGAATGTTGCGATACGCCACCAAAAATAACGGCATGTTTAAGGCCCGTACCCTTGCCATAAGCGGCAAAACTTTCATCAATCTGTATGGCCAGTTCCCTTGTAGGGGTCAATATCAACGACTTGATGAACTGTGGATGGTTCCGTTCCGTTCTTTTCTGCAGGAAAAGGTTCTGCAGGATGGGAATGGCAAATGCTGCTGTTTTTCCGGTGCCTGTTTGGGCAAGGCCCAATAGGTCCCGGCCTTTTAGTACTTCCGGTATGGATTGTTCCTGAATGGGGGTAGGCGTAGAATAGCCTTCGGTTTCGAGCGCCTTTAAAATAGGCTCTACGAGATGTAAGTCTTTGAATAACAAAATGAATGTGTTTAGATAAATAATTGAAACCAGTCAACGTGTAGGAGAAGGTTCCTGTTGTTTGTATATGCTCAACAACCTATGACTTGATTTTCTTTTTTGACGGAGAATAAAAGCATCGAGCCTGCTAAGAGGGAGAATATGATGGGGCGAAGATAGGGGTTTAGCTGTTAACATGGGTAAAAGGCAACACACCTTATGAATTGATTATCAAAAACAGTTGGCATAAAATGGGTTGGCATATTTTTATTTTATGCCAACCCATTTTATGCCAACCGACCGTAAAAGAACGGTTTAGCTGACATTAGGTAATGCCCGGTTAGAATTTTATGTTAAAAACTGTCCCGATCTTTCATGGAATTGAGCCTGTAAAAAATGGAATTAGCATTGCGATAGGGGAACCGCCTTCAACAAGTTCTGGCTGGCGCCGATTTGCAAATGGAATATTCAAAATGATGCATTACCGACCATTACAATTGCGTCAAGTTCGACAATGAAATCCCCTTTCTTTGCTGCCATAAAAACTCCAAGCAGTTCATGTGCCACCGTTATTTCGCTATCAATAAGCCCTATAAAATGGTTTCCCAGTTTATCAGTTCACACAAAGTGGGCCTGTTGGGCGACCTTGATTTTGATTTCCCCGAAGGCACCCATGCTATTGGCAGGTTGGATAACCATTCTGAAGGTTTGTTATTGTTGACAACCAATAAGCGGGTTACCAAACTACTGTTTGAGAGCGATACACCGCATAAGAGAACCTATCTCGTCAAGGTGAAAAATATAGTAACTCCCGAAAACCTGCACTTACTGCAAACGGGAACAACGATAAGGATAAAAGGAGGCGAAGATTATATCACCACACCTGCCGATGTACAAATTGTGGAACCACCCACTGACCTGTTTAAAGGTGGGGCCAACCAGCGGGAGGGCCTGCCAACCACTTGGTTGAGCATTATCCTGACCGAGGGCAAGTACCATCAGGTAAGGAAGATGGTGGCTTCCGTTCACCACCAATGCCAGCGCTTAATTAGAATGAGCATTGAAGACCTGCAATTGGGCAACCTTCAAGCTGGCGAAGTGAGGGAAATGGAAGAGGAAGATTTTTTTACGAAGCTGCGGATTGATAATTGGAGGGAGTAGGTCTACGGGCCGTTTTCATTTTGGCTACAACAATCTCCTGTTTGGCTACATGCCCGCAATAGCAGTAATAGAGTTTTGTGCTTCAAACAAAAAGAACATACATGAAGACAATTTTCATTACTGGGGCCTCAACTGGCCTAGGAAAAGCAACGGCAAAATTATTTGCGGCCAATGGTTGGAAGGTCATAGCCACCATGCGTAAACCGGAAAACGAACACGAACTGGGACTGATTGACAATATTACCTTGTTGCCACTCGATGTTACGGACCCTGTCCAAATTGAATCAACAACAAAGGCCGCGAGGGCTTTAGGCAATATTGATGTAGTGTTCAATAATGCAGGTTATGGACTGATGGGACCTTTGGAATCCACAACCGATGAGCAACTGGTCCGTCAGTTGAACACAAACCTTTTGGGTGTGATCCGTGTTACGCAGGCATTCATTCCTTATTTCAGGGAAAAGGGGAATGGGCTTTTTATTTCTACCACCTCCATTGGCGGATTGATTACTTTCCCATTCAGTTCAGTGTACCATGCCACTAAGTGGGCGCTGGAAGGTTGGAGCGAGAGCATGGCCTTTGAGTTGAAAAAGGTAGGCGTAGGCATCAAAACAGTTTCGCCCGGGGGCATTAAAACAGATTTTCTCAGCCGTTCTGCGGATATGGCTGCACATCCTGCTTATGATCAATGGATGGGGAAAATGTTTGCTGGCCTGAACGAAGACCATTTTACGCCAGCGGAAGAAATTGCTGCTATAGTATATGAGGCAGCTACGGATGGGAAGGAAAAATTAAGGTATGTTGCTGGTGAAGACGCAAAAGCATTGTATGCCCAACGATTGGAACTGGGCGATGAAGCATTCAGGAAACAAATGGAACAAGTATTTTTAGGTGAGTAAACTAGGGGTTAAACCAATAAACTGCAGCAGGTGAAAAAAGAGGAAAACACGCCCAAAACCTTCAATTCAATATCAGACCTACATCGGGTGCTGGGCTTACCAAAGCCCTTGCACCCTTTGGTAAGTTTGGTTGACAATACACAGATAGCTGTTGATGTGGACCAATTACCAACATCGTTCCTGTTGAACTTTTATAAGGTTTCGTACAAAAAAGGCCTTCGTGGAAAAATAAGGTACGGTCAGGGGTATTATGATTTTGATGAAGGGGGCATGGTATTCACGGCGCCCAACCAGTTATTGGCAACTACGGATGATGCTGAGTACAAGGGGCAAACACTGCTCATCCACCCGGACTTTATCAGGAACTATCCATTGGGCAAGAACATCAAAAATTTTGGCTTCTTTTCATATGCAGCCAATGAAGCGTTGCACCTTTCTGAAAAAGAAAAAACTATTGTCATGGGCATCTTCAAGAACATTGAAGATGAACTGCAATCAACCATTGACGATTTTAGTCAGGATGTGATTGTATCGCAACTTGAATTGCTCCTGAATTACAGCAACCGGTTTTATAAACGCCAATTTATTACCAGGAAGGCTGTGAGCAATGATTTGCTGGTACAATTGGAAACGCAGTTGGATAGTTATTTCAATAATGAAACTGCGTTAATGAAAGGCTTGCCAACGGTACAGTGGCTTGCGGGGCAACTGGCTGTTACCCCACACTATTTAAGCGATATGCTCCGCTCGTTAACTGGGCAAAATGCGCAGCAGCATATACATAACAAACTCATTGAAAAAGCCAAGGAAATATTATCCATCACCCATTTGTCCGTTGCAGAAGTAGCCTATCAATTAGGGTTTGAACATCCGCAGTCATTCAATAAGCTCTTCAAGAGGAAAACAAATTTATCGCCACTGGAATTTAGGCAATCGTTCAACTAAACCATAGCCTAGGAAATGGATTCGAGAAAATTAGTACCATTCACGGTAAAGCCTATTACAGTTTATCAATCAGCTCCTGCACTTTGCTTTTGATGAAGTCCCTTACTTCATTGAACGCTGTTGGATCCATGTGTTTGGGATCAGGGATCTGCCAATCAATAAACTGTTTAGCCGGCATCCAAGGGCAGGCATCACCGCAGCCCATGGTAACAACCACATCAAATGGAGCAAAGGCCTTTACTTCATCCAGACTTTTGCTATCGTGCGTACTTAAATCATAACCCAGTTCCTTCATGGCTGCAATGGCCTTGGGGTTAACAATGCCACTTGGCCTGCTACCGGCGCTGTAGGCTTCTACTTTGTCCCCGCCAATGATTTTTGCAAAGGCCTGGCTCATTTGGCTGCGGTTGGAATTTTCGATACAGACAAAAAGTAGTTTCTTTTTCATTTACTTGTTTTTAAAAATTGATGAACAAATACGGCAGCCACGGCACCCATAAAAGGAGCGGTTAAATAAATCCATAGGTGCTCAGTATGGTGGCTAACAACGGCGGGTGCCAGCGAACGCGTCGGGTTCATGGATGCTCCGCAAACCGGACCAGCAAACATGGCTTCCAACAGTACAACACCGCCAATGGCAATGCCCGCAAACATGCCCTGCTCCTTGCTACCTTTGGCTACCTGCAGCACCACCAGCATCAGGAAGAACATCAAGAATATTTCCAGGACAAAGGATTGCATGGGCGGACCAGAAGGCAAGCTGGCCCCCAATGTTTGGGAAGCGGGGAACAGGAGCCGCAGTACAAAACTTGCAGTCAATGCACCCAATAACTGACTGATAATGTAGGGCAGCACTTCTTTCCATGGGAAGCTTTTATGAACTGCAAATGCAATCGTAACTGCTGGATTGATATGGCTACCGGAAATATCGCCAAAAGCATAGATCAAAGCCATCACGATGAGGCCCCAACTCATTGCTATGCCTACATGCCCCAGAACGCCATGCATTGTTTCATTAACAATGGATGCTCCTGTGCCACAAAAAATCAGGGCGAATGTGGCAATGAACTCTGCCGTGTATTTTTTCATAAGCGTTTAGCAGCAGCCACTTCCTGGTGAACAACAATTCCTATCATCCTTCGCTGGCTTCTGTGCAAACACGGTTACGCTCACAATTTTTGCAGCGCCAGGTTTATACTCGGCAATTTCTTCGGCCGATAAATAATTGGCCAGGATATCATCTGGGACAATGATTTCCTTTTCCTTCTGAATAGTGGTATTTACAAATCCAGCCTGCTCAATGATTTCCAGGTACACCTGCTTCTGTATGGCACCGCTTACACAACCTGCATACAGTTCTGCAATGTTCTTCCACTTCTCCGGCAAATGCCCTTCCAGTACAATATCGGAGATGGAGAAATGGGCACCGGGCTTCAGTACCCGGAAAATTTCGCTGATGACCTTGTACTTATTGGGAACAAGGTTCAGTACGCAATTGCTAACCACCACATCTGCATAGTTGCTGGTAACGGGCATATCGTCAATATCGCCCAACCTGAATTCCACATTGTTGAAACCCACTTTAGCAGCATTGTCCCTTGCTTTGGCAATCATTTTTTCGGTGAAGTCAATGCCCAGTACCTTCCCTTTTTCACCCACAATCCTCCGTGCTATGAAAGCATCGTTGCCGGCACCACTGCCCAGGTCTATTACGGTATCACCTTCCTTTATTTTGGCAAACTCTGTTGGAAGGCCACAGCCTAAACCAAGGTCTGCGCCTGCATGGTAACCATCCAATTTGGTATAATCATCTGCCATGATATTGTACACTTCATCGCCACAGCAACTGCTGGTAGCCCCGCAACAGGATGTAGCATTCTGTTCTGCTGATTGTTCGGCTATCTGGCCATATTTTTCTTTCACCAGTTCCTTCAATGCAGTTTCTGTTTGCATAAAATTTGTTTTGCCCTTGCCCTGAAGGGAAGGAAGTGAGTGGATAAAAAAATCAGCAGCAACTTTTTTGGTTACTGTTTTTTAGCTTGTCGAATAAAGTGTTGAACGATGACTGGAAATTGTCAAAAGCTTCCCAGTTGATGCAGTAGCAGCTTTTGGGGCCGGAAACGGTACCATTGATCAGGCCCGCTTCTTTCAATGCTTTCAGGTGCTGGCTAACGGTGGCCTGTGCCAACGGAAGTATTTCCACAATTTCGCCACAGATGCATTCATTACGTTGGGCCAATACTTTTAGTATGGCAATCCTTGCAGGGTGGGATATGGCTTTTGCAAATGCCGCCAGATCCTGCTCCTTCTTTCCAAACTCGTCTGTTTTGTGTGCTGCCACTTGTTTATCGTTTTTATACGATAATGCAAAATAAAGGGATTATTCTTATTAATCGTACAAATGCGATAAAATATTTTTGAGGTTGTACAAGGGCCTTGCGCACTTGGTCTGCTAAAAAAACAAAAGCTGGGCCAGCCCTGCTTTGTAATAGGTTGCCTGTGGGCAAAAATATTTTAAGTATCACTGTAACTGTTTGGAATATTCAGCCAATGTACTTTTTTCCTTGGCCGATAAACTCTTCATTCCTTTTTGGTGTATTTTCTCCAACAAACGGTCCAGTTCTTTTTGTTTGTCCACTTTTTCTGCGTTGTAACGCTGGTCTATATTGTAGAGCTTACGTTGCTTTTTGTAAAAGAAATTATCTACCAATAAAACATGTGGGCGGGTAACAATGATGAAGATGAAGACAATAGCGGGCAAAGCAACCAATAGAATGGGCAGTGGATTTTGCAACAAGGAACCCGGCCGCATGGCAATGGCCACCAGCATACCAACAACAGCACCACTTAAATGTGCATCATGGCCCACATTATCTGTTCTGGACCTAATGCCATAAATGGAATACAGCACATAGGCCAATCCATACATCCAAGCTGGGAATGATGGTAAAATGAAAATGCGTATACCCATATTGGGGAACAGCGCTATGGAGGCAAACACAATTCCGAATACGGCACCCGAAGCGCCTACCGCCGTATAGCTATGGTCGTGTTTATGTACAAGCAGTGAAAATAGGTCGCCCCCAGCCAAACTGGCCACATAGATCAATGTGTAGGCCAGCGTGCCGAGTTCTGGTTCCACTAGGCCACTGAACCAATAAAGGGTAAGCATATTGAGGATGAGGTGCAGCCAGTTGATATGCAGGAAACCAGAGGTGAGCAGCCTTTTATATTCTTTGTACACCAGTATCTTCTCCACGTCAAATTTGTACCTGTCAAGGAACCACTGGTTCCTGAAACCTTGGAAGGACATGATAATGTTTACCAGGATCAATAGAAACGGAACAACTCCCAACATACTTACTGCTTTGCTAATGGATTTAAATATACAAACGTTTTTAAAAAGCAATGGCTACCCAATTGGCAGCCATTGCTTTTTAAAGAATATTTAATAACCGCATTATTTTTTCAGGAAGGCCATCTGCCCAAAATGGTACGCCAAATGGGTTGTCCTGCTTAGCAGCACATTCAATTTGTTCCTTAAAGGGTTGATGGCAAAATCCTCTTCGGAAACGGACGTATGCTTCTGGAACCATTCATCCGTGTTCATCAAGTTGAAGCTCAATGTTAGTGCATCATTCACCTCTGTCCAGTAAGTACGCAGTTCCTGTGCAGTAGGTATTGCAAGCCCGGACTTATCTGGTTGTTTGATAAATGGCTCTTCCAATGATGGATACAATTTTGAACCAATATTCAACAGAGGCAGCAGCGCATCATGCACGGCTACCAAGTGCCCCAATAAATAAATGCCGGTGTTCCTGCCGGGCGCCACTTCCGCTGCCAATTGTTCATCGGTAAGGCTGTCCAATAATTTGCTGGTCCTGTTGATATGACTGTACCAACTGTCGAGGGCTATTTTGATGAAGGATTGTTGCATGGTGTTTTTTTAAGCAACTAAGGTAAGCTGTTGTAGTGTATAAGTTGGCTGAAGGGCGAACATTGATTGATGCAAAAATAAACGGCTACCTGTTTGGGTAGCCGCTAATCCTTCTAACTATTAATCTATTCAAATTCCATTATGACAAAATAGTTACCTCCATCCATCTCCATCCAACAAATTGCCCAATCCACCCAGTACACTTCCTTCCTCCCTTCTACTGGTGGTAGCATATTGCAGGATCCTTCCTGCCAAGCGGCTTACGGGCAATGTTTGTATCCATACCCTTCCCGGTCCACGCAACTGTGCAAAGAACAGGCCCTCCCCACCAAACAAGGTATTCTTGATGCCGCCCACAAATTGGATATCGTAATCAACATTGGCGGTAAAGCCAACAATGCAACCTGTATCTATTTTCAGGATTTCACCGG
>JAHEZD010000165.1 GCA_023251255.1 Chitinophagaceae bacterium
AAAAACATTTCTTGCCAATTCACCCAGGATCAAGCTTCCCATCAATTATGAAGCGCTAGCAAAATTTGATTTTGAACATCAATTGATGCTTGATTTGGATTCTTCAGGAAAAAAAAATCCTTCATTTGGAAATGCCGATTCAATAACAGGACCCCAAAGAAAAAAGCGCATCCGTCTTGTCACCATCGGAAATGTTGTTGGTTACGGGGGGGCAATGATTGGTCTGTATTCAGCTTGGTACAAGGATTATCCCCAATCGCACTTTCATTTTTTCAATGATAACAAAGAATGGCTGCAAGTGGATAAAGTGGGCCATATGTACAGTGCCTATATAGAAAGTAAGGGCAGCATGGAACTTTGGCGTTGGGCAGGCCTTCCGCGCAAGCAGCGTATTTGGATTGGTGGGTTAAGTGGTGCCGTTTACCAAACAGTTATCGAGACATTGGATGGATTCAGCGCGGAATGGGGCTGGAGCTGGGGCGACTTTACAGCTAATTGTTTGGGCAGTAGTTTGTTGGTTTCCCAGGAACTGTTATGGGATGAACAGCGCGTCGATTTGAAGTTTTCCTTCCATCGAAAAAACTATGGTGAGCCAATGCTCAATCAAAGGGCAGATAGTGTGTATGGTAAGGATTTCTTGAGCAGGATGCTGAAAGATTATAATGGCCAAACTTATTGGTTGAGCGCCAATATCAAATCCTTCTTCCCCAAAAGCAATGTTCCGTCTTGGTTGAATGTGGCTGTTGGCTATGGTGCAGAAGGCATGTTTAGTGCTACGGAGAATAAATGGAAAGATGAACTGGGCAATCATTATGACAGAACAGATATAGATCGTTACCGCCAATGGTACATTGCGCCGGATATTAACCTGACCAAAATAAAAACCAGGAGCAAGTTTTTGAAAGCAACCCTGTTCTTCTTAAACTCATTCAAGTTTCCAGCTCCAAGCATTGGTTTCAGTAAGAAAGGAGTGGAGTTCAACTGGATACATTTTTAAGAACGTACGCCTATTGCGCTATTGGATATAGGCACCCATTACTTCATTGCCTTCAATTTCCACCACAATATTTTCCTGCAAAGTGGTAGCAATGGAGAGCCCCACATAGTCTGGTTTTACCGGGAACAGTTTGTGCATCCTTTCCACTAGGACCAAGGTTTGTATTCGTTTGGGATGGTAGTTCAGCAATGGTTTCAATATATACAGCAATGTTCTGCCGCTATTGGCCACATCATCGCAGATCAGGATGTTTTTTTTGTTGAAGTCCACTGGTTCACTTAAAAGAATGTCTACTGGATTGGTTTTATCAAGTGAAGCATCAATGATTTTGATAGGGCTACTGATATATTGTTTCACCAACTCACCAATTTTATTGGCAATGACCAAACCGCTTTTTTTTACACCAATGATAACCAGTTCCTCATTATCGCTTTGAAGCTGTTCCGCAATTTCAAGTGCTAAACGTTGCAGTTTATGGGCTGCGGCCTCGGAAGTAAGGATATAGTTTTTTTCAGCCATGGTGGTTATTGATTGAGGTTCAAAGTAAGACCAAAAGTTTCATTGTTCAATCGTTGGGATGCTCAAAAGTTGTTCAAGCTTATTTGCAAATGTTAATCAACTTATCTTTGAAATTCCACGGTTGGTTTTCAACAATCAAATTGGGAAACTCTTAAACATTCAATTCTCGTTGCCATGCAATACATTCCACAGGTTTTGTTTTTATTGCTTTCAGCCATTGCTGTTTATCTTTTTTCAAAAAAAGCAGGTGAGATAAGAAGGAATATTTTATTGGGAAAGGATGAGGACTTATCAGGCGACAAACCACTTCGTTGGAAAAATTTGATGCTGCTTGCATTGGGGCAGAAGAAGATGTTCAAGAATCCATTGGTGGCTGTGATGCATTTAATTATTTACGCAGGATTTATTATTATCAATATCGAAGTGCTGGAAATTGTATTGGACGGATTATTGGGGAGGCACCGTTTATTTGCGGGATTGATTCCACATGGATTGTATGCTTTTTTGATTAATTTCTTTGAGGTACTGGCCGTAGGGGTATTTGCTGTTTGTGCAATTTTTTTGATTAGGAGGAATATTATCAAACTGAAAAGGTTTATCAGTAAGGACCTGGATGGTTGGCCAAGAAGCGATGCCAATTATATCCTGTTTACAGAGATTGTTTTGATGAGCTTGTTCCTTACCATGAATGCAATTGATACACTATTGCAGCAACGTGGTATTGGTCATTATGCAGAAAATGTAACTGGTAATTTTGTTTTTTCTTCCATGCTCCACCCATTGTTCCAAAGTATGGGTAATGGAAGTTTGGAAGCCATTGAAAGAACCTGCTGGTGGCTCCATATCGTGGGCATCTTTGCTTTCTTGAATTATTTGCCTTACAGTAAACATCTGCATATCCTGTTGGCATTTCCCAACGCCTATTTTGCAAAGTTGGAACCGCAGGGCAAGATGAAAAACATGCCTGCTATCCAGAATGAAGTGCTGTATGCCATGCAACCGGAGCTGGCCCCAACTGATGCTGCACCGCCAGCAAGTTTTGGCGCCAAGGATGTGTTTGATTTAAGTTGGAAAAATTTATTGGATGCTTACAGTTGTACGGAGTGTGGAAGGTGCACCGCGGCCTGTCCCGCAAACATCACCGGTAAGTTGTTGAGCCCACGTTCCATCATGATGAAAACAAGGGACAGACTTGAGGAGGTAGGAAAGAACATCAATACCAACAAATCGTTTGTTGATGATAGCAAAAGCCTCTTGCATGATTATATTTCTGTGGAAGAGCTGCGGGCCTGCACCACCTGCAATGCCTGTGTGGAAGAATGCCCTGTAAGCATTTCACCCTTGGACATTATTATTGAACTGCGGAGGAACCTGATCATGGAAGAAAGCAATGCACCACAAGAATGGAACGGAACTTTCAGCAATATCGAGAACAATTTTGCACCTTGGAAATTCAGCCCTGATGAAAGGGACAAATGGGTGGAGGAAATGGCATAAATTTATATCAAGAAATGGGCCTGTATGAATGAAGTAAATGAGCCGGCCATAGCTTATGGCAGACAAAAATTGAGCATTGCCGAATACTTGGAAATGGAAAACGCTGCTGATGAAAAAAGTGAATACTATCAAGGCGAGGTCTTTGCTATGTCTGGCGCTTCAATGAAGCACAATAAAATATTCTCCAAATTATTTGGCGCTTTAACAAGTAGGCTCAAAGGAAAGCCATGCCAACCTTATGGCAGTGATACAAGGATTCATATTCCTTCCAATACATTATTTACCTATCCTGATATCACCATTATTTGCGGGAAGGAACAAACATTGAACAATGATGATCTGAACGTATTAAACCCAACTGTAATCATCGAAATACTCTCTAAGTCAACAAGGAATTATGACAGGGGCGACAAGTTCAATCTCTACCGCGATATAACAAGCTTGCGTGAATATATTATGGTTGATAGTGAGAAAGTGGGGATAGAAGTTTTCAGGATAAATGAAAGCAACCATTGGGAACTGGAAGAATATAAATTGAAGACCGGAACGCTTGTTATAAAAGCTGTTGATGCGCAAATAACGCTTGAGGAAATTTATGAAGGAATTGAACTGTAAATTATGAACCTTTCTCCATTCCCCTTCTCCATAACAGACTTCTCCTCTATTGAAGCAGTAATGCATAAGGGCATTACAGGCCATGCGGAATGGAGGGTTTTCCATAAGGATGATTTAAGAATTAGGCTGGTTGTATATTCCCCTAACTATTTGGCCGACCATTGGTGCAATAAGGGCCATGTCATTTTTTGTGTAGAAGGCGAAATGGAAACCGAACTGCAAGGCGGTACAAAACACCTTCTCAAAAAAGGAATGGTATATACTGTTGGGGACAACAGTGACCTACATAGGAGCTTCAGCAAAGATGGGTGTACACTTTTTATTGTGGATTAGTTTTACTGCCAGTATGCAGCAACAAAGCCTTTAATTTGTCTTTCATTAAATTGAATACCACATGTTCGGTGTAACCATACTTGGCAATAATTCTGCTGTGCCTGCTTACGACAGGCACCCAACGGCCCAAGTGGTAACAGTGAATGAACAAGTTATTTTAATTGATTGTGGTGAAGGCACCCAAATGCAGATTGCCAAGTACAAGATTAAAAGGAGCCGGATCAATCATATACTTATTTCACACCTTCATGGTGACCACTACTTTGGATTAATGGGCCTGATTACGAGCATGGGCTTGATGGGCAGGGAAAATGAACTGCATGTATATGCCCCCGAACCTTTAAAGGCAATCATTGACCTGCAATTAAAAGCAGCCAGTACAACATTGCCATATCCATTGCATTTCCATGTTTTAGGAGCCGAGGGAATGGTAACCGAGAACAAGAAATTTTCAATAGAGAGTTTCCATACCAAACATAGGGTGGAATGCTGGGGATTTGTGATCCGGGAGAAAAAGCAGCCAAGGAAAATTGTGAAGGACCATGTGCTGAAATATGAAATACCTGCTGTTTATTATGAGCGATTGAAGAACGGGGATGATTATGAAACAAAGGATGGTTCCATTATTAAAAATGAGCTGCTCACCATTGCAAACACAGCACCCAAAAGTTATGCCTACAGTGCTGATACTATTTATGATGAAGGACTTGTAGAAAAGGTGAAAAATGTTTCATTGCTCTATCATGAAACCACTTATTTAAAGGACCTCCACAAACGGGCAGCAGAACGTTTCCATTCAACAACAGCACAAGCTGCTGATATAGCTGTTAAAGCCAACGTAAACAAATTGATTATTGGCCATTTCAGTAGTAAGTACGACTCCCTTGATGTGTTCCTGGAAGAAGCCAAGGAGGTTTTTGAAAACACGGAGTTGGGAATTGAAGGTGTTACCTATAAATTGTAGCCCCGTTTGTCCATGACTGAAAAGGGGGATGTTCAACGCCTAAAACTATTTTACCAGCCACTTATAGAAACCCACGAATTCCCGTCTCCAATTTTTTTCATTGTGCTCACCGTTGGGGTCAATGGTGGTGGTTACTTGGTAATTGTCATTTTTTTTTGTCAGTATCGTGGCCATCTTCTTCACATCAGCTATTTCAGTAGCACTTTCCTTTCCGCCGGCATAGAGATAAAACCTTGCATTGGCTTTGGTAATAAATTTTTCGCCATCTGCATAAACCATTGGTGACACCCAAAACGATGGAGAGAAGATGCCAGCCGCCCCAAATACATCTGGATGTTGCGTAATGGCATAAAAGCTGATCAGGCCACCCATACTGCTACCCGCTATATACGTAAACTCACTACTTTTCCTTGTCCTGTACTTACCGTCAATATAAGGTTTCAAGGTCTGAACGATAAAGTCAACATATTGTTTCCCTTCCGCAGTAACGGGTGTTTTATTGGCAGTGAAATCGTAAGGGGAATATTCACTCAAACGTTTATCACCACCATGGTCAATTCCTACCACAATACACTCCTTGCCAGTAATTCTTTGTAAACTGTCCAAACACTCGTCTACTCCCCATTCGCCAAAAGCAGCAGTTTGTTCGTTGAACAGATTCTGGCCATCCTGCATGTACAATACAGGATATGCCTTACCTACTGATGCATATCCTTTGGGGAGATAGACCCAGACCCTTCTTGTTCTGTTTAATTGGGGAA
>JAHEZD010000045.1 GCA_023251255.1 Chitinophagaceae bacterium
CTCCGGGGCCGGGAAATAACTTTTGAAAAGTATGACAAACAGTACGCTGCCCCCCCATTGTTCATGGTAGAAACACCTTTGGGCAGTGAGATCCGTGATACGAACCAGAAATTTGTTTACGTATATGATTTCACCAAGAACTGGGTATTTTTAGTGGAGCTGATCAATGTAAGCAAGGAAGAAAGTGCTAAAACAGAATATCCATCCGTATCACGAAAAGAAGGGATTGGGCCGCAACAATATGGTACAAAAAGCTTATTGGGCGATAAATTTGCCGATATAGAAGAGAAATACGACCTGACAGAAGTGGCGGCCGAAGGCTTTGGTAGCGAAGGGGAAGAAGCGGAGTCAAGTGAGGAAGAAGGCGGAGAAGAGGAAACACATTCGGAAGAAGAATTTTAAATTCCAAGCAAGTTGTCAGCTTGGGCCTGTCGAAGACGAGTTGGTATTAATAATACGGTTTCGACAAGCCTGCCTGCCGGCAAAGGCAGACTCAACTTGACGTTACGGTTTATAAAAGCCTCAGTAATGGGGCCCCTTCTTTTCAGGGACCTAGTGTTATGCTGGCAAAAAATTAAACCGTGATTGCAGGAACAAAAAAAAATACAGTCGTTGTTATTGCAGGCCCAACGGCTGTTGGCAAAACTTCCTTGGCAATAAAAATTGCACAGCAACTCAATACAAAAATAATTTCCGCCGATTCGAGGCAATGCTTCAAAGAATTGAACATTGGTGTAGCAAAACCATCAACAGGAGAACTGGGCCTGGTACACCATTACTTCATCAGTTCACATTCCATCCATGACGAGGTAAATGCAGGAACCTTTGAACAGTACGCCTTGCGGACTGCTGGTGAAATTTTTCAAGAAAACAATATAGCTGTAATGGTAGGCGGTACAGGACTGTACATTAAAGCTTTTTGTGAAGGCATGGATCAAATGCCTCCAATTAATCAGGCCGTCCGCCAGGAAGTCATTGCCAATTATGAAGCCAATGGTTTGGAATGGCTGCAGGGCGAAGTCAAGGAAAAAGACCCTGCCTTTTGGCAAATGGCTGAACAGCAAAATCCGCATCGTTTAATGCGGGCATTGGAAATATTCAATGCCACTGGGAAATCGATTGTTGAGTTCCGACAGAATAAAAAAATGGAGAGACCTTTCAATATTGTTAAGGTAGGGTTGGAGCTGCCAAAGGAGCAGCTTCAGCAAAATATAAACACAAGGGTTGACCAGATGGTTGCAGTTGGTTTGATGGAAGAAGTAAGGACCCTGTTGTCCAACAGGAACATCAATGCTTTGCAAACTGTTGGCTACCGTGAGCTCTTTCATTATTTTGACGGCAACTGTACGCTGGAGCAAGCTATTGATCAAATAAAGATCAATACCCGGCAATATGCCAAAAGGCAGATGACTTGGTTTAAGAAAGATGGAGAAGTGAAATGGTTCCAGCCAACCAATGAACAGGGGATAATTGACCTGATAAAATAAAAAGAAGCACCACATTGGGCTTCTTTTTATTTTATTGTAATTGCTCTACTTGCCAATGTATTGTTTGTTCTAGAACTTGAACCCAAAGGTCATCACGACATTTCCCCTACTGACCGTTTGTTCGGCAAAAGTATTTGGCTTATCATTTAGCCTATAAGGGAATACCACATCCTTGTTGAATGTATGGGCATAGGTCAGGTCAATGAAAATACCGTGGTTCCTGTATCCTACACCACCGGTTGCAAGGAAACGGTTGGCTTTTAATTCGCTGTCCTTGTATGGACTACCATAAAAGGCACCACCCAATCTAAACATCCAGATATTGAACTTCAATTCGCCGCCCAAACGGAAATTAAGATTGCCTTTGTAATAATCTTTCACTTCCTCATTCACTATTTTTAAATAATCCTTAGCTGCATTGTCTTTGGGGTCGGCTACGGAGAACCTTGCTCCCCGGTAATTTACATATTCGATATCCGCACTTATAAAAGCCCGTTGTTTTTTTGTATCGTCCACTTCCCTGAAAACATAGGATCCGCTTACAATTGCCCTCCAAGGGGTAATGATATTGTATTTCCTTTCGCCAGCATTGCCACTGTTCAGGTTATCGCTTGATTCCTGTCTAGAGCCGGCATAGCTTTCGGTATTGGCCGTAATGGAAGACCTTATTTCGTCCGTGAAAGCAAGCCATTGGGGTGTATGTATAGCGAAGCCCAGTCGCCAGAATTCCTGTGGTTTGTAAATCAATCCGAGTTTTGCACCAATGCCTATACCATTGCTTTTGAAACTTTCTTTGTAGGTGAAGCTCTGGAACTGGTTGTTCGGGTTTGAGGTTGGATCGGTTTCAGAATAGACCAGGTCACGCTGGTAGGAAACAATTGGTATATCCAAGCTCCCGCCTAAATATAATTTGTCTTCCAGGTTTCCAGCAAAGCCCAAGGCAATTTCATGGTACCCACCTCTTGTAACAGCGCTGTATTCCTGATTGGTACCAGTTGAAATGGGTACCAAACTTTGGTAACCATTGAACACTCCAGCAGCGTCATTTGAAGTATCGATAAGAAAAGTCCTGAAAGCTAGGGAAGAGCCAAAAATGTAGTTACTTAATGCTGCATTGGTGTCTGCCCTGTCCCGTACCAGTTCCTCCAAATATTGTTCAGTAAACGAGCTTACATTGTTGAAACCTTTGAACTGTACACGATTGTTATAATTTGCCAATTGGTTGACAGAAATGGAGAAGGCGGTACTTGTCCATTTGCTGGTATTTTTATCATGCGGTGTACCAAATACAAATCCTATTGTTCCATAGTTGAAATTGTTTTTTGTTGAGCTGGTATCCTTGCCACGGTAATTGAATTTGTTATCGTTCAGGCCAATGCCAAGCGTGAACACAAATTCATTTGTTTTAAAAAGGCCAAGTCCCGCTGGGTTTACATGCGCTGCCGTGATGTCCCCACCAAGGCTGCCCATAACTCCTCCGGTGGCCATGTTACGTGCAGAACCATTTTGTGTAAACCATGCTGTTCGCAAGGCTTCATCTGGTGTTTGGGCGAAAATAATGGTGCAAGAAAATAAACTTAAAAAGAGTAGATATTTTTTCATATCGGAATGTTTAAGGTATAGTTTGGTCAATAGGGGAAGGGCACAATTAAGCTGCTTGCCTTTCCCAATTAATATTTTCCTGGTCTAACTTGTGTATTGTTTAATTCCTTCCACCACGGCCACTGCTGGAGCTGCTGCCTGTGCTATTGAAGCCTCCGCTGTTACCGCCCGCACTGCTACTGGTTGATGAAGATGATGAGGAGGAAGTTGAGGTTCTTGTCGGATTATCAAAAGTTCTTACAGGCCTGTCCCAACTATTGGTACTACCATTGTTGGTGGAGAATGCTTTTTTTACCAAACTTCCAAACCCATTGCTGCTATTGTTTGAACTGCCGATTTTGGGATTGTAATAAGCATTGCTGTTGCTGTAGTTCTTGTTTTTGTAAGCAAGTATATTACTTGCCGTTGTATGGCCAATATAAACTGTTGGGTTCTTATACGGAATCAGGGTGTAATAAGGATTGTACCAACTATTGCCATAATAATGTGGGTTCCAGCCGATATAACTGTAGGGAGAATAGAAACTACCATAACTGCTGCACTGGTAATCATATCTTGTATCGTTCCAATAGCTGTAGTCATCTATAACGCTCCACCTATAGTAATGGTGAACTTTCATGTGCAGGTAATTGTCGTCATTGGTAGCATATTGCTGTTGATCGTCTTCCTTTTTGTATTCTTCTTTTATCTCACGCGTTGGGGAATAGTAGACATCATCTGGTGTCTGGCTGCTTTTGTAAGCAGAGGAACAGGATGCAAAGAGGCTTATTGTAATAATGGCGAGTAAAAAATGCTGTTTCATACAACGAGTTTTAAGGCGGTTACATAATGTGAAGTTACATACATTTGCGAGGTTTGCAGTATGACTTTTTGATGACAAAAATTCTGCCGTATAACGTGCTAACGAGAGTTAGGTTGTTAAATAAAAGCCAATAAGGAATAAGGATCTAGAAAATTTCAATTAGAAATCAGGAATAAAAAATGAGCAAAGAAATTACAAGTAGGGAAAAAGATTACAGTCAATGGTACAACGACCTTGTGTTGAAGGGCAGTCTTGCAGATTACAGCGCAGTGCGTGGTTGCATGGTAATCAAACCCTATGGTTATGCCCTTTGGGAAAATATGAGGGATGTGCTGGACAAAATGTTCAAGGATACGGGACATGTGAATGCTTATTTCCCCCTATTTGTACCAAAAAGCCTGTTTGAGGCAGAAGAAAAAAATGCAGAAGGCTTTGCAAAGGAATGCGCCATTGTAACGCATTACCGTTTAAAGAATGATCCCAATAAACCGGGCAAATTAATGGTTGACCCCGAGGCCAAGCTGGAGGAGGAACTAATTGTCCGTCCAACAAGTGAAGCCATTATTTGGAACACCTACAAAGGTTGGATACAATCTTACCGCGACCTGCCCCTATTAATTAATCAATGGGCCAATGTGGTCCGTTGGGAAATGCGTACAAGACTTTTTCTGCGAACCGCAGAATTCTTGTGGCAGGAAGGCCATACGGCACATGCCACTAAGGAAGAAGCCATTATTGAAACAGAAAAAATGCTCCATGTATACGCCGACTTTGTGGAAAACTGGATGGCTGTCCCTGTAATCAAAGGCGTGAAAACGGCCAATGAGCGTTTTGCCGGTGCAGAAGACACCTACTGCATTGAAGCTTTGATGCAAGATGGAAAAGCATTGCAAGCTGGTACGAGCCACTTTCTGGGGCAGAATTTCGCGAAAGCTTTTGATGTTAAGTTCAGCGACAAGACCAATAAATTGGATTATGTATGGGCCACCAGTTGGGGCGTTAGCACAAGGCTGATTGGTGGTTTGGTAATGGCCCACAGTGACGATGATGGATTGATCCTGCCCCCAAGAATTGCCCCTTTGCAGGTGGTCATCGTACCTATTTATAAAGGAGATGAAGAAAAGGCAATGATTTCAAATACTGTTGAGCCGTTATTGAAGGAACTGAAAGAAATGGGGATCCGTGTGAAATATGATGATAACGACAACAACCGCCCGGGTTGGAAGTTTGCTGAATATGAAATGAAAGGGGTACCTGTTCGTATTGCTATTGGCGCAAGGGACCTGGCCAATAAGGTTGTGGAAGTGGCAAGACGTGATACCAAGACAAAATTAACCGTTGATGTGAATGGGTTGAGCCTTTATGTGAAGGAACTACTGGAAGAAATCCAGGTGCAGATGTTCAACAAAGCCAAGGCTTACCGTGATGAACATATCACGAAAGTGGATAGCTGGGACGAATTTGTACATGTGCTGGATACCAAAACGGGTTTTGTTGCTGCCCATTGGGATGGGACCCCTGAAACGGAAGAAGTGATTAAGGAAAAAACAAAAGCCACCATCCGCTGCATTCCCTTGAACAATGAACAGGAAGAAGGTGTTTGCATTTTAAGCGGAAAGCCAAGCAAGGAGAGGGTACTGTTTGCGAGGGCGTATTAATGCTTCTACATCTAAAAATAAGTTTTTGAGCTTTGGCGGAAAATATTTTAGCCAAAGCTTTTTTTATTCCAAATTCTTACCATACTTTCAAAATCAATTTTAAACCAATCAAAACTAATATTATGGAACAATCATTTCAGCAGCAGCCACTAGTGCAACCCAAGAACTGGTTAGTGGAATCAATTCTGGTAACACTTTTCTGTTGCCTTCCTTTTGGTATTGCAGGAATTGTTTTTGCAAGTCAAGTAAATTCCAAATTCACAGCAGGTGATTATGCTGGCGCTGCACAAGCTTCTAAAGATGCAGGAAAATGGACCAAAATTGGCTTTTGGATCGGTCTTGGCGTTCTAATTATTTACATCATTGCCATATTCGCATTTGGCGCTACTGCCTTCTGGGCTGCAAGAAAGGATATACAATATAGATAATGAATGTTTATTTCAGAAGTAAGTATATTCATTTCATAGTTATAAGTATAACAGTGCTCTTCGTAGCATTGTTATACTTTTTTTATGATGCACGGTCACCAAATTCTTTGTTGCCACATTGTCCATTCCATTGGCTTACTAAGTTGTATTGCCCAGGCTGTGGCACGCAAAGGGCCTTGTCTTCTTTATTGCATGGACATGTTAAACAGGCGGTAGGATACAATTGCTTAGCAGTTTTTAGTTTGCCATTTTTAATTTATGCCGCAATCATTTTTACACTTAATGTATTCAGGAAGAAACAAATAAAACTTCAAATCTTTTATACAAATTGGTTTCCCAAAGTGTTATTAGTGGTTGTATTGCTGTTCTGGGTTTTGAGGAACATTCCTTCTTATCCTTTTAATATGCTTGCACCTTCCTGAAACTTTATCTTATAGCTTCGATGCTAAATGATTATAATCACTCATTACAGCATACAAAAAAGTAACAGGTTCGTGTTGGCTCATGATATGTAATGTCTGTTCTATTTTCTGCATAGCCTGCAGGGCAAGCATGGTATTGCCACTCTTTTGTACATTGATTAAAACCTCCTTTACCAATTGTATATCCCCATCACTTAAATGGATGACTTCTGGATAGGTCGGAATATAATTTGTTTGGGGAACGGGGGTATATAGCGTTTGTGTAAACGCGGTTCTCGGTTTTGTTTTTACCAAAGTGGTGCCAGCAATGATGTCTCCAACCCGTTGATGCTTTTCGGTAGCGGCCACAGTTATTAAAGCCACCAAGCTTCCGCTTATACTGAAATCAACCAATCTGAATAGCCAACGGATCATATATTGACCTGTAGATGCTTGGTCACCATTTAAACTGATGACCTTAATGCCCATGGCTTTTTTACCAACGCTTTGACCATTCAATAATATTTCACTTACCAAATCATAGAACACAACTGGCAGGCATAAGAATGTTATTATTATTGGCAGGCCGTTAGCTTCCCAATAATTGCCGAGACTAAAGGCCGCAATGATTAAACCAACATATCCTGCAATCACAAGCCCATCAATGATGCGGCCAAGTATCCTTTCACCAAGACTGGCCAAATCGTATTCCAATTCTATGTTCTGGGGGGTAGTAATGGAAATTGTTGCCATAAAATAAGAAGAATGGTGTAAATAAATTTCAATTTGTTTAGCAATAGTACAAGTTCATCCTTTATTTTTACTAATATAGACACAAATTATGAGGGAGGCCCAGTTCCTTAAGCAGAATGCAGATAAGTGGCAGCAGTACGAAGCTGATGTCCGCAACAATATTTCTGCTGATGCATTGGCAGACCGTTTTGTGGAAATGACCGATGATTTGGCCTACGCAAAGACCTTTTATCCAAAGAGTAATTCAGTTAAATATTTGAATGGGCTTGCAGCATTGTTCCACCAAAAAATCTATAGGAACAAAAAAGAGAAACAGGGCAGGGTTTGGTGGTTCTGGCAATTTGAATTGCCCTACCTGTTCAAGCAGTACCATAAACAATTTTTCTATGCTTTCATCATCTTCGTTGTTTTTAGCTTGATGGGTGCCATGAGTGCGAAGTATGATGAAAATTTTCTCCGTCTTATTTTGGGTGATGGTTATGTGAACATGACCAATGAAAATATTGCAAAACATGACCCCTTTGCTGTTTACAAGCATAGCGGCCCATTCGATATGTTTTTCAGCATTGCTTTCAACAATATTAAAGTGGCCTTTATAACCTATGTGCTGGGCGTTTTCTTTTCCGTAGGTAGTATCTGGTTATTGCTGAACAATGGATTGATGCTGGGTTCCTTCCAATATTATTTCATCTCCAAAGGGCTGGGCACAAAATTCATAACTGTGGTTTTTATCCACGGCACATTGGAAATTTGGAGTTTGGTAATAGCAGGTGCAGCAGGTTTGATATTGGGGAACAGTATACTTTTTCCTGGTACCTATAAAAGGAGCGTTTCCTTTTTGCGCGGTGGAAAAGATGGACTTAAAATAGTCTTTGGCCTGGTGCCATTGTTTTTGACAGCTGCTTTCTTTGAAAGCTTCGTAACAAGGCATACAGAAATGACATTGCCTTTGAGCCTTTCCATCCTAGCTGGTTCATTGGCTTTTATCATATGGTACTTTGTAATTTATCCAATAAGGCTTCACAAACGCATAAATAATACAGGTGCAATACAAATGGAACCTTCCACTCAAAAAAACCTCAACGCATGGCTCAGCAAAAAATTGAACTCAGGAAGTTAAGGGACTTTGGTGAAAATATCAGTGACACTTTCCAGTTCATCAGACAGGAATTCAAACCATTGCTCACGGCATTTTTAATTATGTCAGGAGTGTTCATCGTTGCTGGTGGAATAGTTGGGGGCATTTACCAATCTGGTTCCATGTCGGGTATTATGAGGGCCTTGAGGTCTGCATCATATTATGGTTCCAGCAGTTTGGGTAATGTGTTTAATGGTACTTATTTTCTGATGATTTTATTGTCATTGTTTGGCATTGTTTCCATTAGGGTCGTTGTGGCATCCTACATGAAAGTATACGATGCAAAAGCAGGTGAATCTCCAACATTGGACGAAATATGGACACAATTCAAGCATTATATCGTGCCTTTGTTTTTCTATTCCATCATCATCGGTATTATGATAGTATTGGGGATGGTACTTTGCATAGCTCCGGGCATTTATTTGGCTGTTGTATTTGCTCCTATTGAAATGGTATTGGTAGTAGAAGATGTCTCATTGGGCCAGGCCATTAGCAGATGCTTCAATATTGTGAAAGAGAACTTCTGGATTTCATTTGCCATCTATTTGGTGGCGTATATTATTTATTCTTTTTCCTCGGGCATTATAGGTGCAATAATAGGAGTGATAGCAGGTTTGGCCAGTTATTTCTCCACCAAAGATGTAGCCAGTACAGTAGGCATTGTTACAGGCATACTCAATATTTTTACCTACACTTTCTACATAATATTTGCAGTGTCTGTTGGTCTGCATTATTTCAATTTGGTGGAGAAATTGGATGGTGATGGATTGATGAGAAAATTGGAAAATCTTGGCAATACCAACCCTAATTCACAAATAGAAGAACAGTATTGATGCGTTACCTGCTGCTAATATTTTTTTTACTTTTTGCATCAATAATCTTTGCAGAAAAAAAACTGAAGTATGACTCCACTTCTACCGTGGAAGTTCGTAACATAGCCATTGATACATACAAACAGCAGGAGCAGTTCCAGTACGATAAGATCCTGGAACCACCACAAAGCTTATGGGACAGGTTCTGGAACTGGTTCTGGCGGAAAATAGGTTCCATATTGTCCACGCCCGGTGGCTCCAGAACTTTTTATGCTTTCCTGATTGTATTTGGTGTAGCGGCCATTGCATTCCTTATTTGGAAAATCACGGGCATGAACAGGGCAAGCATGTTTGGTAGGAGTGGCGATGGCAAATTGAAGTACACACTTGGTGAGGATAATATACATAATATAGATTTCAATAAGGCGATTGATGAAGCTGTAGCACAAGGTAACTACCGATTGGCTATTCGTTTACTATATCTGCAAACATTGAAATTGCTGTCGGATAAGTCCATTATCAACTGGCAGATAGACAAGACCAATACCATGTACGTAAAGGAAATGCAGGGCCATCAGCAACAGCAGAACTTTGCACAGCTTACCAATACATTCGATTACTCATGGTACGGAACTGCAGCAATTGATAAAGAAACATTTGCGCAAGCAAACCATTCATTCAAACAATTTCAACAGCAGGTATAAGTAGTGAAAGGATATAAAATTTTTCTTGTTGTTGGGCTGCTGCTACTTGTACTGTACATTGTGGCAGAGGTAAACCGTCCCAAGCCAATCGATTGGAGCGTTACCCTCAGCAGGAGTGACAAGAACCCCTATGGTTCCTACATCCTGTACGAAGAACTGAACAAGGTTTTTCCCAAAGCAACCATCAGTGCCTATCGTGAGCCGATTTACAATAGGATGGATGGGAATGAGTTTGAAAATACCGCTTATATCTGCTTGGACCCGGAACTTGGCCTTGCCAAATTGGATGTGGAAGCGGCCTGCAAATATGTGGAAACCGGCAACTATTTGTTCATCTCCTCTTATGAAATGGGCAACGAATTACTTGATACATTGGGACTCAAGATTAGTGAATCGCAGGATTTTTTAGCAACTGATTCCACTACAGTCAATTTGGTGAACCCTTCTTTGAAAACCGCAGCGGGTTACACTTTCAAAAGGCAAACCATCACAGAATATTTCTCCAAAATAAAAAAGAGGGATTCAACCATTGTACTTGGTGTGAACAATAAAAGCCAGCCCGACTTTGTTAAAGTGCCTTTTGGTGGCGGTGCCTTTTTTGTGCATGCCTCACCAATATGCTTCAGCAACTATTTTATGCTGTACAAAAACAACGCAGAGTATGTGTCCAAAGTATTGTCCTACATACCAAGTGATGTTACCAGTGTGATGTGGGATGAATATTATAAAGTTGGAAGGGGTGGGCCACAAACGCCATTGCGGTTCTTTTTAAGCAATACATTCCTTCGTTGGGCATTGTGGTTAAGTGTAATAGGCATCATAGCTTTTGTACTGTTTGAGAGGAAGAGGAGGCAGCGCATAATTCCCGTAATTCCACCACTTAAGAATTCCACCATGGATTTTGTGCAAACAGTAGCAGGTGTTTATTTCAATCAACGTGACAATAAAGGCATTGCAGAAAAGAAGCTACAATACTGGTTGGAATTTGTGCGGCAGCAGTTCTTCCTTCCAACCCAGCATTTGGATAATGATTTTGTGCAGCAATTAAGCAAGAAAAGTGGCGTTGATGAAAAACAGATTCAAAGGATAATTGCCCACATGGGCGAGCTGAGCGCGCAGGAGAGGATTGGGGATGCCATGCTAACGGATTTAAGTAAAACAATCGATTCATTTTATCAACTCACTAAATAGAAGTTATGGAAAATAATACCGGAGTTACTGGCTTGTACGATGCAGTAAACAGAACAAAGGAGGAAATAGCTAAAGTATTGGTTGGGCAGGACAATATGGTGGAGTTATTATTGGCAGCCATTATTGCCGAAGGGCACGTATTAATAGAAGGTGTGCCGGGTGTGGCAAAAACATTGGCCGCAAAGTTGGTAGCCCGCTGTATCAATGCCCCGTTCAGTAGGATACAATTTACACCAGATTTAATGCCAAGCGATGTATTGGGAACAAATGTGTTCAATCCTCAAAATGGGAATTTCAATTACCGAAAAGGTCCGATTTTCAGCAATATTGTGCTGATAGATGAAATAAACCGTGCCCCAGCAAAAACACAGGCAGCCCTATTTGAAGTGATGGAAGAAAGGCAGGTAACAAACGATGGCATTACCTATAAAATGGATGAACCTTTTCTTATTTTGTCAACCCAGAACCCAATTGAGCAGGAAGGTACTTACCGTTTGCCAGAAGCGCAATTGGACAGGTTCCTGTTCAAGATAGAAGTGAAATACCCCACGCTCGAAGAGGAGGTTTTGATACTGCAACATGCAGATAGGGGACTACTTGCACATTACATTGATGAAGTACAACCTGTGATGAGCAGCAGTGATGTAATAACTTTTAGGAAGATTGCATCGGCAGTGCATATCGAGGAAAAAGTGTTGAAGTACATAGCAGAACTGGTGTATGAAACAAGGAGCAATAAATCATTGTTCCTTGGAGCATCCCCAAGGGCAAGTGTGGCAATACTGAAAGCATCCAAAGCAATAGCAGCCATGAGCGGGAGGGATTTTGTTACGCCGGACGACGTCATAAAAGTATTGCACCCCGTTCTTTGCCATAGGGTGATACTGACACCGGAAAAGGAAATGGAAGGTAGCACACCGGCAGAAGTAGTAGCTGAACTGGTGAAGAAAGTGGAAGTGCCCAGATAAGGATAAAACAACTAAGATGTTGGGAACATACAATCGCCTATTTGTTTTGATAAAATGAAATAATAACTAAAAATCAGGTCATGTTCAAACAGAAAACAGTAAAGGCATTTTCAATTGTTGCAATAGTGTTATCAATTCTAGGGTTGCTATTAAGTGTTGTAGGTGCATTGCTTCTGGCGCAGGTTGAATACAGTATTGCATTCTTTTTGGGGATTGTATCATGGGCCATTTTGCTATGGGCAAGTATTATTGGGTTTAAACTTTGTAGCTCATACAAACTTTACGATGAAGAATACAAGAAAGTAGGTATTAGAATCTATTTAATAATTGTTGCTTTTATCTTATTCTTTTTTGTTGGGCTTATTATTGGCCTTGCATTGTCGGTAATCCTGTTGACGGCACTTTGGGGATTAAAACGAAACTATGATGAATGGGACAATAGTGAGTCATCCTCCTATACAAGTGAAGTAACAAATACCACTGAACCCACAAATCCAAATGATACAATCCAACCGAACCACTAACAAACATGTCATTCTTTAAAAAATACATAGGCTCACTCTTCTTGACCAATAGGTTATATGCAGCATTGGCGCTGTGTATTGTGCTGTTTGTAACTAGGTATTTTTTGGTTTGGCTCGGTATCATCCCTTTTGTTGCCTTTTTAATATTTGCAACAATCATGGTTTTCGATTACCTGCTTTTGTACGCTTCCAACCAACATGTTTTTGCAAGGCGTTCCATGGCAGAAAGATTGAGTAATGGCGATGAGAACGGCATTAGGATAGATTTTGAGAACCGTTATAAAATCCCTATAAACTTGGAAGTGGTTGATGAAGTGCCTCACCAGCTCCAAAAACGGGATGTATTTTTTCAATTGCAGTTGAAAGCCAACGAACAGAAGCATTTAATTTACCAATTGCGGCCAGTAAAAAGGGGTACCTACAATTTTGGCACGGTAAACCTTTTCGTTTCATCATTAATAGGTTTCATACGGAGGAGGTTCATTGTGGACGCACCTGTTGATGTACCTGTTTACCCTTCTTACTTGCAGATGCGTAAGTACCAATTAATGGCCATCAGCAATAGGCTCAGCGAAACCGGGCTGAAGAAAGTGAGGCGTTTTGGGCATAGCATGGAGTTTGAACAGATCAAGGAATATGTGCAGGGCGATGATTACAGGACCTTGAATTGGAATGCTACTGCAAGGCGTGGACAGTTGATGGTGAACACTTACAGCGATGAAAAAAGCCAGCAGGTATATTGTGTAATTGACAAAAGCCGTGTGATGAAAATGCCCTTTGAAGCGTTGAGCCTGCTCGATTATTCCATCAACGCATCATTGGTACTGAGTAACGTAGCTTTGGTAAAGCAGGACAAAGCTGGTATTGTTACCTTTGCTGAAGGTATTGGCTCTTTTTTGAAGGCAGATAGGAAATCATTGCAGATGCAATCCATTTTGGAAGTATTGCATAACCAGAAGACCCGTTATCTGGAGAGTGATTTTGAAAAACTGTACTCCTTGTTGAAATTGAAAGTTACACAGCGGAGTTTAGTGGTATTGTTCACCAATTTTGAATCATTGAGTGCCATGAGAAGGCAATTGCCCTACTTGCGTAGCATAGCGAAGAACCACTTATTGGTGGTCATCTTTTTTGAGAATACAGAACTGAAATCCGTGTTCAGTGAGCCTGCTGAAACATTGGAAAAAATCTATACTAAAACCATTGCAGAAAAGTTTGCTTTTGAAAAAAGGCAGATTGTAAAGGAACTGAACCGTTATGGCATCATGAGCATCCTTACACCACCCAAAGACCTTACCGTTAATGCCTTAAACAAGTACTTGGAAATAAAAGCGAGGAACCAGATTTAGAATGGTTGTCCAAGCATACAATAGGATATACAGCGGCAATACCCAGCATAGACTTGCAATTGAAGTTCTGGTGGCATCACTGCTTGCTTAATATTTCTTCATCTTCAACATGGCCATCTCCTTTACTTTTGCCACATGCAACAGTTTTCAGAAGGCAAGGTATTATTGTTTGACAAACCATTCCGTTCCTCGAGTTTCAATGTGGTAAGCAAGGTCCGTTTCATAACCAAGGTAAAGAAGGTCGGCCATGCAGGTACATTGGACCCGTTAGCAACAGGGTTGCTGATTATCTGCACGGGTAAGTTTACCAAGAAGATCAATGAGTACATGGGCATGGAGAAAGAATATATGGGCACATTTACTTTAGGTGCTACAACCGCTTCTTATGACCTTGAAACAGCACCTGAAAACCTGAAGGATGTATCACATATAACTGAGGAGCAGATCCATGGTGCAACAGTAGATTTTATAGGTGATATATTGCAGATGCCACCCCAGTTCTCAGCTATTAAAAAAGATGGCAAACGTTTATATGAATCTGCAAGGCTTGGAATTGAAGTGAAAGTTGATGCGAGGCCAGTAACCATCAAGGAGTTCATTATCACCAAAATTGAAATGCCCATAGTGCATTTCAAAGTTGTTTGCGGTACTGGAACGTATATACGCAGTCTTGCCAACGACTATGGCCAGGCCTTGGGTGTAGGGGCATACATGAGCAGTTTGCGCAGGACAAGGATTGGAGCGTTTAAAGTAGAGGATGCCTACACATTGGATATATTTGAAGAAGAAGTGAAACTGATGAAAGAACAAGCTGCTTTATAATTTGAATGACAGACGCTAAGTCCTGAAAACTGCTCATAACAAGTGCTGTATATATCTTTAAACAACTCGTAAACTTTGTTCAGAAAGAATAACATACTCTTTATTCTCCTTTTGTTGTTACATGTAGTACTGGCGTCCATGTACCTTTATCAAAGGGATATTTGTAGCGATGAACCTGGCTATATAGAATATGCAAAACGGTGGATGCATGGCCGCCCTGAGCGAACTGAACTGCTTGATGACAGCAAAACACCTCTTACAGTTATAGCATGGTTTCCACGTATAGTGGAACAATTTAAAAACAGGCAGGTAAAGTACAATGATTGGGGCCGGAGCGACCAACGGGCAGGTAGGTACCCAATGATCATATATACATTGCTTGCAGCAGGTTACATTTTTTTATGGGGCAGGAAATTATTGGGAGAGGGTTGGTCACTGCTGCCAGTAATACTTTTCCTGTTTGATCCATTGGTACTTGGTCATAGTGGTATTATTGGCAGTGATATTGCTTCGGCAGCAGTTTGCTCAGCAGTACTGTTCCATTTATGGCAATATTTGGTGCTCAAAAAAAGGAAGGACTTTTTATGGATGAGCTTCTTTCTGGGTATGGCCTGTATCACCAAGCAGAACCTTGTACTGCTACTGTTTATGGTGCCCATTATCTGTTTGTTCAATCATTTGCAGCAACATACACTAAAATCATTCTTCTCCAAGAAAAACATTTTTACTGCAATTGTGGCAGCAGCCATTGTTTGGTTGGTCATCAATACAGTTTTCTACTTTCATGGAAGTTCCAATAACTTGGCATCCTACCATTTTGAAAGCAATGCATTTATCAACTTGCAAAATAGGTTATCGTTCTTTTCACACGTTCCCCTACTGCTCCCGGAACCATTTATAAGGGGGGTCGATATGATCCAGTACCACGCACAAATTGGTGGTGGGCAATTGCTCAGTACCTACAACAGCGTAACTGTTTGGGGCCATGAAAGTATACACCATGGGTTCTGGTTCTATTATTTGGCTATCGGTATTTTAAAAATGCCATTGCCGGTTATCCTATTGGGCCTAGTAGGTCTTTTCAAATTGACACTGCTTGCCATCAACAAAAAGTTCAAGCTAGAAGTTCAGCATATTATTTTGTTATTACCGGTTCTTGTTTTCTTTGTGGTACTAAGCTTGTTCAATCCCTTTCAAATTGGCATTCGGCACCTGCTCTTTTTGTTCCCATCAATGTACATTTTGCTTGCATTATTGATTAAGCAACTGGCTTCAGAAAATAATAAAGCAAGACGGATATTTGTGGTATTTGTTTTATGGCAGTTCATTTCTGTAGCATGCTACTTAAACAATTATATCGCTTATACAAATGAGTTGGCTTTCGATAAAACCAGCATTATACAGTGGGTAAGTGATAGCAGTATGGATTATGGACAGAACAGCTCCCTGCCGCAGAAATACGTACATGAGCATCCCGGTTTCAAGCTGCCTGATTCCATACCTTCCATTGGGAAGTTTGCCGTTAGGGCCATTAAAGTGCTCCATACCAATAAACGGGAACCTGATACCTATGCTTGGTTGAGGAAGGATTATAAACCTTTCGGGAATTACAAAGGTACTGTTTGGTTATATGATATTAAGGAACTGTCAATGGCAGGTAGGAATTAATACTCAGTTCTTGTTCTCGGGTCCTCTTTGTTTTTGTTCTTGTCATCTACCTTGTAGGCAGATGGTTTCGGTTCGTCTTTTTTCTTTTTCTTCGGTTCCTCTTTCTTTTCAGGAAGTGGTGCGGGAACGGGAGGGTTGCCCAGCATGGGGTCAATGCCCTGCATATCTGCTTTGTAGTCAAAAACCTTTGCTACATGTACCCATATTCCAGCGTTCCATTTGAATGCTTCATAGTCGCCATCTGGTACCAATGTTTCCCTTTTAGAAGGCTTCTTGTTCTCACTGATCAAATGATCAAAAACAATGGCATCCATTTCCGGGTCATAATTCATTCTGGCCCTTCCATCTTCCTTGAATTCAAGGCAGAAACGGAATGCAGGCTGTGGGGGCTTCAGTTCGTCATTGGCATATTGAAAGAACCGCCCGCCAAATAAAGGCTCCCCTTTTGCATCAAATGTCAATACTTCAATCCATTTTTTATTACTGTATTCATTGTTTTCATCAAAGCCCAAAAGGGTATAGTAATTTTTGTTGTTGAATGTTTTTAAGATGATCTTATAATAGATGGCACCAATCCAACGCTTATTTGTCCTGATGGAATCAACAGGATTTTGGGAATCATCCGAGTTGTCATACAATGGAATTAATTTTAAGGAACCGTCCTCTGTCTTCATTTGTATGGCACCTTTCTGCCTACATGATGAACTGTCCTTCACTAGTTGCCAAGTGAAGATCCTGAATACACTATCCGGCGAATACAACCTCGAAACTGTCAGTATGGAATCAAAGGGGTAATAAAACGAGTTGGGTATACGCAATGCTTTTATCAGGCCCCTCGTAAAGAAACTATCCGCCCGGTAACGGTCGATTACATCTGGATCCTGGACCATTTTGAGGGAATTTACCCTCATCTCATTTTCTGTTTGCTGTAATTGCCTCAATTGTTCAGGAGCTATTTTCTGGGCATGCGACATATATGCTGTACAGGCAAAAAAAATGAGGGCTATGATTTTCATACAAGATTTATTGCAACTAAAAATACAAACTTGTAGCCTGATGAAGGTAAAAGCTGGGGCAAGAAATGAAATTTAGGCTTTTATTAAGCAGGTAACGCCTTGGCAAATTCAATCAAACTATTGAACCTGAGGTCAATGGCTGGGTGCGGGAACCCGGTTTCTGGATTGGTGGTAGCAAGGAAAACTGTCTGCATACCCGCATTGCGGCCAAAGTTCATATCACTTAATTTATTGCCCACCATAATACTCCTGCCAAAATTGATAGCTTCAAAATCTGCTTTTGCCTGCAGTGCCATACCATGGTTTGGTTTCCTATTGGGGGAAGTATCTTCAAGGTCCGTGCAGAAATAGATTTTGTCAATACGGCCATTAGCGGCCTCAATCTCAGCAAGCATATTGTAATGGATATGGTTCAGGTCATCCAGTGTCATTAATTGTTTGCCTACACCTTTTTGATTGGTCACCACTACAATAGTACCAAATTGCTGGTTCAGTATCTCCAATGCCTCTTTCACGCCATCATAAAATTTGAACTCGCTCCAATGCAGGATATAGTCCATCTTTTTTTCGTGATTGATAACGCCATCACGGTCCAGGAAAAGGGTCCAGGATGTATCTATTTGCTGTAAATCAAGCATCGATTGATTGAATAAAATTTGTAGGGTTTGTTCTAATTCGTAGGCTGCGAAATAGCATAGTTCCGTTGAAAATATTTTAAAACAAAGCTTCTTCTACCAGTTCGCAAATGATATGGCCAAGCATAATATGGCTTTCTTGGATTCTTGGCGTAACGGTTGATGGAACATTGATCAGGTAATTACTGGAATCCTTCATTTTACCGCCAGTTGTACCAGTAAAGCCAATGGTAATGATGCCCTTTTCTTTGGCCACCTCAAAAGCCTTTAAAATATTGGTGCTATTGCCGCTCGTACTCAAGCCGATGATTACATCTCCGCTTATACCAATGCCGTCAAGCAACCTTGCATAAATCACATCATAACTGTAATCATTGGCAACTGCAGTCAAGTACGAAGTATTGCAATGTAAAGCCTCCGCAGGCAGGGCTTTTCGGTCCTTGTAAAAACGGCCACTGAATTCCGCAGCCAGATGTTGTGCATCAGCAGCACTACCACCATTGCCGGCAAAAAGAACTTTATTGCCATTTCTGAAAGCAGCAGCAATTACCTCCACACAGGAGATAACAGTTTGTTTTATTGTTTCATCAGAGAGTATGTTTTGCTTCACTCCAATGGAAGCCGATATGATATGTTCTACTTTTGATTTCATATTTTATTATTGTGTTGTCCAAGTAATTAAGCCGTGCTGTGTAAACTGGTAGGGTCTAGTAAGGCCGCCGAAAGTATTCAAAATATCTATCACTTTGTACCTTGTGTTGCTGGGGCAGTAAAATATCATGAAACCACCACCGCCTGCACCACTGATTTTGCCCCCACTTGCGCCAGCAATTTTGGCTGCTTCATAGATGTCCTCAATAGAATTATTGGAAATATTGTGTGCCATCTTCCTTTTTTGTTGAAAGCCATAATCAAGTATCTCGCCAATTTCATGCAGCCTTCCACGTAGCAGCGCTTCTTTCATCATCTTGGATTGCTCCTTCAATTGGTGCATGGCTTCAATGCTCTTTTCGTTTTTATCGGTCACATTTTTTTGCTGCTCCTTGATAATGGTAGCAGATTCGCGGCTTGTAGCCGTGAAATAGAGAACAAGGTTGTTTTCCAGTTCGCTGATGTATTCTTGGCGTATGCGCAAGGGGTTCACAATCACTTTATCGTTATCATAAAACTCCATGAAGTTCACCCCACCAAAAGTGGCCGCATATTGGTCCTGTTTGCCACCCGCCAATTGCAGGTCCTTTCTTTCAATTTCAAAAGCATAATGTGCTATATCATAATCGCCCAGCGGAAGTTTTAGCATTTCCACAAAAGCGCCAATGATAGCAACCATTAATGTGGAGGAAGTGCCAAGCCCACTACCTGCAGGGGCATCAACAAAAGTGGAGAGGCGTAAACCTTTTTGGGGAATGCCATAATCCTGCTGTATCCGGTTATAAGCCCCTTTCAATAAATCCAATGTGCCATCAATGGGGAGCTTCTTGGCCCAATCAAAAACCTGCTCCTCCTTTCTATCGAGTGCTTGGAGGATAATTTTGTCCTCGGGTATGGTTTCTATCGATGCATAGGCGCTTAATGAAATGGTCGCATTGAGAATGGCTCCCCCAAACTCGTCACTATAGGGGCTAACATCTGTGCCACCGCCAGCCAGTCCAATTCTTAAAGGGGCCCTGCTTCTGTATATCATGCAGCAAAAATAATGATCTGGGAACAAAGCCAGGTGTTGTCAATAACTCTCCTGTTCATTGGGAAAGCTTTTTTCTTTTACATCTTTGATATACGCACTTACCGCATCGGTCGCCAATTGATGGATATTGGCATACTGCCGCAGGAACCGAGGCTTGAATTCAGTATTAATTCCCAGCATGTCATGCATCACCAGCACTTGCCCATCACAGTCTCCGCCGGCACCGATGCCAATAGTTGGTATCTGTACGCTCTGGGTAACTTCTTTTGCAAGAATTGCTGGAATTTTTTCCAGTACCACTGCAAAGCAGCCAGCTTCTTCCAGCAGTTTAATATCCCTTCTTAATTTATCGGCTTCTGCTTCTTCTTTTGCTCGTACGGAATAAGTGCCAAACTTGTAAATACTTTGTGGCGTCAGTCCTAAATGCCCCATTACAGGTATGCCGGCACCCACAATCTTCTTGATGCTGTCAATCACTTCTTCGCCACCTTCCAGTTTAATGGAATGGCCACCTGTTTCCTTCATGATCCTAATGGCTGAAGCCAAGGCGACTTCGCTGTTACTCTGATAGGTTCCAAAGGGCAGGTCTACTACTACAAAGCATCTATTGGTGCCCCTAATGACAGATTGTGCATGGTAGATCATCTGTTCCAAGGTAATGGGCAGTGTTGTTTCATGGCCTGCCATAACATTGCTGGCACTGTCGCCAACCAGTATCACATCGATACCGGCACCATCAATAATCTTTGCAAAGGAGAAATCGTATGCTGTGAGCATGGAAATTTTCTCCCCATTGGCTTTCATCCTCTGCAGGGTATGTGTGGTAACTTTTTTTGTTTCGGTGTGGACTGACATTTGAATAGTTTTTGAGGTTAACTGAATATGGCTCTGCGTTAGAATAAAACATATTCAAATGTGCGGTGCAAGGTAAAGGAAAACTGGTTCTATTTTAAGGAGAAAATAGCGATGTTTGGTGAATGGGATTATATGCCACTTCTTGGTCAGATGGCACAACAAGCAAAATCAAGTCCATCAGCTACAGCTCCCAAGAAAGGTTCTTCGCTGATACAGGCATAGCATATTGTTCAGATGGTGTAAAAAATAGACGAACCTGCCTAGCTTGGTTGAGTTTTTGCATCATTTATAAAAACAAGTTCATTTTTGTGCCAATTTTTTTTCCGACAACATCCAAACCAATTGACCCCTTTTCAACACGGTACCCGCTCCTTAGTTATGCATCAGGAGTCTAATGGCATCAAGTTCATTTTGGAGGGGAAACTAGCTGGGACTTTTGCTGATGGGGAACAAGAAGATGAAATGTTGCTGTTTTAGTCACATCAACGGCTTACGTTACAGCTTGACTATTTAACCTGATTATATAAACTTTGAATTAACCCGTCCGCTAATCCAATTTTGGGTACATAGATTTCTGGTATATCTGCCCAGCGCATTACATTGATGTATATCTGCAGTGCAGGAACAATCACATCTGCACGGTCCTCCCTAAGCTTATAGGTCTTTATCCTTTCTTCCAACGAAACTGCCGAAAGCTCTTTGTAGTAGTCCTTCAGCAAATCGAGGCTCAAGGGTTTTCCTTCCTTCTTTTTGCTAATGGAGAAAACCTTATTGATATTGCCACCACTACCAATAGCAATCATGGGAAGGGAACTTTTGGTATTGGTCTTCAAATGCTCCTTCATCTCGTCCCAGTTCTTTTCCGTAACCATATCTTTTAATAAACGGATGGTCCCTATATTGAAGGATTCCTTGTACTTTAATTTGCCATCAGAAAAGAAGGTGAGTTCCGTGCTGCCTCCGCCCACATCAATGTACAAATAGGAGTGGGCCTTGTCCAAGTTTTCGGCAATATGGTTCTCGTAAATATAGGAAGCCTCTGCATCACCAGTAATCACTTCTATTTCGATGCCTGTTTCCAATTTAACCTTCCGGATGAGGTCGGTACTATTGGCCGCATCCCGCATGGCACTTGTGGCACAGGCCTTTATATGCTGCACATCATAGGCCTTCATTAAATGGCTGTAAGCTTTCATGGTCTGTATCACCATGCCCCGTTTGGCTTTGGATATCTCGCCATATTCAAACACATCGAACCCTAGCCTCAATGGCACACGCACCAGGTTCAGTTTATTGAATTGCGGCTTGCCTTCCTTATCATTGACCACATCGGCTATCAATAATCTTGCTGCGTTGCTACCTATATCAATGGCTGCTAGTTTCATTACTTTGCTTCAACGTGTTTTGGTGCAGGTACTGGTAAGTTTCTATTTGTGACCGCACTTTCTTTTTACCGGCGGAAGGTACATAGTTATTGGACAGTTCATTGTCCAACAACCTTGCCTTAACGTTGTCCCTTAATTGAATGTGGATAATATCCTTCAGTTCCTCGCCTATCTTTTTGTTGATGATGGGGATTGCAGCTTCAACCCGGTGGTCCAGGTTCCTTACCATCCAATCGGCTGAAGAGATATAGATTTTTTCATTGCCTGCATTATGGAAGATCATTACCCTGGCATGTTCCAAATATTCGTCCACGATGCTGATTGATTGGACTGGAACCTTGAACTTCTTGTTCTCCATCAAAGCACAAAAAATGCCACGCACAATCAGTTTTATTTCCACACCCGCCAGTGCCGCTTCATATAGCTTATTGATCAACATGGCATCGCTCAGGGAATTTACCTTAACGGTAATGGCCGCAGCTTTTTTTGCCTTGACATGTTTGATTTCGCGGTTAATATTGGCTTCAATTTGCTTGCGCATGGTATTGGGGCAAACCAATAATGTCTTGCACTGCGTCAAGAAACCAGTACCTGTTTTCCAATTAATAAGGTAATTGAAAATGCGGTTAATATCGGCCATGACATTCCTGTTTGCGGTAAGCAAACAATGGTCACCATAAACCTTTGCCGTTTTCTCATTCAGGTTGCCTGTACTCACAAAGCCATACTGAACGGTCTTATTGTGTACCCGTTTCTTGATTACGCATATCTTAGCGTGCACCTTTATTTGGGGAACGCCCAATAGCACCTGTACACCTTCCTCTTCCAGTATTTCCTTCCATTCCAAATTGGCTTCCTCATCAAACCGGGCTTTCAATTCCAGCATCACGATTACCTGTTTGCCATTACGGGCCGCATTGATCAAAGCGTTGATTACTTTGGACTTTTCAGCTAACCGGTAAGCCGTTATCTTGATGGAAACCACATCAGGGTCCATCGCTGCTTCACGCAGCAGGTCTATCAGCGTATTAAAAGAATGGTAGGGGAAATGCAGCATCACGTCCTTCTTTACAATAACATCGGTCACCCTTGCCGTACCTTGCAGGTCAGGATGTGTAAAAGGAGCACGCCTTGCACTCTTGGTACTGAACACATCTGGGAAATCCATGAAGTGCCGATAATTATGTATCCTGCCACCGGGTATGATATTGCTCTTCCGGCTGAGGTTCAGCCTACGGATCAAATGTTCCAGAAGGCCAGCATCCATCTCCTTGTCATATACGAAACGAACAGGCTTGCCCTTGCGCCTGCTCTTCAGGCCCTTCTCCATTTTCTGCACAAAACTGGTGCTTACATCACTGTCGAGGTCTATTTCAGCATCCTTGGTTACCTTGAAAATATGTGCCTCAAAAGCATCATAGTCAAAATAGGAGAAAATGGCCGGCAGGTTGAACCGTACGATGTCTTCCAACAATATAATATGGTGCTCGTTTTCCTTACTGGGCAGCAGCACAAACCTGCCCACAGCACTTACGGGTATTTCTATCAGTGCATATTTCTGTTTATAGGCACTATGTTTCTTGCTCATCACTACGCCCAGGTAAATGCTCTTGTCCCTGAGGTAGGGAAGTTGCGGAAGGCTTTCAATCATCAAAGGGATCACATTGCTGCGTACCTGTTCATCAAAATAAGTGGTCACGAATTTCTGCTGTTCCCTGCTCAGGTGTTTCTCATCTACCAGTATTATTTTTTCTTTCTTCAGTTCCAGCAATATGCCCTTCCATATCCTGTCAAATTCATTCTGTTGCTGCAGCACAACCGTCTGTATTTCATCCAGCACTTTTTGGGGGTCTTCTTCCATGTGCATGTTCAGCTTCTTCCTTTTCTCTGCAAATTCAATCATGCGTTTCAGGGTAGCTACACGTACCCTGAAAAATTCATCCATATTATTGGAGAAAATGCCGAGGAAACGTATGCGTTGCTGAAGTGAGACATTGGGGTCATTGGCTTCCTGAAGTACCCTTGCATTGAAACTTAGCCAACTGATGTCCCGTTGAATGAACTGCTTTTTGCTCATAGCCGTAAAGGATCGTTATTGCTCAAATATAATAAGGATGGGGAATGGGCAATATTAAGTTTGCCTTTCCTTATAATCGAATACATCGAACAACTGCCGAATGTAGTCGAACATAATAGAACCTCCGCCGAATGGTTACAGAACAATAGTCGAGCAAATAATTGCGGCAAAAGCCAGCCCAAACATTTGCCGGGCCACCATTAAACATCCTTTTGGAGGTATTTTCCCATACGTAATGCATGAATGAACAAAAATAATGGGGGCAGGTGGGCATGTTGTGGGGAAAAAGAGCAATTGAAACAATCACGGCCATCTAGGGGCTCAATTCCTGCCCGTATTAATTTTATCCCTCCAAACCTTAATTCCTCTATTTTTGCCGCCGTTTATGCAGCAGATACAAGAATTTTATCCCCAGCTTGATATTCCTAAAAAAGTGGTCATCACCTCACATCAGAAACCAGATGGTGACGCAATGGGCTCATCTTTGGGGCTTTACCATTTTCTTGTGCAGTTAGGTCATTCAGTTACTGTCATATCGCCTACAAACTGGGCAGATTTCCTGGACTGGATGCCTGGTATAAAGAATGTCATTGATTTTGAACGTTTCAGGGACAAATCGATTGCCATTATCAACGAAGCTGAAATTATTTTCTGCTTGGATTTCAATATCCTGCACCGGACCAAGCACATGGAGCAGTACCTAGCGGCGGCCAATTGTACCAAAATTCTAATAGACCATCACCAACAGCCTCAGGAAGAAGCGTTTACTTATGGCATCAGTAACACTTACAAAAGTTCCACTTGTGAAATGGTGTATGACTTCATAGTGGAGAGCCACCATCCAGATAAAATCAGTCTGGATGTGGCTACCTGTTTGTACACAGGGGTTATGACAGATACAGGTTCGTTCCGCTTCCCATCTACTACAGCATCGGTACATAAAATGATTGCACATTTAAAGGAACTTGGCCTGCAACACACACCTATCCATGACAATATCTATGATAATTTCTTGGAAGATAGGCTGCGTTTCATTGGTCATGCCCTGAGCAACAGGATGGAAGTACTATATGAATACAACACGGCACTGATGTACATCCCCAAAGCAGATCTGGTAAAGTACAATATTAAAACAGGTGATACGGAAGGGCTGGTGAACTACCTGCTCACCATTCAAGGAATGAAACTTGGTGCAATAGTTATTGACAGGGATGAGGAAAGAAAATGGAGCTTTCGCAGTAAAGGTAGCTTTGATGTGAATACATTTGCCCGCACACATTTTGAAGGGGGCGGTCATGCCAATGCAGCAGGAGGCAGGAGCAGCGACAATATTGAAACAACAGTTAACAAGTTTAAACAGGTTATTAAACAATACGAATCACAATTACAATAAAAACAGAAAATGAGAATCCTCACAACCATTCTTGCGGCTTCGGTTTTATTATTCGCAAGCTGCAACAAGTTTGAAAAAACAAAATCCGGTATGTCGTACAAGATTACTTCTGCTGGAAGCAAGGAAAAAGCCAAGCAGGGCAATGTGGTTAAATTTAACTTGGAATTGAAGATAGCTGGCAAGGACACCGTCTTGAATTCCACCTACAATGGAATGCCGGGTTTTATTGTGGTAGATACCGCAAGGATGCCGAAGCACTATTTCACAGAAGTAATTACCAAATTGGGCAAAGGCGACAAACTCCAGTTTGTATTGAGTGTGGATACCTTGGTAAAGATAAATATGATACCGGGCTATGATAAACAGTTCAAAAGGGGTGGCACCATTAATGGTAAGCTAGAAGTGCTGAACATCTTTGCAAGTGATAAGGAAGCACAGGCGGATTATGAAAAAGAATCAAAAGCTGCACAGGAAAAGCAGAATGCCAAAATTGCCAAGGAATCCGCAGGCGAAATTGCCAAGGAAGCAAAGAACATAGAGAAATATATAGCTGACCACAAGCTAACCACTGTTAAATCGCCAAGTGGTGTTTATGTGGTAATTGAAAAAGAAGGAACAGGAGCAAAGGCCGATTCTGGCAAGCAGGTATCCGTAATGTATAGAGGTTATACGTTGGACGGTACTGTGTTTGATAAAAATATGGATGCCGATGCAAGACATAAGGAACCGATTCCAGTGGTATTGGGTACACATGGTGTGATTCCCGGTTGGGAAGAAGGCCTGAAATACTTTGCAAAGGGCAGCAAGGGTAAAATGATTGTTCCTTTCAGCTTAGCCTATGGACCACAAGGCTCCCAGCCAGCCATTCCTCCTTATGCCACGTTGGTATTTGATATTGAAGTAGTGGATATTTCAGTCCCTGCACCACCTAAACCAATGCCTGTTCCTCCTCAACATGGCCAACCTGTTCAGGAGCATAAATAGTTAGAAGAAGTTGCGCCGCCGCAGAAGTATATAAAATGTTTAAAGCAAAAGGTCTGACTACAAAGTCGGACCTTTTACTTTAAACCTCTCTCTCTATATATTTACTCTATATACTTCTCATTTCCTCCACCAGCTTTATGCATTCCACGGCTTCCTTCACATCATGTACACGCAGGATATTTGCTCCATTCAATAGACCAATGGTATTTAAAACGGTTGTACCGTTCAATGCATCCTCGGCAACAATGCCCAATGTTCTGTAAATAGTAGACTTCCTTGATAGGCCTACCAATAAAGGCTTCTGTAGCATACTGAAAACAGCCAGTTCTTTTAGTAGCTGAAAGTTGTGTGCAATAGTTTTGGCAAAGCCGAAGCCAACGTCTACAATAACATCATTGATACCGGCAAGCCTGCATGTTTCTATTTGATGGATAAAAAAATCCAGCACTTCCTTGGTTACGTTTTCATAGATAGCTTCCTGTTGCATGGTTGCTGGCGTACCCTTTGTGTGCATGCAGATATAGGGTACATGCAATGACGCAACAGTGGAAAACATGTTTTTGTCCAATACACCCCCACTAATGTCATTGATGATGGACGCTCCCGCTTCAACTGCCTGATTGGCTACCTGTGCGTGATAAGTATCTATGGAAATAACGGCATCACGAAATTGCTGGTGGATGGCTTCAATAACAGGCAGCACACGTTTCAATTCTTCCTCCGGACCAATTTGTTCACTGCCCGGCCTTGTGCTTTGGCCCCCAATGTCAAGGAGAGTAGCACCTTCACCCAACATTTGTCCAGCTTTCTTCAGGGCCGCATCAACTGTTGCCTGACGGCTGTCTTGGAAAAATGAGTCTGGCGTAGTATTGATAATGCCCATCACAATGGGCTTATCGATGGTCAATAATTTTCCTTTGCAGTTGAGTGTAAACATCGTTTTAAAGTATATTGCAAGAGTTCAAAAGTAAGGGATAAGAAACTAGGTTGTAGGTAAGGAAAGAAGCAGGGCTGCTGTTCCATGTTTCTACAAAGCCGAGTAGGTTCCCTGCTGCATTAGCCTGTAACTGGAACTTAATAGACGGTCTACTGTTCCCTACAAAAAAGAAAACGATTATGAGCAATACAAATACGCAATACGACGAAGCCATAAAAAACTGCAAGGATATTTTTATCAAGAAAACAAAGGATTATGGCACCGCTTGGCGTGTACTGAGGCCCATTAGCGTAGTGGACCAGATTTTTATCAAAGCCTTACGCATAAGGACCATCCAGGACAAGAAGACACAAATGGTTGACGATGATATAACCAGCGAGTTCAAGGGCATAGTCAACTACGCCGTAATTGGCTTGATACAGTTGGAGCTGAATAATCCTCAAATTGATGAACTGCCAGTAGAACAAGTAAACGGATTGTATGAAAAATATGTGAAGTTCTGCAAGGATACCATGTTGGAGAAGAACCATGATTATGGTGAAGCTTGGCGCGACATGAGCCAAGAAAGCTTCGCTGATTTGATCTTGATGAAGCTGCAACGCATCAAACAGATCCTGGCCAATGATGGTAAGACATTGATTAGCGAAGGCATCGATGCCAATTATGTGGACATACTGAACTACAGTGTTTTTGCTTTGGTATTAATGGAAGAAGGGAAGCATTAAATTGATTAATGGTGCGATAATTTGATAATGCATACCATGAACTATTGACTATGAACAAGAAGCTACTAACTATTTTCCGTTGGCTTGTTGGCTTGCTATTTATCTTTTCCGGATTGATAAAGGCAAATGACCCACTAGGCCTTAGCTACAAGATGCAGGAATTTTTTGAAGCATGGCACCTGAAGGGCTTTCACGATTATACACTGGCCCTTTCATTGGGCATGAACTTATTGGAAGTGGTAGCTGGTGTGGCAGTGATTGTGGGCTGGCAAATGAAGCGTGTAAGTTGGTTGCTGCTGGTACTAATTGTATTCTTTACTTTCTTGACAAGCTATGTGCTGTTTTCGGGGAAGATACATGCATGTGGTTGCTTTGGCGATTGTGTACCATTAACGCCCATCCAGACATTCACAAAGGATGTGGTGTTGCTATTGATGATTATATTGCTGCTGTTCAATGCCAGTAAAATGAAAGGGCTTTTATCTTCAAAGGTCTCTTTATCCGTGATTGTTGTTTCTTTTTTCTCCATTGTTCTCCTGCAATGGTATGTGTTGAAATATTTGCCCATACTGGATTGCCTGCCTTATGCAAAAGGGAAGAACATTATTGAAGGTATGAAGCTGCCACCTGATGCACAGCCTGATATTATTGCCATGACATTCAAGTACAAGAAAGATGGAAAGCAAGTGGAATTTCAAGATAGTGTGCCAACAAATGTCATGGAAGATTCTACTTATGAATATGTGGACCGCTATGATAAGGTCATTAAGAAAGGAACCGGGCTGCCGAAGATTGTAGATTTTTCCTTGGTTACGATGGCCGGGACTGATACAACCCAAGCCGTACTGAACCAGACTGGGAAGTATGTCATGTTGTTTGTAAAGGATTTTACAACATTGGACAAATGGAAGGATGATTTTGAAAAGGCAAGAATTGTGTTGAAACAGAAGAACATTCCCCTGTTCTTGGTTACTGCTGATGCAGGAAAAGCAATAAGCCTGTTTAGCAATATTGATATTTTAAAATGTGATGCAACCGTTATAAAAACTGCAGCAAGAGTCAACCCAACTTATTTCTATATGCAGCAAGCGAATATTATTGGCAAGTACAGTTATGTCAATGGCAATAAACTATTGATGCAAATAAAATAGAATGAGGCACTAAAACAGGTAATGCTGATTCATTTTTTTCAGGAAGATGGTATCTTAACAGAGAAATATTAATTAGACTTATTGCACAATACCAATAAACCAGTTAATCAATTAACTTGCTTTCATTCATCACCAAGAAACTGCTTTATGGCCTGCTTGTTCTAGCAGGGGTGGTGGTGATTGTGTTCTTCCTATTTCAGGGGTTTGGTGACCCTGCAAGATTGGTGCTTGGCCAAACAGGCGATAAAACGACTATCCAGAATATCCGGAAGGAACTGGCACTGGACCAGCCAAAATGGAAACAGTTCCTTTTGTACGTGAATGATATCAGTCCCATTGCCATCCATTCAAAAGAAGATAGGCAACAGAAACAATTGTCAGGCATTTTTATTGGCAATGTTGGTCTTAAGGTTCCTTATCTACGCCGTAGCTACCAAACAAAAAAAAATGTAAGTGAAGTATTGATGGATGCGCTGCCAAGGACTATTTTATTAGCCACTGCTGCCATGCTCGTGGCCATTGTTATTGGGATTCTACTGGGTATCCTTGCAGCAGTCAAACAGAATACATGGATGGATACTGGTTCTATTTTCGCAAGTGTGCTGGGCATTTCGGCGCCGTCATTTTTTATGGGCATTGTGCTGGCCTATTTATTTGGCTTTGTTCTAAGTGGTTACACTGGACTGCATTTAACAGGCAGTTTGTACGATATTGATGCCTTCAATGGCAAGGAGTTGCAACTTAGGAATTTGATACTCCCCGCCATAACATTGGGCATTCGCCCAATGGCCATCATTACACAGCTTACCAGAAGTTCCATGCTGGACGTACTTGACCAGGATTATATCAGAACGGCTTATGCAAAGGGCCTCAGCAAAAGAACGGTCATCTTCAAACATGCGCTACGCAATGCTTTGAACCCAGTCATTACGGCCATCACAGGCTGGTTTGCAGAACTGCTTGCAGGTGCTTTCTTCGTGGAATACATTTTTGGTTGGAACGGCATTGGCAAGATAACGGTTGATGCTTTGGAGAAATTGGACTTTCCCATCGTCATGGGCAGTGTGCTAATTACTGCTACTTTTTTCATCATTGTAAATATCCTGGCCGATTTATTGTACGGCATTGTGGACCCAAGGATAAAAAAAAACTAGTAAAGTAAGTTTGGGTTACTGGTTTGCTATTCCCATCGGTTCCTATTGCGCTGCAGGTCCTTTTAAAGCCAGTTAGCGGGGCGGTTCCCCCCATTCAAGAACTGCCATCAATTTATTTGCTTGTGTTATTTTCTTCGCATGGTAATGAACTGACTGACTTATGTCATTTACCAGTATGAGTAGTGTCACTAATGCCAAAAAGCAGTTTTGGCACTTTTGCATTCTTACATTCAATCAAAACCAAACGCACATGAAATTAGTTAAACAAATACTTGCTAGTAAAACCCCTTATTTAAATATTGTTGATGCAGATGCTAAAGTGTTTGAAGCACTTGTGGTCATGAAACGGGAAAACCTTAGTTACGCAATTGTTCTAGAAAGAGGCAGTTATGTTGGAATTATCAGTGAAAAAGATTATGCGCATAAAGTCGCTTTGTTAGGCAGAAGCTCTGATGCTACCAAGGTAAGGGACATTATGGTCAGCGATTATCCAATTATAAACAATGAAGATTCAAGTAACCGCTGCCTTATCTTCATGAATACCTTCAGTACCCGTTACTTACCAGTGTTTAATGAAAGTGAATTTAAGGGCGTCATTACCATGCATGATATCCTCCGTGAAGTAGGTTCTGAAAAAGATCAAGAAAGAATTCTTTCGCATTTGGGGCAGGAATGAGGATTGATTTATTGGATTACTACTTGTGAAATTACCTTCTCCCCAAAAGCCTCATTTACGCGTTGAATGATTTGTGCCTTCTGGAACTGCAGTTCATTCTTCAAAGGACCAACATTTGTCCGGATGAACAGTGTCTGGTTGATGATTTCAATCTTCTCTGTGTACTTGGCAATGGTTTTTCCCATTAATTGTTCCCATACTTCTTCAATCTGCACGGCACGTATGCCATTGCGTAACCTGCTTTTATTGATAAAGCCTTTGAGTGCATCGCCTAAAGAATATTCGCCCATGAAGCAAATGTAAACAATGGAATGTGGCTGCATAAAAAAAGGCGGTGCTTTATTTGCACCACCTTTTTCTTGGAAGCTACCAGATCTTTGTTCTATCGCTTGGCTTCTTGTACATTTTATCTCCTGGTTTCACATTAAATGCTTTGTACCAGGCATCCATGTTTACCACCGGTCCATTGCCCCTTGCTTCGCCAGGGCTGTGCGGGTCTGTCAATATTAACTGTGCAGCATTGTCTGGCAGGATATTGCTACGCCAAACCTGGGCCCAACTCAGGAAAAAGCGTTGTGTAGGCGTAAGCCCATCAATCTTTTTGTTTTCCTTGAATTCCTTTGTTTTGGTAAATGCTTCATAAGCAATGTTCAGTCCGCCAAGATCGGCGAGGTTTTCACCCAATGTCAACTTACCGTTTACGTGAATGGTATCCAATACCGTAAACTTGTTGTACTGCTCCACTACTTCATTGGCTTTTGTTTTGAACTTTTCACCGTCTTCCTTGGCCCACCAATCGCGGAGGTTGCCACTTGCATCAAATTGCCTGCCCTGATCGTCAAAACCGTGGGTCATCTCATGGCCAATGGTTGCACCAATGCCGCCATAGTTGACTGCGTCATCAGCACCAAAATCAAAGAAGGGGAATTGCAGTATACCAGCAGGGAAAGTGAGGTCATTATTGGAGGGGCTGTAAGAGGCATTGATGGTTGGGGGTGTCATGCCCATTTCGGTCCTGTCAACTGGTTTGCCCATCCTGCTTACCATGTAGTTATAGCTCCAAACATTCACACTGCGTACGTTTGACATGAAATCATTCTTGTTAATATTAACCCCATCATAAGTTTTCCATTTATCTGGGTATGCTATCTTCTTGGCAAAGGCATTCAATTTCTCCAAGGCCTTTGGCTTGGTTTCATCACTCATCCAGTCTAGCTTCTTTATTCTTTCACCAAATGTTGCTTGCAGGTTGTTCACCAGTTCCAGCATGCGCACTTTTGCTTCGGGCTTGAAGTATTTTTCCACGTACAATTGGCCAATCAAATCGCCAAGTGTCCTGTCAATCAAGGCACTCATTCTTTGCCAACGTGGTGTTTGTTCCTTCTGTCCTGTTTGAACACGGGTCAATTCAAAATCTGCCTTCACAAAAGCATTGCTTAAATAAGGGGCGGCAGAACGGATGATATTCCAACGCAGGTAGGTCTTCCAATCGTTTAAGGGGTATTCCTTCAATAAGGTTTCCATTCTTTTTAGGAAAGAAGGGTTGCTCACTAGGATGCTGTCTGCACCCTGCACTTTCATTAGTTGCAGTTGCTGCTGCCAGTTGATAGACGGGGTTAGCGCAGTTAAACCTGCAATGGCAAATTTGTTATAGGTCTTGTATGGGTCACGCATTTCCACACGGCTGTATTGTGCTTTGGCAAGTTCAGTTTCAATCTTCAGCACAGACGCTGCACTTGCAACAGCAGTGGCGGAATCCTCGCCAACAAGACGGAACATCTTTTGCAGTTGCAGTGTATATGCTTCACGGATCTTGATGCTCCTTGCATCATCCTTTAAATAGTAGTCCCTATCTGGCAATGAGGTACCTCCTTGGCCAATGGAAGGAATGTATTTGGAAACATTTTTCCTATCTGGCCCCACAAACATGGTGAACAAGCCCCCTCCAATGCCTGTTGTTCTTAAGATGGCAGCTATCTTCAATAGGTCCTGCAAATTGGTTATGGCACTTATCTGGTCCAGGTCAAATTGAATGGGCAATGAACCCTTTGCTTCTATGGTTGCACTGTCCATGCCACTTGTATAGAAATCGCCAATCATTTGTGTTTTACGGTCCTTGCTGGTGTTCTTTGCTGCCTCTTCCAGAAGGAACTGCAGGCGTTTGCTGCTCTCTTCACGGAGCATATCAAAACTGCCCCAACGTGTTTTGGAAGCAGGGACAGGATTGTTCCTTATCCAATTGCCATTTGCATACTGGTAAAAATTGTCACCCGGCTTTATTGATAAGTCCATATTGGACTTATCAATGTACTTGAAACCCTTTCTGTCCTGTGCAGTTAAAAGAAGGCTGCTGGATAAGGCGCAGAGCAAAAGCATTTTCTTCATGGGAATATGTTTGTTCCAAATGTAACCATTAGGGGAAATGGCAAAGCTGTTTTTTGATGAACGTTAACAAGCCTAATGGCATTATTCTGCGAAGAACAGGAACATGGCCCGTTCATACTCTATTGCTGACGGACTTAAACAGGAATGCCACATTATCCATGTGGCATTCCTGTTCTATATATTTTTCTGTTCCTTAATCCAGCACTTCCACATCCTTAGGGTACTTGCTCTTGTTGAACACGAACATATTGTCTGCAATGGTGGCATTGGTATTTAGATTGGTAAAGGTGAACTCCAGTGTATTGTTGCTTTTGTCCAGCACTTTTGCCTTGGTGATAACGTTCTTGGCCTTGTCAACGTAGATAGTTACTTTCTGGAAATTCTTCCTTGAATCAATGGGCTTCAATTCTATTTCATTGAAGGCTCCAGCAGAGGAAATAAGCTTGTAGGTGAATTCCTTATCGTAGGAGCCGGAGAGTATTTTTTGTGGGGTGAGGCTCTTGCTGCTTTCTTCTGCTTCTGCTACGGTAACTGTTTTGCTGCCGTCATAGCTATATGTTTTTGTGCCATCGCAGATAACCTCCGTTTTGCCCTGTTTCAGCACATATTTTGAACCCTTAATGGAAATACTGCCAGTTTTTGTACCGTTTGGCTGTCCCTTGCTAGTGATTGATTTGATGGTGAAACTTCCAGTGATGGCCTTGAAGGATTTTACTTTTGCACTAACGCCATCCAGCACTTTCTTTGCATTGGGGTCATTTTGGGCAAATAATAGGTTCACAAACAAAATCGGGGCAATCGCTAACAAATAAATCTTCTTCATGTTCTTTTTTTACGGTGGCAAATATAAGTTGCAGGGCATTAGGACAATGACCACGCCGTTACGTTTAAGCTAAATAAAAGGTAAAGAAGACTATTTTAAGGGTTGAAAGGTTATCAATTGCCCATGGTGTCCAAGTATTCCTGTAGTTCCATTTCGGACTTGAAACGCACTTCCCTTGCCTTGCTACCAAGGTTGGGCCCCACTATTCCGGCGCCCTCCAACTGGTCCATTAGGCGTCCGGCCCTATTGTATCCCAATTTCATCCTACGTTGTATCAATGAAGTGGAACCTATTTGGTTCTGCACAATCAATTTGGCTGCATCACCAAATAAGGGGTCGCGGTTGGTGTTATCAAAATCCTTTCCTCCCTCTTCCTTTTCATCCACATATTCAGGTAAGAGGAAGGCATCTGGATAACCACGTTGATTGCCAATGAACTCACAGATATGTTCAACCTCCGGTGTGTCCACAAATGCACATTGCAAACGTGTTACCTCACCGTTGTAGCTGATGAGCATGTCACCCTTACCAATCAATTGCTCCGCACCACCTGTATCCAAAATGGTACGGCTATCTATTTTGGAGGAAACCTTGAAGGCAATACGGGCGGGGAAATTGGCTTTGATCGTTCCCGTGATAATATTTACCGAAGGTCTTTGGGTAGCAATAATCAAGTGGATACCAATGGCCCTTGCCAACTGCGCCAAACGTGCAATGGGCATTTCCACTTCCTTACCGGCCGTCATGATCAAATCCGCAAACTCATCCACTACCAAAACAATGAACGGCAGGTACTGATGGCCTTTTTGTGGGTTCAGTTTCCTATTGGTGAACTTTTCGTTGTACTCACGGATATTGCGGCAGCCAGCTTCTTTCAGCAGGTCGTAACGGTTGTCCATCTCTATGCAAAGCGCATTCAATGTATGCACCACTTTCTTTGTATCGGTAATGATGGATTCTTCTTCGCCGGGCAACTTGGCAAGGAAATGCTTCTCTATGATCCTGTACAGGCTTAGTTCCACTTTCTTGGGATCTACCAGTACAAACTTCAATTGGGAAGGGTGTTTTTTGTAGAGCAGTGAAACAAGCACCGCATTCAGTCCCACAGATTTACCCTGACCAGTGGCACCTGCCATCAACAAGTGCGGCATGGCGGCAAGGTCCACAATAAAGTTCTCGTTGTCTATTTTTTTGCCAATGGCAATAGGCAAGGAGTAGTTGTTGTTCTGGAATTTGTCGCTACTGAGCAGGGTTTTCATGCTTACCACACGTTTGTTCACGTTGGGTACCTCGATACCTACCGTTCCTTTACCTGGAATCGGGGCAATGATACGGATACCAAGGGCTGCCAGGCTGAGGGCAATATCATCTTCCAGGTTCTTGATCCTGCTGATGCGTACACCTGGGGCAGGTACAATTTCATATAACGTGACGGTTGGGCCCACCGTTGCTGCAATTCGCTGAATAGCAATATCATAGTTCTTGAGGGTGGCAATAATCTGGTTCTTGTTCATTTCCAGTTCGGCTGGGTCATGCACAATTTTTTCACTGCCATGTGTTTCAAGCAGGCTGATATCGGGATATTTATAATCACGTAAGTCAAGGGTAGGGTCATAGTTCACTGTGGCCAATAAATCGCTCCTCACTTCAAGGGCAGTATCTTCCGGTTCTTTTTCTTCATCGCTGGTATCTTCTATTTCATCCAGTTCCTCATCAAGTAGGGCATCGGGCGTTGCGTTTATTTCCATGGCCACTTCATCTTCCTCATCAATTACTGGTTTTATTTCCAGTTCAAGACCTGTAGGCAATGGGGGATTCTTTGCATATTTTTCATTAATGGACAAGGGAAGCTCTTCAATCATCGGTTCAACGTTTTCAAGGTCCCCAATCATTTCAGCTTGTTCAACTTCTTCTTCCTTTTCATTCACGCCGAATTCAGTTAATGGATCTGCTATTTCATCTTCGGCTTTTGGCATGATAACCGTTATGCCTATACCATCGTTTTTAAGTTTGTTGCTGCTGGTGGGTTCCTCAAGGTTCTTATCAATGAACAGTTTGCCACCTTCTGCCATTTCGAGTTCTGGTTCTACCAGTGCCTGTTCTTCCTGGGCTTTTGCAAAAGCTGTATCTTCTTCAGCATGTTCAACAATGGCCCTTACTTTTTTCTCGGGCCATTTGAATGTTGGATTGAACCGCCAGATAATATAGGCAAATACGGACAGGAACAATAATGCGCCCGTACCAACCGTGCCGATCCATTTCACGAACCAGTTGTTGATCAGTTCACCAACGGCACCGCCCCAACTAAACGAAGAAGCAGTTGTGGCGAAAGCGAGTGCCATGCTTATGAGTACCAACCCAATAATCAGGTAACGTGCATTCCTTACCAATGAAAATATCTTCTTACCAAACAATAGGTTCACGCCCAATACAAAGAAGAACGTACAAAATAGATAGGAGGCTATACCAAAGCCTTTGTAGATAAAAATATGGGCAATATACGCACCCAGCACACCCAATAGGTTATGCACCTGCACATCATTGGTAGCAAAAATCTTGATACCGAACTGGTGTACCTTATCCTGGTCTTCCTGCCAGGTAAAGAGGTAGGAGGTAAATGCAACAAATAGGAATATGGTGGTCAATAGGCTCACGGAGCCGAGGATCTTTGTGGTACGTTCATCCTTCACCACTTCCGTCACGGTCACTTCCACTTCCTTGTCTTCGGTAAGCTGCTCTGGGTTTGGCGGTGGTGGTGATTTCTTTTTTAAACGATTTGCCATAGTGCTAATTGCTACAAAATTATCGTAAGCTAAGGCAGTAAAGGCTTATATGGCCGGCATGTGGATTACTTTTGGACAGCGATTGCACTGAATACTTGTAGGTGGATAACTATGGTGGGCTTTTTGGGCATTTACCCTTTAAAATCAGCCCATTTCCTTTCAAAAAGAAGTTTCGTTATTTCTGTTGCGGCAAATTGCGATTTGAAGTTTTTTAAATGCATATCAGTATCAATCCAATATCCGTAGTTATCCTTAAAAGGAAGGATAATAACACAATCTCCGTTTTGGTCGAGTCCAATTTCTCTATTTGGAAGCCCAGACTCTTTTTCAATTTCTAAAAGCCAAGTCTTAATTGTTTCAAATCGATTTTCAAAAAGCGGATTAGCAATAGGAATTATTTTGCTGAGAATGGAAGAAAGTGTTTTTCGAAGCAATTTTTTATGATTGCCTGGTCGATTAACTGGTTCTTTTTGATAGAACTGTATGTAGTGATATTTTTCCATTTTATTTCTTAATCCCCAATCCCAAACAGATCCACCCGCCAATAAAGCATGCACCGCCGATGGGCGTAATGGGACCTGCCCATTTGAAACCGGGCAATACCAATGCTTCTTTGTAGGTAAGCAGGAACAGTGAGCCACTGAACAAGATGGTTCCAAGAATAAACAACGTACCTGCGGCCTTCAATAATTTGTTGGGAAAGTATTGGTGCAGCAAGCCAACAGCCAGCAGGGCAAATACATGGTAGAACATATAGCGCACACCCGTTTCAAAAGTGGTAACCACGGTTTCTGCTACTAGGCTCTTTAGCTTATGTGCGCCAAATGCACCCAATAGCACACTGAATGCTCCAAGGAAGGCGGCGGTTCTTAAATAAGTTTTATGCATGGGAGGGAGGGTTAATTAGTTAACTGGTTAATTTGTTAATTGGTGGTATGGGAGTTTAAAATGTTCAAGTGTTTGAATGTTTGATTGTTGAATAAGTTGAAAAGGTTTAGCTGTTTAATAGTTCAAACAAGTTGGTAGCGGTTAGGGCCTCACTACCCAAGCGGTATTTTGCTTGGTTGTAAAAAGGTTCCCTTTCTTTTAGTTTGTTGGAGAGGAAAGTATGCAGCTCATCATCGTTGAGATTTTTTATTAGTGGACGATGGGCTTTTTCTGGTGTTAGCCTCTTCACCAGCATTTCTACTGGTTCATCAATCCAGATAGTGGTGCCATGTTCGTTCATCCATTGCATGTTGTTGTGGAAGCAGGGCGTGCCGCCGCCTGTGGCAACAATGATGTTCTGGTAGGCTGATAGGTTATGCAGTGCATCCCGCTCCTTGTTCCTGAAAAATGCTTCACCTTCTGTTTCAAAGATTTCCCCGATGGTCTGCAAGGTTTCCTTTTCAATTTCGGCATCAAGGTCCATCCAGTCGATATTGCTCTGGTCAGCTAAACGCTGTGCCCAGTAGCTTTTGCCACTGCCCATCATGCCTATGAGGAAGAGTTTCATTTATAAAGAGGATTTAAACACATAGGGACATAGTTAGGAAAAGGACACATAGTCTTTATCCATTTGGTAATAAAGAATAGTATTCATTTACAAATGTTTTCTGCCCTTCTTTTACAATATTAGTGCAACAAAAATTAAGTAGGACACCTTTTGGTTTTTGAAGTAGCTGCATATAACTTAAAGTTTGAGCAAAATGTAAACCTGCAAATTTTTCTACTGCTTTTAATTCAACAGCTATTAAATCTTCTACCAACAAATCCAACTTTAAATCTGCTTCAACTTTTAATCCTTTATAGTTGATGGGAACGTACAGTTGTGACTTTATTTTTAAATCCCTCAAACTTAATTCCTGTATTAGGCATTTTTCATAAACACTTTCCAAAAGACCTGCTCCAAGTATTTTATGTACTTCAATGGCAGCACCTATAATTTCATACGTAAGTGCATCCACAATTTTCTTCGTAATTATCATGATTAAGATTTATAGGATCAGGTACAACGGGCTGAAAGGTAAAATTAACTAAAAAGGACACATATTCCTGCTTGTATAGCAATTCTATGTGTCCTAAAATACCTATGTTCCTATGTGTTTCAAAAGCTACTTAAATGCATTCAACCCTGTTACATCCATTCCTGTTATCAATAAATGGATATCATGGGTACCTTCATAGGTAATTACGCTTTCCAGGTTCATCATGTGCCGCATGATGCTGTACTCGCCTGTGATGCCCATACCGCCGAGCATTTGGCGGGCATCCCTTGCAATGTTGGCCGCTATTTCACAACTGTTCCTTTTGGCCATGCTCACTTGTTGGGGGCTGGCCCTTCCTTCGGTCATCAGGACGCCCAAGCGCCAGACCAATAGTTGTGCCTTGGTGATTTCGGTGACCATTTCTGCCAGCTTTTTTTGCTGCAATTGGAAGCCGCCAATGGGCCTTCCAAACTGCACGCGTTCCTTGCTATAACGCAGGGCGGTATCGTAGCAATCCATGGCTGCACCCAATGCCCCCCAGGCTATGCCGTACCTGGCTTTTGTTAAGCAGCCCAGTGGACCTTTCAATCCTTTTACATTGGGAAGTATGTTTTCTTTGGGAACCTTCACATTGTCGAATACCAGTTCGCCAGTGGCACTAGCTCGTAGGCTCCACTTGCCATGTGTGGTAGGGGTGGAGAAGCCTTCCATGCCACGTTCCACAATAACACCCTGTATTTCATCCTGTTCATTCCTTGCCCAAACAACCGCCACTTGTGCAAAGGGTGCGTTGCTGATCCACATTTTGGCGCCATTTAGTATCACATGGTCCCCTGCATCTTTTATGTTGGTCAACATGCTGCTGGGGTCACTGCCGTGGTTGGGCTCTGTAAGGCCAAAGCAACCGAGCCATTCGCCACTTGCCAGCTTGGGCAGGTATTTATTCCGTTGCGCTTCATTGCCGTATTGATAAATGGGAAACATTACCAAGCTGCCCTGCACACTGGCCGTGCTGCGTACACCACTATCGCCACGTTCCAGTTCCTGCATCATCAGCCCATAGGCAATATAATCGAGTCCGCCGCCGCCATACTGTTCGGGAACGGTTGGGCCGAAGCAGCCCAGTTCGCCCATTTGTTTCACGATCTGTTCAGGGAACTCTGCCCGTTGCGCATAGTCTTCAATAATGGGCGAAATTTCCTTCTTCACATAGTTCCTGACTGTATCACGGATCAGTTTATGTTCTTCCGTCAATAAATCATCCAACAAATAATAATCAGGACTTGTAAATAAATCTGTTCTGGCGGCCATTCTACTAGTTTTAAAAATTTAAAGGTTTGTTGGCTTACCAATTGGTAAACTTCACCATTAAGTTAACAATCGTTAGTTGCAAAAATAAAGGGGTGGCTGCATCTGCTTACTGTTTGTTTAATATTTCTTTTTGTTTTCTTTACGAAAGGGAGCAAAGGTTTTTATTCATTGCCCCGTCCTATTGAACAAAGCAAATAATTATGAAAGTGAAATTCCTTATTGTGGGTATGTTGATGATGGTATCATCTATGTTTACCCTTGCACAGCCACCGGAGAATCAAGGTCCACCCAAGCCGCCGCCAGCGGAGAAAAGATGGGAACATGACCTGCCCATCATTAAAAAGTATGTAACAACTATTACTGCAAAGCAGGAACCTGAACTTAAGGCTGCCTTCTTCAGCTTCTACAAGGAGGCTGATGCTGTTCGTGAAAAGAACAAGGGACAACGCCCCCCAAAGGAAGAAATGGACAAAGTGAAGGACAAGCGTGATGCACAATTGAAGAAAGTGCTGTCCACGGCACAAATGGAGCAGTTCAAAAAAGCAGAACCAGAACTGAGGCCAAAGCCTCCTGGCAACCAGCCTCGACCAACTCCGCCCACCAAGTAAGTTGATTGTATAAGAATGGAAAAGCCTGCTGAATTTTTAGCAGGCTTTTCCATTATCAAAAACTATTGCATCTATACCAATACCTAACTACTGATTCCCCATTACTTCCCGCTATCTTCCCTGTCCTTCAATTCCTTTATCTTGTCCAATGCGCCTGCCACCACGTCGCACATAATGGTGTACAATGCTCCTTGTTTGTAGTTGCTGTAAATATGCTCCAATGCAAGGTTCTCATTGGCGATAACCGTTTGGGGAATATTGGAGTTTACCTTGTTGATGCCTTCCTGTAACAGTCCGATAATTTCATCAGCCGTTCTGCCTCGGAGGTTCTTATCGCAACGGATAATGATTTCATCAAAATACTTGGCGGAGATTTCACCCAGTTCACGGATATCCTCATCACGCCTGTCGCCTGTACCACTGATGACACCTACTTTGTAATTGTAGTCCAGCTTGCTTACAAAATCGCCCAGCAACCTCAACCCATGCGGGTTATGGGCAAAATCTGCCAAGAAAGTAAAATGCTTGAAGTGGAAGAAGTTCAAACGCCCGGGCGTGGTATTGCTGCCTGCAACGAAGGTCAATAGGCCACTTTTAATGTCTTCAATGGTAATCGATTTGAAGAGGTAGGAAGCCATGACACTTGGTAAGGTGTTGGAAATATTATGTGTTGCTTTCCCTTCAAAGGTCAATGGTATTTCCTTTACGCTGGCCACACGGATCTTCCATGTGCCTTTGAGGATACTGACGTAACCGTTTTCATAAACGGTGGCCAATCCACCAGCTTTGCAGTGTTCCTTAATGCGTGGATTGTTTTCATCCATGCTGAAGAGGGCGACATTGCATTTCAAATTATCCCTCATGGCATATACCAGGTCATCATCTGCATTCAGTACGGCATAACCATGTGGGTAAACCGTTTCAGGAACAACGGCCTTTACCTTGGCCATTTGTTCGATGGTATTGATGCCACCAAGCCCCATGTGGTCTGCCGCTACATTGGTTACAATGGCCACATCGCAATGCTGGAATGCCAGCCCATTCTTCAGGATGCCGCCCCTTGCACATTCCAGTACCGCAAAATCAACAGTTGGGTCCTTCAATACGAATTGGGAAGATAGAGGTCCTGTGCAGTCGCCCTTCATCAGCAACTGGTTCTGGATATACACGCCATCACTGGTGGTATAGCCTACTTTCTTGCCGGCACTTTTGGCAATATGGGCAGTTAACCGTGTAGTGGTTGTTTTGCCATTGGTGCCCGTAATGGCAATGATGGGTATGCGCCCATTGCTTTTATCGGGGAACAACATGTCAATTACCGGTTCTGCCACATTCCTCGGCAGGCCTTCTGCAGGTTCAATATGCATCCTGAAACCCGGTGCTGCATTCACTTCCAGTATGGCCCCCCCGTTTTCGGAAACAGGGGTACGTAAATCCTTGGCCATGATATCGATGCCACAGATGTCAAGGCCAATGATCTTGGCAATACGTTCACACATCACAATATTGGCCGGGTGCACTTCATCCGTTACATCTTCGCTGGTACCGCCAGTGGAGAGGTTGGCTGTTGTTTTCAACAGTACAAGCTCGCCTTTGGGGGGCACGGTTTCCAATGTATAACCTACTTCTTCCAGCATTTTCATGGTGCTGCCATCAACAGTGATTTGGGTCAGTACTTTTTCATGTCCAAAGCCGCGGCGGGGGTCCTTGTTCACTTCATCAATCAGGTACTGAATCGTGTTTGCCCCATCGCCTCTTACAGCAGCAGGTGTACGCAGGGCCGCACAGATGAACTTATAATTGATGACCAGTATCCTGAAATCAAAGCCCGTGATGAACCTTTCCACAATGGCACTGCGTCCATAACGCTGGGCCGATTCCAGGGCCGTAACGGCTTGTTCCCAAGTGGTGATATTGGTAGTGTTGCCCTTGCCATGGTTGCCATCTATTGGTTTTATGACCAATGGGTAACCATATTTGTCAACGGCCTCTTTTAAGCCTGCCTCACTTCTTATTACAGTGCCACTTGGCACGGGTATCTCTGCAGCTTCCAATAGGTTTTTTGTTTCCTCCTTATCGCAGGCAATGTCCACAGCAATGTTGCCTGTTGTTGATGCAATGGTAGCCCTCACACGTTTCTGGTGCACACCATAGCCCAATTGTACGAGGCTGTGCTTGTTCAACCGTATGAAGGGGATGCCCCGTTTGGCAGCTTCATCCACAATGCAACCGGTGCTGGGGCCAAGCCTGGTGTCTTCCCTTATTTCACGGAGCTGCTGAATGTCTTCTGTTAAATCATAGTCCACTCCATCCACCAATGCCTGGGCAATGCGTACCGCAGCTTTGGCGGCATATACACCTGCATCTTCTTCCATATAACTGAGCACCACAAAATACTTGCCTTCCTCGCCACTACCCCTTGTTCTACCAAAGCCTGTGTCCATACCAGCAAGGGTCTGCAGTTCCAGGGCTATATGCTCAATCACATGGCCCATCCAGGTGCCTTCTTTTACCCGCATGAAAAAGCCGCCGCGGACAGATTCACTGCAACGGTGTTCGATCATGGTGGGAAACTTGGCTTCCAATCTTTCAAGGAACCCGTCAATGCTATTGGTAGGACGTTGCTCCAAATCTTCCAGGTCCAGTTTCATCTGGATCAATTTACTGCGCCTAACACTCCAGTAATTGGGGCCACGGAGGATCTTGATTTCTTCAATTCTCATGTAGTAGATTTTGGTGAAAGGTCAACGGTGAACAGTGGAAGGTACTGTTGGTGTTACTTGTACAAACTAACACTGTTCATCAGTTAAATTGGAAGATAGGGAATTTAGTTTCGTGGGGAAAAATAAAATGAATACAATAGCTAAGAAACTGCCTAAAATAATTTCAATGGCTAATATGTGCTGCTTTTTGACTGTTCCGCATGCAATTGCGGGATTGAATTTTTCGCCTTAGGCATTAGACTATGGCTGCAAAGCCGATGGCTATCGGCTCTGCCTTGTCTCGCTCCTGCCTGAATGGTCAGGCGGGCAAAAATCATCAACCTATTGTTCCATTAAATAATCTTAGACAGTTTCCAATAGAAAAATTCAATGGTACCAACAATTTATCGTTGAGCGTATATACATCCTTCACTGATGGTATAGTGATCCTACGTTGATCCTACGTTGATGATGGAGTGATGGTTAACTATTTGCAGCAATGTACCAACTTGTTTTGTTAGGGCCTGTAACTTCAGTATTTGACATTTTGCGTAACATCAGTTTCTACGTAGTTTCCTATGGCAAAGCAATATATAGTGGCTTGTTAGGTAAAGATATTGAAGAACATTATTGATACCAACAAAAATACCCCTACTACTTTAATAGCCGTAGGAGGTATTTCCCATTGGTGGGAAGATGCTGTTACTGCCAGCCCAATAAGCTATTTTGATTGGACAGTGCTGTGGACAGTCCCTTTCCTGCACCAGTTCCTTCGCTTCTCCTTCGTGTCTTGTTCGGTACTCCTTCGGTGGTTCTTCGGTAGGGCTTCGGTCGTTACCGAACAGGTACCGAACAAGGGGCGAACAAGTACCGAACAACGT
>JAHEZD010000046.1 GCA_023251255.1 Chitinophagaceae bacterium
GCCGCTGAAGCTTCCGTCCCATGGGTTTGCATAGCCAACGGAGCTGAACAGCTTCTGTCCGTTCCTGTTGAATATTTCCACTGTGCACCCCGCATAGTATACCAACTGGCCAATTTCCCACCTGTCATTGATGCCATCACCATTGGGGGAGAAGGCATTGGGAATCTCGGGCTCCTTGAGCAGGAACACCCTAACGGTGTCCTCCTTGTAGCAGCCACCTAAATCTGTGACCCTTAATTGATAGAGCTGCTCTGCAGGCGGGGTGGAAATGGGGTTCAATATGGTGTCATAATTGAGGAAGGTTAACGGTGTTGCAGGGGACACAGCTGTCCAGAGGAACTTCAGGTCCGTCCCCGAAGCCGTTGCCCTCAGTGTCACGCTATTGCCCTGCAGCACATATTGGTTGGGCCCTGCATCCATGACGGGGTAGGGGTGCACGGTGACGGGCTTGCTGACCGTCTTGCTCCTGCAGCCAAAGGCATCGGTATAGTAGTAGTCCACGTTGAATATGCCCGCGCTGGCATAGGTGTTGGTGGTGTTCTTGATGGAGGACGTATTGCCATCGGCAAAAGACCAGTTCCATGAAACGGCATTATTGGCGGACTGCCCGGTGAACACGATGGCATCGCCGAGGCATACCTCGAATGGCAGTGCGGTGAAATCTGCCGGTGGCTCCGGATGTACGGCCGCAAGGCTGTGGGTGGTGTCCTTCACGCAGCCATATTTGCTCGTAACGGTCAGTAATACCGTAAATGGTCCCGTGGTGCTGTAATGGTGCGTTGGATTGGTCAGGGACGAACCAGTGGCATCATTGGGATCACCAAAGTTCCAGGCGAAGGAAGGGTTTGCATCATCCGGAACTGTGGACAGATTGGTGAACGTGGCACCGCCATCTGGCAGGCAGACGGATGCAGGCAAACTGAAGTCGGCAAATGGCCTGTTGTGCACAACGACCGTTTGCGGCAGGGAAGCCGTGCAGCTGTTGCTATTGGTTACCGTAAGCGTTACGGTATAGTTGCCGGGCGCATTAAAGGTATGGGCAGGGTTCTGCGCACTGCTTGTGGGCGCATCGCTGAAGTTCCAGTCCCAAGTCTGTATGGATGCAGCATTGGGAGTGGAGTTGTCCGTAAAACTTATGCCGGTCCTCTCGCAGGTATTTGCCCCAACGGTGAATGCGGGAACGGGCAGTGGCATCACGGTGATGCTGGTGGTATCTGCATCCCTGCAGCCATTGGCAGCGGTATAGGTGGCAATAATGGGGAAAGTGCCCACGCCTGCTGCTGCAGGTGTAAATGTGGTACCGGAAACACCCGTACCGGTATAGGTCCATGAACCGCTCATGCCAGTTGTCTCGGTTGCCTGCACGGGCACTGCGGCCGCGTTCAGGCACACGTTTGCCATGGCAGCGATCACTGCATTGGGCAGCGGCTTGATGTTGATGGGAACTGAGGTGGTGGTGCTCGTGCACCCCTTGTCGCTGGTGACGGTAAGTGTCACGGTCTGGTTGCCGGTAACATAGTAGGGGTGCTTGGGGTTCTGCACCGTGGAGGTTCCTCCATCGCCGAATGTCCATGCCCACTGTGTCACGGTATTGCCGGTACCTGCGGTGCTGGCATCGGTAAATTGCACGGTGTCCTTCAGGCAGGCAGATGCCGGTGCACTGATGATGGCAGTGGGCAATTGGTAAATGGTGGATGACAGGGCCTTTGTTTTCGTATCGGCACAGCCATAATGGGTATCAGTTACCACAAGTGAAACACTAAAAGGTCCTGTACTTGTATAGATATGTGAAGGGTTCTGTGCAGTGCTTGTATTGGGGTTTGAACCAGTTGAGTTTACAGGGTCACCAAAATTCCAAGCGTAACTGACGCCCGTTGTTGGTGTTGACAAATTGGTGAACTGCATGCTTCCTCCCAAACATATCCCCGGAGGGGTCTGGAAATCGACCACAGGTTTTGCTATCACCACAATATTGGTGTCAACAGTGGTACTTGTGCAGTTTGCTGCATTTTTCACAAACAGTTTCACATTGAATGTGCCAGCGGTATTGTAGGTATGTGAAACAGGTGCGGTTGGGGATGTTCCGGTAACTACGGTTACCGCTGAGCCATCACCCCAGTCCCAGTCCCATTCTACAGCGTTGCTTGTGGACTGATCAGTAAATGTTACAGAACTTCCAGCACAGATGGTATCGGCTGATGCAACAAATTTTGCTTTAAGGTTATAAGAAAGATCAATGAACACACTGTCAATATTGGTACAGCCAACACTGTTCCTTGTTTCCAGTTTTGCCCAATAAGAAGTAACGCCTGAACTTAAAGGAGGGTAAGGATGTGGATTAGGAACAGGGTTAGGGGTTGATGCATTTCCATTGTACGCCGTGGCATCACCAAAATTCCAATTGTATTGTTGTATAGTGGTTCCGTTAAGTGGTGTTGAAGTGTTATTGAAAGTTACAGAAGTGCTTCCGCATGAGCCGGGTGTGGCAGTGAATACAATGTCATCATGGCCTACTAGCACATCGATATTCTTTTCTGAGACTCCAGGGCAATCACTTGCAAAAGTTCCATAAGCTGTTGCTTTTAAATGGAAGGTTCCTTCCTGTGAAAAGGTATAGCTTACGGGGCAAGTGTATATATAAAATGTTTGCCCGTCTACAACGGTGGTTCCAGAATATTGGGCAGCAAAACCACTTGGATTGGATGTATTTGCTACTCTGGGACCTGTAACACTACCCAAGGGTGTAACAGGATTCGTTCCAGGATTCCATACGATACTATCCACTTTATATGGTAGGTAAGGTAACGCAATTTTAATGGTTACGGGATTGTTCTTGCAGGTTTTTATGACTGAAGTGGATGTATCTGTACCATACGGATTCTGTGCAATGTTAATGGCAGTTAGGTTTTTAATGGCCGTTCCTGCATTGTAGCCATAACTTTCCCCGTTACCAACTCCGTAAGCAATAGCATTGAAACCAATATCCGCAGATAGTGTATGGGGTACACCGGTCTTGACCCAGAATTTGGCAATAGAATAATTAGCATCTTGAGGATGGGGCCTAAATGCTTGGGCCATGGGCAACATGATAGTGCTAGCAGAAAAAGCGGTGCAGTTACCCGAACAAACTGATGCTGGAGCTACTGTGCCTGTATCAGCTACTGCCGCTCCATCTAGCTTGAAATTGGCTACACCGGATGTAGGAATAACTACATTGATATAGCTTGCACAATTGCCAATGGTGCCATTGGGTTGTGCGGGGCTTACTGGTGGACTTGCTGATGTACCCTTAAATTGAGATGAATAAACAGTTGCTTTATTGATGGATTGCTGTACAGGGCTAAGTATAATCATTTCAGGATCACCATCTCCTTTACTGCCACCACTAGTTGTTGTACTGCCACCATTGGTATTGGCACATGAGCCTGCAGTGATGAACTGACTTACATTAATCGGCTTATCGCTCTCTATCAATAGAGGTTGATTGGATGAATATTGATAATACAGGTTATTCACCAAGGTTGAGCTCGCCAATACGGTGCCGTTTACTTTTACTGTACTGGTTGCATCCTGGACATAAATCCTGAAATAGTTCCACTCCATCGTTTTTGTAGGAACAGTCAGGTACTTAGTTCCCCAAGCCACTGTTGGGAACATTTGCTGAATCAATTGGTCGGAACCCGAAGATGGTAAGCAGCTACCAGAACTAACAAGTATGCGACCATTGCCACCAAATACGGCAATTTTCTTGTCGCAAGAAGTTTTTACGGTTGTACCAGATAAATCCAATCCAAGGGCCTTGCCTGTAGTGTCTCCATTATTGGCTGGGTTGCCAGTACCATGGATAAAACTCATGGCATTAAAAACCTGCCCCTTGTTTAATTTTATGGTTGGGGATTGAATGCCTTTCCTGTATTTTACTTGGTTGTCGGCATTATTGTCATTAAAAATTGTGCCATTGGAGCCTGGAATAGCATCAACAATATCATTGCTAGGTACAAATGTTATTTCCGTATTATCCTCCATTGCAATTACAAAGAAGAATGAATTGGGATTTGAGCTATTGGTATAGCCACCATAAGCCTGCACAGTATAGCTTGAATTCCATGTATTGGTAGGGAAAATCATGGCACCAGCTGCGGAATTCTTATTTGTATAGGTATGCAGAAAAACTGATACAGGCGTATTATTGTCACTATAAACATGAACACCTTTATTGCTTATTCCAGTAGCAAAAAGCCTAGCATCAGGAAGGTTTGATGCATTTGTAGCATCGCCGGCATCTCCAGTTGGAAACCCATTAAACTCGTGGTAACTATTTGCTGGAATAGTAAATGTTTGGGAATAGCCTGCACTAGGAAGTTCTACATGCACAGTTGCAGGTTGGTCCAATGTAGTAACGTAAACAGACATTTTTGCTTCATCTGCGTCACCAGCCGGCTGGTTCATTTTTTCTTGGTAACCAAAACCCAACCAAAAGTCTGTACCTGAATTGGTAAGTACATTAGGATCCTGGATTACGTTTCCATTAAGGAAAACAGTATCCTGGTTTGGAACGTATGTGCCACCTCCTGTATGCAATATATAACCGCTGAAAGAGCCATAAGTTCCTGTTGCCATCTGTACATAAATCTTCGTATTGGCCAATGTGCTGCCTGCATAGGCCAGGCTAGGAATGGTATATGCAAAAGGACCGCTTTGTGAAGTGGATATTTTGTAAGCCCCTCCCGCAGGTGCTGTGACTGTTAAGGTTCCTGCAGCAGGCGTAAGGTAGCTAGCCGATAGCGTGTACGACAAAACAGGAGCTGTGCCAGCATAATTTACATTGCCAAAACTTAAAAGATTGGGTATAGCATTAATTACAGGTACAGGCCCAGTTGTGGTAAATGTTACTTCATTGCCATAACCCACGTCTACCGCATTTTTAGCGTATGCCCTCGCCTTGTAAGTTGTGTTGGGGGCCAATACTTTCAGAATGCTGCTGAAATCATTGCCATTCGTGCCATCAATGGTGAATGTAGCCCCTGTACCAGTTATTGTTGGGCTGCCGGTAGTGTTCCAGCAGACTCCTTTTTGTATAATGGCAATGCCGCCGCTGTCTATGTTCTGTCCTCCGCCATAAGCCCTGTTGGAAAATATGTTGGGGGAAACAATTGGTATGGTGGTCAATGTTGGCTTTACAGGGTTCAGGGTAAAGAAGTCCAATACCGCACCATAATAAACATTGCCATCCAGGGCCTTTACATAGGCCCTGGTATAATAATGGGTATTGCTTGGAGTCAAACCTGTAATGGTTGTATTGAAGCTGCCAGTTAATGCAGGTTGGTTAATGGTCTTGGTGGGGGAATTGATATCAATTGTATTGGTGGTTCCCCAAATGACCCCACTGGAATGCAATGGCATGGATGGTGAAGGCAGGCCAAGGTTCACAGTTGAGTTTACATTGGCTGTATTGATGCCAGGGGTCACTGAATTGGTTGAAACTGTTGGTGCTGTACCTATTGGGCCACTGACAATGATGTCATCTATGTAAAAACTGCCACCATCGGCATTGAAAAAACCTATCCGGCAAGGTCCGCTGAACGTGCCAGTATAACTATAGCTGGTCATGCTGGAATTGCCTGCTGAGGAAAATGATTGGGTAGCATATGAAAATGCTGAAGGGACAGGGTTAGACGAACTATAAGTTGGCTGTGCTTCATTTGTATTTGTATTGATACCAACAATTACCTTATTGCTTAAAGCTGCCCAAAATGTCACACTAACAACTGCTGCAGGAGAAGCAGGAGTAATAATATAGCCACTGCTGCTGAATTTAATGGAGTTGTACCTTGAGTGTTCCTTGTCCAGTTTTGACCCTGTATTGGAATTGGCCCTTGAATATAGCCATGTGCCTTTATTGGGAACTGTGTTTAGGGCCGTACTGAAAGAGGAGGCACCCTGTACGCTCATGTAGCTCATGCTGCTGCTCATGGAAGTGCATGTTATAACAACGGAACCACTGGTAGTGTTGCCAAATCCTGTTGTCCAAGCATCTTCTTCAAAACCTTCATTGATAACTTGGCCTTTCCCGAGGGTTGGGATTAGCGTCAGGAGAGAAAATGCCAATAAGCAAAAAAATGTGGGTACACCTTTAAACAACTGGGCTAGGTAGTTTTTTTTCATATACAGCAAGCAATTAAATAGCACGAGAATGATAAAATCAGGGGCAAGCTACTTTCTTGTAACCTCTTTGTTGCCTAGCTTTTCATCTATTTTTACGCAAACGATACCGATAACGTTTCCATTAAAACGGGCTAATTGAATGCTTATTACTATGGTAGGGGCCATTTTTGCCTGCTCCTGAAAATTGCTTCCGTATGCTGCTGCTGTTTAATAGATTGGGCTGAACATCGTGGAACACCATCGAATAACGGTGGATATAGGGCCGGACAAAGGCAGTACCTGCTCACATAAAATGGGAGCTATTTATGGGTTTTCCTGTTGAAGAGGGCCTTTAGAAGCTGTTTGAGTTAATTGTTTGATATTCCTTATCATGCCTTTATGGCTGTCCCGCATCCAATTGCGGGATTGGATCTTCCGCCATAGGTTACTGGCTACGGCCGTAAAATCTGCCTTGTTTCGCTCCTGCCCGAATGTTCAGGCGGGCAAAAAATCGCAATAATGCAGGCTGAACAATTAACTCAAACAGCTTCTTGGAATATTTTTTTTGGGATTGTTTCATTTTTCAGCAATTCACTCCTATCTTCGCAGCCCGAAAAAATTATGTCGAAACAACAACTAATCAAACAGGACGGAGTTATTCTAGAAGCACTAAGCAATGCTATGTTCAGGGTGAGGTTGGAAAACGGACATGAAATTCTGGCTACCATATCTGGTAAAATGAGGATGCACTATATCAGGATCCTGCCGGGGGATAAAGTAGGGGTGGAAATGAGTCCTTATGACTTGACAAGGGGAAGAATCAATTTTAGGTATAAATAGCTTTTAGCAACAACAAACTTTTTATGAAAGTAAGAGCATCAATTAAAAAACGCAGTGTTGACTGTAAGATTGTTAAACGTGGAGGCAAGCTTTACGTAATTAACAAAAAGAATCCTCGTTTTAAACAAAGACAAGGATAATCCTTCATTAACACTCAAAATTCAAGATAGATTATGGCACGTATTGCCGGTATAGACTTACCAAAAAACAAAAGAGGCGAAATAGGACTTACCTATATCTATGGTATTGGTCGTTCTACTGCTCAGGATATTTTGACAAGGGCTGGTATCAGCCTTGACAAGAAAGTGAATCAATGGAACGATGAGGAGCAAGCTGCCATCCGTAACATTATCAACGCTGAAATCAAGGTAGAAGGTGCTTTGCGTAGCGAAACCCAAATGAACATCAAACGTTTATTGGACATCGCTTGCTACCGTGGTCTCCGTCACAGAAAAGGGTTGCCTGTTCGTGGCCAACGTACCAAAACTAACAGCCGTACAAGAAAAGGGAAACGCAAGACGGTTGCTGGTAAGAAGAAAGCACCTAAGAAATAGGAAATTAACCTTTAAGCTCCCAGTCAAACACTGTGAGCTTTTGGTTTTTTATAAAACCGCTGGATAATCCTGAATTTTTCAGGGAAGGAGGCGGATATTTTTAGAAGATTACCTCAAACAACAAACAAAAATGGCTAAACCAGTTAAGGCACAGAACAGTGCCAAAGCGGCTGCAAAGAAAAGGATCGTAAAGGTTGAAGCAGCAGGAGAAGCACGTATCAGTGCAACATTCAACAACATTATCGTGGCATTTACCAACAAGTCTGGTCAGGTTATCTCCTGGTCATCTGCTGGTAAAATGGGCTTTCGTGGTTCCAAGAAGAACACGCCTTATGCAGCACAGATGGCTGCAGCGGATGCTGCTAAAGTAGCATTGGATGCAGGGTTGAAAAGGGTGGATGTTTATGTAAAGGGCCCCGGTTCAGGACGTGAAGGTGCTATCCGCTCCATTTCCCAAAATGGTATCGAAGTGACTTCCATCAAGGACATCACACCTTTGCCGCACAACGGTTGCCGTCCTCCAAAGAAAAGAAGGGTATAGTAATAGGTCCCAAAGCTCAATGGAGCAAGGGGATTTATTGTATAATAGGGATGCGTCATTGATTTTTATGATTTTTAATGATGCCGCATCCATTCAATAAAAAATCAGACATATATTAATTATGGCACGTTACACCGGTCCTAAGACCAGAATCTGCAGAACTTTTGGTGAGCCAATTTTAGGCAACGCCAAATGGTTATCCAAAAACAGCAACCCTCCAGGTCAGCACGGAGGAACCAAAAAACGCAAAACACTTGGCGAATATGCCTTGCAGTTGCGCGAAAAACAAAAAGCCAAATACACTTACGGCTTGTTGGAGCGTCAGTTCCGTAAAACATTCGTGGAAGCTTCTAAAATGAAGGGTGTTAAGGGTGAAAACCTGATCAGATTGTTGGAAGCACGTTTGGACAACACTGTTTATCGTATGGGACTGGCTGCTAGCCGCCCGGAAGCTAGGCAATTGGTTGCCCATAAGCACATCAGTGTGAATGGCGATGTGAGGAACATTCCTTCTTACTCCTGCAAACCGGGTGATGTTATTGCTTACCGTCCAAAGAGTGAGCATAATTCTTCCATCTTGGCTAAGAGCCGTGGCAAGAACCCTAAATTTGGTTGGATTGATTGGAACGAAACTGAAAAGAAAGGTACATTCATCACCTACCCCGAAAGGGAACATGTTCCTGAGAACATTAAGGAACAGTTGATTGTAGAGTTGTACTCTAAATAAAACGTGAGTCGTAAGTCGGATATCGCCAGTTCCTTAACTAGCGATTTCCGGTTCACGATTTTTGGGTGTTCACAACTTTGAACGCTGGTATCAAAAAATTTCCACCACTAAAAATCGGAGAGTATAAAATGGCCATTTTAAACTTCCAGAAGCCGGACAAAATTGTTCTACAGAAAGCGACTGAATTTGACGGACAATTTGAATTTCGCCCGTTAGAGCCGGGTTACGGTTTAACTATCGGCAACGCTTTACGCCGTGTATTGCTCAACAGCCTTGAAGGCTATGCAATCACAGGTATCAAGATTGAAGGCGTTGATCATGAGTTTGCAACTATTAAGGGTATTACAGAAGACGTAACTGAAATTATCCTGAACCTGAAACAAGTAAGGTTCAAGAAAACAGTTGAACATGATGTAACCACCGAGAAAGTTACTTTGTCAATTAAAGGAAGCACTGAATTCAGTGCAGCCCAAATTGGTGAAGCCAGTCAGAGTTTCCAAGTAATGAACCCCGAACTGTCCATTTGTACAATGGACAATACTTCAAAGCTGGATATCGAATTGACCATTGCCAAAGGCCGTGGTTATGTACCTGCAGAAGACAATAAACAAAAGGACAGTGTATTTGGATACATCTCTATCGATTCTATCCACACGCCAATTGTTAATGTAAAATACTCCATTGAAAACTATCGTGTGGAACAGAGGACAGACTTTGAAAAGCTGATCCTTGATGTGGCTACAGATGGTACGGTTCATCCGGAAGAAGCAGTTAAACAGGCTTCCCGTATCCTTATTCAACATTTGATGATCATCACCGATGAGAACATCACTTTTGATAACAGGGAAGACAAGAAAGAAGATGTGGTTGATGAACAAGTACTGCAATTGCGCAAAGTGCTGAAAACACCATTGGAGGATCTGGACCTTTCGGTTCGTGCATTCAATTGCTTGAAAGCAGCCAAGATCAATTCATTGAGCGAACTTGTTCAGTACGAGCAGGAGGACCTGATGAAGTTCAGGAACTTCGGTCAGAAATCATTGTCTGAAATTGACCAAGTGCTGAACGAAAGGGGCTTGAGCTTTGGAATGGACCTAGTGAAATTAGGGTTGGACAATTTGGATAATTAATACAGTTCCAAGGGTTCAAATGTTTGAATGTTCCAACGTTCCAAATAGTTGAACCCTTAAAATTCGGAACCATTCATAACAGCTTATAATTCCTGACACGGTATAAGCTATAAAACAAACAGTCATGCGTCACGGAGACAAAATCAACAATTTAGGCCGCAAGAAGGCACACAGGGAAGCATTGCTTAGCAACTTGGCTATCGCTTTGATTACCCACAAACGTATCGTAACTACATTGGCTAAGGCAAAAGCTTTGCGTACCTATGTAGAACCTTTGTTGACCAAAACAAAGAAAGCAGATACAAAGGAAGCGATCAGCCACCAGCACAGGATCATCTTTAGCCACTTGCAGGACAAAGCTGCCACTAAGGAACTGTTCACTGTTGTAGGGCCCAAAATTGCTAGCCGCCCAGGCGGTTATACAAGGATTATCAAATTGGGCATCCGCCCAGGTGATAATGCGGAGAAAGCAATGATCGAACTGGTTGACTTCAATGAAATCTATGGCAAGGGTATAGCTAAAGCCGCTGAACCTGCTAAGAAAACACGTAGGGCGGGTGCTGCGAAGAAAAAAGCTGAAACTGCTGCTGCCACAGAAGCTGCACCAGTAACTGAAGCTTCTGCTGAAGTAGCTACTGAAGAACCTAAAACAGAAGAATAACAAAAACTGTTATTGAAAAATACAAAGGCAAGACTTTATGGTCTTGCCTTTTTTTGTGCACCAGCAACTTGCTGATGCTATTTGGGGGTTGGGGTTGGGGGTTATAGTTGTGGCAGCAGGACCGTTCTTGTTTCTTGGGGGTTGTGTAAACGGAGGTAAAAATGGCCTGTACCGGCAATGCCCATCATTATGCCAGGTGTGTACTGGGTACCGTTGAGCCCACTGGGCCAGGCCTCTCTTTTGTTCCTGTATTGCTGTATGCCAGCAATGCCTGCAGCCCTTGCTAGGTCAATATAGTGCTGCTGGTTACTTTGGAGCAGCACATCCGCATTTCCAGCTATTCCGTGGCACAGGGAGAAGTTGGTACTTGTTAACCCATTTGCAAGGTTATCAGCAACTGTAGTAGCGGTTGTTCGTAAAGCAATTTGTTCATCGGCCTTTAATTGGTGATCTGAGGTATGTTTTTGTGCATCCAATCTTGACAATGCAATACCCGGCGCACCATGGCACCAAGCATTGCCACAGGAACATTTACCTGTTTGTGGCGATGCAACACCCTCACGGTAATCTGGCCAGTTCTGTTGTGAAGCGTCAAACTGTTGCTGTTCATATTTGAACCCACCTGCGGCAGCCGTATAATAGGTTTTGTTTCCCGTGACAGTGTACAACTGCAGTAAACCATTGGCAATGCCACTTGCCCCATGTGAAAAACCAGTTAGGTTTTTATGGGATGGCACGGTTGCCCATGACCACTGATCCAATTGCTTATCAGCTTTATTGCAAAGCACATCCCCAAGTTGTACGGCCATGTCCAGGTATTTGGGAATATTGAACCTTTCATAGAAATTCAATAGAACAGGGATGGTTCCGGCAACACCACTCACAACATCTATTTCATGGGACCGGATAGTGGTGGTATTTATTTTGTCGAGTAGGTAAATGCCTTCTTTTACCCAGTCTTCCCTTTGCATACTATTGCCTGCATCCACCAGTGTGGATGCAATGCCCGCCTTACCGGAGTAGAAGCCATGGTCGTGCGCATGGTGCATCGTGCCCCTGATCTGCTCAATGGTTCCCTCAATTGTTTTTTTCAGGAGCGCATCATTGGTTTCCTTATACAGGCAAACAAGGAAATGTGCAATGCCCGAAGTGCCCGAATAGAAATCAGGACCAAAAGAACGGGTAACAACTTTGTATTCACCATCCACAAGGTCAATCCAGTTACCGGTCCAGTTGCACTGCTTGTTATTGTGCCAGATACTGCTGTTCATCAAGCTTGTACCTATTTCCCAAGCTGTTTCAAGGAATATATTGTTGGTGTTGCTCATACTGTTTGGAATGGTTGTTTTGAACCCTTATTTAAAAATGGCCTGTTCAGGTCAATGCCATTATCGCTGAACATGTTCTTGATGGATGCCATACTTGACCTGGTATTTTTTTTACTTTGGTAGGCTGCAATGAGCGCCTTGGCCAATAAGGCCATCCTGTTCATGCCGAAACTTTCATTGGATAGGGGGTTTTCTGCAATGCCAATACCAGCAGTGTACTTGAAGGTGAACAACGGAACATCTTCCTGCAAGTGGCCTTCCAGTTCCTTTGCCATATTCTCCAGCAACCAACTGCAAACGGTATAATGCTTTTTGGAAATGTACAGTACGCAGGCATCCCTTCTCGAATACAATAAAGGGTTGTTCAGGCATTTGAAAAGAAAAGGGATATGGTAATAATTGAGCTGCCGGGTTACAGCTTTTACAAGCTTGGGCGCACCATCGCTATCAATGTTCCAGTATATGCGTAACATGCTGCTTTCGGGACTGAACATCTCATTGCTGTATACATAGTAAAAACCTTGTTGCAGTAGCCTGTCTTCCTTAGGAAGCAGAATGGTGATGGTTTGTTGGGGCATGGGCAAGTGGGCATGACCATTTTGTTGGTACTGGCCGGGGCCAATGATTTTTGAAAGGGGGCCTTTGCTTACCTCTATTAGGCCATTGGTCAATTGTTGCCGCACGGTCCACCCACCGTCTGTGAAACCTTTCGAGGAATTGTTTGCAGAAAGCCTGTCAATAAAGGCCTTGCTATCCTGTTCCATTATTGCGGGAAAATTTGGCATTCCCAACTGAAAGGAAATTTTCTTTGCATAGCATTCGGCGTAAAGTAGGGCCGTAAGCACATCAGCTTTGTCCGAATCCGTATAGGGATAATCCTTTTTCCTGAAGCTGAACCTATCTGGAAACACATCCAGTTGCTTGGAGATATTCTTCAGTTCCTCTAATTGTTCTGTTTGCATGGCTTATGGTTTGATGCCCAATAAATGTGTCAGGGCCGCTTCTGGGTCCTTGAAGATGTTAAAGGCCAATTGCATGCAGCGCATGTTATTGGCTTGTATCCTGGGGTCGAATACTACCCCCTCGATAGCAGTCTGCAATATCCTTGCTGCTGTGTATCTCATGACTTTGATAAGCCAGGTGGCCCTGCTTCCATTGACAAGGCCCTGCATGTAAGCATAGGTATGGAGGAAGCTATCTATGGAAGCCTGCATGTGTTCCAGTTCAAATGATTGGATACCGGCATGGAGTTGGTAACTGGTGGGTTGCTGGTTGTCAAATCCAAATATCCATGCGGCTATGTATGATTGCAGTAGGCCTGCCACATCCCAGCAGGGGTCACCAATATCGGCAAGCTCCCAATCAATCAATGTTAACTGTGGACCTTCCTTCCCGTTCCCTATCAAAAAATTTACCCATTTGATGTCGCCATGTATAAAATGGGTTTTCTTCCACTCCAGCTTCAATTGCTGCAGTTCATTGCTCAATACCCCGTTCTGTTGAATAAGGGCAATGAACTTTCCATTTTCTGTATTGTTGGGAAAGAGATGATAGGCGTTGAAATCATTTAGTTGGAACACCCAAGGCAATTGGTGCGGGAATGCCATCGTTTCCTTTTTGCCAGTTAGGGGTTTATGGTAACCTGCAAGTAGCTTGGCCTGCCTGGCACCAAGTTCCACAGGGAATGTTTTTGTTTTTAGGTAATGGTCATGCAGGCTGGTAGTGTTAGGCTGCAATGTGGTGACCAATACATTGCGTTGGTCATCATAATCGAGCAGGGAAGGGATCCCTGTGGAGAAATCGGCAAAGCTCTTATGGCCATGCAATAATTGGTAGGCGCTGGCCTCCCTTTTTAAAACGGAGATGGATGTAGTGTCCGTACCGCATTGTTTAATGAACATCGAGGGGCCTGTGTTTACATGCACACGCAGTATATTGTTCCTGGTGGCGTGGGATTGCTGTGCCATATAATGCCCCTGCATGATGTTCCCTTCTTGCAGCAGCCCCCTTTCGGTCAGGTAGTAATGAACGTTCTGGTCTGTAAGCTTCATTTGTTTGGGTTTTAAATGCAGGGCCTGGAAAGGCCCTGCATGGGAAAAACAAAATGGTGGATACTGTTACCTAGCAGATATATGGTATACCTGTGCAGGTAGTGATACATGAAATCACTGGTACCGTAGGAAACCCACCCTGCACATTATTGGCCGTACCCTGAACCCCAGATGAGGCATTGGGACAGCTATGCACTGGTAGGTAGGTTGGGATGCACTGCGGGAAACTTGTAGGGCAACTGTTGGGATATATTGTTGGGAATACAGTCTGTGTTGGTGTTCCTTGTACTGCTTGCTGTTGCGCAGCGCAAATAAATGGCACACCGGTACAGGTAACCACGCATGAAACTACAGGTACCGTTGGAAACCCACCTTCTACTTGGTTAGCCTGTAACAGACCATGTTGTTTTGGACCGCAGATGGCTGGTATAAGCGTATTCTGGCATACGAAAGGAATAGCTGTTACCTTTGGACAAAGCTGGGGCAAACTTGTAATTGGGGGGAATTGGCAATTGGGACCAATAGCTGTAGGGCATGATGAAATGATTTGCGTTGGTGCGTAGGCCTGTCCTGCCTGCAAATTGCCCGCTTGCTGCTGTGCTGCGCAAATAAATGGCACACCGGTACAGGTAACCACACAGGAAACAACAGGAATCGTTGGGAATCCAGCTTGGTCGTTCAGGTAGTTCGAGTAGATATCCCCCTGCAGGAATTTGGATTTCGGGTCACCCTTGCTTTCATTGTCAAAGGATGCATGCAGGGCAAGCATGGAGGAAAACTGGTTGTCATCAATGTCGCTTGCATTGGCAACAAGGCCACGGATAAAAAAGTGGTTCTGGTAGCTTGCATATTTCCATCCTAAAACCGGGACATTGATACCTATTTTGAAGCCTGCATCAAAACTGGTAATGTTGCCGCTTTTGGAAAAATTGGTGACGGTAATCTGGAGCTTGAACCTGCTGAATGGTTCCCAATCGAAGTTCACATTGTTTGTAAGCTTGAATGTTTTTGAAAAGGACCCAACGGGGGAGTTAAAAGAAACCACTAGGGCTGCATAACCATCAACTACGTTAGGATAAGCACAGGCGCTACAGCCCATGAAGGTCGGTGTGCAGAAATGTGCACCTGAAATACTGTCATAGCCAGCATACAGTTCGCCCTCTTCCACTTCTGTTAAAAGATTTGACATAAACGTTTTTTTTTGAATGTTGTACCTACTCTGTTCCGGCTTTTCGGTTTTCGCCGTTTGCCACGATGAAGCTTCATATCGGCAGGTCAAAATAACTTTATGCCGGTAGTTTGGAATAGCGTACAAACAACCAATTTGCAAGCAGGTATTACTACCTGGTACAGCAGCGGGCTTTCCGCAATATGGATAGGTGAGAAGCAGTAATTATGAGGGCCTTGAAGAGGGTAGGTTAAACTGGTAAACAATGTATTGTGTCATTGAAAATGAAGTAGAAGCCGTAATCCACAGTATGCCTATATTCCGGGGTTGCGGACTTTTTACAACCCTGAGTAATCGCAAGCAAGCACATTGAACCTGCCTGCCGTCAAAGGCAGGGATGACAGGTAACCACCAAGATCTCTAAGGGCACTAACTTGCCTACCGGCAGGCAGGGTTGAAAAACTACGTTTTTCCCTTTGTGAGCTTTGTGCCTTTGTGGTAAGTATAAAAAAATCATTTGTTTACAAATGGTTTCAACATCTTACACTAACTGTCATTAGAAGTTTACCTGTTGCTAGGCATGGCTTGTTGAAGGGCTGCCGAAAGCGGCTTCCAAAAATGCTTCCGGAAAATCATAGCATTACAGGTTAGTAAATAAGCTCGTAAATATTGTGTTTCACGGCAAACAACACGAGACCGGCCGTATTGTGGCAACCAATTTTGGCCATGAGGTTATTGCGGTGGCCCTCTGTGGTACGCACACTTATAAAAAGTTTGGCAGCAATCTCCGCATTGCTTTTTTCATTGCAGATAAGTAGCAGGACCTCTTTTTCCCTTGCTGAAAGGTCAATGGGAATATTGTCGATGTTCGTAACGGAACGGTCCTTTTTATTGTTGTTGTTCTGGATGGCCTTCAGTACCTGTGCATTAATGTAGAAATCCCTTTTGTGTACGGTTTCAATGGCATTCACCAGTTCCTCCTTGTCGCAGTTCTTGAAAAGGTAACCACTGGCCCCGGCATCGATCATCCGCGCAATCAATCGTTCACGCGCATGTATGGACAGTACAATTGTTTTGATGGTGGGGTAACTGTTTCGTATGGCAGCATTCAGCGCCACACCGTCCATACCGGGCATCTCCATGTCCATGAGTATGATATCAGGACCCGGGACAGTGCCTTTCAATTGCTCAAGGCAATCAATCCCGTTCTCCGCAGCAAAAACCAGTTGGAACCCTTTAATGGATTTGATCAACGTGGCCAAGCTTTGCAGGAACAGTTTCTGGTCATCAACCAGGGCTATGCGTATGGGGTTCGTCATGGGTCAACATCGTTTTTTCAAAGCGTTACTTGGATATCCATGCCAAAGCCCTTGCCGTTCATTGGCAACATACTGGACCTGGCTCCGATCATGTTCAACCTGCTTTCTATGTTCTGCATTCCCATTCCGCTCTTGCTGATGGTAGCTGGAAGGCCAATACCATCGTCAGTATATTTCATGAGCAGGATGCCGTTTTCCATGGAAAAACAAATGGCAATGTTCATGGCCCCGGCATGTTTGATGGTATTGTTGATAAGTTCGGCCAATACCCTGTACAGCGCCAGGGAGGAAACATCATCCAGCGCAAAATTAGTTTCTTGTATGGTAGAGCGGAGGTCGATATTTAGTTGCTTTGATTGGTTCACACTTGCACAAAGGTCCTCAATGGCATCCAGGAAACCATAGGCACCCGTTCTTAAAGGCGACAGGTTGTGCGAAATGTTCCTTACATCGGTGATTACCTTGTCAATAATGGGCTTGCACTGATGGAGGGAGGAGGTTTGTTGTTCATGTAACGGCTCCCCGTTTGGGGAATTTTCAATGATCATGCGTAATGAGGAAAGGGCCGAACCCACTTCATCGTGCAGGTCCATGCCTATGCGCTTCCGCTCTTCCTCCTGCGATTGGATGATGGCTGTTAAAAGGTCTTTCTGGTGCTGTGTTTCAGCCTCACTTAATTTAAGTTGCTGCAGTGTAAGCCGCTTTTGGTACCTTAAGTAAAACAGTACAATGGCCACAGCAATCAATAATGAAAAGCACATGCCTGCAATCACCAATAAGTAAGGGTTCATTTGGGCGCTTTGTATTTAATGAAGGCAATCGAGAAAAAAATATACATTACCATTACCAATATTGCATGAATAATCCATCCAATATCATATATCCATTGTGGGGCGGTTAAGAATTCAGGAAAAAGGAACAGGAACAATGACCCTGAGAAGTAAAGAAGGAAACCGACATTTATCCAAATCAACGCAACATTTTCTTTCAGGCTGGGCAAATTTGCACCTAGTAACTTATAAAATAGAAATAAACAATAAACAATTGTAACCACTGTTTCAAATGAAAGGGTATAGCTATTGAACCTGAGGAAACCTTGCCATAATATTGTACTAGCTATTGCAAAAACAAAAAAAACAAAAATCATTGGTACAATAACCTTTTCAATCTTTGTCGATGCCAAGGTTTTTTTATAAAATAATGAACAGAGAATAAACTCTGAAAGAGCAAAGACATGGAATACAGGCATATTATTAATTCCCCTATCAGCCAAAAGGTTGGATACACCATTGGTTATACCGGATATTAATGCAAACACCACAATTACCCTTAGATGAAAAGGGAGTTTTTTGAAATGCATAATACCCAGCACAATTGGAATCAATACCGTCAAGGGTACCACTGTTCCCAAAAAGAAAATCACCATGCTACTTTATGTAAAGCTTATTTGGGAGAAGTTGGGGGGATTGGATCCCCAAACAATGAGCTGTCCACATCGCAATATCTTGGACAGGGCCTTGTCATATCATATATTGTATAGAGATCTTCATCATTCTTCGATGGGATGGGCTTGATAATATCCCTTCCGTAGCCCAGTAGGTCGTTCTGTTCGGTGGCTACCAGTACCAGTTTGATGCTTCCAGGGTCCGTTGGGTCCGTTAGCCCGAAATACGCCCTTACCCCACCAGCTTTCTCCGATTCGGCCAAGGTCTTCACATCGTCAATGGGTATATAGAATGCTTTCAGTGTTGTGTCTGGAGTGAAACCGTTTTCCAGGCACCATTTACGCCAGTTGGTGGTCCATTCCTTGGCATCGGTCAATGTAACGGGGTGGCAGGCTTTTAATAAGGGGGCATTCTCTTGGTCGCTCATAATTAGGTGTTTTGGTGTTGAAATAAAATTAGTAGGGCGTTAAAATAAGGAGTATAATTTTCAAAATGCAATAAATGGCACCATTATTTTTCCTGTTCAACTTCTTTGATAGTCCCCCGTTTGTTAAATAACGCAAGTTGCAAGTTGGAAGCAAGGCTGCAAAAAGGGATTCCTTTATTGACAGGCAGCATTTCAAGCGTCCTTTTTGTGGTAATTTTTTCGTGGTAATTATTTTACCACAAAAAAACTACCACAAAATTGTGGTAAAATCCTTGTGGTCTTTAAATTACCACAGGAATTTCACTACAAATCTTCATCATAAAAATAGGTGCCTCATAGTAAGCATGGGCAGAGCGGACACAACAAGCATTGCCACCTGAACTGACAACCTTAAACGCTTACAAAAACTTTCTTTTTCTGAGAAGCTGTCTAAGATTATTTGATGGAATAATATGTTGATGATTTTTGCCCGCCTGACCATTCGGGCAGGAGCGAAACAAGACGGAGCCGATAGCCATCGGCTTTGCAGCCATAGTCTAACGCCTAAGGCGAAAAATCCAACGAACCTGCCTGCCGGCAAAGGCAGGGTTGCAGCCAAAAAGCAACACATATTAGCCATTGAAATGATTTTAGACAGTTTCTGAGGCAAGCGGCCTAATCCGATTGGGGGAACCACTGAATTGAGTTTGGACAGCTTCCCTAGTGCCATTTTTGGGGCATCCCATTTGGGGAATAATTTCTTTTCAAAAAAACATGATCGAGGAAGCATATTGGGTCGTTTTGCTGAATACTTCCAAAAAGGGGCAGGCTTAGCCAGTCCAAGGCAACCATTTCCTACAATTAGTTTTGCTTTTAACTAGCAACTTGCGTTAAATAGCTGGATTGTTCAAAAATAATTGGCAACAGTTAAACACAAATTGGTTTTTTTTGCACGCAACAAATAATTGTATCCACCATGGCCCATAAACAGCAACCTGCGATTTTACTTTTGGAAGACGGACATATTTTTTATGGCCAGGCTTTTGGCAAAATAGGTACCACCACGGGCGAACTCTGTTTCAATACGGGCATGACCGGTTACCAGGAAGTGTTCACGGACCCAAGTTACACAGGGCAGGTGCTCATCATGAACAATGTGCATGTGGGCAATTATGGCGTGAAGGACCTGGATGTGGAAAGCGGTTCCGTAAAGATCCGTGGCCTGATAGGCAGGAATTTGGAGGAGCAGTTCAGCCGCTTGCAGGCCAAGGGGTCCATGCAGGACTATTTGGTAGACAACAACCTCGTGGCCATTGAAGGCGTTGATACTAGGGCACTGGTGGCCCATGTACGCACCAAGGGCGCCATGAACTGCATCATCTCTTCCGAGGTGCTGGATGAGGACCTGCTGAAGGCAGAACTGGCCAAATGCCCCAATATGGACGGACTGGAACTGGCCAGCACGGTAAGCACCCTGGAAGAATATGAACTGGGCGATACCAATGCAAGTTTGAAAGTGGCCGTACTGGATTTCGGCATCAAGAAAAATATATTGAACTGCCTGGTGGAGCGTGGGGTACATGTAAGGGTGTACCCGGCAAAAACAGCTTTGAGCAGGTTGAAGGAATTCAGCCCCGATGGCTACTTCATTTCCAACGGTCCCGGCGACCCTGCAGCCATGCCCTATGCCGTATCCACATTGAAGGGCATACTGGAAGAAAACAAACCCGTATTCGGCATCTGCTTGGGCCATCAATTGCTGGCACTGGCCAATGGAATACCCACCTTCAAAATGCACCATGGGCACAGGGGGTTGAACCATCCCGTAAAGAACATCATTACCGGCCTCTGTGAAATCACCACGCAGAACCACGGTTTTGGTGTGGACCCAGTAGCGGTGCGCAACCACCCGAATGTGGAAGTGACCCACCTGAACCTGAACGATGAAAGCATAGAAGGCATACGCCTGAAAGACAGGCAGGCATTCAGTGTGCAGTACCATCCCGAAGCCACGCCCGGACCGCACGATAGCAGGTACCTGTTTGATGATTTTGTGGGCATGATGGGAAAGAACTAGGCCAATAAGCTGTGCCAATAGTTCCCTTTGGGTATTACTGAAATAATAACCAGAGCATATCTCAAAACAGAAAGACTGTCCAATAATAGGACGGTCTTTTTTATTGCTGTTCCCTTCCTTGTCATTCCATCCCACTTCACTTCTTGCCCCATACTACTTTTCACACCCATCAATTACATCCATTATAACGGTAGGGGAAAGGGGCAGGTCAGTTATGCATAAACAAGGATTGCAGGATTCCCGTTGTTGTACTACGTGCTAACACGCATAAAAAATCAGTAATCCTTCGCAGTTACCGCATGCTCCGATTCCCTAGTTTAGCACTGCGGGAAAAAGCCACCATCATGCCCTACCTGCAAGCTTTGAACCATCGGCACATCCTAAACCTGAATTCCATGCATCCATTACCAATCGTCCGTACCACCATGTTATCGTTGGTTCCCAACAAACTGGAACAAAAAACCTTATGCTCCTTCCAGCAAACGAAACGGCCATGGTTGCAGGTAATCATGGCCATTATAGGTATACTCACCAGCATTGTAGCATTGGCCCAGGAGCGGCCAACCGTTGTGAACCAGCCAAGCCCCAATGCAAGCAGTTTGGGGGTGTATGGCGAAATGCCCGTTTCCTATTTCACGGGCATCCCCAATATCTCCGTGCCGCTTTACCAGATAAAGGGCAAGCAGATCGGGTTGGGCCTTGACCTGTCCTACCACGCAGGTGGCACAAGGCCCGAGCAGCATCCCGGATGGACGGGACTTGGCTGGAACCTCAATGCAGGTGGCGCCATTACCCGCACAATCAAGGACCTGCCGGACGAGATGTACCAATCGGCATTCCCCTATTCCGTTGGCATGACCGTTAATTCCTCCTTTGTTGGGGCGTCCGATTGGACCAGCAGCTCCTATTTAAGTGCTGCCTACATGTTGCAGAACGCCCCATTCAATGCCATTTCCAATGATACGGAGGCCGATGTATTCAGCTTCTCCTGCCAGGGCATCTCGGGCATTTTCTTCTGCAATGGCAGTTCCTGCCTGGTGAGGAGCGATAGGCACCTGAAGGTGGAACGGCTGGTGCCACCACCCGAACTGGCCAACCCCAACAATACCTTCTTCCATACCCATGCATCCTTCATTCCACATGACCACCTGTCCAGTACCTTCTATGGGTTTATCATAACAGATGAGGACGGAACAAAATACCAGTTCGGTAGCCTGGAAAACGACAATGCTGTTGAGTATTCGGATGACATGTACAACAGCACGCCCGGCGAAAGGCTCTTCGCCAGTTCATGGATGCTCACCAAGATAACTTCTGCCGATGGTACAGAAGCCATTGACCTGTCTTATGACCGCGGCCCCTTCATTACCAGTTTGTACAACTCGTACAGTGTCTCCTCAGTAGCAAGGCCCAACAGTTGCGGGTCCGCAACCAGTTGCAGTTCCCTCTCTGCCGGGGCAAGCAGGGGAGGCACCATCATTTCACCTGTTTACTTGAAGGGAATCGTTTCGGACAAGTTGAATGTCTCCATCGAGTTCAGCGCTTCGGAAAGTGGGGAACTGAAATATACCTACAACCAGTTACTGGTAAATCCGGATGGCTCCCCCGGCATATCCCTGCCCAATAATTTCAGTTCCTACCTGGACATAACGGATGATATACCCTACCTGCAAACAGGGGCAGTGCCACTCGGCCATACAGCAGCCGAAAGGTATGGCAGGATGATCTGGCTGAAACTGGATGAAATAAGGATCAAGAGCCTCTGCGATGGCTACCCCGTAAAAAGGGTATTCTTTTCCTATAGTGATGACCCGGGGTCAAGGCTCTTTCTGAATGCCGTCAACATACATGGCCTCCACCGGCTGCATGCCTGGCAGTCCCCCGAACCTGTTTATGCCGCACTGCCAGTACCAAGGGTCATTGACGATAATGCTCCCGAGATACAGTCCTACAATTTTGCGTACAATGCAACAGCCATACCCGATTACTTGACTTCCCTGACCGACCACTGGGGATTTTCCAATGGCACCAGCTACCTGAACACAGGCTATCTTTCCGACAGGGCCCCGAATGCCCTATATGCCAAGGCTGGGGTGCTTGAAAAAATTGTTTACCCAACCGGTGGCTCCACCAATTTTGAATATGAAGCTAACAGTTACGGCACTTCCCTCAATGCCGCAAGGACATTGAACAGCCATGCGGGAGAGGCCGGAGGGCTCAGGATAAAAAAGATAAGCAATCGCGACAATACGGGCAGCGTGGTAACCAAGGAATACCTGTATGTAAAGGACTATCAATTGAACAGTGACCCCGCATCACTTGGTTCCAGCGGCGTACTGGATATGGAGCCCAGGTACGAATTCAACATGGTGGGTGGGGAGATGCCCATGGGATGCACCATCAACTATTCAAACACCTCCAGCAACGCCATCATACCATTGACCACCAATAGCAGCGGCACGCATATATCCTATAGCGAGGTGGCGGAGAAGAACCCCGATGGCAGCTTCAATAGGTACTTCTTTACCAATCAGGACAATGGCTACAAGGATGAAGGCCCATCCAATACCGAAAATGCAACGGGCATTCCCTATGTGCCCTTCAACTCCAGGGAAATAGAAAGGGGCAAACTGTACAAGCAGGAACTGTTCAACAATCTTGGCACCCTATTGAAGCGCACCACCACCACTTATGGCAAGGTCGAGAGCGATGCCGAGAACAGGTATGTTCCCAATTACAGCTATTCCCAAAAAACAATCTGCTCAAACAACGTCAGTGATTTCTTTACCACCGGCGTGGCCTATAAAATCTTCTACTATGCGTTCCTGCCCGTTCAGGTAAGGGAAGAAGTGTTCGACAATGCACTCACCATGGAGAACACCACCACCATGCAGTACAACGGATCCTACCTCAAGGTGGTGGAGAAAACGGCCACCAGCAGCGATGGTAAAACGGTGCGTACCACTTACAAGTACCCCTTCGATCTTCCAAAGACACCTGTGAAGACATACATGGTAAACAGCAACATCGTAGCAAAAGTGCTGGAGGAGGAGCAGTTCCTGGACAATGGGTCCATGGCTTTCAAGCGCAACAATTACGTACAGGGCAGCTACTATACGGTGGACCTTGCTTCGGTGGACATGCGCAAAGCTGGCAATCCCGAGGAAACCAGGCTCAGGATGCTGGGCTATGATGCGGAGGGCAACCTGCTGGCGGTGCAGAAAAGCGATGATATTGACTATGCCTATATATGGGACTATAAAAAGCAGCATCCAGTGGCCGAAGTGGCCAATGCTACTACCAATGATATTGCCTATACCAGTTTCGAGTTCTGTGACGGCGGTGGCGGATGGCTCAGCTTCCTCGGCGACCAGTACTATGCATACGATGCCGTAAAAACCATGGCGCTCAACTGCCCAACAGGCTACCACTATGCCAATTTGGTGGCCTACAACAAAATGGGCATACTCATGTATCCCTACGCAGTGAAAACGGACCTGAACACTGCCAGGACCTACAAGGTCACCTATTGGGCAAAGAACGCCAGCATTGCTTTGTATGAAGCCGAATTGGACCGTGACAACCTCTACTACCTGCCCGGTGCCCAATTGGCCACGCCCACCTTGAAATATACCAATATGTATGGCTGGTCACTGTACGAGTGCACATTTACTGGCAAGGATAAGGTCATGATAAGGGGCACGGGTTCCATTGACGAGTTAAGGCTGTACCCCGCCGATGCGTACATGACCACCTATACCTATTACCCACTGGTAGGCACCACTTCCGTTTGCGACAAGAATGATAGGGTCATTTTCTATGAATATGACGGTATGGGCAGGATGAAGCTACTGAAGGACGACAGGGGCAACATACTCAAGACATTCGAATACAAATACCAGCAGCCACAATAAAATAATAATACCAATTATTCTTTGAAGCAGAAACCTACGAAGGATGATGTCAGCCTGAGCTTGTCGAAGGCGGTAACTGGAAGTAATTCCATCTGTCAAGACGGCTTTGATTAACATTTGAACAATTAATACCAGTAGCCACTATAATATAAAAACAGACCCAATCATGAGCAGAAAAATATTCAGGACCTGTTGCCTGTTGGCCATACTGCAGGGCTACATGCCCTTCCTTAACGGTCAGGTCACCAATAAGCCCATTGACGGTTCGCAGCCCCCGTCCCTCAATGTGGTGGGCGGCAGGCCCTCCGGTGCCTACCCATCAAACATGCTGGTAAACTATATAAAAACAAGGGAAGCCGTGGCACCCATTAACAGCCTCGCCACCTTCAACCTGCAGGACTATTTGCAGGTCAAGGAGCAATGGCAGTACCTCGACGGTTTGGGAAGGCCCCTTCAAATGGTCAACCGGCAGGCCACTCCCGGCAATAGCCCCAAGGACCTGGTAGCGCCCGTAACCTATGATGACTATGGCAGGGAAACCTTCAAGTACCTGCCCTATGCCCAGTTAATGGGAACCAATCAGGACAATGGGCATTTCAAGAACGATCCCTTCTCCGATCTGGTAACCTACTATACCGATGGTGGCTACAACCAGAACGGCGGCACGGCCGGTGAACAGGCATTTTTCGGCAAGACCGAATATGAAGGCTCCTCGCTCAACCGCGTTGCCAAGGTCTTTGCTCCCGGCAATAGTTGGGTGGGCACCCAGAACCAGATGGCCCCCAAGGCTGTCAGGATGGAATACCATTTGAACGCAACGGAAGATGCCGTAAGGATATGGCAGGTGTCCAATGACCCGCTAACCTACGACAACGAAGATATTGCCACCAATATACCCGTCAGTACCTCCACCTACGGTCCGGCCCAATTGTTCAAGAACATTACCATTGATGAACAGGGTAGGAGCGTAATAGAATACAAGGACAAAGCAGGACAGGTAATACTCAAGAAGGTTCAATTGGATGACGACATCTCCAACCAGCCCGCACATGCAGGCTGGCTCTGCACCTATTATGTGTACGATAATTTCGGGCAGGTCAGGTTCATCATCCCCCCAAAAGCGGTGGAGCAACTGGACATCAGTTATAGTTGGGACCTAACGGCCAATCCCGATATCATCAATGAGCTTTGTTTCCGTTACGAATACGATGCAAGGAACAGGATGCTGGCCAAGAAACTGCCCGGTGCAGGATGGGTCTACCTGGTAACCGATCCCCGTGACAGGCTCTCCTTCTCGCAGGATGCCAACATGCGCGTAAACAACCAATGGATGACCGTATTGTACGATGCTTTCAACAGGCCCATAGGCACCGGCATAACAACATTTGCAGGAACCAGGACCGAACTCCAGTATGAAGTGGACAAATGGTTCAATCCAAACAGCACAGGCGGTGGCACGGTAAGTTTTGGCATACCCAATTCCACTGCCACTTACGATATCCAGGTGCAGAACAACCCCATCCCCTCCACCAGCAGCTTTGTGGGGCTCACCCTCACGTATTTCGACAGCTATGCAGCCACGGCAAAAACATACAGTACCATAAACAATAACAAATTGGACGATGGGGGCAATAGTTTTGCCGAAGCCCTGCCCGCCATTGCCTATAACCAAATTAGGGGATTGGTAACGGTCACAAAAACACGTGTACTCGAAAATCCCAGCAACCTGGCAGCGGGCGACTGGCTCGAGGCCGTATCCTTTTACGATGAAAAGGGCAGGCCCATACAGCAGCAGGCCGTCAATTACAAGAACGGCACAGATATCATCACTTCCCGCTACGATTTTTCCGGCAAGCTCCTCACTACCTACATGGTACACAGCAACCCCGAAGCCAGCAGTGCCTCCATCAGCCAGAAAACAAACCTCCTCTACGACCATGCAGGCCGGCTGCTGCAGGTAACCAAGACCCTGAACGATGACCCCGCCACCACAAGGCTCATTGTCAGGAACCAGTACGATGCCATGGGCCAGTTGCTGGTAAAGCAGCTCGGGCAGAAAAAGGATGCAGGCGGCACATTGCAAACGGCCCCCATGGAAACCCTCAACTACGGATACAATATCCGTGGCTGGCTCAAGTACATCAACAGGGACTACAATGCAGGCAATACGGAATCACCCAACTATAACCGCTGGTTCGGTATGGAACTGAGCTACGACCATGGCTTTGAGCACAACCAGTTCAATGGCAACATTGCAGGCATTACCTGGCGCAGCAAGGGCGATGGGGAACGAAGGGCCTACGGTTTCGGGTACGACAATGTGAACAGGCTCAACTTTGGCGACTTCAACCAGCGGGCAGGCAGCAACTGGGACAAATCGGCCAATATAGATTTCAGCATGCACATGGGCGAAGTGCAGAACATAGGCGGGGTTGATAAAATAGTGCATGCCTACGATGCTAACGGCAATATCCTGAAAATGTGGCAAATGGGCCTGAAGCTCACAGCCAGCAGCGTTATAGACAACCTTTCCTATAACTATGCCGATAACAGCAACAAGTTGCTCAATGTGCTGGATGCCGCCAACGACCCCACTACCAAGTTGGGTGACTTCAGGACCTCGCAGCAGTACCTCAATGCCATTGGGGCACCAAAAGATGCAGGGGCAAGGGACTATAGATACGATTTGAACGGTAACCTGCTGGTTGACCTGAACAAGGACATCGTAAATGATAATGGTGACGGGGGCATCCTGTACAACCACCTCAACCTGCCATACAGTATAAACAGTAAGGAAAAAGGAACCGTAACCTATATCTACGATGCCGCAGGCAATAAACTGGAAAAACGCACTAGGGAAAGCACATCCACCAGCCCGGGCGATTACACCATTACCTATACCAGCTACCTGGCAGGCTTCGTTTATGAACACAAGGACATAACACAGGGCTATTCGGCAAGCATCAATACGCCCCGGCTCCAGTACCTGCCCCATGAGGAAGGGAAGATAAGGCCGCTGTTCAACAGTAGCAATGCCATCACCGGCTTTGCCTATGATTACTTCATCAAGGACCATTTGGGCAATGTGAGGGTGGTGCTCACCGACGAGCAGAAATCTGACCTTTACCGGGCAGGTTTCGAGGATGCCAATGCAAGCTTTGAAGGGCAGCTCTATACCAATTACATCAACCGGGTGGCCAGGCCCGCCTGCTTCCAGGGAGGTGATAGCAAAGTACAGTTCGTAGGTGCGGCAGCAGGCACAAGGAACAGCCCCGTAGTCAAAACGGTCATGGGGGCGGGCAAGGTACTCAAGGTAATGTCGGGCGACCATGTAACGGCAGCGGTACGTGCCATGTTCAGCACGGGTGCCAATAGCCAGGACCCCAATACCCTCACGCCCATACAGGACCTGATACTGGCCATGTTCAGTCAGGGCATCGTCAGCACGGGTGCAGAGCATGGTGGCTTCACAACAGGCAATGGATCACTGCTGTCAACGGGCGTTGCGGACTTCCTGTCCACACAGCCCAATTACAGCAGCAGCAAGGCCTACCTGAACTGGATACTGCTGGACGAGGAACAGTTCAAGCTCGTAAGCAGCGGTTCAGGCTTCGAGTCCGTTGCCGAACAGGTGGCCATGGCACCGGAGGACTGCAACTCCACCGTGCTCATGCAGGCCAATGAAGGCCAGGGCATTGACATAGAGAAGAACGGATACCTGTATATTTACGTGAGCAATACCAGCACCGACCATCCCGTGTATTTTGACGACCTGAACATATCGCATATAAGGGGGCCTTTACAGGAGGAGACGCATTATTATCCGTTCGGTCTGACGATGGCAGGGATATCCTCCAAGGCCGCAGGAGGAATGGAAAACAAAAAGAAATACCAGCAGTATGAATACAACAGCGATTTTGATATTAACCTCTATGAAAGCTTTTACCGTTCGCATGACCCTCAATTAGGAAGATGGTGGCAGATGGATCCAAAACCTAAAAAATTTGAAAGCCCCTATACTACGATGGGAAATAATCCTATTTCTAATATTGATTTATTGGGAGATATATTCAGGGGTGTCAATAAAACTTCTGCCGATCGTACATTAAAGCTTTTGCAGCAGACGTTTAGTTGTATAGAGGGAGCCGATGCTTTGACGCAACTGTTTTCAATCAGTGATGATGGTGTAACATTTAATCGCATCAGTAGTGACGCATTTAAAAAAGCAATTGAAGGTTTGGACGAAGATGCACAAGCACTTGCTCAAGGCTATTATGATTTAATAACCTCTACCGAATTGAACTTTAGTGCTGTTATTAATTCTGATAATGGTGAAAAATTAGATTTTTCTCAAGCCAAAGAAATGAGTGACGATCAAAAGAAATCTCAGGCTGCATGGTTCGCTCAATTTGATGGTGGTGCAACGCATCCTCGAGATTGGCGCAATGATGGAATTGTGGTAGCTATTGACCTTGCGTCAAAAGTAGTTTTGAAAGACGTAGAGGATTTAAATGGTAAAAGTGTAAATTATAAAATAACTCCAGAAGCAATCATGGCGCATGAGGCATTAGGGCATGGCCTTTCCTCACAATACAACGCAACAATGTCACAGAAAGAAAGGCAAAAACTAAGTCAACAAAATGCTATTCAAGCAGAGAATTTATTTTATAGAGCAACAGGTACTCCTTTTTATCGTAACGGCGCAAATCACAATAAGAAGATTGTTGGTCAGGAAGTGCCAATGGATAAAAAAACAGCTACTGCGATACCCGCATATTTAAAACCAGCATTATGATAAAAAAGACTATTCTCTATATATTTTCATTGTTAATTACGTCAGTGGTCTATGGTCAAATTAGCAGTGAGCAGAAGGTTTTGTCATATGGAGCTTTAGATAGCTGCTTGTGGCAACTTGGTGACAAAATTGCCAAAGAAGTAAAAAATAAACATATTTCCTATTTTATGCATTTATATGAAGAAGTGGGCGAGGGGACCAGCTATTCTTTTATTTATTGGAAAGAAAAAGGGATAGCGCATAATACCATGTTGATAAGAACTTGGATTGATGGAAAAAGGGAAACAAAAAGATCAGATAGTCTTTTATTGAATGCTTTTAGTATTGATTCATTGTATGAAATAACTGGTCAAGTGAGCAGAGCGAAAGAGGATACTACCGTCTTTCTCCCTCATGAATCGTTTTATTCCGTTGAGTTGTTACATAATAAAAAGTACAGGAGGGTTACATTCAGCGATTCACAGTTAATACAGTTTGATAATAAATACATAGAGTATCTAAATAGGCTAATTCTATTTTTGCAACGAAAAGCAAACGAAATGCATTGAATATAACTATGGACAATTCATTCAAAATCCTATAGTTTGCTGGTATTCCCAACGCAATGCGCCACCAATAAACGTAGCCCTTATTGTGTCTTTTTGACCAACAGGATTAGCTGGTCATAAAGTTTAAAAGCGCATGCTTAACGATGAGTGGCATAAGCAGCAGGGTAGCAACAAATGCCCTGCAAACAAAATGAAATACAATGGTTGGGATTTTTGCCATAATGAATAAGAAGCTTATATTGCTGTGACTCCTATAGAGCTACTATACTGCCCGCATTCCTTGCAAAAAACACCCAAGATTATACCGACACTATACTGACATTATACTGATGTTATACTGACCTTCACCCGTACCTCACCGTGGTATCACCTATACCTCACCCTACTCTTATCCAAAGTTCACAATGCCTTCATCCATATATATCCCTACCTTATGTCTATATGCACCTAAGCTATCTATTGATTTTCAATAAAAACCGGTTTGCAACTGGCTAACTAAGCTACCTTATAGTTTGTGCCATTCCCACACTCGAACACGGTCGAACACGGTAGGACACACTCGAACACGGTCGAACACGGTCGAACACGGTCGAACACGGTCGAACACGGTCGAACACTGTCGAACACAGTCGAACACGGTAGGACACGGTCGAACATCGTCGAACACGGTAGGACACACTCGAACATCACTAGGACACGGTCGAACAGCCGCTATAGGATCACCGAACGGGCACTGAACGATCACCGGACCACCGTCGAGCAAAATATTCCAAGGGAAGGCAAAAACAGGCCCCTTTTATAATTGGCGCGTCCCTTACAGGATAAATGTCAAGCAGCGGCTTTTGTACAAATCATCATCCTAAAAGCTTTTCCAGTACATTCGGTTTTATTTTAGTGTATGAAAATAGCAATCATCAACGGCCCCAACCTGAACCTGCTGGGCACCCGTGAGCCGGGTGTGTATGGCAGCCAGACATTTGACCAGTACCTGGGCCATCTGGAAAAGGCCTTCCCCCATCTTGATTTCCATTATTACCAGAGCAATGTGGAAGGCGAGCTCATCAATGAACTGCAGACCGTGGGCTTCGAATACAACGGCATTGTGCTGAACCCAGGCGGCTATACCCATACCTCCGTGGCCATCGGCGATGCCATTGCCGCCATTACTGCCCCCGTTATTGAAGTGCATATCAGCAACGTGCATGCAAGGGAGGACTTCAGGAAAATATCGCATGTAGCTGCCAAGTGCAAGGGAAGCATCATAGGGTTGGGCCTGAAGGGATATGAACTGGCGGTTAGGTGGTTGTTGGAGAATAAGTGAGGAAGGGGTGGAAGGTGTAGGGTGGAAGGGGTAGAAGGTGTAAGGTGAGTGGATAATCGTGAAAGGTGCGTGAGGAGTAGTGAATAGTAAGTGGGGGAGATGCAGGAGTGGGGAAGTAGTATTATAAAGTGGATAAGGTAAAAAATACAGCAAAAGAAAATGCCTGAACTTAAAAAGTTCAGGCATTTTCTATGAAACCAGTTGATTTGAATTTATTTGGCCAGGAAACTGAAACAGTTCTTCGCAATTTCAGTGATACTGTTCCAATCACCACTGTCCAAAGCCTCTTTCTTGAACAGTTGGCTGCCCATGCCCACAGCGGTTACGCCGGCACCGAACCATGCAGCAAAGCTTTCCTTGGTAGGCTCCACACCGCCGGTTACCATCAACTTCTGCTTGGGGAACACGGCCTTTACACCCTTCACGAACTTGGGCCCTACCACATCTCCCGGGAATATCTTCACCACTTCGCAGCCAGCAGTAGCGGCATCATAAATTTCCTTCACGGTCATGCAACCTGGCATATAGGGCACTTTGCTCTGGTAGCAAACATCAAATACTTCTGCTGTATAGCAGGGCGATACCACAAAACTGGCACCAGCCTCTATGAATGCCGTGGCATCGGCAGCTTTCAGTACCGTACCAACACCCAATGTGTAGCCGGGGTAACTGGGCAGGCTTGCAGCCAGTACCTTGAAGGTTTCCAGGGCATTGGCACCCCTATTGGTAAACTCGAAAACACGGATACCGCCCTTGTAGCAGGCATCGAAAACGTTCTTGCAGGTTTCAAGGTCTGCATTGTAGAAAACGGGCACCACTGGGCTATCTACCAGTTGCTGTATGGTTTGTTCCTGTGACATGTTGCTTGCTTTTGCTTTTATTGGTTTAAGGCGATAAAAATACAAACTAAGAAGCTGTTTGAGTTATTTATTTCGAGTGGATTATGGATGTTTTTTTGAGTGAAACGAGGCGAATTTTGCAGCCATAGTCCGACGCCTAAGGCGAAAAATTCAACGAAGTTTCAGCCAAACAAAACGCCATAAGCAATATCAAATAAATAATTCAAACAGCTTCTGAAGCAACATTAAAAGATAAGATGCATCATGTGGCCGATGTTTTTACGCAAACGTGTCCAGCTTATAACCGGCTCACTTTTATAATGGCCGTTTTGTTGGCATTGTTCTGTGGCAGGCTGGGATAGGGCGTTACATCCAACAGTCTGAACCTGAAGCCCGCAATGGTGGTATCGTTGGGAACGGAGGGATAATTGACGGGGGTGTTCAATTGCACCTTATGCGTTACCTGATTGATGGTCAGGCTCATTTTTGCGGCAGCATAGCCTTGCCAGATGCAAAGGGCATTGATTGGGCAGCGGCTATCATTGACCGAATCCAGGCAATAAACAATGGTGGTGTCCCCATTGTATTTTTTGGTGGTGCAACTGTTTGCGGCAACCGCTACACTGTCAACGGAATAATAGGGACTGTTCGGGTCGACTTCGTCCTTCGAGCAGCCAACTACTGCGGTCATCAACACTAAGAAAGCTGGAATCAGGTATTTCATGGTAAGTAAATTTACCTTATTGACAGGTGAACAGGAAGAAGCATTGCAAAGAGTAGTGACCCATTTTGAACTATTGTCAAAGCCTGCCTTCGTCGGCCGGCTTGTCGAAACCGAACTAGAACTACGATAGAAACCGTTTTTGACAAAGCCATGCTTAACGGCGGATAAACTGCCAATGACAGATGGTTTTACCGGGAACCTGCCTGTCGGCAGGTAGATTCAATGCCGATAGCTATCGGCAGTTTGTTTGCGGAGCAAGCATTGGTTACTCAGGTTGACAATTCAACTATTCAAAATGGGCCACTCCTTTGCAAAGGAAATATTGCCGCCTCCCCAGCATCCACCGTTTACGCAATCGTATCCGTAATTTCCCAAAATAAACTACCGCAAATAATGGTTTCTCTATAATTTTGCCACCCTTGCCTGCTTGCTTATTTACTGTCAAATTTTTATTAATTCAAACAATTTCAAGAGATGTCAAAAAAAGTTGTAACGCTAGGCGAAATCATGTTACGCCTTTCAACCCCGGATTTCAAGCGGTTTGTTCAAGCCGATACCTTCGACATTACCTATGGTGGCGGCGAGGCCAACGTGTCTGCTGCCCTTTGTAACTATGGCCTCAACGGCACGTTCGTTTCAAAGGTGCCCAACAATCCCATTGGGCAAAGTGCCATCAACCATTTGCGCCGCTATGGCGTGGATACGCAGTTTGTGGCCCGTGGCGGTGACCGCTTGGGTATCTATTTCCTGGAAACAGGTGCTTCCATGAGGGCTTCCCAAGTGGTATATGACAGGGCAGGTGCTTCCATTGCCGATGTGGATGCAAGTGAATTTGATTGGGACAAAATCTTTGATGGTGCAGCATGGTTCCATACCACCGGCATCACACCCGCATTGAGCGATAAGGCTGCTGCCCTTACTTTGGCTGCATTGAAAGCTGCCAAGGCAAAAGGCATCACAACAAGTATCGATTTGAATTTCCGCAAGAAATTATGGACAAAAGAAAAGGCCCGTGAAGTAATGACAGGTCTTTGTGAATTTGTCGATGTATGCATTGGCAACGAGGAAGATGCTGATTTGTGCCTTGGTTTCAAAGCTGCTAACACAGATGTTACCAAGGGGGAGCTAAACTTGGATGGTTTCAAAGACGTATTTGGACAAATGAAAGCTAAGTTCGGCTTCAAGTTCATTGCTTCTTCCCTACGCGAAAGCCATAGCGCTTCCGATAATGGCTGGAGTGCATTGGTATACGATGGAACCGATTTCTACCATACCAAGGAATACAATGTGCGCATTGTGGACAGGGTAGGTAGTGGTGACAGCTTTGCAAGTGGCCTGATCTATGGTCTGGTTACCGGCATGAGCATGGCCGACGCAGCGGAGTTTGGCGTAGCCGCTTCTGCTTTGAAACATACCATTCCGGGCGACCTTAACCATGCTACCTTGGCAGAAGTGAAGGACCTGGTAAAGGGTGATGGCAGCGGACGTGTACAGCGTTAATTGGATAATGTGACGATTTGATAATTCGATAATGTGATCATATGCTAAAGTGCTAATAAATAAAACCATTCATTGTTACAATGAATGGTTTTTTGCATACTGTAGCTAGGTATAACCTTATTTACTTTTCCTTTCTCCATAAAACCAATTAACTAACTGATGTTACGCAAAATTTTAAATACTGATGTCAGGTTGAGCTTGTCGAAACCTGTTTCGAAACCAGATCGCCTTCGAGGGCCTCAGGCTGACATTATTCTCACAACCTTTGCGTAACATCAGTAACCAATTAACTAATAAACCAATTAACCAGTTAACTAATAAACCAGTTAACTAATAAACCAATCAACCATGATAGTAGACCACCTAAACAACATAGACAAGTACGCCAGCCTCCATCCATTGTTTGCAGAAGCATTTGCGTACATCAAGGCGCAGGACCTTGTAAATGCAGAAATTGGCAAGTCGGATATTGCCGAAGGACTGAAAGCCATTTACTCCGATAAGAAAGGTATTACGGCAGCAGAAAGCGATGCGAAGTTTGAGTGCCATGATAAGCATATTGATATACAAATATGCATCCGTGGCAATGAAACCATTGGCTACAAGCCAAGGAACACCTGCAAGGAGCAAAAAGGCGAATACAATGCAGAGAAGGACGTAGTTTTCTACGCCGATGCCCCCGATATGTACTTCCAGTTAACGGATAGCCGTTTTGCCATCTTCTTCCCCGAAGATGTGCACAGCCCAATGATCAATGTGGATGACAAGGAAATAAAGAAGCTGGTAATCAAGGTGAAAATATAGCTAGCGCCCCCAATTATGGAGATGGAACAATTTTCCTTTCAATAGCACGGGGAAACAACATACCGATAAAAAGAAAGGCTTCAACCACGGTTGAAGCCTTTCTTTTTATCGGTTGAACTGGGTTCCTATTTCAGTTTCAGTACAACCCTTCTATTTTGTGCTTTGCCTGCTGCAGTGGCATTGTCGGCTACTGGTTGGCTGCTGCCCATACCAGTGGCTGTGATCCTGCTTGCCGCAATACCTTTCTTCACTATGTAATTCTTTACTGCATTGGCCCGTGCTTGTGATAATGCAATATTTGCCTTTTCAGAACCGGTATTGTCAGTATGCCCTTCTACATCCAAGTTCAGGTTTGCATCATCTTTCAGTTCCTTGGATACTGCATCCAAAGCAGCATTGGATGATTTCTTCAAGATAGCACTGCCAGTTTCAAAAAGCACTGCCTTGGCAGCTACATCCACCTTCTTCTGTGTTTCCGCTTTCTTGTCTTCTGGGCAACCATTGTTAGCAATGGTACCGGGAACTGTGGGGCACTTGTCATAATCATCGTTCAGACCGTCACCATCCGTATCTGGCACAGGGCAACCTTCATATTTAGCTGTACCGGGTTTGGTTGGGCATTTGTCCTTTGCATCTTCAATGCCATCGCCATCGGTATCGGGGCATCCGCCAAAAATCCTCACACCAGCTACATCCGGGCATTTGTCTTCTGCATCGGTTACACCATCACCATCCTTATCTGGACATCCACCCAAAGACTTGATACCAGCGATTGTGGGGCATTTGTCTTCCTTATCTGGCACACCGTCACCATCGGTATCTTTTGGAGGCTCTACTTTAGGGGTGGGCACTACAACAACTGGTGCAATGGGAGCAGGTTTTGGTTTGGGTAAGGACTTGATATTGGTGAGGTCAAAGGCTAGGTTCGTGAACCAGTAACCACCATTGAACCCAAATTGGGTAGCATTGCGGCTATAGATAAAACGGTTATCGCTAGTGTTACCAAAATTCTTCAATTTGTCAGGGTAGATATCGCCAATATTGTTGGCCCCAACCGTGATGTTCATCCAGTAAATAGGGCGGTAGGACAAAGACATGTCGGTTACCACTTTAGGACTGAAATGTTCATCCAAAGCTGGATTGGTTGGGTCGTAAGTGTTTACGGAACCAAACCTTGTAAGGCGTGTAACCAAGGTTGCTTTACCTATACGGTAAGTTAAACCCAATGTTTGCTTGTTCTTAGGCTGGGCATCTTCAAAGCGCCCTTTTTCTTGCCTGTTAAAAAGAACGCCATTTGTTAATGCAGGATCAGCAGCAAGAACAGAAGAGGTTTTAATATCCTTCACTTCTGTTTTATTGAAATTCAATGCCAAGGTGATGTCTATGATTCCCTTGCCCAATTTCTGACCACCGTTTGAAGCAACAATGTCCAAACCTTTTGTTGAAGTTTTGATTGCATTAGTGAAAAAAGAAACAGAATTTACTTCCGGATAAGCAGCTAATAAACTTGTTACAAGTGGGCTGCTAGCTTTAGTAAAAGTTCCTGTCAATACAATCCTGTCCTTGATGTCTATCATGTAAGCATCTGCAGTAATGGTAATGTTCTTGCCTTGGAATGGTTTTGAAGTTATACCTACACTGTACTGCATTGATTTTTCTGGAGTAAGTTTAGGTATGCCAAATGATTGTGCCAAAGCACTTTCATTCTTAGCTGTCAAGTTTTGAACAGGAACCAGGGTAGTACCGTTAGATACAAATATGGTGGATACATTACTGAACAAACGTTGGTGCAATGACGGGGCCCTGAATCCATTGCTAACAGTGCCCCTGAAAGTTAATGCATCAACCACCTTGTAACGGAGTGATAACTTGCCAGCGAAATTGTTGCCGAAATCACTATAGCGTTCAAAACGGCCAGCAGCATTAAACATGAAATGGTCATTTACATCACTTTCCACATCAACAAATGCCGCACCAACTGCGCGGTTTTGGTCAACCGCAGAAACAGGTTGGAAACCAGGGAATACCTGGGAGCCACCAACTTTACCAGAAGATGGGTCATAATTTTTCCAACTGGGATCTTCACCGGCCTTTATCTTATAGTTTTCAACCCTTACTTCGCCACCTACTGCCACGTTGAAGGATTTCAGGTTCATTTTCTTGCCGAAATCCTTTGTCATGGTGTAATTGGAAGTATTCTGACGGAAGTACAGGTCTCCAGCATAGAAATTTGTCTGTGCGTTTTTGCCCTGTGCATATTGGGAGGCATTGTTGGAATTGCTTACATCAAAGCGGAAGGAGTTGCCACCATAGGTAGTTCCTAAATCCCAGGCCCATCCTTTCCATTTGCCATCAAGGCCAACGGTAATGCTCCTGTCACGGATATTGGAGAGGATATGGGGAAGGAAACCATCTGGATACAGTTCAGCAATTACTTGTGTGGTCTGTTTTGGGTAACGGTAAAAGCCAGCAGCATCACCCAATCTATGACCAAAGATCGTATTGATGGTAAGGTTCAGGTTATCGCTTAAAGGAGCTCCCATATTGAAGCCGAACCCATAGTTGTCAACCTTGGCATTGCCCAGCAATAAATTGTTGTTGCGGTTGAAGCCCCTCTCAGTAACCAATTGATTGTCCAATGCTACATTGGTGGTATAGACAGTGCCTGTATATTCACCAACCCTGTTGGTGCCTTCCCTGAAACGGAAATCGGTGAAAAGGTCCAAGTAACCTTTTTTGCCCAATTGGATGGCATGGTTTGCACTGATGGCCTTGGTTAGACCGTCACCAGCATACTGCTGACCAACATGCAGGTTGATATTTGTTTTCTTGAGGTCTTTTTTCAGTACCACATTGATCACACCGCCTATGGCATCGGAACCGTACTGCGATGCAGCACCATCCCTTAAAATTTCTATTTTGTCAATGGAGGAAACCGGAATGGAGTTCAGGTCCGTGCCTACGGAGCCACGGCCAATAGTGCCATTGAGGTTCAATAAGGCTGTATTGTAACGGCGGCGGCCATTCACCAGCACCAATACCTGGTCTGGTCCCAATCCACGCAAAGTGGCAGGGTCTATATGGTCAGTACCATCTGCAACTGTTTGGCGGGACGAGTTGAATGAAGGGGCCACAAAATTGATCATCTGCGTAGGCTCTACCTGCCCGGTCAATGCAAGTTCCTTTGCACTGAACACATCAACAGGGGCCACGGTTTGCGTATTTGAACGTTGTATGGTGGAACGGGTACCAACAACGGTTACCTGCTGCAGGTCCTGGTCCTTTGTAAGTTCAACATCAAGATTGTACACCTGACCAGCAGAAACGGTTACAGTAACAGTTTTCTTCTGGTGGCCAACATAACTTACAACAACGGTGTAAGTGCCAGCCTTTACTTTGAGTTCGAATGCGCCAGTAGTATTGGTATGTGTGCCTTGGCCCTTGCCTTCCAATACAATGGATGCGCCTTCCAGTGTTTCCTTTGAATTTTTTACCGAACCTTTAATGGTGGCCATCTGTGCCATTGCAGCCTGGGCAAACAATGTGCAAAGAGTTGCCAATCCGAGGATGCGGAGCTTCGCAGCAAATTTTCTCATATCAGTTAATTTAATTTAGAGATTGAAAAACAAACCTGTTAGAGGCTTGTTAAACTATCAGCAATATTACAGAAGCAAGTGCAAAAACCGAAAGAAAAGATTTGGTGAACAATTTGGTACTTGGCCCGATTTTGAACGGTATTGTATCCACTATATGCATTTATCCAGCTAAGTTTGGTGCAGGTAAGCAGGTAATACTCAAACGGCTTCTTCGACCGGGCATAAATTAGTATATTGAAATATTTGCAGAAACAATCCTTTGTATGATGAAACCTATTTTTGTTGGTTTATTCGCCATTGCCGTATCCTCGGGCATATTTGGGCAGGAAAAGAAATGTGCATGGCTGGGTGCTGGCAAAACAGTGGACCCATATAACTATCAACAAGTAAAATCTGCCACTTTCAAGCACGGGGCCGTATCCTGTGCACAGCCTTTGGCTGCGATGGTGGGCGCACAGACCATGAAACTGGGGGGCAATGCCTTTGATGCATCAATTGCGGTACAATTGGCATTGGCTGTTGTTTATCCAGGGGCCGGTAACATTGGTGGCGGCGGTTTTTTGGTGGGGAGGAAAAGAACAGGGGAGCTTATCGGGATTGATTACAGGGAAACTGCTCCGTCAAAAGCAAATAGGGACATGTACCTTGATAAGGACGGTCATGCACAAACAGTCCTTTCCCAAAATGGGCATTTGGCATCCGGTGTCCCTGGCACTGTGGCAGGGTTGTTTGAAACAATGAAATATGCAAAACTTCCCTTCAGGCAATTGGTACAGCCAGCAATTGATTTGGCGGAATACGGTTTCGTGATTACAGAAAGGGAAGCCAATAACCTGAACACCAACCATGATGCTTTCATTAAATACAATACTTCTTCCCCCGTATTCGTAAAGGTGACCAAATGGAAGGCAGGTGATACCCTGGTCCAAAAGGATCTGGCCAAAACATTGAGGGGTATCCGGGACAATGGTGCAAAAGGGTTCTATGAAGGGGAAACTGCTAAGCTCCTGGTGCAGGAAATGAACAGGGGCAATGGTATCATAACCTTGGAGGACCTGAAAAACTATAGGGCAAAATGGAGAGCGCCCATCAAGTTTGATTACAAAGGATATAAAGTAATCGGTTTCCCCCCACCAAGCAGCGGCGGCATTATCCTGCTCCAATTGATGAAGATGGTTTCCAAATATCCAATGGCATCCTACGGGTTCCAGAAACAGCAATCCGTGCAGTTGATGATAGAAGCAGAACGTAGGGCCTTTGCAGACCGCGAAGAACACTTGGGTGACCCCGACTTCTGGAAAGTGCCCCTCAAAACAATGAGCAGCGATACTTATATAGCCAATAGGATGAAGGATTATGACCCCAATAAGGCATCCAGGAGCAGTGATATAAAAGCAGGCGAGATAAAGGAAAGTGAGGAAACAACCCATATAAGTATCTATGATGCCGAAGGCAACATGGTAAGTGTTACCACTACTTTGAATGGCGGTTATGGCAGCAAGACCGTTGTGGCTGGTGCAGGTTTTTTATTGAACAATGAAATGGACGATTTCAGTGTGAAGCCCGGTGTGGCCAATATGTATGGAGCAGTAGGTGGGGATGCCAATGCTATCCAGCCCGGTAAAAGGATGCTGAGCAGCATGTGCCCAGTGGTGGTGCTGAAAAACAACCAGCCATATATTGTTGCAGGTACGCCGGGCGGTACCACCATACCCACCTCCGTGTTCCAAACATTGATGAACTTACTGGAATTCAATATGACAGTGGCCGATGCCGTGAACAAACCCAAGTTCCACCACCAGCACCTGCCGGACCAAGTGGACATTGAGCCTGGCTTTTCATTGGATGTAAGGAAGCAATTGGAACTAATGGGCTATAAAATGATGGAACGCAGTGCCATTGGCCGTACAGAAGTGGTACGCATTAATGGGAAAGGTAAAATAGAAGTGGCTGCAGATAGGAGGGGTGATGATAGCGTGGCCGGGTATTGATCTTGAAATGGCTGATTGTTGGTCACCAGTTGCCTAGAAACTGTGCAATTTGATTAGTGGGTAGTGATTCATTTTGAATAGTTGAGTGTTTTGCTTCGCAAACAAAGCACATGGAGCCGGCAAGGCAGGGATGACACCCGATAGCATAGCCATCGGGTTAACCACCAAAACCTCTCAGAAACTGTCTAAAAACGATTCAGCATAATTCGTATTGCGGATAAATGGACAATCGCCACACTTGTATTATTTCGTAGGCGTTCATAGTGCCTGCGTCCCACTGGGTTCCCGTCAAATATTGAACAACAGTTTCCCCTCCATTCACCATACTACCCATGGCAGGCCCCATCCCTGCCAAGCAGCATGGACCGCAATGCAAAAAGACAACGGACAGGATTGAAAATAAAATGCGACACAAAAAATGCGACATTTTAAAATGTCGCATTTTTTGTGTCGCATTTTATTTTCTTTTACCGTTGATGGTGTTCGGGCTCTCCAACGAAACACAAAAATGCACGAACGCCTCAGTTGGCGTTTGAAACAAGGCGGAGCCGATAGGCATCGGCCTTGCAGGCATAACCGGGTGTGCCTATGACGAAAAATCCAATCCCTCAAAATGAGGGACAGCCGAAAATTGACACATATTAACTATCCCACGAACCGGTTCCAGGAATTTCTTTACCTACAAAAGCACCCTGCTTACCGCCCTTTTATTGTTAGTAGCCTAAACACGCTTTGGGTGGGCAGGCAGCCTATATAGTTTTGCTCCATCAAATTAAAACAATGTGTATGAGCAAGGAATACAGGAACAATAACAGGAACCTTATTGGAGTGGTGCTGATTGCAGGCGGGCTTTTATTACTGGCCTATAAAATGGGGGCCCCTATTCCCGGTTGGATTTTTTCATGGCCTGCTATATTGATTTTCATCAGCCTTTTAATGGGGATCAGGCAGGGCTTCAGGAATATTGGCTGGTTGATCATGTTGCTGGTAGGAAGTGTGGGACTTGCAAATAGGCTTTTCCCCGAACTGAACTTTGATGATTATATGGGGCCAATCATTGTCATCGGAATTGGTGCCTGGTTCCTGCTGAGGCCACGGCCCGACTTTAAACATGGAGGAAGGTTTGTAAAGGAATTCCGTAAGGACAAATGGGAAGAAACAACAACCGACCACACCCAGCACATAGAGAACGACAGTGAGTTTTTGCGTATCAGTTCGGTGTTCAGTGGTTTCAAGAGGACCATTATCAGCAAGCATTTTCAAGGTGGTGACATAAGCTGTGTTTTTGGTGGTGCGGAAGTTGATTTGTCGCAAGCCGATATACAAGGTATTGTGGTCATTAAGATTGAGCAGGTGTTTGGTGGCACAAAGCTCATTATACCGCCACATTGGAAAATGGTGAATGAAATTGAAGGTGTATTCCACGGGGTAGACGACAGGAGGAACATGAACAATACAATAGTGGTTGACCCGAATAAGACCCTTGTGCTAAAAGGCTCCGTAGTATTTGGTGGTATTGATGTGAGGAGCTATTAGGGAGTAAGTGGTTAGGGGAATAGTAAGTTGGAAGAAACAATGAAGCATGAATTTCAACAAAGGAACTGGACAAAGGAAGAAGGAGTTTGTATGGCCCCATTTTATCTCATTTCTCCTTATAAAAAAATATTTGGCTATCGGATGAAAGAAAGTATGTCAGGTTGAGCTTAGTCGAAACCTTTTATCGAATTAAGATTTCGTTCATCATACTTCGACAGGTTGAAAATCCCGACTATTCGGGGCTCTGTATGACAGCGACAAATGCTCATTACTTCCCTTCATCCGATAGTCAGTGAAAAATAAAAAAAGAACAATGTTACCAGCAATTGCAATCTTATTGAGTTCGCTTTGTACAGCAATCCTGTATTTCATTCAATAAGCTATTAAAAAATAAAACCGCTGTTTATGAAATGGTACTTGGCAAAAATTGTTTACCGCATAATTTGTGGTGATGGTGGGCACACCCCGCAATTTGATGAGCAACTGCGATTGGTTTCGGCAGAAGATGACCTACATGCCTTTCAAAAGGCAAGGCTGATTGGCGAACGGGAACAGGACAGTTTCCTGAACAGCAATTCCAAGCCCGTGCAATGGCAGTTCATAGATGTAGCTGAGCTTCACCGTTTGGACAGCCTGATTGATGGTGCCGAAATGTATTCACGTATCTGCGAAGAAGAGGACCCCGATCTGTACATTCGTAGCACCAAGCTGCGTGCCAACCATCTCTTTGAAAACAGTATGCACCGCAGTATTACTTTAAATTGACCCATTCTTGGCAGCAGCATCTTTTCAGGACAAACGCTTCAAAGTTGCCTTCATCATTTGGTGGAGCACTTGGGCTGCTATGCAAATGGTGGTGCTGGTAGATTTCGGTGTGCCACGTTTGCAAGCTATTGTTGACAGTATCATTAGTAATGCATTGTTGGCTGCTGTTTGCTTGCTCATTAGCAATAATATGCGTTACTACTTGCCGAAGAAAGAGAAGTACTGGTATGTATTGGTAATCAGTTTGGTACTGAGTGCCTTGTGGCTATTGATTATTAGGGTTGTGTTATGGATGGTTTACAAGCAGGATGCCCTATATATAAAACAGTTGTCCAATACCTCCAACATAAGGTATGCCATTGCATTTTTGATTACAGGTTCCATGGCCATGATGAACCTATTATGGCATACACAACGGGAACAGAAGCAAAGTGATGAAAGAAAAGCAGAAGCGGAACGTTTGACCAAAGAAGCAGAGCTTTTTAAATTAAGGCAACAATTGCAACCGCACTTCCTGTTCAATAGCCTGAATTCCATTTCTGCATTGACTGGTACACAGCCAGAAAAAGCAAGGCATATGATCCAGCAACTATCAGACTTTTTAAGGGGCACTTTAAAGAAAGATGAACAGCAATGGAATACCTTGGAAGAAGAATTGGACTATTTGCAATTGTACCTTGATATAGAGAAAGTAAGATTTGGTTACCGTTTGCAAACGCAGATAAACCTGGAAACCAATGTACTGCAAATGAAACTCCCATCCATGTTGCTGCAACCAGTAGTGGAGAATGCCATCAAGTTCGGGCTCTATGATACTATTGGTGAAGTAACGATTTTGATTGAAGCAAAAGTGAGCAATGGGAATTTGGAAGTAACCGTGCAGAACCCTTTTGATGCGGATACTTCGCAACCATTGCAAGGAACAGGTTTTGGTCTTGCATCCATTCAAAGGCGGCTGTTCTTATTATTTGCAAGGCAGGACTTATTGGGAACAGGAACAGCGGAGGGAAACTTTATTACAAAAATTGTTATACCCCAAGCTACATAACAGTAGATTTTAGGATGAGCTTGACTTTCGACAAGCTCAGGTTGACATACTTTTAAAATTGAACGCTCATCTTTTAGAATAAGTATCAATGAAAGCAATAATCATAGACGATGAACCTTTGGCAAGGATGATGGTAAAGGAATACCTTGAACCTTATACCAACATAGAATTGGTACAGGAATGCAATGATGGATTTGAAGGTGTAAAAGCCATCAACCAGCACCAACCAGATTTGATTTTCCTGGACATACAAATGCCCAAGATTACAGGCTTTGAGATGTTGGAATTGATAGATAACCCACCGCAGGTTATTTTCACCACTGCCTTTGAGGAATTTGCCATTAAAGCTTTTGAAGCACACGCTGTGGATTATTTATTGAAACCTTTTAGCAAGGAGCGTTTTGATAAGGCCATGAACAAACTGCTGCTTCAACAGAAGAATATGGTAGAA
>JAHEZD010000047.1 GCA_023251255.1 Chitinophagaceae bacterium
CCGCAAATTTCATGGAGGGGCCGCTGAGAAACTGCCCTTTTTTTACGTTCACTATTTTATTTGTTTCGGCAGCGGCCACCAATAAATCCGTTTGGCGGCAAAGGAAAGCGGGGATCTGCAAAATATCTATGTACTGTGCAGCCACGGCACATTCATCATGGGCATGCACATCGGAAGTAGTGGGAAGTTTGTAGGTGTCGCCCGCTTTTTTGATGAGGTCCAGGCCGATACCATCACCCAGTCCGGTGAAGGAGGTTCCGCTTGTACGGTTGGCCTTGCGGTAACTGGCCTTGAAAATGTAGGGGATTTCCAGCCGCTTGCAAATGGCAGATACCTTGTCGGCCACTTCCATCACCAGTTCCTCGCTCTCCACAATGCAGGGGCCTGCAATCAAGAAGAAGCTATCGGGATTGTATGATTGGTCCTTGAATAAATCTGTAAGGAAAGGAGCTTGCATGGTGAATGTGTTTATGTAAATATTGGGCGAATTTACAGGCAATTGAATAAGATACTGTGGCTAAAGCCAATTCATTTTGCGTTTTTCATTGCCGTTGACTTAAGACAACGGCAATGATGGAAACCGTGAACAGGCTTTAGCTGAATTAAGGAACAATTCCTTTTCTTTGTTGCTAATGATTGCTACGGAACATTGCTTCGCTCGGGTAACCATGAGCTATCAACTATGACCTATCTACTGACTTATAAACAATAACATGGTAAAAGAAAAAATTCTGGTAATCGGTGCATCTGGCCAAATTGGTGTGGAACTTACTTTGGCTTTAAGGAAACTGTACGGTAATGCCAATGTGGTGGCGAGTGACCTGCGTGAGCAGAACCCCTTATTGGAAGGAACCGGTCCTTATGTGAGCCTTGATGTAATGAACAAGGAAATGCTGCATGTGCAGGTAATAAGGCAGAACATTACGCAGATTTATTTACTGGCGGCCATCCTCAGTGCCACAGGGGAGAAGAACCCCAACCTTGCTTGGCACCTGAACATGCAGGGACTGCTGAACGTGCTGGACATTGCCCGCGAAGAGAAATTGACAAAGGTTTACTGGCCTTCGTCCATTGCCGTATTCGGTCCTACAAGCCCCAAGCAGCACTGCCCACAGCAAACGGTAATCGAACCCATTACGGTGTACGGTATCAGCAAATATGCGGGTGAGTTCTGGTGCAACTATTTTTTCCAGCGTTATGGGGTGGATGTGCGCAGTTTGCGTTACCCCGGGTTGATCAGTTACAAATCAGCACCCGGCGGAGGTACCACGGATTATGCGGTGGAAATTTACCATGAGGCCCTGGAAGAAAAAAAATATGAATGCTTCCTGAGCGAGGACACTTACCTGCCCATGATGTACATGCCCGATGCCATCCGTGCCACGTTGGAGCTGATGGAGGCACCAGCCGAAAAAATTTCCATCCGCACTTCTTACAATGTGGCCGGCATGAGCTTTTCGCCCAAGGAAATTGCGGCATCCATTCAAAAAAACATTCCCGATTTTTCCATTTCCTATAAGCCAGACTACCGCCAGAACATTGCCAACAGTTGGCCGCAAAGCATTGATGCAACTGTGGCTGCCAATGACTGGGGCTGGAAACCTGAATTCGATCTGGACAAGATGACGGTGGACATGCTGGAGAACCTGCGGAAATAATTGCTGTTCATTTAGGTAGTGACCCATTTTGAATTGTTGAGTTGTCAGCCTGAGGTTCTCGAAGGCAACTCTCATACTATATCCTAATCGGTTTCGAGGGCCTCAACCCCGATTTTTCATCGGGGCAGGCGCTGACAGTTTTAAAATGGGTCACTACCTTCATCCAAATTTAATTTTCAGGTAGCAAACATTCACGACATTTATTGCTCAATCAAAAAACATACAATTATGGCAACGGTAAATGCTTACTTGACCTTCAATGGTAATTGCGAAGAAGCTTTTAGTTTCTACAAAACAAATTTTGGTGGCGAATTCACCTATATAGGACGTTTCAAGGATATGCCTGCAGATGCTGGAAAGCCTGTGCCTGCAGGGGACCAGGAAAAAATCATGCATGTGTGCTTGCCAATCAGCAAGGAAACCATGTTGATGGGCAGCGATACGGGTGGGGAATGGGCGCCCAGTTTCACGCAGGGCAATAATTTTTCCATTTCCATCCATGCTTCTACAAAAGAAGAAGCGGACAAATTGTTCGGAGGGCTTTCAAGTGGGGGGCGAGTGACGATGCCCATGAACAAAACTTTCTGGGGCGATTATTTCGGCATGTTTACTGATAAGTTCGGTATCAATTGGATGATCAGCTTCAATGAAGGCCAGCCATCATAACAACGATAGGGGCTAAAAAAGATAGAGACTAAAAAGGAGCAGGCATTCAACCAAGTTGAATGCCTGCTCCTTTTATAAGTAATCCGGTTTATTGCGTCATTATAACGGAAGATGCAATCTATTAGAACCTAACTCCCAAACAAATACCTGCCGCACGAACGCCGGCCCATGGACCAGTTGATTTTGCATTGATGGTACCTGAAGATGGTGGGGTGTTCACTGTTTTTGAATATTCAAATTCAAATGGTTTGGTATTGATCCGTTTAAGTTCGTTAATGGCTGCATCCTGCTCGGTGGACAAGCTGCCGGGATAGGATTCAGTAATGGTGGCCGTCATGTCGCCATTGCTGCTTCCGTAATGTCCGCCCAGTATCCAAAAATCGAGTACCAGGAACTTGGCAATATTCTTTTGCACACCAATCATTAAGCCGCCAGCATTCCCTTTGATATTGCCGCTTACCACGGTGCTTTTTTTGTAGGTGTTGGCGCCAAAAGTGGTTGAATAACTCACAGGAACAGAAAGGTCAAATTGGGAAGATCTGTAATAACCGGCTATATAGAATCCTTTCAATCTTCCGCGTCCGAGGTACAAGCGTACTTCGGGTGTGATGGCATGCCCGCTCATTACAAATTCGCCCACGTTCACATTGGGGTCATCCAAATATTTTTCCACCGTACTTTGAATGGGCACTTTGGTATCGCCCATGGTCCTGTAGGAGAGGGACAGCGAAACATGTTTGGTCAATGCCCTTTCATAAGTGAAATGATAGTTCTTCAGTACCAATGAGCTCAGGTTTGTTTTGATGATGTTCTTTCCGCCCAATAGTAATTGGGCCTTGCCCATCAATGGCAAGAAGGCCAATAATACAAGTAATCGTTTCATGCTGGTTGTTTTAGATTTAAAAAGGGAATTATTTCAGGTTGGCAATATCTGCCACTGTTTTCTTTTCCAGTATTTTCAGGGAGGCATCCCTCACTTCGATCATGGCCACACTGAGTCCGCAGTTTTTTTCATCGCAGTTCTTGCAGCGTTCATAGAAATTGAGGCTTACGCAGGGAAGCAGTGCAATGGGGCCGTCAATCAAACGTATAATGGCCGCCATTTTTACATCATGCGGGTCAACCGCAAAAAAATAGCCACCGCCCTTTCCTTTCTTGCTGTCCAGTATGCCTGCTTTCTTCAGTTCCAGCAAAATATTTTCCAGGAATTTCAGGGGTATTTTTTTTTTCTTGGAGACTTCAGAAATCAAAACGGGCCCCTGCGCTTTTTTCTCGGCAAGGTAAATGAGTGCTTTGAATGCGTATTGCGTTTTCTTTGAAAGCATGGTGCAAGTTTACATAATTATTTTGTTATTGTGCTCCGTGCAGATGGGTATAGTAAGCGAAGTGCGTTTGCCGCAAATTGAAACGTTGATTATTGGCTCCGGAATGTTTGCTTGCCAATGGTAATTGTAATAAATGAAATTGGTTAGGCTTTTAATTTCATGTATTGGAATGTAAGATTTTTTTGGCGGAGCCACTTTCGGCACCGTTCGATAAGCAAAATCATTCTTTGTAGGAATTGCCTTCGACAGTGGTTCGACAAGCTATGACCTCGCTGCCAATGACATCCGATAGCCTCAGGCAGAGAATCAATGTTTGCTTCGCAAACAAACACATTGACCCTGCCTGCCGGCAAAGGCTGGGATGACAGTATGACCACAAAGGCACAAAGGTCACCAAGTTAAAACCTTCGCTTTTTCCTTTGTGGTAAGCATAAAAAAATATTTGTTTACAAATGATTTTCAACATCTCGGACTAACCCTGACAGAATGGTGGGAACTTTGTTCCCAGCTAAAGGGCTGCCTGCTGAAAGCAGCGGTAGATAGTATAGTGGCATTTGAATGATTCTTGAATTTTTGTTTGTTGGTTTGCATCCGTTGGGCCATCTTTATCGGGGTACGATCTTTGTAACCATATTATTGTTCAATTAAATAAACGGAAATGAAAAAAATAGCCGCCTTTGTTATTGCCCTGATTGCTGCTGGTGGGGCACAAGCACAGTTCAAACTTCCCAAAGCGCTGATTGCTGCACACTTGGTGTATGCAGGCCCCGTGTCATCGGATTTCAGTAATGAATACAAATTTGGTATTGGGGGGGAACTGGAAGGTGGCGTTGGTCTTGGCAAAACAATGCTGCTGGCCAATATTGGTTATACTTCCTATGAACCGCACAGCAATATCAGCAAGCTGAATGCTACCACTTTCAAGATTGGGCTCAGGCAATACTTGATTGCAGGGCTTTTCCTGAATGTGAATGCGGGGAATGCTACTTTGAAGTACAGCGGCACTGATGGTTCCACCAGTAAGTTTGTGGTGGAAGGCGGCGCCGGCATAAAGCTTCTCGGTTTTGAAGTGCTGGCCAATTATGGCGGCTTTACCACACCTACCAAGGTTCCTAGTGGGAATTATTTTGCTGGGGCCTTTATTGTCAAAGCTGGGTTTGCAATCAAGATTTGATCGTAGTGTGGTTCTTGAGCAGGAAGCAGATTGCTTCCTGCGTCGCAATGACGGGCTTCCTGCGTCGCAATGACGGTTTCCTGTTCGTAATCCCGTTCCCAATCATTTGGGAGATTGCTTTGGAATGAAAAGGTATTAATTCTAACTGACTATCTGTATGAAGGAAAGCATTGACGATTTCCGTTGTCATACTGAGGTTCTCGAAGTATGATGAGCGTGGAGCATAGCTTGAATACGGTTTCGACAAGCTCAACCTGACATACTTTCCTTCATACGGATAGTCATATAATTCTAAATCAATTTATGCTCATAAGCATATTTGATGAGGCCAATAACGCTATTGGTTTTTGTTTTGCGGAAGATGTTTTTTCGGTGCGTTTCCACAGTGCGCTCACTGATGAACAATGAGGTGGCGATGTCCTTGTTGGAAAATTCCTTTTCTATGAGCTTGATGATTTCCACTTCCCTTGCCGTGAGGTTGGCTTCCACGTTCTGCTGTTTCACATTGCTGAAATGTTCCAGTTCGTTCAGTACTTCATCGCTGAAATAGATACCCCCGTTGGCAATTTTTTCGATGGCATTCGTGAGTTCCTGCTTGCCGATATTCTTCAGCACGTAACCAGCAATATCCGCATCGTTGATCATTTCGTTTACCGTATGTCCCTGCCCGCTCATGCTGAGTGCCAGTATTTTTATGTCCGGGTATTTTTTCCTTACTTCCTTGGCCAGTTCCTGTCCCGTCATGCCGGGCATCATGATATCCGTGAGTAGAATGTCAATCTCCGTGTTGGCAAGCACGTTCAGCATTTCAGCGGCAGAAGTATGGGTGGCTTCGATGCTGATATCATTATGTCCATCCAGAAGCGCAGTAATGCCATCAATCACAATCTGGTGGTCATCTACTATGGCAACTTTTATTTTTTTAGGTTTCATATAAGGGTCAACATACTTGAGGTGTAAAATAGCGATTTTTATTCAATACGACCCAGTTAAGGCATTGGTGGTAGTTTATCATTTTGAATATACCTTCTTGAAATGAATGTCAGCCTTGAACCAGTCGAAGGCAATTTATATGGAGAGCTATCGGTTTCGACAAGCTTGCCTTGCCAGCAAATGCAGGCTAAACATGCCATGATGCTGTCAGCAAAGGATAGACTTTAATAGCACAGCAAATTAATGTCAACTCATAGGTACATGAATGGCCACCAATGTTCCCTTGCCAGGGGACGAATTCCATTCAACCGTGCCCTTCAAATATTCTATCCTTGTTTGTATGTTCTTGAGGCCAATGCCGTCAAATTTATTTTTGTCGGATGTATCAAAACCCTTCCCATTGTCTTCAATGGTTGCAGCAATGCCATCTGCATCCTTGATTAGTGAAATGTCCAGGTGATTGGCGCCCGAGTGCTTGATTACATTGTTCACGGATTCCTGGATTACACGGTAGAGAACGGTTTCAATATTGGAATCGATCCGTTCGTTCAGCCCTTCCGTATACAGGTCCACTTTGATCACACGGCCATCAATCTGGTTCAGGAACTCCCGCACGGCACTGGCCAGCCCAGCTTTTAATAGGGCATTGGGCATCATGTTGTGGCTCACGCTGCGTACTTCCTTGCAGCTTTCATCTACCAGGGTCAGCACCTTTTCATATACGCGGCGCTGTTCATCATTGGCAAAGGGTATTTCCGCTTCCATGGCACTGAGGTTCATTTTGGCGGCGCTCATCAGTTGGCCCACGCCATCGTGCAGGTCGCCAGCAATGCGTTGGCGTTCATTTTCCTCCGCTTCCAGAACGGCCTTGGTGGCAAGTTCCTGCTGCTTGAAAACTTCTGCCTGCAACTGCTTTTCCTTTTTCAGTTTGTAGCGCCTGTAAAAGGAAATGCCCAATAACAATAGGAGTGCGGTTACAATGCTGATTACGGTGATGGTGATGTTCTTCCTGTTCACCAGTAGTTTCTGGTTCTTCAGTTCCAGTTCATTGATCTTGCCCTGTTTGTTCAGGCTCTGGATGCTCTGTTCCTTTTCGGTGGAATCCAGTTTCTGCTCCAGTATCTTCTTGTTCTGGTTGGATATTTCCAGGTCGTTGGCCGCAATGGTGAGGTGGGCATTGGAGAGTTGCAATTGCTGCTGGCTAAGTTTGTACAATCTTTTGTTCAGTTCCAGTTGCTGGTTCTGTATGGCAAGGGACTTGATGGAATTGTCCTTGTTCAGCAGTTCAATTTGCAATTGCTTTTTTTCTGTCTCGTATTTTACCTGCATGTCCGCAATGGATTTCAGGTTCTCCTGGTTCAGGATGGAATCCTTTTGGTCGGCATAGCGGTTATAGTATTCCAGTGCGGTCTTATAATTATTGCTGGCGCTGTAATAATTGCTCTGCACCAGGAAGAGGTTCTTGCGGTCTTCTTTTTTGTTGGTCTTGTTAATGAGCAGTTCGGAACTGTCCAAGTAGACCTTGGCAGCAGTCAGGTCGTTCAGGTTTATCTCTGCGGAAGCGGCACCCAGCCAAGCGGTGGCCAGGCTTCTTTTGTTGCCGATTTTCTGGCTCAGTTCGATGCTTTTTTTATAACTGGTCAGTGCTTCCTGGTAATCGCCTTTGCGGTAGGCCACTTCGCCAAGGTTGGCCTGCACCAATGCTATTTGCCTGAAATCGGACATGACCTGGTAAAGCTCCAGCGCCTTTTGGTAGTACTCAATGGCCTTGTCGTATTTCTTCTGTTCGCCATATACATTGGCAATGCCCTGCAGGCTGATGCCCATGCCATTTTTGTCCTTGAACTTCTGCTGTATGGCAAAAGCCTTTTCTCCGGCATCAATGGCGGCGGCATAATCCTTCTTGCGCCAGTAAACGGCCGCAATATAATTGTAGGTGGAGGCGATGGCCTGCTCGGCCTTTATCTTCTCGAATTCCTTCAGTGCAAAAAGGAAATTGTTCAGGGCCTTTTCGTAATCGCCAATGTCCTTGTAGATATAGCCGATATTGTTGTAGCTGGCAGCAATGCCATACGTGTCGTTATTCTCCTGCCTAATTTTCAATGATTCATGGTACCTGTCCAGCGCCGTGTTGTAATCGCCCAGTTCTATGTACACATTGCCCTCGTTGTTCACGGCAAAGGCCATATTGGTCCTGTCGTTGATCTTGGCAGACTCATTGAAATATTCCTTGAAGGCTGCAATGGCCTTGGGGTACTGGCCCTTGAAGTAGTTTGCATAGCCTATGGAATTGTAGGCCTGCGCCACGTACCTGGTGCTTTCTTTTGTTTTGGCAGCAGCAATGGCACTTTCCGCATACTTGATGGAGGAATCGGAATTGCTGTTGCGGTAGATCTCGGAAATGAGGGCCGCTGCTTTTACATAATTGGTATCCTTCCTGTTTAGCTGCAGTATGCGCTGCAAACTGTCCAGCCTTTGCTTCTGTGCGGTGGCACAATAGCAGGCAACGATGGACAGGGTCAATAGGATCTTTCTTTGCATTGCCGTTTGGTGGGTTGAATTATAGGCCCAACACTTCTTTCATGGTGAAGATACCTTTTTTGCCCACAACAAATTCGGCAGCCAACACTGCGCCACCAGCAAAACCCTTGCGGTTATGGGCGGTGTGGATGATTTCAATATCGTCAATGGTCGAGGTATACTTTATTTTATGTGTGCCGGGTGCGGGGTCGGTCCTTTCGGAAATGATGCTGAGGTCTTCCCTGTTTTTGGCGGCTTCGTTTACCCAATGTTTTTTTGACCTGACATGCTGCAGCACCTGCTCTGCCAATGTGATGGCCGTGCCGCTGGGCGCATCCCTTTTTTGTGTATGGTGGATTTCTTCCATCACCACATCATAATCAGGATGGTTGGCCATGAGCTTTGCCAAATAGGTATTCAGTTCAAAAAATAAATTGACACCGATACTGAAATTGCTGGCATAGAGCAGGGTGCCATTCTTTTCCTTGCAGTATTGCTGTATGTCCGGCCATTTTTCCAACCAGCCTGTGGAGCCAGATACCACGGCCACACCTGCATCCAAACATTGCTGTATGTTCCCGAAGGCACTGTGCGGCGAGGTGAACTCAATGGCCACATCGGCCTTCTGCACATTCTCCACCGTAAAGTCTTCCAGGTTTTCGATACCTATTTTCAGGACGATCTCATGTCCTTTGGCCACGGCAATTTCCTCGATTGCCTGTCCCATTTTTCCATAACCGATCAATGCAATTTTCATAATCTGTGCGTATGCGTTTGGCGGTAAAGTTATTGATGCGAAGGGAATAAATGGTGGGGAATGAAATGGGGATTATTGGCCAAACTTACTGTTTGTGCCTTTTTTTATGTGGTCTTGTAAACATACCACCCATTTCCTATTTCTCTGATCATGATGATATTGCTGGGATTCATTTTCGGAAGGTCCTTCTTGTCTTTTACATAGAGATAGCCAACGGTATTGTCCAGCATACCACCAATTAAGAAGTTCAAGCTATTGCTTCCGGTTTCATATCCTCCGTAGGAAATGGAAGAGATGAACAATTTTTGGTAGGTAGATTTGGAACTCTCCAGCAATCGTATGTTCCTTTCCCCATCTGTTTTTGGGGTTTCCAGTTCCTTGAAAGCCATTTCTTTGATGCTTTCAAATGCGGCCTTATTGTTCAGGAAATGCTGTATGATATTGCTGTCCAGTTCCAATATCAGCTTGGCATTGCCCAATTGGAAATCGTAATCCTCCCTTGAAGAGAACAGGGCAAATCCTTTTTCCTTTTCGGAGGCTTTTGATTTGCTAATGATGGTGTCCACTTGTTGTGGGGTCATTTTTTCCAGTTCCATTTTTATCTGCTCAATCATTCCTGTCATTGCCAATGCCCTGAAGGCGCTCATTTTCCAAGTGTTCTCTTTTTTGAAATGCAGGTAAGTATCCAGCCCCTTGCCGACAGTGTCCAAGACCGTCATGGCTACAACAGCGGTAGTTGCCGTTTGACCAAGTAAAGTGAATGTGGTGGTGGAACCCTTTTGCAGGTCCTTACCGTTCGGCCGTCCCTTATATTCGCCCGTAATGAAACTGCCCATTTTCATGACTTTCTCCTTGCCGAATATTTTCTTCGCTAGGTCCAGGGGCTCAAGCCCCTGTCCATGAATGGATGCTGCAGTAAGTATTAAACAGGTGAGGAGGGTGGTCACTCGGGTCATATAAAATTGGGTTAACAAGTAGATGTAGCAATAGTGTAAATGGACGTTCTATTCAATGGTGGCAGGCTCAGGTGATATCCGTTTTAAGAAGGCATATTCAAAACGATACAGCACCTTCAATTCGTTTTTATATGGGCTTTGAGTTAAGCTTGGCCTGGTAATATTCTGTCTTGCTTTTGATGATGGAATAGAAATGTTCGGGCCATGCTGCACCCAATGCAAGCGGGAACATGGTTTCTTCCCCTGATTCCCTGAGTGCCTTGTAGATGGTTACGTTCTTGATGTATTTTTTAATTTCTTCCGTGAGCAAGGTATCGGGCTCTGCCAAGTAAGCATAACTGTCTATAATTCCCAATACTTCCTGATGGTTTTTCAGTATGCTGTTTTTCTCCACTTGATTGGCTATTTTATACTGGATTGAATTGGTATCCTGCCGTTTTGAAAGGATTGTTTCCCAAATGGCATTGTCCTTTTCAAGCCGGATCAACACGGGCCAAAAGAATAGTTTTAGCTTGTCCTCAATGTTTTGGATCCTTTTTTTCCTGTTGTCCAAGTATAGGTCATAAAAGGATTTGCCCAAATATCCAATTAAGGCGATGGTGGTGGTTACCAGGAGCCCATCGAAAGAAGACCCATTGCTTTTTGCGGCATGGTCCTGCGCAAAGGTTTCCATGTTTGCCAGTAAAAGGATGCCGATAATGGTATATGGTTTCATGTTTGTTAGGGTTGCAGTAGAATAAATATAAACCTGTTGTGTTATTAACGTATGAAATCTTTTGCAAAAGCCGCTTTCGACAGACTGCCAATGACAACCGATAGCCATCGGGTTAGTATAAGATGTTGTAAAATCATTTGTAAACAAATGCCTTTTATTTTACCACCAAGGCACGAAGACACAAAGGAAAAAAACGAAGTTTTTTTAAACCCTGCCTGCCGGTAGGTAAGTTAGTGCCCCCGCCTGAACGGACGGGCAGGTTTGAGTCTCGGTGGTAAACCCGATGGCTATCGGGTGTCATCCCTGCCTTTGCCGGCAGGCAGGGTCAATGTGTTTGTTTGCGAAGCAAACATTTGTTACTCAGCATGACATACTACGGATTACAGGAACGAATTTATTTCAATAGCACAAGACCTTAAATGTAAGGGAAGTTTCATAGTGTTGTGCATTGCCGCTTCTTCACTCAATCCAATGAATGGTTTTGTAAAGCGTACAGGCTTTCTTTTTCGGACCATTGCAACGGTGCCACCAATGAACGGTTGCTGAATTCCAAATGGATCACCCGTCTTTTGCTATGGCTGGTTGTTCTATTGGAAGCATGGAGCAGCAAGGGCTTCATGATCATGATACCACCTTTTGGTACGTTGCAGGTTGTGGCTGTTTCCATTGACCAGTCAATTGTTTCGGGCCTGTAGATGCCTTTTAAGTGGGAACCCGGAATTACTTTCAGTGCACCATTGTTTTCATCGGTATCATCGAGGTGGATGCGGATGGTGAAATTGCTTTGTAGGATATCCAGTGGCGGTTGCACCGCAAATTGATCTTGCTTCACTGTCCAAGGGCCAAAACCGGCAATCTCCAGTTTCCTGTCAACAGAAATGGTCAGGTCCTGGTGGTAGGCTACAAACCAATTGGATTGTGCGGGCTTGTCGAAATAGATTGATTTCACCAGGAAATAATCCTCGCCAAAAACCGAGGCAATGACCGTGTTTAGGTTGGTATTGAAAACCAGGGTTGATAGAAGGGGAACTTCCTTCAATAATTGCCGGATGGCAAACAGGTCCGTTGTTTTCCTGAAACTGGGTTTATTGCTGTCAACCGTTTCAATTGCTTGCAGCATCAAGTTCATTTCTTCGGGCGTAAAAACGTTTTCCATTATGGAGAAGCCGTTGGCTGCAAGCTGTTCCTTTATATTGTGGGTTCCTTTCATAAGCGGGGCCTATTAGTAATTGTATTTTGAAAACCATTTGTAAACAAATGAATTAATTTACCCGCAAAATTCTTAATGCACTTGTTGTTGCTTCTTCGTCCAGTCCAATCAATGGTTTTGTGATCACGCACTTGTTTTTTAAAATGGTGGGCAGGCCATTAAGGGAAGGGTCATCATCAATGACTACGAAATGCTGTTTATTGCCGCCATTGTGGAACCATTCCTTGATTTCTGTTGCCCTGTCCAGCATTACTGGAATGGAGTTCCTGTCATTGATTTTGGAAATGGTATTTGCTGAAATGCCGCGTAGCTTGAAAATGTCTTTCCAAGTATCGGTCGAATAGTTTATCCGATGGGTGGTGGTCAATACAATAGTTGCACCGGTTTCCAGGATCAGCTTTTGCAAATTGGCTGCGGCTTTCCCGTTGAATTTCATGAAACCGTCTGCAAGTATTTCTACTGGGCGCCAAGCTGCTGTTGTTACCAGCACTCCATCTATATCAAGCAGGATCATCATTTTGAAATAACTTGTTTAAAACATAAGAGGCAGGATATAAAGCCAACTACAATTTTATCATCACCGTTCCGGAAACCAGATCGTGAATGGCCCGTCTTTTGGGGTTGCTGTTGATGGTCAAAAAAGAAATCCAACCCAGCGATACCTTAATGGGGTACCTAACAATTGCCTGGAAGATGTTGATGGACTTTGTCGTGTCCGTATTTTTCCTGACCCTGATGCCTTTTAAATAGTTGCCCAGGGTGGAACCGAATACCATGCAGAGCGGTTCATAGGCAATGAAAACGGCAGCAAACAAAATCATCCTTACCCAGTCAGGTACCTGCTCAAATTTGTCCAATATATTGGAGAAGGCAAACATGAGCACAATAATTAAAACGGCATCAATAAATGTTGATTGGATCCTGTCTGTGAGTGGCGGGTATTTTTCTTCCATGTTTGCTGTTGAAAGTTGTTGTGAAAATGATATTGCGGAACATTCTTTATAAGAAGATATCTCGTTGTGCTTGCTTAATGGTGTTTTGATTGATGGAAACGATCAACATATGCTGTTAGGTCAAGGAGGGGCTGTAAACCATCCAATTCCTCTTTTTTTGTTGGCATTTTTTGGAGGTCGTAGCTGCGAACTTTGGTTACGCAATCATATTCGCCAAGTATATTGTCCATAAGCGTTAGCATGGCATAGGCCATTTGATTGAAATTTTTCTCCGTTACCTGATTGATGTAGACAATAATGTCCAGGCTATCACCTGATACTATTGGAAAAAATTTCATTTTAGCAGGGCTAAGTTCATGGTCCTGTACTTTTAGCACCATGGTTTTCAATTTGTCTGCCGGCATCCTTTGCCTGAAAGCAATAAAATTCCAGCCCTGTATCTTGGGCGCCTTTTCCACGATTTGTTTTACAATGGGGAACAGGTTCCTGTCCCCGTCTGCCGAAATGGTTACATTGACAATATTATTGTTGGGCGGTTCAAACTCAATGGCCAGTCCGTTTTCAATTTGCTTTGCATTGTCCAGCACTTCACCCAATATCTTGTCTGGGTTGCGTTCGAATCCACGGAGTTTTTTTTCATTTGTTTGGAACCATTTCCAGAATTTGTTGATGGCATCCTGTTTGCCCGATGTGGTGGATATATCCCTTGCTGCTTCCATTGTTGGTTGGGACCTGCAGTAGGTAAGCGAAAATGCCAGTAGCGTTATTAGCAAAGTTGTTTTGGTCATTGGGTTCTGGTTATGGCTAATTGATTGCGGCCCTTTCAAAAATAACAAAATAAATTTATCTCAAGAAGTGGGGTAGTGCACCTGCTGGAAATGGATTGTCATGACAGTTATATCAAACGCAATTCCTCCCTCTGCCTGTTGCTTGCAATTTTTCTATCTACTTCTTTTCCGCACCCTCCACATAATAATCTGGGGTATAGGTTACCCTTGCAAAATTTTTTGTCAGCAATGTTGTTTCCACAATTTTACCACTTTGGAATTTCAATATTTTGTCCCGCCAAATTTCGTTCTTCCGGTAGAACTGCCCGTCTATTTTTAAGAATTCATGCTCCTTCTCCATTACATGGTAAGCATAATCGAGCTCCGTATCTATACGGAGTTCGCCCTCCAAACATTTGTCCGTGAACCAAAGGTTAATTTGGAAGGTATGGGCTGTATTGTTGGTAAATTGATAGTCGCGGTAATTGTAAAAAACAGTTGCACCGCTTCCGAAAGGTAAAACCCGCCCATCATCGGGAAATGGGTCGAACGAATGGTGGTAACGTTCACTAACTGTCAATGGGCTATGCATGACCAACCAATGGATGAGGTTTGAAATTTGGCAGATGCCACCACCAATTCCTGCCCTTGCTTCCCCAAATGTCAATTCCATACCAAGTAGGTAGCCTTTTCTTTTTGTTGGTAGGCCCACCAGTTTGCAGAATGAAAAAGTTTCTCCCGGCTTTATGATAATGCCATTGATCTGCCTTGCCGCAATGTTCAGGTTGGTTACTTTGTTGATCTGCAACTGCTCGTTGTTGTGGCCCAGTTTCTTTAATAGGACCGATTGGTGCTTTTTTATCCTGTACGGTAATTTATCGGTGGCCCGTTTGCCTGCATATTTTTTACTATCGAAGGTCCACTGGAGGTAGCGTTTGAAACGTCTTGACCAAACAGCCAAAAAATATAGAGATGGGTGCCGTTGGCTCAATAATTTTCTTTGTTTCATGGGGTGGGTGGCATGTGTTGTTTACGGTTGCTGCTCAATATTGTTAATCAGTTTTCATCGCTTGTAAAATAACGAATGCCCAATACTGTGAACAGTATCTGGGCAGTTTTAGGTTTCCCATAACAACTATTGTCATTCCAGCGCCTACCTGTTAAATTAATTTCCACATAGTAGCCGGTAGGCTCCCTGAACAGATTAAGCCTCGATTTTTGGTAGCAAGGTTGATTGATTGGTTAGCAGCTTCATTTTTTCTTTTAGCAGGAGTCGTTCACTTAATACAAAGCACTGTACAAGCGGAAATACCATTACTGAAATATATATTCCAAATGATGGCTCAAAATCCGGACCAGCGGCAATCATCAGTCCATAGGAGAAGTAAAGAAGTACGAATGCAAAGATGGCAAGCAGTATCCGGACTGTTTTTTTTGCTTTATGCTGTTTTGACCGCAGATAAGTGGGCCAAAGCGCTGCTATTGGTATGTAGGTGATGATTAAGAAGATGTCATTGAATAGGTAACAGTTTTGCCAAATGTCTTCTTTGCTGTTATTAGACGGAGCGATAATTCTCCAATAAGGAACGAATGGCAACAGGTTGATGACTGCACTTATTGTTATGGAGAGGGCTTTATGTAGGGATGCTTTTTTCATTTAATGAATTGTATCGATTTCGGCAGTTAGGCTTTCCATCCACAATTGCTTAGCTATCATTAAAACAACCATGTATGTTACCTATTATAAATGTCCTCATTGTGGTCTACTGATATTTCCTTTCTTAAAAAAATTGTTGGTGGAAGTTCGCCAAAAACAAATTCCGTTACATGGCATAGCCACATGTTCCTGTTGACTATTGTTCCTTGATATGTGTGCATCATGTAATAGCCGCCACCAATCTGCGGGTCACATTTTTCAGTGAGCACAAGTGTGTCCGCTCCGTCAAATGCTTCTTTGGAGATGGTCAATGTTACAGCCTGTTCATCACCGGCCATCATGTCCAGCATTTTGTCCGCACCTTCCACCATTTGCAAATCTCCAATGCTTCCCCCTTGTTCCAGGAATTCGGGAAGGTCAATATACCAGTCAGTTCCACTTCTAAAGAATTGATATGCTTTCATTTTTTCAGGATGGCTTTTTACAAACGGTTGCCATAGTCGTTGATTGTCATGAAACTGGTGTCGCCACTAAATTGAATGTCCTTCAGTTTTTTGACCAGGTTCTGTTTTCCTATAATTTCCTTGCTTGTTCCGTTGTGGAAAGAAAAAATAAAGTACTGTTCCACATATTTAATGGTGTCGCTACTGAACGGGTCCTTGAACCTGGTGCCTACCAAATGGTTCCTGTCGAAAATGAACTGGTCAAAATAATCCGAGAGTGGTTGCATGCCTCCTCCTTTGTCATAATCTGTCCTGTCAAGGTCACTGTAAATCCTGCCATACCCGGTCACGTCAATGCAGCCAATGGAATAGGGGTACACCAAGGGGAATCTATACCAATCAAAGGCTCCCGCATTTTTATAGAACTGCTCCACCACTTTCCCCTTGAAAGTGGCCGGTTCGTATGACCGTAAAAGATTGACTAAATGGGCCGTGTCTTTCTGGGCTATTGTGTTTTCAGCTTGCTTGTCCTTTGTTCGCCAATGGCAGGAAAGCAGGCAAACAGTGACCAGTAAAATGAATAGGTGTTTGGTTGGGGTCATTGTCCTGCAAATTGTTTAGCAATTAAATTGTTAGTTCTGCCCAAATGTTGAATTTTTCCAAGCGTCAAAAAGTGCTTTCTGCTTTTGCTTGTCAACAGTCATGATGTTTACCGTAAATTCCCTCTTACCAAAAAGCCGGCTGAACATCCAGCAATCCATAACCATTTTATTGGGGAAATGGATGGTTACCCTAAAAGTTTGGAATGTCAGTCCACTTATGGTTTCAGTGGCTGAAGCAGAGTCAAGCGTAGCGTTGGGCATTTGGCTTTTAAAAGTTCCATAAAACAGATCGTTCACACTCCTGAAACTTTCCAAATAGTTTCCATCCTTTGTACTGTCAAACGGCTGATAGTTTGATTCAAAATAGTTGAATTGGTCGCTCTTGAACACAAAGATTGTTTTGGCATTGTTTTCCACTTTTCCATCATACGTTTTTTCAATGGCATCAACTCCTTTGTTCTGCAATTTTGCCCATTCCTCCGGGGCCACTGTTTCAAAATTTTCAGGAATGGTGATTGTCCAATTGAAGTCTTTATTGAAAACTTCCTTCTTTTTTGTTTGTGATTGCACATTGCAGCTTGCAAGTATTGTTACAAGCGCAAGGAGGATATATTTTTTCATGTTTTATTGGTCTAAATCAGTTTTAATGTGTTTCAATTCCAGCCATTGCAATAATTCCTCCCTGATGGTTGATTGCTCTTTGAATGCAAATCTTTCATTGGCAGGAATTGTCCAACTATGTAAACTGTCAAAGTCTGTCAGTATATCATATTTCCTAACACCCGATATTTCAAAACCTATTTCAAGCACTTTCCCTTCGGCTACATAATAGATTGTTCCACTGCGCCCATGGCTTTTGAGGTGGAAGTCATTGTTTTTTACCAATTCATCCAATCCATCTTTTTCATGTATTTCGTTTAGCCATTTGTTTTCTATAATTTTTGCAATATGATGCTCAAGATGGTTATTGGTTAATTTAACGGTTGTCCAGCCCTTCGGTGTTGTTATGCCTATCTCTGTTTCATTTCTGCGTACCTGTTGCCTGCAATACTCCGCCTCTTTGGTTAATTGCATTTTGTCTGCACAGGTGGCAAGGTCCAGCCAAAAATCCTCTGAAAAATAATGCCCGCTTTTGTCGGCCATTTCAATCAGCCATTCAAGAGCAAGCCCCCATTCACCCTGCCTTAAAAAGTCCTTGCTTTCTTTGAAGTGTTTACTGTCCCTATAGTATTCAGGCACATATTCCTGTACCAACCTGAGCATTGCGGCAGGTTTCAGGTCTGGCGTTGGAGGTTTATGCTTTTTGAATATGGAGAAGATGTTCATTAAGTATTGTAATATTAACAGCGCCGCTTACAATCACTGCAGTATTTCTGTTACTTCAATAGTAATTGTATTTTGTCTTTGGAAATCTTGGCAATGGTACTTCCTTTTTTAAAACTCCAAATAATCAGGAATTTCCCCTTGGCATAGTATTCCTCCGGATGTTCCTTGGTTGGTTTGTCGCCACCCCATAGCAGCCCGTCCAAAAATCCCTGGCCCTTGAAGCCGTTCTCAAATTCAAAGTACATGATGCAGCCCTTATCTTTCTTATGGTCAAAGTTCTGTATCCTTTTTGTTTTGAACTTTCCCAATAGGGTACCATACATCGCCGGATCATCATAAAGTGCTTGGGCCTGAATGGACAAGCTGTTATTTTCCTTGGTTAATGAATAGCCAGCAGGAATTTCCTGACTGGTCAATTGCAAACTGTCAATGCCCTGCGCCTTTGTGCCAATTGTCAAAAAGCACGCGAGGGCCAATACGGTGAATAGCTTGGGGATCATGGTTTAGGGTTTGGTTTTTGTTTTAAAATGGGTAGTTATGGTGAAAGAATGCTGTAACAAAGGTTGATGCTCGTGGTTGTAATTACAAATAAAAAATGGGAGGTATGGATTACAGGAAAATATTTTTAACGCCGTCTTGTTTTGGCCCTGAAGAAAAACAAGGTGCAACTATTAACCAGTTTTTATTGATAGAAGTTGTTTAGACTTTTAGAAAAGCCGCTTTTAAATAGTGTTTTCCTTAAATGCGCTTTTGTCAATATTGCGACAGGCTCAGGCTGACAACCCAACTATTTAAAATGGGCCATTACCTATGGAACGGTGTTTGATTGGCATTGGTACAAAAAAATTATCTTCATCCCATGAAGCAGAAATTCATCAATGGCTGGCAGGTAACCAAGCAAACCTTTGACCATTTTGCTGACAATAGCGTTACCAGCAAGAGTGCGGCCCTGGCTTTCTACACTTTTTTTTCGCTGGCACCCATACTGCTGATCGTGATTTTTGTAGGCGACCTTTTTTATAGGCGGGAAGCCATTGAGGGAAACCTGTTCGGGCAGATACAGGGCTTTGTGGGCCCCGATGCTGCACACCAGATCCAGGAAATTATCCGCAATGCGGCGGCATCCAAGAACAGCCAGTTTGCTACGGTGATCGGGGTGATTGCGCTGCTGTTCTCGGCCACGGGTGTGTTCACGGAAATACAGAGCTCCATCAATAGCATCTGGCAACTGAAACCCAAACCACGTAAGGGCTGGCTGAAATATTTATTGAACAGGGTCATTAGCCTGTCCATGGTGCTGGGGCTGGGTTTTATTTTACTGGTATCGCTGGTAATCAGTACGCTGATGGATGTGCTGATGGAACGGCTGCTGAAAATGCTGCCGCAGGGTTCGGTGGTGATTGCCTATTCGGTGAACCTGTTGATTACCTTGTTCATTACCTCCTTCCTGTTCGGCATCATCTTCAAATTTTTACCGGATGCCAAGATCCAGTGGAAAGATGTGCGGGCCGGGGCCTTTACCACGGCCATCCTGTTCATGCTGGGCAAGTTTGGCATCGGCTATTATTTGGGCAAGAGCAATCCCGGTGGGGTGTACGGTACGGCCGGATCGGTGGTGATCATTTTGCTATGGGTGTATTATTCCTCCATCATCCTGTATTTCGGGGCCTGCTTTACCAAGGTGAATGCCATGTTTACGGGCAGGCATATCTTCCCGGATGAGTATGCGGTTTTTGTGGAGCATGTGGAAGTGCAGAACAAGAATTCGCTGCAGGACCAAACGGAGATCAAAGTGGTGAAGGAGAATGGAGTGGAGGAACGAAAGTCGGGAGTGGGGAATCGCTAGTGGGGGAGGAACGGAAGTCATAAATCGCTAGCGGTGAGTGGCTAGTGTGGAAGACGGAAGGACAGCAGCAAAGGTTGGGTTGGAACCCATTAGTGAAGGGTGGCGGTTAGGAGATTTATAGTAGCAGTTCTCAATTTTAACGAACAAAGTACACTGGATTGTTGGAGTACTTACATTGATTGGCCATGAAGGAAATCCTGTTTAAATTAATATTTCCTATTATGGAACGGTACATTGATTGTTCTTTTCCTGCTAATGATTTACCCATTAACTACTACCGAGTGGGCTATTTAACGTTGATCATCCTGTGCGTTGGCTGCTTGAAGCTGAAGGCGAGTTTGAGTTCGTTGTTCTTGGTAACTGGGTTGATATGGGGCTTTACCTGCATGGAGAGGTTGTCGCTAACATCGAACTGCTGCAGGTGGGCAAATACGGTGGCATCGGCCACTTGCAGCCCCCAAACAATCAGGAACCATAGCACGGAGTAGTCACGGTCGCGCCTGAATTCATTCCTGTAGCTCTGCAAGGAACCGGCACTCAGGTTTTTGAGCGTTGGGTGGATGCCCCCCAAATAATTGGCGGTATCTGCGGCGTTTGGCGGGTGCAACACGGCCGTATCAAACATGGCACTGAAAGCAAATTTGGCTTCGTAGGCATATTTGGTGCGTTTGTACCAGGTATTGTTGTAAAAAAAAGTAATGGTGGGTATGGACAGTGCTCCATAAACAATGGGCAGTTTCCAGTACTCCTTATTGTATATCTGTCCAAGACCGGGGAACATCAATGCACGCCTTGTGGCAACACGGGGATCATGCTTGGCCTTGGTGGGGGCAGTAAAATTAGGCTCCTTTTTGGGGCTGTTTTTTTTGATGGTGGTATCGGGAGCAATCCTGTTTGCGGATACGCTATCCGTTTTCTGTGCGGAGACAGTTAAGCAGGTGGTGATTGCAAGAAATAATATGAGTAAACGGTATCGCTTCATGAATAATTTAACTTACCACCACATTCATCAGGTCCAGGATCTTGTTCAGTTCCTGCAGTGAATAATATTCCACTGTGATGGAGCCTGCACCTTTGTTGCTGTGTACCAATTTTACCTTAGCACTGAAGTGGGAGGCTAAATTATCCTCAATCTTCTTATAAGCGGCTGGCAGTTCGGTTTTTGCAGAAGATTTAACAGCGTCGTTACCACCCTTGTATAGCTTGCGCACAAGTTCCTCCGTTTGCCTAACGCTGAGCTGCTTGTTCTTTATTTCGGCATATACATACAACTGTTTGTCCACCGTATCAATATTTACCAGCGCCCTTGCATGGCCCATGCTGAGGCTTCCACTACGAACGGCCAACTGGATATCCGGTGGCAGTTTCAGCAAGCGGATATAATTGGTAACGGTGCTCCTTTCCTTGCCCATGCGTTCGGCCACTTGCTCCTGCGTGTAGTCCAGCTCTTCCATCATGCGTTTGTAGCTGAGGCCAATTTCTATGGCATTCAGGTCCTCACGTTGCAAATTTTCCAATAGGGCCAGTTCCAATAGTTCCTTATCGTTGGCCTGACGGATATATACAGGCACATCCCTGAGCCCGGCAATTTTTGAGGCACGGAACCTGCGTTCCCCGGCTATCAATTGGTACTTGCCATTGGCCAGTTTGGTAACGGTCAATGGCTGTATGATATCATGTGTTTTGATGGATGCAGCCAGTTCGCTCAAAGCGGTTTCGTCAAAATCCCTGCGTGGCTGCTTGGGGTTCACTTGAATATCGGCCAAGGGAATGCGCGAAGTGGTGGTTACCTGCTCCACTACATTTGTTTTCAATGTGCCAGCAGTGGTCTTCAGGTCCTGGTCTATATTGCTGAGCAGGCTGCGTAAGCCTTTTCCTATTGCGTCCTTGTTTGATTTGGGAGTGGTCATGTGAATGGTTCAATGGTTTAATGGTTTGATTGCCTGTCTGCCGTTAGGCAGGTTCCATTGTTCAATTGTTGGACCGAACGTTGGAACTTGTGAACAGTGGAACATTCAAACTTATTCAATAATCCTTTCCTCGTTGCTCATCTTGGTCATTTCGTTGTTCTGCAGGATTTCCTTGGCCAGGTTGAGGTAGTTGATGGCGCCCTTGCTTTCCGCATCGTATAGGATAACGGGCTTGCCCACACTGGGGGCTTCGCTCAACCTTGTGTTGCGGTGGATGATGGTGCTGAACACCATTTCATCAAAATGCCTCCTTACTTCGCTCACCACTTGGTTGCAAAGCCGCAAACGCCCGTCGTACATGGTCATCAGGATACCTTCAATCTGCAGTTCGGGGTTGAGCCGGCTCTGCACAATTTTGATGGTGTTCAATAATTTGCCGAGCCCTTCCAGCGCAAAGAATTCGCACTGTACGGGAACGATCACGCTATCTGAAGCCACCAAGGAGTTTACGGTAATCAGGCCCAAGGAAGGGGAGCAGTCAATCACAATGAAATCGTATCTGTCCCTTACTTCATCCAGCAGCACTTTCATTACGTTTTCCCTGTTGGGGTAATTGATCATTTCAATTTCCGCACCTACCAGGTCAATATGCGAGGGGATAACGTCCAGGTTCGGCACTTCACTTTTCAGGATCACTTCACCAGCCTTTGTTTCGTTCACCATGCAGTCGTACAAACTGGTGGTGATGTTATGGAGATCGAACCCAACGCCTGTGGTGCTGTTTGCCTGCGGGTCGGCATCCACCAGCAATGTCCGGTATTCCAGCACTGCAAGGCTTGCCGCCAAGTTGATTGCTGTTGTGGTCTTGCCTACGCCACCTTTCTGATTTGCTACACCAATTATTCTTGCCATTTAGTTATTTGTATTTTTTAAGGAACCAACTTGGTTGTATTGTTTACTGATGTTACGCAAAGATTGTGGGAATAATGTCAGCCTGAGGCTCTCGAAGGCGTCTGGTTCCCAAAAAAAGTTTCGACAAAACTTCGACAAGCTCAGTGTGACATTGCTCAACCCCGAATGGTCGGGGCAGGCTCTGACATCCGTATTTGACATTTTGCATAACATCAGTTATTTAATAAGCGCTACACATCAATCGTTTCCCCAATGGCGGGCAGCAACAATGTTTTTCCTGCTGCTGCAAAATCTGCCCGTGCTTTTTCCTTGTCAATTTTTATGTAGCCAAAAGTATCGTAATGCACACCGACTACCGTATTGCTTTTTACAAAATCGCTCGCTATGATGGCATCTGCAATATCCATGGTGAAATTGTCGCCAATGGGCAATATGGAAAAGTTCAGGTTGGCCCAACGGGGTACCAGTTGCATGTCCAGCGTCAATGATGTATCGCCGCTGTAATAGAAATTGCCTTCATCGGATGTTATCACAAAGCCCATGGGGTTGCCGCCATAAGTGCCATCGGGCAGGCAACTGCTGTGGTGTGCAACCGTGCATTTCACGGTTCCGAAATCAAATGCCCACTTGCCACCGGTGTTCAGGGGATGGGTATTGGCAATGCCCTGCTTGTTCAGCCATTCATGTATTTCAAAAACGGCCACCACTTTTGCGTTGGTGCGTTTGGCAATGCTGATGCAATCTGCAATATGGTCCGTATGGCCGTGGCTCAATAATATATAATCGGCCTCAATGCTGTTCACGTCTATGTCCTTTGCCAGTTCATTGTATGTAATGAATGGATCGAAGAGGAGCTTCTTCCCCTTTATTTCAACAGCAAAACAGGATTGACCGTAGTAAGTCAGTTTCATAAAATAAGTTGAATGCCGCCAAAAATACATTTTCAATAGAATCTTCTGCAACAATCTTATCCATTCGCTATTTTAACAGGGCATAAGTTTTCAACATTGCTATCTTTCCCCATTTAAAATATTAAGGCAGGTTGCCCGTCAACCAGTTCAACTATAAAAAACTGACTATCGGATGAAAGAAAGTAATGAGCATTTATCGCTGTCATACAGAGCCCCGAATAGTCGGGATTTTCAACCTGTCGAAGTATGATGAACGAAATCTTAATTCGATAAAAGGTTTCGACTAAGCTCAACCTGACATACTTTCTTTCATCCGACAGTCAAATATAAAAATTATGAGAAATTCCGGTACATGGTGGATCATTGCAGCAATTATGGTGCTGCTGGATTTTTATGTTTTCCAGGCATTGAAAACAGTAACACAGAACACTTCGGAAAAAGTGAAGATGATTGTTCACGGCGCTTATTGGATATTGGCTGCTGCAACTGTGGTAACACTGGTTTCATTGCCCTATATACAGGCACTGCAAACGAACAAGTTTTTCCGCAACTATATTTTCGCCATCATGCTGGGGCTGTTCATTGCCAAGTTGATCGGTTCCGCTTTCTTTTTGGTGGATGATATACGCAGGCTATTGATGTGGCTGATTGCCAAACTTTCACCGGGAACGGGTGCCCACTATGCAGATCCTGCTGGCAATGGTATTTCACGTTCCGTTTTCCTCAGTTGGTTGGGGCTTGGAGCGGGTGCCACCATTTTTGGAAGCTTATTGTACGGCTTCAGCAATAAATACAATTACCAGGTAAAAAAAATACAGTTGGCTTTTGGCAACCTGCCCCAAGCTTTTAAGGGGATGAGGATCGTGCATATCAGCGATATCCATAGCGGCAGTTTCCAAAATAAGGCGGCTGTGAACAAGGGGGTGGATTTGATCCTGAAACAGGAAGCAGACCTGATCCTCTTCACTGGCGACCTGGTGAACGACCGCCATGATGAAATGGGTGATTATATTGACGTGTTCAACCGCCTGAAAGCGCCCATGGGTGTGTACAGTAGTTTGGGCAACCATGATTATGGTGACTATGTGGCCTGGCCAAGCGAACAGGCCAAAACGGAGAATTTGCACAAACTGAAAGGGGTGCATGCGCAATTGGGCTGGCGCTTACTGATGAACGAACATGTGGCGCTGGAAAAAGATGGGGAAGCGATTGCTTTATTGGGCATTGAGAACTGGGGTGCGAAGGGCAGGTTCCCCAAATATGGGAAAATGAACGAAGCCCATCCCGGTACGGAGAAATACCCCTTCAAAATATTGTTGAGCCATGACCCCAGCCATTGGGATGCCCAAATAAGAACGGAGTACCCCGATATCGACCTGATGCTGGCAGGCCATACGCACGGTATGCAGTTTGGTATTGAAAACCCCTATTTCAAATGGAGCCCTGTACAATGGATGTACAAACAATGGGCGGGGTTATATGAAGAAGGCAAGCAGAAATTGTATGTGAACCGAGGCTTTGGTTTTATTGGCTATCCGGGAAGGGTGGGGGTGCTGCCGGAAATTACGGTGATTGAGCTGGTGTAAGGCAGGCAATGTGGGCAATGTGCTAATTAGCTGATGTGATAATGTGATAATGATTGGAGCGAAGTGTTGGGGAATGGGTTAATTGGCTGATGCGATAATGTGCTAATTAGCTGATGTGATAATGTGATAATGATTGGAGCGAAGTGTTGGAGGATGGGTTAATTGGCTGATGCGATAATGTGCTAATTAGCTGATGTGATAATATGATAATGATTGGAGCGAAGAGTTAGCGGATCTGCGAATTGGTTGATGCGATAATGTGCTAATGACTGGAGCGAAGTGTTGGACGATGGGGTTCATTGGCTGATGCGATGATATGCTAATGATTGGTGCGAAGTTGATAATGAATAGCTCTGTGGGTAAGCTGTGGAATATTTTAAGGAACAAAAAAGTCCTGCCAATTAAAGCAGGACTTTCTTTTTATCATCAACCCGTAGCAATTGGATTATTTATTGTAAGCCTTTACCATGTAAACATATTCTTTCACTTTCTTGATTTGTGAAACCCTGTCATTGCCCCTTAATGATGAAGAGGAACTTACCTTGACCATATCATTTTTATCATCTTTCCTTTTCATCTCATCCACAATCCTGAAAATATTCTTACTGTTAATGGCAAATGTTACCCCATCTGCTTTTAATTGTTTGGTGCTCAATACACCAATCACTTCACCATTTTTATTTAGTATGGGGCCACCACTATTGCCATGGTTGGCATTCATTTGAATTTGGTAACTTAACGTATCCCCTTCGAAGCCTGTTTCTGCACTGATATAACCAATATTGTTAACCACTTGGTTCCTTGGGAAATTGGGATAACCCAATGTGTAAACCTCTTCGCCCAAATCTATACTGCCTTTCTTGATGCTATAAGGTAGTGACTTTACAGTTTTGAAATCCTCATCATCAATTTTCAAAATGGCCAAATCCCTTTTCTCATCCCTATAAGCAATAATTGCCTTGAATTCCTTTCCTTGATTATTGTACACGTTAGCAAAAGTGGCTCCATCTAAGACGTGGGCGTTTGTAACCAAATAACCATTGCCATCAATTAAGAAAGCAGAGCCACCACCTTTGATATCGACCCCAACTGGTAATTTACTTTTGTTGATTAAATCAGTAATTTTCTTGTCCTGCTGTTCAATTTTAGCATCAATCTTAGCACCCAATTGGGCAACATATTGTTGATTGGTAGCAGGAGCAAAATAGGCTACCAGTCCACTTATTGCAAAAGCAATCACGCCACCTACCACTGCGGCAATGGCAGTAACCTTGCGGTACTTGGTCCACATCCTTACCACTTTGGCCTTGGTGGTCAACTCACCGCCTTCGTTGATGTCGCCGTTTGCCAGTAATTTTTCATGGGCCAGGTGCAGGCTGTGCTTCAAATTGTGGTTGGCTGCAAAATCTTCCATTTGATGGATGAACATGGTATGCTCCACCACCATCTGGTCAACTTCAGGTACATTTTTCCTGTGCTGCTCAAAAAACGCTTTTTCATCTGGAAGCATCTTGCCTTCCAAATAGCGTTCAATCGTCTGTAAAAGTAAAATGTCGTCCATAATCACTCTCCTATATTGTATTGGGCAAAGAACAATTTCTTTAACCTCATTAAACACTTGTATTTCTGCGTTTTGGCATTGTCGGCATTCGTGTACCCAAATTCTTTCGACAATGACTGCATGTCCATCTTCTTAATATAAAATCCCTCTATCAAACTCCTGCAAGGCTCTCCCAAACTGTTCATGGCTGTTTCCATCATATTGAAATCAGCATTTCTTTTTTCGTGGATTTCAAGGTCCTCTTCCACCTGAACAGTCTCTTCAAGGCTATCAACCTGGTTCGTATAGCGGCCAAGTTGTTGAAGTCGTTTAAGCCAGAGCCTCCTGCATATTGAATATACATAAGTGTTGATTTTACAGGTCAGTACAAATGATTCGCTTTGTGCTTTTTCGTACAGCGCAATCATCGCTTCCTGGAAAATGTCCCGGGCTTCGTCGTAAGAACCATTATTGTTGATAATGAAGGCTTGAACCATATTAAAGTTGTCCTTGTAAATGGTTTCAATGGCCTTTGAATCGTTCTCTGCCAATCCTTTTAATAATGCCTGTTCGTTAAACTCAGCTTTCACAACTTGTAATGTTTATACTTTGAGGGGGATAAAAGTAACCCAAGCCCCAGTTAAAAAAAATTTTAAAAAAGTTTTTAAAAGGCGGGTTACCTTTTAGTACAGTGGGGTATTAAGTCTGAATTCACTAACAAAAAAACTCAAAAAATGAAAAAAGTATTAGCTATCGTAGCAATCGCTGCATTTGCTTCTTGCGGTAACGGCGAAACTAAACCTGCTGCTGATTCTCCAGTTGTAAAGAAAGATTCTCCAATGGTAAAGGTAGATTCTCCAGCCGTAAAGAAAGATTCTCCAGTTGTAAAGGTTGATTCTCCAGCTGTTAAAAAGTAATTCCATTTAAAGCTACCGTGTAGTTTGGTTTGTGTGGCTTGCTTGCGGCAAGAAGTAGTTTTAAGAAGATTTTTTCATATGGCAAGCAATCGTTAGAGGCCGTCCCGTTTCCACGGGAGGGCTTTTTTTATAGTACCCCCTCTCTCAACAACTATTTTCTGTTTTGTTTATTTTTTACATTGCTTCTAGCGCCCGCCTTAATTTATTTTACTGATGTCAGAGCCTGCCCCGATTTTCATCGGGGTTGAACAATGTCACGCTTGTCGAAACCTATTTGGAAACCAGGTTACCTTCAGGTAGTTCGGCAAGCCCGCCTGAATGACAAGTTGGGCAGGCTCACTATGACATCCCCCAGACTGACATTATTCCCACAATCTATGCGCGTAACATCAGTTATTTAATCTTGGGGCCGTGCACGGCAGTCAAGTACACCGCTTCCTATTTTTGGGGACATATTGAACCCCAATGGAATTCCCCTCAAAATAAATTTTTCCGTTGGATGAATTAATTTCATCTTACAGTTAATTGTTCAATCATTCCAAAAACGATTTGCCATGCAGCATTTGAAAATTTACAACAAGCAGGATATTCTATCACTTACAAAGGTCCGCCGCTTTGAAACCAAACTGGGGGAACGTATCCATGTGGTGGATGATGCTAAGAACCTGGAAGAATCCTTGGCCAGGACCTCGGCCAAGTACATCATTGTTGGTGTGCCGGAAGATATTGGCGTGAAAGCAAATATGGGCATTGGGGGGGTGGACACGGCCTGGGTCCCTTTTTTGCAATCGTTCCTGAACATACAGAGCAATGATTTTTTTGAAGGCAGTGATATTTTAGTGGTAGGCCATTTCGATTTTTCTACCGAAGCCAATTTAATTGAGGCCAACGCTAGCAGCTTTGATGAAAAAGTGGAAGCGTACAGGCATGTGGTCAATACCATTGATGATGAAGTGGAGCATATGGTGAAATTGATTACGCAGTACAAGAAGATGCCCATTGTAATTGGCGGTGGGCACAACAATGCCTATCCCTGCATCAAAGGGGCAGCAAAAGGATGGTACAAAGCTGGCGTAATTGATATAGCACAGATCAACGCCATCAATTTTGATGCGCATGCAGATTACCGTCCGATGGAAGGCAGGCACAGTGGCAATGCTTTCAGGTATGCAGATGAAGATGGCTATTTGGAAAAATACTGTGTAGTTGGCCTCCATGAAAACTATATCCAGCAGAATGTTTGGATGGACATTGTGAACAATCCCTTTATCGATTGCATTACTTATGAAGATATTTTCCTGCATGAAAAAAGAACCTTCCTGCAATCCGTTGCCCATGCTACAGGTTTTACAGAAGATACTTTGGTGGGCATTGAATTGGACCTTGACTGCATAGAGCATACCTTGAGCAGTGCAGCAACCCCTATTGGCATTACCTCGCAACATGCCAGGCAGTACATTCATTTTGCTACTGTTGACAGCAAGCCTGCCTATTTGCATATTTGTGAAGGGGCCACCAAGCTGAGCGATGGGAGAACAGATATTTCCACAGGCAAACTAATAAGTTACCTTGTTAGTGATTTTATAAAGGCCATGGGCATTTGATTAACGTAAAAAATCGATATATTTACAACAAATCACCTTTTCTATTCGTTTGCTGACCATATAATTTGTATTAAACCAAAACTCCCAATGCTTAGGTTAGCAGCTATATTTATTATGTGTTGCCATGCTTGTGCATTATTTGCACAGGATTTTGTTGTCGAGTCCCCCAAAAAAAAGAAAGACGATTTTGCAAAATCCTTTGTGAAGCTTATTAACGATGCTCCCAATAATTTCAAGGATGTAAAGGATAAAGCGTTTAAGGGCATTGATTCTGCTTACCCCAAATCAAGGATTTTTCATTGCAAAGTGAAACTGCAGGGAGCCCTGTCGGGCAAACTGGTACTGGACAGTATTGGTTTTGCAGAATACCATTTTGGCGATTTCAGCACTATTGAAGATGCAGAGGCTGTTTTCGTGAACCTAAGCAATAATATTGCGGAGGCGATGGGCCGCAAAGTGCTTTTCCGCAATAATGACACGGGTAGCAAGAGTGGCATGGTACGGCAGACCAAGATTGCTTATACGCAGCAAAGCGGTTTCTTCCATTATAATGTTTTTGTTCAGCTATTCAAAAAAGAAGGGGAAGAAAAATTCCAATTGCTGCTGAAGGTAAATGGGGGGAAGCCGCAGTATTATTATAAGGTAATGAAGACTGAACCCATCAACAGTTTCATGTTCACTACTGCTTTAAGGGGACAGTTGAGCACTTTCCAAAAATATAAGCCGCAAGGTTGCTTAGGGGACTTAACACCTTTTGTTTGCAGGGGCACAAGGATTTGTGGCGACACAACCGTTGTGTTCTATACAAAATATGGCTTCCAGGATGTGCTTGATGGGAAGAAGGAGTTTGAAATTAGTTTGACCAACTTACGTGCCTGCTTAAGTGAGGAGTATGTTTATTATTTGCCCGTTCCGCAAAACAACCGGATGCGTGAAGTGGCTTTTCTAAAGGTGGATGATATAGAGAAGAAGCGCAGCAAAACCATCCATCTTTCACTTGTTGAGCAGTCCAAAACTGATTACTATCTTGAACTTGGTTTTGTTTACTGACCAAGCACATGATTGTTACCCAATAAAAAAAGTTGCTAATAGGCAACTTTTTTTATTGGATAACTGTTTGGATTTGATTGGGTGAGTTACCGAATTGAATTTAAACAACTTCTAAAACTTGGCATCACTTTCTATTAACTCCACACCAAGGCACTTGCGCCCAGTATGGCTGCATCCGACTCCTTAAGGTTGCTGTATACTATGCGTACTTTATTTTTGAATACCTGGATAAGGTTGGCTTCCATGGAAGCTTTGGTCGGTTTCATTAACAGGTCACCAGCTTTTGTAAGCCCGCCAAAAAGTACAATCATTTCTGGGGATGAAAACATGACAGCGTTTGCCAATGCCTCGCCCAGTACTTCACCTGTAAATTCAAATACCTTCAAGGCAATGGCATCTCCTTTTATGGCACATTCATACACTGTTTGACTGGTCAGCTCTTCAGTAGTGTAGTTGCGTAAGAGGCTTGGCTCAGTTGGGTCGGCGGCCAAAAACTCAAATGCAGTTTCACGGACACCCGTGGCACTGGCATAACTTTCCAAACTGCCGTGACTTCCTGTTCCTTTGTGGAAGCGCCCGCCTTTGCGTATAATGGTATGACCGAGTTCCCCTGCAAAGCCATCGTGGCCCACCACAATTTTTCCGTCAATCACAATACCACTACCAACACCCGTGCCCAATGTGATGGTGATAAAATGCTTTACGCCCTTTGCACAGCCATAAATCATTTCGCCCACTGCAGCAGCATTGGCATCATTCGTCAATAAAGTTTTGAGGCCAAATTTTGCCGTCATCAAATCAGCCATGGGTATAATGCCCCTCCAAACAAGGTTGGGGGCATATTCAATAGTGCCTGTGTTGAAGTTGCCATTGGGGGCACCGGCACCAATGCCCTTCATGTTCCCAATGCCGCCATGGCGGTTGATCATGGGCATCAATTTATCGTACAGGTCATTGATGAACTGGTTTACATCTTCATGTGCCCTTGTTGAAATCCTGTCCTGTTCCAGTATCTCACCCTGTTCATTTACGATGCCGTATTTTGCTGTTGTGCCACCTATGTCTATGCCTACTGAAAGACTCCTCATTGATTTGTGATTTGTTGATGATTGAATACGCTTTTGATTAATGTAATTAATGCCCTCCACTTACTTTGGTATCATAATCAATTCCCTGTGATTTCAATACGCCCAAAACCCTTACAGCATAAAAAGCCAAGTAAGCAAAACATGCCACACCCACTACATAACTGTATTGAATCCCTAAAAGATGGTCGGCGGCGAGGTAGCCTTGAAAATAACTGATGAAGCCTCCACCCATAATCATCATGATTAAGAAGCTACTCCCTTCGTTTGTATGTTTGCCAAGACCAGCTACAGCCAATGTGAAAATACATGGCCATAATGTGCTGCAAAACAATCCCACGCTTACAAATGCAAATACGCTCACCATGCCATGTGTTAGCATTCCAATGGCCAATGCAGTAATACCCATCAATGAAAATATCAATAGCATCCTTGCCGGGTTCCCCTTGCTCAGGATATCACCTGCAATCATTGCTGCAATCACGATGGCATATACATAAAAAGGTGTGATGTCATGTTGGGCTACCTTATTCACTATTAGAAAAACAGCAAAAGCAATATATGGCATGAAGAATTTCAGGATATCCTTTGCACTTTTGCTGATGTCAAAAGCCCCCACACTACTGGTCCATCTACCAATCATTAAGCTTGCCCAATACAAGGAAATAAATGGGGCCACTTTATCTGTGCTTACACCAAGTTTTACTTTTAAATATTCGGGCAAATTGCTTGCTGTGGCTACTTCCACACCTACATAAACAAAAATGCCGATCATGCCCATCCATAATTGGGGGTACTGGATAGCATATTTTTTGTGCATTACCTTACTTGTACTATCTGCTTCTTCTGCAGCAACATTTTCCAAGTTTATTTTATTTGGTATGGAAGAAAACTTAAAGAAGATGGCAACCAATAAAAAAGCCAAACCTAAAATAAGGTAAGGTGCTTTAACGCTTTCAATGCTTGCTACAGAATTATTGGAAGAAACGCTACCAAAAATGGCAAAACTTACCAGTAATGGACCGATGGTGGTACCAAAATTATTTACCCCGCCCGCCATGCTCAATCTTTGCGAACCAGTTTTAGGGTCACCCATCACCACTGCCAATGGATTGGCTGCAATTTGCTGCAATGAAAAACCAAGTGCAACAATGAACAACCCCGTAAGCATCAATGTGAAGGAACCTGTATTGGCAGCAGGATAGAAAAGCAAAGTGCCAATAGCTGAAATGCTTAACCCAACTGCTATGCCATTCTTATAGCCCATTTTATTCAGTAAATCACCACCAATGCTCTTTGATATAAGCAGGTATATAATTGAGCCAACAGTATAAGCATTATAAAAAGCCAATGATACCAACTGGCTTTGTGCCTGGGATAGATTGAAGGCCTTCTTAAATACAGGAATGAGGATGTCGTTGCTGGCAGCAACAAACCCCCAAAAAAAGAATACCGTGATTAACGTTCCGAACTGTGACCATTTAGTTTGTTGATTCATAGCAAGCTAGTTTTATTTTGGGGCTGAAAGTAAAACGATTTGTTCATTGAAAACCTACGAAAAATCAAATTCCATGATTTTTTTGGAACTAACCTGTTTCAAAAATCATTGTGCATCAATTTGTTTAATAGATTTACAAAGATGAACCGGTACTTCAGTCGTGCTGCATATAGATATAGTTTTGCTGCTTGTACCAAAACAATAAATTTTTTCTTTCATGGAAATTATTCACGTTAGTGCCGAATGCTATCCTGTGGCAAAAGCGGGTGGCCTGGGGGATGTAGTGGGTGCCTTGCCAAAATACCAATGCAAGGCGGGGCATTATGCAAAGGTTGTTATGCCCATGTATGAAACGAAATTCCTTCACAACAATGAGTTTGTAGTGGATTATAAGGGCAGCACAAGCATGGCTGGCATGCCTTTGAACTATACCATCATTAAGGAGAGAACAAACAAATTGGGTTTTGATCTGTATTTGGTGGATATAAAAGGATTGCTTGACAGGCCAAATATTTACAGCTACAGTGATGATACCGAAAGGTTCGTGGCTTTTCAAATTGCCGTGATAGATTGGATGAACCAATGGGGCCATCTACCAGATGTGGTCCATTGCCATGATCACCATACAGCATTGATCCCTTTTATGATGCAGTACTGTTATGCTTACAAGGATAAGCTGGCTAAAGTACCCACCGTATTGACCATTCACAATGCCCAGTACCAAGGCTGGATTGGGTGGGAAAAGAAGCATTACCTGCCTGCTTATGATGAATGGAAAGGCGGTTTGCTGGAATGGGGGAAGAGTATCAATTCTTTGGCAAGTGGCGTAAAATGTGCTTGGAAAGTAACTACCGTAAGCTGGAGCTATTTGGAAGAGCTGAGGTGGAGCAGCAACGGATTGGAGAAGCTGTTTGAATATGAAAGGGGCAAATGCGTAGGAATTTTAAATGGAATTGACAATGAGGTATGGAACCCCAAAGACGATAGTTACCTGAGCAATCATTTTACCAGCAGGACAGTGGCAAACGGTAAGCAAAGAAACAAGCTGGAGCTTTGTGAGCAATTTGGTTTGGATGTAAGGAAACCTTTGATTGTTTTTATAGGAAGATTAGTGGGGGAGAAGGCGGCGGATATTTTGCCGGACAGCATCATGGCAAGTATTTATGCCATGCAGGGAAGTGTGAGCTTCTTGATCCTCGGTAGTGGCGACCCGCATGTGGAGTGGCAATTAAGCAATCTCAATGATAGTTTCCCCGGTTATTACCATGCAGTAATTGGATATAACGAAGCACTCAGCCATAAAATGTATGCGGGCGCAGATTTCCTGCTAATGCCAAGCCGTGTTGAACCTTGTGGCCTCAATCAAATGTATGCAATGCGCTATGGTACCGTGCCAATGGTCCGCAGTACGGGTGGGCTGCAGGATACCGTAAAGGACATGGGTGAATGGGAAGGTTTTGGCATCAGGTTCAATAATGCAAGTGTTGGGGACATCCATTATTCAGTAAGCCGTGCAGTAGCCGTTTATGCGGATACGAAGCACATGCTCTGGATGCGCAGGTACATGATGAACATTGACCATAGTTGGGAAAGTGCTATCGATAATTATATGAATGTTTATCGATCCATGAAGTAACTGTTTTCTTTAGTGGCCAGCAGTGGCATTGGCCTCAACACAAACTTTGTTGTGCTTGATGGAAGTATTGGATTGTTGCACATCTGTTCTTTGTTCTGTCCGTTTAAGTTAAGTAATACAAGTTTTTATTTTTTGTTTCATTACTCTTCGTATTTTTCTATTGAAATTCAAAAATATAGTACCATAAATAGCTTGTCATATGTTATCCATTTCAAAGTCAGTAGTAGGAATCATTTTAGGTGGTGGTGCGGGCACACGCTTGTTTCCCTTAACAGCATCGAGAAGCAAACCAGCCGTACCCATTGCAGGTAAATACAGGCTGGTGGACATTCCCATCAGCAACTGCATCAATTCAAATATCAACCGGATGTTCGTGTTGACGCAGTTCAATTCTGCTTCCCTGAACAAGCATATCAAGAATACCTATCACTTCAGTGCATTCAGTACGGGCTTTGTGGATATCCTTGCCGCAGAGCAAACTCCAGACAACCCCGGTTGGTTCCAAGGAACGGCAGATGCTGTGCGGCAGTCCCTGCGCCATATCAGGAACCTTGATTTTGAGTATCTATTGATCCTGAGTGGTGACCAGTTATACCAAATGGATTTTACTGAAATGTTGGCCAACCATAAAGCAAAAGGAGCAGATCTATCCATTGCCACGATTCCTGTAACAGAAAGGGAAGCACCCGAGTTTGGCTTGCTGAAGTCAGATGACAATGGCATGATTACTTCGTTTATAGAGAAACCCAAACCTGAAGTCCTAGCAGATTGGACAAGCGATACGGGAACTGACATGCAGTCCCATGGCCGCAATTATTTGGCATCCATGGGGATCTATATTTTTAATAGGAAAGCAATTTTCAATTTCCTGAATGAGATTCATCCGGATGCAACTGATTTTGGGAAAGAAATTATTCCTGACAGCATCAACAACTACAACGTGGCCAGCTTTCAATATGACGGGTACTGGACAGATATTGGGAATATCTACTCTTTTTATGAGGCCAACCTTGCATTGACGCAGGAAATTCCTCCATTCAATTTGTTTGACAATGCAAAAACAGTTTATACCCGTCCACGTATGTTGCCACCAGCAAAAATTAGTGGCACCACTTTGGAAAAGACCTTGATTGCGGAGGGTTGCATCATCCACGCAAGTAGGTTGGAGAATAGTGTGGTCGGTATCAGGTCAAGAATTGGGCATGGTACAACAATTGTAAGTAGTTACATTATGGGTAACGATTATTATGAAACCATTGAAGAAATGGCGGCTAATCTTGCCAAAGGGATACCGAAAGTTGGCATTGGTGAAAGATGCTATATTAAAAACGCAATCATTGATAAGAATTGCAGAATTGGTGATGATGTAAGGATTAATGGAGGCGACCATTTAGCGAGTGTTGACCATCCTTTGTACACCGTGAAAGATGGAATTGTGGTGGTGAAAAAAGAGGCAGTTGTCCCCAATGGGTTTGTGATATAAAGCCAAGTCCTGAATAAATAAATTAAACATCCGCCCTGCGGATGTTTTTTTCTTGTATTTTAGCATCGTGTAATAATTACACATTCACTAACTAACGAAACGATTGCTATGTCAACTGCATACACAGGCCTTAAACCTAGGCTCACTTTTTGGCAAATCTGGAACATGTGCTTTGGTTTTTTCGGTATCCAGTTTGGCTGGAGCCTGCAGATGGGCAACATGAGTGCCATCTATGAATTCCTTGGCGCAAAACCCGAAGATATTCCCGGTCTCTGGTTGGCTGCCCCCATGACGGGCCTGCTTGTTCAGCCTATTATTGGTTATTTAAGTGACCGGACCTGGCTACCCAAATTGGGGAGGAGAAGGCCCTATTTTTTGGTTGGTGCAATACTGAGTTCCATTGCTTTGTTCGTTATGCCCAATTCCCCAACCATTTGGATGGCTGCTGGCACATTATGGATAATGGATTCCTGCATAAATATTAGTATGGAGCCCTTCAGGGCTTTTGTAGCTGATAATTTGGATGAGAAGCAGCGCCCATTTGGTTTTGCTATGCAGAGCATGTTCATCGGACTGGCTTCCTTTATTGCTGGTTACCTGCCCCAGCTATTGGTTAAATGGTTCCATATATCAAGGGATAAAGTTAATGGCTCCATTCCCCAGAATATCATGCTGTCCTTTTATATTGGTGGGGCTGTATTCTTTATAGCTGTGATGTACACCATCCTTACCAGTAAGGAATATCCACCAACGGATATGGACTGGAAGAGCAAAGTAAAAGAGAGCAATAAAGGTTTTGGCGGTGGCATAAAGGAAATATTTTCTTCCATTGCAAATATGCCAGTGCAAATGAGGCGTTTGGCCTTGGTGAATTTCTTGACCTGGCCGGGCCTATTTTTAATGTGGTTCTATTACAGTACGGGAGTGGCTACACAAATTTTTCATGGAGATGCAAAAACGAGCAGCGACCTGTTTACCCAGGGCCTCGAACATGCTAATACTACTTCTGCCATACTGAACCTCGTAACATTTGTATTTGCTTTTTCACTTCCCTTTTGGGTAAGCAAGATTGGCAAGAAGTTCACGCACAGTATGTGCCTGACCATTGGGGCCATTGGATTGATTTCGGTTTACTATGTACACGAGCCGTCTACATTATATATAAGTATGGGCATGGTAGGCATTGCATGGGCCTCCATTCTGGCAATGCCCTATTCCATGTTGGCTGGCTGCATTCCGGAAGACAAGATTGGTATTTACATGGGCATTTTCAATTTCTTCATTGTGCTGCCGGAAATTATTGCTTCCTTGTTCTTCGGAAAAATCATGGTGAACTTCTTACATAACGATAGACTGATGGCTGTTCAAATTGGTGGCTTCCTGTTGTTGGCCGCTGCCATTGTTTGTGCCGTAATTATTAAAGAAAAGAAGATCGATTAACTATCATAGGAGTGGTTCACTTTCTTGAAGAGGGCCATTTTTTTTCTATACTTCAATAGGTTCCATATTGTTCGCTGTTGATAATGCTATCCATTCAACAACTGGTCATCCAAAACAAGCTAAATTTTTGCTATGAAAAAGATAATGATCGTTCTTGTCTCATTCTTCACTATCCACCATTCACTTCATGCCCAATATGCAGCAATATATCCTAGTAATTGGTGGGTGGGCATGAAATGGAACAAAGTGCAGCTATTGATTAAAGGTGACCATGATGGATTCAGTGAGGAGAAAGTGCGTATCAACTATCCGGGTGTGAAGGTGGAAAAAGTAAACAAGTTGGACAATGGGAAATATATTTCGGTTGACCTTAGTATTGCACCTACTGCCAAACCTGGTGAAGTGACCATCGAATTTGTTGCTGATGGTAAGGTACACGCTGCAAGATGGCCACTGAAAGCGCGAAGAACGGGTAAAGGAACTGCCTATGCACAAGGAGTGGACCAATCAGATCTGGTTTACTTAATTATGCCGGACCGTTTCAGCAATGGTGACGCAAGCAACGATAGGGTAGAAGGCATGAGGGACCAATCACTGAACCGGGATTCAGTTTATGATCGTCATGGTGGCGATTTTAAAGGCATCATCAACCACCTTGATTATTTGAAAGACCTTGGCATTACCACATTATGGATGACTCCTGTGATTGAAAACGACATGCCCAATAGGACAGAACATGGCTATGCTTTTACCAATCATTATAAAATTGACAGGAGACTGGGTGGTGAGGGCATGTACAAGCAATTGAGCGACGAACTTCATAAACGTGGCATGAAACTGATGCAGGATGCCGTGTACAACCATGTGGGCAGTTACAATATTACCTTTCTTGACCAGCCAACAAAAGATTGGTACCATCAATGGCCAACATTTACACAAACAAGCTATAAGGACCAACCACTGTTTGACCCCTATGGTTCAAAAAAGGATTACAAGAAATCTGCCGACGGTTGGTTTACCCATCAAATGCCGGACCTTAACCAAAGTAATCCTTATGTGGCCAATTTCTTGATCCAACACGCATTGTGGAGCGTGGAAGAATTTGCTGTGGATGGCTGGAGGATTGATACTTATATATATAATGACCTGAACTTTATGAACAGGTGCAATGATGCACTAATAGCGGAGTACCCCAAGATGACCATGTTTGGAGAAACTTGGGTACAGGGAACGGCCAGCCAAGCGTACTTTGTTCGCAATACCATGAAATTGCCTTTCAATAGTAATCTGATAGGAGCAACAGATTTCCAAACGTTGTTCAACGGGATATTGCCAACATTGAAGGACAAATTTGGCTGGAATGATGGTGTAAGCAAACTCTACACAACTTTAAGCAATGATTTCCTCTACAAGGATGCAAGCAATAATTGCATCTTTTTGGACAATCATGACCTGACCCGTATTGCTACTGAAGTGGGTGGTGATGTAAACAAAGTAAAAATGGGCCTTGGGTGGTTACTGACCAGCCGTGGCATTCCCGAAATATATTATGGTACGGAAGTATTGATGAAGGGCGACAAGGGAATCAACGATGGTTGGGTTCGTCTCGATTTTCCTGGAGGATGGAACGGTGATGCAAAGAATGCGTTTACACAACAAGGCTTGTCGGCTGAAGAAAAAGATTTGCAGCGCTATACGAAGACATTGGCCAATTTCAGGAAAAAATCCTCCGCCATTAAAACAGGTAAGCTCATGCAATATGTGCCAGATGATGGCTTGTATGTTTACTTTAGGTACGATGACAAACAAACGGTGATGTGCATCATGAATACTGCAGAGAAGGAGAAGGAAGTTGATTTCAATAATTACAATGAGCGTACAAAAGGCTTTACCAAAGCCATTGATGTAATCAATGGTTCATCTTACTTGAACAAGTTTTCATTGCCTGCCAAACAGATGTTGGTACTTGAACTGAAATAATTGGGTCAAAAAATACGGGAGCCATTATTCAATAAATAATGGCTCCCGTACAACATCTTGCTTCATTTAAATCATCATCTTCCAAATATTACGCGGGCCGTTCCTTCCCCAATCCTTGGTGCTTTTTTTCAACTGTTCTTGAAGGTCGGCGTAATTTGATTTCTTTCCCTTTTTAGGTTGCACCAAATCGGTCTCCTTAATATCTATCAATTGAATTTTTGTGGCAAACCACGTGGTATTTATTCTTGGAACCGCAATGCCCAGGATCATTCCGGGCAAACCTGTAAAGCTCTCGGGTCCGCCACTGCATTGTATAATGTCGGTATAAAAAGCAATCACATAAACACTGTCCATTATTTTACCAATGGCCTTTCTGCATTCAATGCCCGCAATGGTCCTGGTATCGCTGGTAATACGCCAATCTATTTTCCTCAAGCTGTCAACAATCAGGAAATTGCTTTCAAACACGTTTTTCTGCGATATTGTTTGGCCCTGCTTCAAATCGTTGCAAATAATATTGTCTGTTGTTCTGTCCATCATCCAATCTGGTACTTTCTGGAAACCTTGCGGCGCATCACGGCCTACTTTGTACAATGTTTTCTCTTCACTGAAATACAGGTCAAAATAGGTATTCTGTATTTTGGGGAGCATTTTTTTCATGTTCTGTTTCCAGATATTGTCATTGCCCTCATCCCAGCTTTCATCAATTTCCTTGTGCATGTTCAATTGCTTCTCAAATTCTATTTTGCCTTTGGTGATGAATACTTGTTGAGCAGTGACCTTGATGGAGGCAATTGCAAAAAATATAAAGAGTATATGTTTCATGTACTGGTTTGTTGAAGTTATTTTAATGTGGCGCCGCCCTTACTGAAATTCCAGATAAAGCTCAGCATGAAATACTGGGACAATTGCTGGTAAGTGTTCTCCGTTAAAGTGGTAGAGTTAATGTTCCGGCTATAGCCCCTGTTCTGGTCAAATATGTCAAAAGCAGACAAACGTATTTGTCCCTTATCGTTCTTCAGCATTTTCTTTGCCACATAAGCATTCCAAACGGTAACGTTGTTGTTGCCACTGAACAGTTGCGTCTTCTGGCGGATTTCAGTTTCAACCTCATTGTTCAGTTCCAATTTCCAAGGCAGTTCAACATTCAACTCGAAATTGATGTCCGCGCTCCAATAGTTGGTATTGATGTCTGGACGTATGGATGATTTTGACATATTGTAGTTGAGGCTGCTCCATGACCAAAAATTGTATTTTTTTTCTTTTTCCTTCCCCAGGTTCAAATAAATGCTGTGCCGGTCAGTTTGTGTGGTGTTTTTAAGCCCGTTCACAAAACTGATATTATTGTTCCTATTATAGGAGTAATTGATATTGAAATTCACATCCAACTTGTGTATTTTCATGTCGTAACCCAAGTTGCCCCCATAGTTGTAATTGCCATTTGCATTAATATACTGCGAAGTGGTCTTGCCAACAGTATCGGTTACCTGGCTGCTACGGATGGCCCTGTCCGTGAAATTGTAATTGATGCCCAACCAATAGCCCCTGTTCTTCAGTACCTGGTAATTGTTCATGTTCAAGCTGAACCTGTGGTTGAATTCCTGCTTCAAATTGGCATTGCCCACTTGTACGTACAGGGGATTGGTATTGTCCGCAACGGGCTGCAGTTGCTGGATAGAAGGTTGCTTGGTGCTTCCGTTGTAGTTAAAGTTGATCCTTTTATTGGCGTTGAACTTATAAGTGAAGCTGGCCCTTGGAAACAGATTGGTATAGGAGTACTTGCTTGTTGAATCCTTGATCATATCCTTCTGGGTGAAATCGGCAAAAGCGATATCGCCACCCAATGAAATATTTATTTTCTTGGGGTTGTACCTAATGGTTGAGCCCACCCGGTTGGTAACGACAGTGAAATCGTAGTCATTGCTGTATTTGGTGTTTAGCAGGTCATATTTCTCCGGTTGGCTCTTGTCATAACTCAGTACCTTGTTTTCGTACCGGTTGAGATTAAAGCCATAAGCCAGTTCCAACGTGGTGTTTTTGGCCAATTGCTCCGTATAGGAAAGCCTGCTGTTGACAGTGTTGTTGTTGCTGCCATTCACCTTTTTCTGGTCAGTGGTATCACTTCTATCATTCTGACCGGTTTTGTTGTAATAGTCATTAATGGAAAAGAGTATCCCGTTGGTATTATTTTCGTTCCAGGATTGGTCTATGCTCAATGACAATGTCCTCCCTATTTTCTTGAACCTTTTCCTCAACAATAAACTGCTCTTGAAACTTTGGTTATCGCCGATGGTTGAAGTTTTCCTATTGCTCCTGTTCACCAATTGATTATAGGCGTTCAACGCTTCACTGTAATAATTGCTCCTGCCGTTCACTGTTCCCTTGGTACCCACTATGGTAAACTTTACTGAGAAGAAACTGTCTACCATCCAATCATAACTGCCGTTTAGGGAGTGCCTGTCCTTATTGCCATAAACTTCCCTTCTTTCATTGTTGAAGAACAGGGTATCTGGTAAAATGGATTGTGAAACGGTGGAGCCTCCGCCATTGTTGATTATTTTTGAATACCTGTAGCTACCGTTCAGGCTTTGTTTATCATTATGGTATTTGTTAGAATAATTCAATCCACTGCTCCAGCTCTTAGGAATGCCTTCTCCCCAGTAATTGCTGTTGTCGAAATTGTCCCCACCGCCCCAGCTCATGTACATGCCGCCATCGTCTGTCATCTGCATCTCATTGCTGCCGCCATCGCCAAATTTCCCTTTTTCATCCCAGTTCAAACCGGTTTTGCCCGTGCTGCTGGCAATACCATACACAGAGAACTTGCGTTTGTTCTTAAATGAATTGGCCATCAAACTATTGTTCCAGACATCCTTGGGGCCGGCTCCAAGTTCCACTTTGCCGAACCAACCTTTTTTTGCATCATCCTTCAGTTTCAGGTTGATTGTCCTGGTGGTTTGTCCATCATCAATACCTGTAAAGGTTGCCTGGTCGCTCTTTTTATCAAATACCTGCACTTCGTTCACCATTTTGGCATTCAGGTTCTTGGTGGCAATGGTAGGATCGTCGCCAAAGAACTCTTCGCCATCCACCATCACTTTTTCAACCTTGGTTCCCTGTGCGGTGATATTGCCGTTCTTGTCTACTTGGATGCCCGGGAATTTTTTCAATAAATCCTCCACAGATGCACCTTCTTTTAACTTGAAACTATCGGCCTTGTAAACGATGGTGTCGCCTTTCATCCTAATGGCAGCAATTTTCTGTACCACGGTAACATCGGAAAGGAGGTGTGCCTTGGTGGTCAGCATCACTTTTCCGAGGTCAATATTGCCGCTTTCATTCAATGTAAGCGTATCGTAATAATCCGCATAATTGGGATAGGATACCAGCAACAAGTACTTGCCCGGCCTCAAATCGCTCAGGTCGAATGCCCCGGATTCCTTGGTCCGTGAAAATTTGTACAGTACGGAATCCTTGCTGTGCAACAGGCTTACTACGGCATGCGCCAGGTTTTGTTTGTTGAGGGTGTCGGTTACCGTGCCTTTAATACTTGACTTCTGGGCAAAACATGCATGGGCAACCGAAATAAAAAGCAGCAGCGTGGTTAGTTTTTTCATTCTTGTTTTAACAGGATTGAGAAATGAGATGGCAGCGACTGCAAAATCCATAAATTGTACAACGAAAAAGAACCGCCCATCCTAATTTTGAGTTAAATGTTTTCACCATTCGTCAAGTGTGTATTATGAGTAAACAGCCTGCCAAAAAAACAGATTCTATGAAGGAACGGGAACCAGCACCTGCACCTACCACCAATAAAATAAGCAAATATGAGGAGCAGCATTTCATAGATTCCTCGAAACCTGTTTGGGCCTATTCCTTGTTTACCGATGAAGATGTCCGGAATTTCCAGAATGGTACGCACTATAGACTGTACGAATTTTTCGGGAACAAGCAGGTGGAAGTCCTGCATGCCCAGGGCACCTATTTTGCAGTTTGGGCACCCAATGCAACTTATGTGTCGGTCATCGGCTATTTCAATAAATGGGACACAGTTGCGCATCCGCTGTTTGTTAGGCATGACGGAAGCGGTATATGGGAAGGGTTCATTCCGAATGTGCTGGCGGGTGAAGCATACAAATACCATATTCATGGTTATAAGGGACTAAAACTGGACAAGGGCGATCCCTATGCACACTTATGGGAAAAGCGCCCTTACACGGCCAGCATTGCATGGGGTACGTTTCATGAATGGAACGATGGTAAATGGATGAAGGAGAGGTACAAGCACAATGCCCTCAATGCCCCTTGGAGCGTTTACGAAGTACATTTGGCCAGTTGGATGCGGCCAGATAAAAATGACGAGGAATCCTATTTCTCCTATAAAGAGATTGCTGACAAACTTGTTCCCTATGTAAGGGAAATGGGGTTCACCCATGTGGAGCTGATGCCGGTAATGGAACATCCGTTTGATGGGAGCTGGGGCTATCAGGGAACGGGCTATTTTGCGCCTACCTCAAGATTTGGGAGCCCGCAGGATTTTGCGGGCATGGTAGATGGCTTCCATCAAGCAGGGATCGGTGTGGTGCTGGATTGGGTCCCGTCCCATTTCCCTTACGATGCACACGGGTTGTTCATGTTCGATGGAACACATACCTACGAATATGCCGATATGCGCAAGGGCTACCATCCGGATTGGAACAGCTATATATTCAATTACAAACGTGGGGAGGTGAAAAGTTTCCTCATCAGCAATGCGAGGTTCTGGTGCGACCGCTTCCATGCAGATGGCATTAGGGTGGATGCGGTTTCCTCCATGTTGCGTTTGGACTACAGCAGGAATGAAGGCCAGTGGGAACCCAATGAATTTGGCGGTAACGGTAACTTGGAAGCCATTGCTTTTATCAAGGATTTAAATGAAACACTCTACCGAGATTTCCCTGATATTCAGACCATTGCAGAAGAAGCTTCAGATTGGCCAAAAATCAGCAGGCCCACCGTTGATGGGGGAATGGGCTTTGGTATGAAATGGATGATGGGATGGATGCACGATACTTTGCGCTATTTTAAGAAAGACCCGATGTTCCGCCAGTTCCACCAGGATGACTTCACTTTCAGCATGATGTACTTCTATGACGAGAATTTCATGATGCCATT
>JAHEZD010000117.1 GCA_023251255.1 Chitinophagaceae bacterium
CCAGTTTTGTTTCCAGGCCGGCCGGCATGGCACAGTCGCGCATGTATTCGGTATTGGTCAGGTCTTCCAAGGTCTCCTTCAAACAGGTAAAGTGGAGTGTACCGGGATACAGGAACTCTTTCAGGTATTTCCAATAACCGATCAATTTCTCGTGCAAGCTATTGAACTGGTCCTTGTTCTTGTCATAGTCCTGCAACCAGAACCATTGTACAATGCCTGCTTCATACAAACTGGTGGGCGTATCGGCGTTGAACTCCAGCAATTTCACCTGCCCGTTTTTGTAGCAGAAATCAAACCTTCCATAAATGGCAGGGTGGTCTTCTGTCCAACTTCTTTCTATTAATGGAACGAACTGCTCCGGAATACCGAAATGCTTGTACAGTTTATTGTCCATTACATGCTGCACGGCACCCAAACATAGGTCCCATAATTCTGCCGTTGCTTTTTCTATGTACAGTACTTCCTCCATGGAGAATTCGTAGTACACCGATTCGTCCCAATAAGGAACATTGCTGGTATGGAAACCGAAGCCCAATTTTTCCACGGCTTCCTGCCAATGGTTCCTTGGGTTTGTTATTACTCTTTTCATTGCTTGCCTTTTAATTGATTATTGAACATTGAATATTGAGCATTGAACATTGAGTATTGAACATTCTCTACCGCATAGCAATGTTCAATTAGCAATGTTCAATTTTCAATGTTCAACATGTTGAACTAACTGCTTACCGAATAGCCCCCCCTACCAAAGCCTCCCCTCACCACGCCACTTTTGAAGCTATTGCTACCAATATTGCTGCTGGGATGTATGGCATTTGAATAGTAACCAGCACGTTGGTAATAACCATTGTTGTAGTTACCGTATGGCCTGAAAGCGTAGTACCAGAGCAATGCCGTACCAATGCCACTTCCATGGTAATGGTGCACCCTTGTATAAGGTGCGGTACTGTCGCTTCTCACATGCGTCCTGCTGCCAGATGAGTCCCAGTCGTTGTTGGGCTGGTTGCAGCTTGCCAAAACGGCCGTGATGAGGATAAGCTCTATGTGTTTGCTTTTTTTCATTGCTTTTAATTTGTTTGTCCACTACCGGTAATGCAACCGGAGCATAAAATTTGCCTGTTGTTGTGGAAAGTCTATTTCACTGTAATAAAAATTTCATAGTCTTTCTTTACGCTAACCTCCTTGGAATCGCCCTCCGCATTTTCTGCAGTGGTATGTTCCGTTCCCAGTGCCGGTATGGTGTCCCTATATTCGATTACTTTTGAAGTAACGCTATTGGTCCAAACCTGGTGTTTGGTGATGAGCACATCGTGCAGGCTGTCCAGGTGCTGCACGGAAATAGCACTTTCTACTGAACCATTTTTATTGATTTCGTTGGTTACGTCTTCATTTTTTTCCTTGCCGCAGGAAATCATTAGTAACAGGGCACCAGCAATTATTACCAGTACAATTGGTTTCATTGTGTTCATTGTAAATGTTTTTGAATGGTTTTGATACAGGTTCCCCATATCCGTTTTTACGGATTCAATCATGCAGGAAAAGTAGCAGGTATATGAACGTGTTGCTGCGGAATATATCCACACTGTTCTATTGCGTTGTTGCCTGAAGCTTGTAGGGGAAATGCAGTTGTTGCCGTGGTGGGTTCTCCCTCAATCTACAATTTGTGAAGAGAGACCTTATGTATTGGTTCATTTGTCATTGGAGCGATGCTCCGTTTACTTTTCGAATTGATGCTTTTAAGTGGCTATCAATTGCTTTGAAGACATAAAGATATATGAACGGTGAACAATTAATAAAATATTTCAGTGAACAGCGGGGCTTGCGGTTGGAAGATTGGTAAAGTATGTGTGATGAATGGTAAAGTGCTGAAGGCAGAAAGCTCCATGCTGGGGACCAGGAATTGTTACATGGTTTCAAATTCGTGGGTGGAGGGTGTGAGGCAGAAAGCTGAAGGCTCAATGCAGAAAGCTCAATGCTGAAGGCTTAAGGCTGAAAGCTCAATGCTGAAGGCTTAATGCAGAAAGCTGAAGGCTGAAAGCTCAATGCTGAGGGCCAGGAATTGTTACATGGTTTCAAATTCATGTTTGTGCCTGGGTTTCCAGATCAAATAATAGAACGCGAGGAACAGGATACCAATGCCAAATGGTATGATGGCCAGGTGCTTATAGGTATAGTTCCCAAAAAGGTGCTTGGTATCGAACCCGGCAAATTCGCTGATCATCCAGTAACTGTTGGCGGTAATCCAGACCGTGATGGCCAAATTGTGGCAGAGCTCGCTCATGTACTGCCTTGTTCGCCAGGCAATCTGTATGGAAACAATCAATGTGGGGACTATCATGATAATGCCCAATGGTTTCCAGACCATGCACCAACTGATGTCCTTGAACAGCCAGAAAACAATATGGAGGTTCTCCATTTTCCTGTACTTGAGTGGGATGTGGTAGGTAGGTTCCTGGTTGCTCATCAGTTTTGGTTTTCGGTTGGAATAAAAATAGGGATTTCACAAACACCAAAGGCTGTTTAGGAAACTGTTTACCTGCTCAATATTTTAGTGAAGCGTTGCACATCCGCCAAGGGGTTGATGGGTTCATTATTTACCAAATGTGCTGCTAATTGATGGGCAAAATAAGGTGCCAGGGAGCATCCTTTTGTTCCCATACCATTCAGGATACCAATATGTGGGAGCAGGGGATGCAGGCCCACAAAAGGCCGCCGCTCCATATTGGCTGGCCGTTCACTGGCTAGATGGTCTATGACCGTATAGGGAAGTTTCAAAAACGAGTTGAGCTGGGCAATGGTCTTTTGTTTGAAGGATGCTGTTGGTGCTGTTGTTTCGAAGTTCCACTCGTAAGATGAGCCCACCCACCACAGATCCCCTTTCCAGGGTACAATGTTCAGGCCCTGCTTGTACATATTTGTTCTTGGTAAATGGGGAATGGAAACAATCAATGCTTCCCCTTTCATTCTTGTATAGGGCAGGCTTTTGAAGAAGGGATTGTTGAAACCGGCAACGCCGTCACAGAAGATGGTTAAAGGCGGAGGGTTAAGGGTGGAAGCTGGAGGGTTATCGATGTTGTATGTTTCTTCTATTAGTTGGTTATGCTGTTTTAGTTGCTTTCTCCATTCCATCAGCAATGTATTGATGTCCATGAGCCAGCAGGGATTGGTTTCGCCAATGCCAAAGGGATAATTGAAATACTGCTGCCACTGCGCTGGATGGTCGGACTTTTTCAGGTACTGCGTTTCCTGTGGCAAACGTTCCTCAAAAGCCAATTGCATCTGTGCTGTGGGATGGAAATCGAGGATGTTCTTCTGTTCAATCAATTGAACGTTCAGTTCCTGTTCCAAAGCCCTGTAAGCATCCACCGCAAAGGGCATTACCTCCTCTATCATCCATGTGCGCACAATCCTCCTGCCCGTTACCGGATTTATTACGCCACTGGCCACCTTGCTGGCCGTATCCGGTCTTGGCGCATCATATACCACAATCTTCTTTCCTGCTTTGTGCAAATAATAGGAAAGGAAGGTGCCGCAGATACCTTGACCAACAATAATCATTTCTGCTGCAGGATCTATGGTGGCTGATTGGGGGGACATGCTGCAAATATATTTTAAGCTGAATGGGATACTGCAATGAATTTATAGTGAGATTCTATCTATGATGGCCTCGATAGGCTTTCAATGACGGATGCAGTTCCTACTGGTGACTGCTTTCGACAGCACTTCGACAAGCTCAATGTGACATTGCTGCCAATGACAGATATTGCAAAGCGCTGATAACCATTTGTGAGCAAATGCTTTTTATTTTACCACCAAGGCACCAAGACACGAAGGAAAAAAACTTCGTTTTTTTAAACTTAGTGCCTTTGAGTCTTGGTGGTAAACCCGATGGCTATCGGGTGTCATTTTCAATGTGCTTGCTTGCGGAGCAAACATGGATTACTCAGGCTGACAGCATCCTTCTAAGTTCCACTTCGTAGACTAAGATACACTACCTATACTGGCATATTCATTGTAACCGTTTCCCAAAAAAGTTATGATACGCAAGTTGAAATCTGGTGAGTACAGGTTGTATTCACGCAAAGCAGACCCCAAGACAGGCAAGAAAAGGAACCTCGGTACCTTCAGCAGTTTGGATGCTGCCAAGCAGCATGAAAGGGAAGTGCAGTATTTTAAGAGGCATTAATTAGGAACCGCCGTCAAGGCCCTAAGCCGTTGACGGGGTTAGTTATCTTCCTAGTTTGAAAATACGATAAACCCTGACGACGGATTTACGCTTCGTCAGTGGTTGCAAATGTATTACGCATCAGGGACCGGAAGAACATAAGCACCCCGAAGTCTGGAGACTTCGGGGTGCGAACGGTATTTTAAAAGGTATTTATTGAAAACCGCCGTCAAGGCCGTAAGCCGTTGGCGGGGTTAGTCATCTCCCTGGTTTGAAAATACGATACACCCTGACGACGGCTTTACGCCTCGTCAGTGGTTCCAAATGTATTATGCGTCAGGGACCCGGAAGAACATAAGCACCCCGAAGTCTGGAGACTTCGGGGTGCGAACGGTATTTTAAAAGGTATTTATTGAAAACCGCCGTCAAGGCCGTAAGCCGTTGACGGGGTTAATCATCTTCCTAGTCTGGAAATATAATAAACCCTGACGACGGCTTTACGCCTCGTCAGCGGTTGCAAATGTATTACGGGTCAGGGACCCAGAAGAACATAAGCACCCCGAAGTCTGGAGATTTCGGAGAGCGAACGGTATTTTAAAAAGTATTTATTGAGAAACCGCCGTCAAGGCTGTAAGCCGTTGACGGGGTTAATCATCTTCCTAGTCTGGAAATATAATAAACCCTGACGACGGCTTTACGCCTCGTCAGCGGTTGTACCAAGTTTATTCCTTCACTGTAATTTTCAGCCCTTCACTATGGCTGGTAAACTCCGGCGCGTACATACATTGAATGGTGGCAATGCCCATACTGAATGTACCTGTATGGGTGATGTACAAAGGATATTCAAATAGGTAAGTACCTTTTTGCATGTGGTCAATAAAGAAATTGGTGCTGGCATCCTTGGTGGCTTCATAATAGCCCAGACCTTCCTGCCATTTGTACCCACTCAATACATTGATAGGTTCCGTACCGCTTGCCCGCATGTCCTTTAAATGCAGGTATTCCATTTCCCGATCAGTGCGCAGTTCCATCCGTACAATGAGCTTATCTCCCACTTTCAATTGATTGGTATCGCTCACCGGTTCCAATACTTTTCCTTTGTCAGTGTTCGTTTCAATGAACAGTTTTTTTTGGATGGACAAAGGTGAAGAAGCTGCTGTTATTTTATCCAGGTCCTCAAAGTACTGCCAGTAGATGGAGCCATAGGAAGGGGAAGATGGTTTGATGGTTTGATTGTTCAATTGTTCAACTGTTACGTGTATGTTACCCATCGATGGCTGTACCTTGCCCCCAGCAATCCTTTGCTTGATATAACCGGTTTGTTGTTTGGGGTTGGGTGTTTCGGGTTGACTGTTTTGTTGTTGGTTAACAATTGTCTGGGTGCCCAATTTTATTTGCACCTGTTGATTGGAGTTCAGCATATCATCCCGGTTGTTCATCAATGCATAACAGGCATCGGCCGTTGCAACGGTGGTTTTCCAGTTATTGGTTTGCTTGTTCAGCAATAGCCATGCCCTGGCACCCAATAATGTCCTGTTCAGTTCGGCATTGCCTGTGGCTTCCCCTATCTCTTCCAACAAATTGATCATGGCACTTTGGTGCTCTATGGGGTTTACGTACCAGAAGCAGGTATTCCTTTCTTTCCAGTAGAGGGTTCCCTTTGCTGTATCCTCTATGGTATTCTCCAATATGGAAGGCAGTATGTTCACGTTCACAAAGCGCTTTTCATTGTTCCTGTACAGTACAATGCCAATCAGGGCTGCATGGTAAGTGTTCTGTTTGTTCCAATACAGTTTGGCCTGATTGTAATAGTAATTGTAGGCTTCCTTGTTTTTTATTTCAGTTACAAAGAAGCTACGCATGTACAGGTACTGGATTTCCGTTGAACCAATCTGCTGCTTGCTCATGTCAACCTTCCTTTTCTTCAAGTTGGCATAGTCTTCCTGCAGTGCATCATCCAGGTACTGTAAGGCTTTTTTAAAGACTGGCATCAATTGGTCTGCTTGTTCAGCAGACAAAATGTTCACTGTTTTCAACTTTCCAATGCCCGTCATGATATAATTGGTAATGTACCTGTCTTCCCTGCCGCCCTTGAACCAAGCAAAACCACCGGAAGGCAACTGCATCTGTTTCAGCTTCTCAATGATTGTTTCAATATTGTTGCCCATCTTGACCACATCAAAGAGCAGGGCTATGTTCTTCTTCTGTTGCTCCTCGCTCTCCGCCTCCAGCACCCATGGTGTTTCCTGTAACAGTACCTGTTTCAGTTCCTCATTCTTCTGAAGGTTGCTTTTCAGTGCGGTGGTATCGCTGCCCCAAGCATCGAACATGGCCTTGATTTTGGGACGCTTGTTTACAATGCCCGCAGCCAAAGCATTTGCAAATAACCTGTTGAAGGTCTGCTCCGCACATTCATAGGGATATTCCATTAAGTAAGGCAATGATTGCACCACGCTCCAAATAGGATTGGCAGTGTATTCCACCGTGATGGCTTCATTGGTGAGCGATTCGCTTTTGTTGTTCAGCAGTTTATCAAATGCGAACGATTTCTCCTTTTCACCGGGTTTCAGGTACAGGGGCAATGTTTCCGTCACCAGCATCCTATTGGTGAGTACAGGCAGGGTGTTCTCCTCCCCATCACTGAACTCGCCAGCCTTGGCCACCACCCTCCAGGTCAATGGCTTGTTGTAACTGAAAGGGATCTGGATGGGAAACTTCACCGCTGCACTTTGACCGGCAGCTACGGTAAAGTATTGGTTGGGGAATACATTCTGGAACCAGCCATCCACACTGTTGCCCGTTACTGCATCCACCAGTTCCAAGGTAGCTTGGCCTGTTAGTTCCTTATCGCTCATATTGGAAACCTTGGCCACGAATTCCATATTGTCGCCCTCCCGCATGAACCTAGGCGCATTGGGCTGCACCATCAATGTTTTCTGTGTGGTGATGGTGGTGCTATTGGTGCCAAATGCCAGGTCCTTGGTATGCGCAAAGCTCATCCACTTCCACTGGGTGAGTGCTTCTGGCATGGTGAAACTGAAAGTGTAATTGCCTGCCGTATCTGCGTATAGGTTGGGAAAGAAGAAGGCGGTTTCAGAAAAGTTTTTGCGGGGCTGAATTTTGGGTTGGGGGTTCTTGGCATTGAGTCCATTGGCTTTACCCTCTTCATCAAAACCCAACATATAAGTAAAACGAGCAGAATCCGCTACAGGTGTTGAAGCTGCAAATTGCAACTTTTGCACATTTAAATAACCTGCATTACCAGCAATAAAAGAATAGCTAGCTCCATTAGTAACAATTCCAGAAGCCTTACCCTGAAGCCCCATCCTGACCCTGGAGTTTTCAAGTATGCGAACGTTCCCATTCATTGCTCCGTTGCTTAAAAAAGTACCAGAAGAATTCAGCCACCACAAAGCACTTCCACTTTCCGCAAGCCTACTGTATTTATCATCATCTGTTCCATCAAAATATTGCCTATCATTTTCTTCGGAACCTATTTCAACAAAGCAATCGCTTCCATTCCAGTTGTCATGGAAATAGGGGCTTTCATACCAGATAGTGGGTTCCTGCCAATCATGCCTTGCAAACTGGTCCAATGATGCGTCATACATAGCAGTTAATAATTCAGCCGCCACCTTTTCATCCTTGCTACTTTTAATTTTTACGCTCCATGTTTCCTTGCTGCCCGGCTCTGTTTTGTTCCGGTAACTGCTGTAACTAATATCCAGCAGCTTGTTGTCGTAAGGTATTGTTATACGTGTGCCCCCATCGTAAAACCGGTTGTGCTTTACAAAGGCATAGTACATACCCAAAACACCCCTGTCCTTTTCAGTAACCCGCTGCTGCCAATTGATCTTGTTGTCGTTAATGGTTGCAAAACTGTAACTGCTTTCTTCTTTGGCATTGATGTTCTGGATTCCTTTTACTCTTTTGGTATTCTGGATAATGAATACATCTTTCATAGTGCTACCTATCAGTAGTGAAGCCGTATCACCTGGCGCAACGATTGTCTTGCTTTCATGCACCCAATTGTAGGCAGGCGCCGGCAAGGATGGCTGCTCGGCTTGATAGAGTTCTGTATAGGTAACCGTTTTTACATCTACGCCAAAACTGTCTTTAGCAGTCAATTCAATGGCATACCAACCTTGAGGTAAAGTTTTGTTGAGTACATAAAAAGAATCTATTGGGGTATTCACTGTTCCTTCTGAAACAGTGTTCAACCATTTCCATTCGGTATGGTCCGTTTCATTTTTATATTCATCATAGGGGAAGTAATTGATGAATTCCTTTTCATTCATCACAAATTGGTCCGGTGTTTCCCAATACCTTTTCCTCGTAGCACGTTCAGGCGTTTGCAAAGCGACTATTCTTATGTGGACGGATGCGCGGACTTTTTCATAAGCAAGGTTCCTTGTTTCGACTGGAAACTTCTTGAAATTAGCTGCATTGGCAATGGAGGGTATCTCAGTGGAAATGGTCATGGATTGGTAGCCAACAGAAACAGTGTTCGTTTCCTCCCTTGTTTCCCCATTGATATCGGTGACAGATGCCTGGATGGAGAAATTAAAAATGGTGCTTGAATCATTGTCAATAGTAGCGTCTGGCCTTGCTTTGAAATGGATGGTAAACTTGCCCGTTTCATCTGTCACCAGTTTCCCCTGCATGATTTGGGTCGAATTATCATTGTAAGGCCTTTGTTTCCTACTGTACCAGCTATAGGTATAAATGCTATTCCTATTTACAGTAAAATTGATGGCCGCATTGCTGATAGCAGCACCAGCATATGACTTTACATAGCCAATGGCCTTGATGGAATCATTGAGCCGGTAAGTGGATAGCTGCTTTTCGAATTCAATAAAGAAGGTGGGACGTTTGTACTCTTCCACATTGAAGTTGGCTTCGCCGTTAATACCATCTATTCGTATGTAGTAATTGCCTGTTAGACCTGCTTGAGGTAATTTGAAACTGCCATTTACGCTACCATATTCATTGGGCACCAGTTTAACCGAATCAATCTTTTTGTTGTTAACATTGTATAGGAATAACTTGATGCCATTTTTTGGGCGGTATATTTTATGGTTGCTTGTTGCCGAATCATTGGTGGTCAACAATGCCTTGTAGTAAAGCGTCTGGCCCGGACGGTATATACTCCTATCCGTAAAGAAAAAAGCCTTGGCGTTCTTCTTTTCAAATGCTGCGGCATTTTTTATCCTGTCATTATTGGTGCTGTAATCATTGTAGTATTCACTCCCGCTGTCCTGTAATGTATCAGTACCCTTAATGAGTTCAAGCGAATAGGAATTGGATGTTTTGATCAATTTTGAAAAAGTGGCAAAACCATTCTTATCTGTTTTAAAAATTCCCAATACTGTGCGGACATACTTGCTTTGATTCTTGTCCCAACTGCTAGTGTTGACTTTTACCGTTACATTTTCCAAGGGCTTGCCTGTTTCCCTGTCCAATACAAAATGGTCCTTGCCGTTCTGGATATAGCTCAATGCGGATACTGAAAAAGTTTGTGCAAACATCCTATCCGTGCTGTCTATAAAATTTTTACCCGTGCTTGCAAGCAATAAGTACGAGCCAACAGGTAAGCCATCTACTTTAATTTCAACCGAATGTTTTTGATAATCCCTGGTATCTGGAAGCAATTGGATGGCTTTCCTATAAACAGGCAATTGCGTGTAGATTTCCATTTGTGTTCCATAATATTTGTCCAAAGGATCATGCTGCTTCAATTTTGCAATCCTATAATAAAGTGTATCCGTATTCCTGTATTCCACATATAACCTAAATGGCTGATTGGGCACATTTACTTTCTCCACCTTTGAATTGATTTCTTTGTAGAGTATCTCCTTTTTCAATTCCTGCAAATTGCTTTTCCCAGAAGATGCCAGTTTTTGTTCCTGCAACCGCTCATCAATCAGCTTCATGGCAAGCACATTTTCAAACCGATTGGTTGTATCGCCCGAAGCACTGTACTTATTGGCTTGTTCTTTATGGTATTTTGCCAATAAGTACCAAGCTTGGTCAGCAGCAAGCGCGTTACCGTTCTGCTGGATAATATTCAATAATGCGTTGGGATAAAGGGCTTCTTTATTGAAGAAATGTAAATGATCGTTTCCCCAAACCACACGCTGGATATCGGCATCAATAAAAGCGGACCTGTCCTTATCATGCTGGTGGAACTTCAGTACCTCCTGAAAAATATTCAGAACAACATAGGCAAAATCAACCGTATCCCTTTTACTGAATGTATGGTGCATGAAATTGGCAGTATTCTCCATTGCTGCTGTATCAGTAAAGGGCATTTGCGTGGAGTAACCTACCTCCACAAACCTTGTAGAAAAGTCTATAGCATCAAAAGCCATCAAATCATAGAGTGTAGGCCTTAGGTTTGCTTCATGCCCTTTAATGACCACAGCAGCCATTTCTTTTATGGATACCTGCTGCAATAATTTTTTTGACCTAAATACCCCTTCCAATAAGCTATCCACCTTGGCCTCAAAATTCTGTTTGTTCCAAGTTCCTATATCATTGGGTTTGTAATTAACTACGGCGCTCCTGTTATTGTATTTCCATGAATCGTTGGAATAAATGGAAACATAATTCCGGGCAAGCAATAATTGGAGTGCCGATTTTGTAACCACATCGGAAGTAGCAGCCATTTCCTTTTCCAATAGGGTAACACTTGTATTGTCTTTTTGGTCATTGGTTTCTTCTTCAAGGCTAATTCTGTAGAGCACTGTTTTAAGTAGCTGGGCAGGAAGCTTTCTGTCCTTGGCAAGTTTGTACAAGTTCTTCACTTTTACCAATGCGGACTTCGGAAGTTTCTTTTCAATGATTAGCCTGTCAATTTCCGTCCACTGCTTCTTAAAGGTTGTATCACCCGTTTGTGCCCTTGCAGATAAAAAGGAAAAGAAAAGAATGGCCATGAGGAGGTGCTTGATCATGCAGTGAAGTTTAGATAGGAAAAATAAACCCTTTAACCCATAATGATGCAAACACTAAGTTAATTGCATAAAAAGCTTCCTGCAAAAATGCAGGAAGCGTCCAACCCCCGTTGAACAAATGAACGTATAGCAGTTGCTATTTCATTCGAGTGTAAAGTGACGCTTATGCACTGTTTGGCCTATACCCTTTTTAAGGTATTTTTTGGGGCTTGGGGCACAAAGGCGACCAGGTTATAACCCCTGTGTGGTCCCCCCCGTTTCCCGGCTTTTCTTCTTCCCGGTAAACAAAATGGCCCACGCTGCAGCGTGGGCCATTTCCTATTATAGGAATAAGGCTTTCTTATTTGGTCACCTTGGCCAGTTCGGCAGCCATGGTCTTTCCGATATCCGCAGGGCTTGCTACTACAGCAATGCCACATTCGGCCATGATCTTCATTTTTGCTTCTGCAGTGTCTTCTGCACCACCAATAATGGCACCGGCATGTCCCATTCTCCTACCGGGAGGGGCAGTTTGGCCAGCAATGAACCCTACTACGGGTTTTGTTTTATGGTCCTTTATCCAACGTGCAGCATCGGCTTCCATGCTGCCACCAATTTCACCAATCATGATGATACCATCTGTTTCTGGATCGTCCATCAACAGTTTCACCGCTTCTACGGTTGGGGTGCCAATGATGGGGTCGCCACCAATACCAATGGCTGTGGAAATGCCCATGCCTGCTTTCACGGTCTGGTCGGCAGCTTCATAGGTCAATGTACCTGATTTTGAAACAATGCCGATCCTTCCCTTCTTGAAAATGAAACCGGGCATGATGCCCACTTTTGCTTCATCGGCAGTAATCACGCCGGGGCAGTTTGGCCCTATTAACCTGGTGCTGGACCCTTGGAGGTAGTTTTTCACTTTTACCATGTCCTGCACGGGAATGCCTTCTGTTATGCACACCACCAGTGCAATGCCGGCCTCCGTAGCTTCCATAATGGCATCAGCAGCAAATGCTGGTGGCACAAATATGATGCTCACATTGGCACCAGTGGTTTGGACTGCATCGGCAACCGTATTGAAAACTGGCCTGTCAAGATGTGTTGTTCCACCTTTATTGGGTGTTACACCGCCCACTACCTTGGTCCCATATTCAATCATCTGCGTAGCATGAAAAGTACCCTCTGTTCCGGTAAAACCCTGAACGATTACTTTGGAATCCTTGTTTAGTAAAACTGCCATGGCTTAGGTTTATTTGGCGGCAAAAATAGGTGAAATGAATTACCAACCGAGATTTGGCACAAACGATTTTTGCATAAGGGCAGGGAATGTGTGGCAACGTTCTCGGTGGGATATTCCTTCATACTTTAATAAGACCCGATATGCTAAAAAACAGGCAATCATCCTAAAAAATACCTCCTTTTTCCATATCAAGGATGAATGGGCGGAGGGAATCTGTGGCATCATAAGTGGGAAAGGGATCGGGTCCCCGCGCAGTTTGGCCATTGATAACAAGTGGCGGGGTAAAGAAAGCCAACACATTAACGCCCGTTTTCTTTACTAACGACCCAAATCCCAGAAAAGAAAAGCCATCACCACTTCTATGCAGCAGGAAAAAGTTGTTCTTAAACTTTAGCCATACGTTTTTCCCATCGCTATAGCCAAAAACCTCTTTGGCATAAAAGGTTGAACCATCCTCCTTCTTAATGAGCAAACGCTCTGCTATTTCCTTCTTATCAATGGTGAATTCCTTATAACCGGGCTTGTTATTGGTAAATTCGCTGAAACTCGAATACACACCCTTATTATAAATAGTATCCCTCAAAATCGGCAAATTATACTTCTCCAATATCCCTTCATTAATTTCCATTAGCGCATAGGGCTTTTTTAATAAGGTTTTGGCTGTATTGACTTTATTGATCCTGATTGACAGCTTATCCAAGAATACATTAATAATAGCTGCATCATTTATTTTACCGAAGCCAAAATCGGCAATAATGGTATCGTACCTGAAGGCAGACCTGAAGAGTTGATTATCTTGAACAAAAGCATCAATCCTAACAGAAAGGGCATTCGTAAACTGCTTTTTGTCATGGGACCTATCTATTAATGAGTCGGTGCCGATCATCCAGAAGTTTTGGATTACACAAAGCAAACTGGCTTCATTGCTTGCGGAGCTTTTGAACATTGATGTGAGATAACTGGCAAGCGGCTCCTTAGTAGCCAATTTCCTATAAGCTCTTTTCCCCAATGTATAGCCTATTGCTGTGGTATCAAACCTTGCATCTATGAATTTAATGGAAGAAAAAGAAATTGTTCTTGAACTATCGATATCACTATTGAGGAGATAGGAGGTTTTAATGTTCCTGAAAAAAAATGTTGATTCCTTGTCTTGTTTTGTTTCTTGGGACCGACAAACAACAGAGGCTATCAAAAATAAAACAGCTAAACATGGCCCGGAAAATCTATGCATGGAAAAAATTTCTGCAATCTTACCCCTTCTTTGGGAATAGATCAGTTAATGCTATTTACAAGTTATTTTTTTTCGGGAAATATATGCGTTGATTAGCATGCACCAAAAAAGCAACAGAAATGCAACAGACTTTGACAACGGCAAGCAAAGGAGTGCATCTTACCTGCTTATAGGAGCTAAAAGAAAGAAGTAAGACGGCAAAAATTTCATTTAGCGAATTTTCTGCCATCTTACTTCTTCCCGTATTAATATATTGCTTACATGTGCCCTTTCAAGAAGGCAATGGCTTTGGCATGCGCATCTTCCGCAGCTTCCTTGTTGTAAATGGGATTGGATGGGTTGGCAAAACCATGCCCAGCTTCATAACGGTAAGCAGTGAGGGTCTTGCCCGCTTCCTTCATGTTCTTTTCAAAATTGCTCACGGCTTCTGGATTGATGCCCTTGTCCTGATTGCCAAAGAAACCGATCACCTCTGCATTGAGGGTTTTCAAACGGGCAATATCCGTTTCCGGCCTGCCGTAAAACATGACGCAACCAGCAGCCTGCTTACCAGCAATAATGCTTGCTTGCAGGCTCCACCCACCCCCGAAGCACCAACCAACTGTATATATTCTTGCATCGGTCCCGGCATAGTCAATGCCTGCTTTGATAATGCTTTCCAAACGGTCCTTTTTGGCACTCCGCATATAGGAGGCGGCACTGTCCCTATTGTCGCTCACTTTTCCATCGTACATGTCAAGGGCCAGCACATTTACATCGCCCAATTCCCCATAATAGGTTTCCGATTCTTTTTTGATATAGTCGTTCAGTCCCCAGAATTCCTGGATGACCAGCAACCATTTATTGCTTTTCTTCTTTGATTTGATGAAATAGCCTTTTGCATCCATGCCATCTGGCGATTTGAAGGAAATGGACTTTCCAATTGGATCGGCCAATTTAAAATAGGCCGGGTTCTGGTGCAGCTCAGCAAAACCGGGTTTGGCCGCATCCATTTGTATCATTTCCCTCGTTTCTGCATTGAAACAGCTAATGACACAGGCT
>JAHEZD010000118.1 GCA_023251255.1 Chitinophagaceae bacterium
GCGTTCCTATGCAGATAAGTATAACTTAATTGCCAGTGCATTGGGACATCATATCTATGAAGCAAGATGGCTGCACAACCAGCAATACCTGAACGATAACATGCAGATTTGGTATAGGGGCAATGATGGAAAGGCCATGAAAAAAATCCGCTTCTACAGCAGTTGGAACATAGATGCTTTGTATAACCGGTACAAGGTAAACCTAGATAGAAAGACCATTACGGGTTTATTGCCTGAACTGGAAGAAGATTATAAGGCTTGGGAAGAGGAGAAGAAATTGAGCAGTGGCCTGTTCTACCAATTTGATGTGCGTGATGCAATGGAAGAAACCATCAGTGGAGGCAGAAAGGAAAAAAACGCAAGGCCAAGTATCAATGCATACATGTATGGCAATGCAAAGGCACTGGGCATTCTAGAAACTTTGGCAGGCAAAGGAAATGAGGCCATTAAATATTTCTATAAAGCGGATACCATTAAGCAAAGTGTTCAGCAAAAACTGTGGAACAAAAAGCAGCAATTCTTTGAAGTAAGAAAAGAGAAAGGCGATACGCTCTCCAACGTAAAAGAGGAAATTGGGTTCCTGCCTTGGTACTTCAATATGCCTGACAGCAATTATGATATTACCTGGAAAAACTTGGTGGATACCAAAGTGTTCAATGCGCCATTTGGCATTACCACGGCAGACAGGAGCCATCCACAATTCAGGACGCACGGTACTGGCAAGTGTGAATGGGACGGGCCTGTATGGCCCTTTGCCACTTCTCAAACATTAACTGCCATGGCCAACCTGCTGAATAATTATCAGCAATCCTATGTAGCCGATACAAACTATTTCAAGTTGCTGGAAACTTATGTGGAGTCACAGTATTACCGTGGCCGTCCCTATGTTGGGGAATACCTAGATGAAAAAACCGGTTATTGGCTAATGGGCGATGCAGAAAGAAGCCGTTATTATAACCACTCCACTTTCAATGATTTGATTATTACGGGATTGGTTGGCCTGCGGCCAAGGGAAGATAATGTACTTGAAGTGCATCCATTGGTACCGGACAATAAATGGAAATGGTTCTGCTTGGACAATGTGCTGTACCATGGAAAAATCATCACCATCATTTGGGATGCTGATGGAACTAAGTATAAGAAAGGAAAAGGCCTAAGTGTTTGGGTGGATGGAAAGAAAGTAGCAAGTAGTATAACATTGGAAAAATTGACCAGCAAATTTTAAATGAAGCAAATTATCAAAATAGGATTAGCGAATTTGTTCTTGTTGGTATGCATCAACTTGCCTGCACAATTATCATTGCCAAAGATACTCGGCAATGATATGGTACTGCAGCGCAATCAACTTGTACCCATATGGGGCTATGCAAAAGCAGGTGAAGCAGTAACGGTTGTTTTTAATCAGCAATCCAAGGAAACAACAGCAGACAATCAAGGCAACTGGAAGGTGTGGTTGGATGCCATGCAGGCCTCAACAATACCTGCAACGCTTGTTATACAAACTTCAACAGTCTCCATTCAACTCAATAATATTTTAGTAGGGGAAGTGTGGCTTTGTTCTGGCCAGTCAAACATGGAATACTCCATGCGGAAAAACAGCAAGGTAACTATGCCTGAAGGTATAACCGGTTGGCCTGTGAACGAACTGGAAACTGCCCACAATCAAAACATACGCATCTTTTTGGTGGACAGGAAAAAGATGAAACCAGATTCAACGCATGCAGGTTGGAGCGTGGCGGAAGATTCTGCCTTGCGCTCTTTTTCTGCTGTGGGTTACTTCTTTGCCAAGAAACTATATGAGGAGTTGAAAGTACCCATTGGTATTATCTCTTCCGCTATTCCAGGTAGCAGGATAGAGCCATGGATGCCAAGGGAAGCATTCACTGTATTGCCTTTCTTTCAGGACCAAACAGATTCTACCCATAAAATAGATGGGGACCCTGGCAAGTTTTACAGCAGCATGGTTCAGCCATTGGTGCCTTTTGCGGTGAAAGGTTTTTTGTGGTACCAAGGTGAATCCAATTGCTTCCTAAATGAACGTTTGCAGTATGCTTACAAAATGCAGGCACTCATCAATCACTGGAGAAAAGTGTGGGGCAATACTGCATTGCCATTTTACTATGTACAGATTGCACCATTTGCTTATTCCAAACAAAAAGGGAACGGTGGCTATACAGAAGAGAGTGAGCCAGAATTTTGGGAAGTGCAATCATTGGCCCTGAAAATTCCCAGCACTGCCATGGTTACCACCACTGACCTGAACTTTGACATGGACAATCTCCATCCGCATTTCAAATGGGAGATAGGCAAGCGATTGGCCATTGCAGCTTTGTCTAAAACCTATCAGCAAAATAATCTTGTTGCCATGGGCCCTATCTATCAGTCAATGAAAGCAAGTGGTAATAAAATAATCCTGCGCTTTGATTATATAGGCAGTGGCTTGCAATCCATGGACGGCAAACCTTTGAACAGTTTCCTGATTGCTGGAAATGATGGGAAGTTTGTGCCTGCTAATGCTATTATTAAAAATAACACAATAGAAGTGTCTGCAGTAGGAATGGCCAAACCGGTAGCAGTGCGATTTGGTTGGAATGAAGCTGCACACCCCAATCTGTACAACAAAGAAGGGTTGCCTGCTTTACCTTTCCGGACAGACAATCCATTAACTGAACAATTCAAGTAATTGCATGAAGCATTGTTTCCGTAAAATATTATTTCTTCTGTTGTTCACGATGCCATTGCTGGCAATCAGTCAGCAAACAGAAATCCAATACCTGTCAGGTACTGGAAGCGATGACATGAAGCCATGGCAGTTCTTCTGCACAGATGGGATGAATGCCAACAAGTGGACAAACATTCCTGTTCCTAGCTGTTGGGAACTGCAAGGCTTTGGTAAGTATAACTATGGCTTTGCGAAGGATAGTGTCCGTGGCAAGGAAAAAGGCCTGTACAAACATGCGTTTACTGTTCCTGCTTCATGGAAGAACAAAGTAGTGAACATTGTTTTTGAAGGGGTGATGACGGATGCTGAAGTGAAAGTAAATGGACAGTCAGCAGGGGCCATCCATCAAGGGGCATTCTATTCTTTTAAGTATGATATCACCAAGTTGTTGAAGTTCGATACAAAGAATTTATTGGAAGTAACCGTTGCCAAACATTCTGCCAACAATAGTGTAAATGAAGCAGAACGGAAAGCTGACTTCTGGATTTTTGGTGGGATTTTCAGGCCTGTGTTTTTGGAGGCGCTACCCTTGACTTATATTAATAATCTCAGTGTTGACGCTGATGTCAAGGGGGATTTTACTTCCACCTTTTATGTGAAAAACCATGCTGACAAAGCCGATGTCAAGATTTATGATTCGAAAGGAATTTTGGTACAACAAACAGTTACAGCACTGTTTGATTTGCATAGAAAGGACTTTTGCTTGCTTCATACAAAATTGCCGAATGCTAAACCTTGGTCTCCAGAGTTCCCCAACCTCTACAAAGCGGTCTTCACCATCTATAATAACGGCAAACCAATCCATACCATCTCGCAAAAATTTGGCTTTCGCACCGTTGAAGTAAAGCAACGTGACGGTCTTTATATAAACGGGGTAAAGGTGAAAATGAAAGGCGTTAACCGCCATTCATTCCGTCCGGAAACCGGAAGGACAATGAACAAGCAGAACAGTATTGAAGATGTACTGCTGATGAAGGACATGAACATGAATGCCGTTCGCATGAGCCATTATCCACCAGATGGCCACTTTCTGGATGTATGCGATTCCCTTGGCTTATTTGTAATGGATGAGCTTGCTGGCTGGCATGGTCATTATGATACGGAAACAGGCAGTAAGTTAGTCAAAGAAATGTTGGAACATGATAGGAACCATCCATCTATTATTATGTGGAGCAATGGCAATGAAGGGGGCCACAATTTGGAACTGGATGCTTTGTTTGGTGAATATGATTTGCAACGCCGTCCAGTCATCCATCCATGGCAAAATTTTGGTGGCTTTGACACACAGCATTACCGCGAATACAATTATGGAATTGGGAACTATGAAAATGGCCATGAAATAGTGATGCCCACAGAGTTCCTGCATGGCCAGTTTGATGGCGGCCATGGTGCAGGCCTGGAAGATTACTGGGAAAAAATGTGGCACAATCCTTTGAGTGCTGGTGGCTTCCTATGGGATTTTGCGGACCAAGGAGTTGTTCGTAAGGACTTGCACGATTCATTGGACACGGATAAATTTAGAGGCGCAGATGGCATGCTTGGCCCGCACCATGAAAAGGAGGGAAGCTACTTTGCCATTAAGGAAATATGGAGCCCCATTTATTTTGAAAAGAAAGAAATAACCAAGGATTTTGATGGAAAGTTGAACATTGAAAACAGGTTTCATTTCACCAATACCAATCACTGCTCGTTCTCTTTTGAATTGAAAAGTTTCCAAAGCAAATTATCTTTCAAAAATACAATTCTATCGCCCAATATCTTGCCCAATGCAAAAGGATGCTTGCAACTGGTATTGCCAGGTAATTGGAAGGATTATGATGCCTTGTTTGTTACGGCTAAAGGTGCTGATAGCAAGGAAATCTTTACTTGGAGTTTCCCAATTGTTCAACCTAAAAAGTTTGTTCCAAATAAGGATGGTCAAAAGCCGAAGGGAGGTATTAATTATGAGGAAATGTATGAAAGGTTGGACAAGGATGTAGATTCTGTTTGGACTATTATAGGTGTTAGTCAAGGGTTTAAGTTTAGTAAGAGAACAGGGTTATTGGTCGGGGTTTGGGAAAACAACATACAGATTCCATTTACTAATGGCCCTATCCTATGCGAAGGGAATATAGTTCCTGATTCAGTAGTGGTAAAGAGAAGTAGTTTGTATTCTTTCTCTATTCTCTGTTATTATCCCAAGAAAAGCCTTGTTCAATCGTTAAAATGGTCTAAGGATTCAATAAGCCCATTGCGGATGGAAATCAACTATTTCCCCTCTGCTTATTTCACCAATATGGTTGGTGTAAACTTCTCTTTCCCCGAAAACCAGATCAAGGCTGTTGAGTACATGGGCAATGGCCCTTACCGTGTTTGGAAAAACCGGTTGAAGGGAACCCAGTTTGGTGTTTGGCGCAAGGATTACAACAGTACGGAAACTGGTGAAAGTTGGGTATATCCCGAGTTTAAAGGCTATTATTCCAATATGTACTGGTGCAAATTCATTACCACCACATTGCCGTTTACTGTGTATACGGAGAATGAAGATTTGTTTTTCCGACTCTTTACCCCAGCTTGGAAAACAGACCAATGGCATAATTACGAACCCATTTTCCCAACTGGTGATATTTCGTTCATGCAAGGCATTAGTGCTATAGGCACCAAAACACAACGTAATGAAACTACGGGCCCGATGGGTATGAAGAATATTTTTTACGATTATGAAAAAAATCCAACCAGAGCATTGAAAATGGTACTGTATTTTGACTTTAATGTAAAGCCTTAATAATGGTTGTGATTTCGTCATGAGTGTAAAAACAGTAATTTTAGAGAATAAGAATGAACTATGCTGCCTAAAAAGTATACAGAAACAATTCGGCAATTAAAGTCGGCAATATTGGCTAGCCGCTACCGTGCTGCTACTTTGGCCAATAAGGAGTTGTTGCTCTTGCATTTTTCAGTTGGTAAGCTCATCTCCATTAAGATTAATGAGGAGAAATGGGGAGCAAAAGTACTGGAACAATTGGCTATCGATTTGCAAAAGGAGTTGTCAGGTTTGCGTGGGTTCTCTTCTGCAAACCTAAAGAAAATGCGGGTTTTCTATGAAGTATGGGAACCTCTTTTCTCAATTGGTTCGTTAGTGACGAACCAATTGAAACCTTCCAAAAAAAAGCCTGTGAAGGCGGCTTCTATTTATACAAATAATACTTTTTTTATAATTGGTTCGTCAGTAACGAACCAATTTGCGGAAGCTTTTTTCTCTATAGGTTTTACGCATCATTACACCATTCTTTCCAAAAGCAAAAGCTTTGAGGAACGGTCTTTTTACATAATCGGTACTGCTAAAGAGTTTTGGAGTGTTGCCGTTCTGGAAAATAAGATAAGAAGCAAGTATTACAAGAAACAGGGTAGGCTACTCAATAATTTTTCCAGCTCAATTCCAGACAATGAAATGCGTGAAAAAGCTTTGCAAACATTCAAGGATGAATACTTACTTGACTTCATCAATATTCAGGATGCAGATTTGGATGATGAGCGGTTATTGGAAAATGAGGTAATAAAGAACATTAGGAAATTTATTCTATCTATCGGAACTGATTTTGCCTTTATGGGCAATCAATATAGATTGGTGGTAGAGGAAAAGGAATTTTATGTTGACTTGCTATTCTTCAATAGGAAACTACAAAGCTTAGTAGCATTTGAACTAAAGAAAGGAGCATTCAAACCCGAGTATTTAGGCAAAATGAACTTCTACCTATCTGCATTGGACGAAATGGTTAAACAATCCCACGAAAACCCTTCTATAGGCATTATACTTTGCAAAAGCAAAACGGACAAGGTTGTGGAGTTCTCTTTTAGGGATTTCAATAAAGCTATGGGCGTAGCCACTTATAAAACAAGTAAGGAATTGCCTAAGAAATACAAGGGTATATTACCAGATGCTAGCGAACTCAAAAAATTGTTGGACTGAATTTAGTAAGCGTGTAAAGCAAATGAAAAACAAAACGATATATACCTACTTCTTTGCCCTAATGGCGACGCTGAGCAGTACACTAGCCTCGGCACAACAGATCAAGCTGCAGAACCTGCGTTGCGAAATGCTGGTAAACCCAATAGGCATTGATGTAACCAAGCCAAGATTGAGTTGGGAAATTGTGTCAGAACAAAGAAACGTTCTGCAAATAGCCTATCAGGTTTTGGTCGCTTCCAGTAAGGAGAAATTGAAAAGGGACGAAGGCGATTTATGGAATTCCGGAACGGTCAATTCCGATGCTTCCATACATATACCTTATGCAGGAAAACCACTAACAAGCCGCACACAGTGTTTCTGGAAGATACGGACACTTACTACCAAAGGTGAATCTGCTTGGAGCGAACCAGCTTCGTTTAGCATAGGACTATTGAACAAAACCGATTGGAAGGCCAAATGGATCGGTTATGATAAGACCTCAGCTTGGGACAGCATCACCCAATTCTCAAGGTTATCATCACGGTATTTCAGGAAGCAGTTTCAATCCCTGTCAACAATAAAAAGAGCAACGGTGTATATTGTTGGTTTAGGCCTGTATGAACTCTATATCAATGGGCATAAAATTGGTGACCAGGTTTTGGCACCAGCTCCAACTGATTACCGCAAATCTGTGCTGTACAATACACATGATGTGACCAAGCAACTAAAAGCGGGCAACAACGTGATTGCAACCGTATTGGGCAATGGCCGGTTCTTTACCATGCGGCAATCTTATAAACCTTATAAAATCAACACATTTGGCTTCCCCAAAATGTTGCTGCAATTGGAAATTGAATATGCGGATGGAACGAAGAAGATGGTGGTTAGTGATGACACTTGGAAGTTGAATGTGGATGGCCCCATCCGTACAGCAAACGAATATGACGGTGAAGAATACGATGCCACCAAGGAGCAAAAAGGCTGGAATAATGCCGGCTTCAATGATGCCAGTTGGCTGAAACCGGAACTGGTTACTGCACCTGAAGGAAAGGTTATTGCCCAAATGAGTGAACCCATGAAAATAATGCAGGCTATTGAACCTGTTGCCATCAGTAAGATCAACGATGAAAAATATATCCTCGATATGGGCCAGAATTTTTCTGGATGGATAAAAATGAACGTGAAAGGGCCAAGAGGTAAGAAGGTAACGCTTCGTTTTGCAGAAAGCCTGCAAAAGAGCGGCGAACTATATGTGGCCAATCTCCGTGATGCAAAAGTAACGGATGCTTATACGCTAAAAGGCACCCCTTCAGGGGATGGGGGGGAAGTTTGGCAACCCTGCTTCGTATTCCATGGTTTCCGTTATGTAGAAGTCAATAACTATCCCGGTATTCCAACTGTAAAGGATTTTGAGGGGAAATTGGTGTACGATAACCTGCAGACCACGGGTTTACTGGTTTCATCTAATGAAACCATTAATAGTATCTATCAAAGCGCTTGGTGGGGCATTGCTTCCAACTATAAAGGTATGCCCATTGATTGCCCACAGCGGAACGAACGTCAGCCTTGGCTGGGTGATAGGGCCACGGGTGCCTACGGCGAAAGTTTCCTGTTTGCCAATCAGAACCTTTATGCCAAATGGTTGAACGATATTGAGGAATCCCAGACCCCAGAAGGAGCCATACCCGATGTGGCACCGGCTTTCTGGAACTATTATAGCGATAACGTTACGTGGCCTGGCACTTATATACTGGTGGCAAATATGCTGTACCAGCAATTTGGTGATAAACAGTCCATCATCAAACATTATCCTTCCATGAAAAAATGGATGGACTACATGAAGGGCAAATACATGCAGGACTACATCATTACGAAGGACAAGTATGGCGATTGGTGCGTACCTCCTGAAAGTTTGGAACTGATACATGCCAAGGATTCCACGTTGAACACCAATGGCGCATTAATAGCTACCGCTTATTACTATCATCTACTACAGATAATGCGTGAATTTCAAAAAATAGCTGGGATAGATTTTGAGGCAGATGAATATGGTATTTTGTCCAGTAATATAAAGAAGGCCTTTAACAAAAAGTTCTTCAATGCATCAAAAGCCTGTTATGACAACAACAGCATCACGGCCAACTTGTTGCCTTTGTATTTTGGTATCACTGAAAATGAATGGCAGCGTGATGTTTTCAATAGGATATTTTTTAAAATACAGGGTAACAACTATCATATCAGCACTGGTGTAATTGGCACGCAATGGTTGATGCGTGCACTGACCAATTTTGGCAAGAGCGATATTGCTTTCAAAATTGCTTCCAACACCACTTATCCATCTTGGGGTTATATGGTGCAGAACGGGGCAACCACTATTTGGGAACTATGGAACGGCAATACGGCCAACCCGCAGATGAATTCCCAGAACCATGTGATGTTGCTGGGCGATTTATTGATTTGGTTGAATGAAAATATAGCTGGTATCAAATCAGATAATCAGCAAGTAGCCTTCAAGAAAATAAGGATGAAACCTGAAAATATTCCTGGGCTGGATTTTCTGAGGGCCTCCTACCATTCATTATATGGTGATATAAAAAGTGAATGGAAGAAATCCGGTAACCTGTTCCGTTGGGACATCACTATTCCTCCAAACACCACAGCCATTATTTCCATTCCCCAATCTTCTGTAAGTGATGTCGTGGAAAACGGCATGCCAGCCCTTGTTAACCAAGATATCAAGTTTACAGGAACAAAAAATGGCTACACTGTTTTTGAAATCGGCTCCGGCAATTATTCATTCAGTTCACCTATAAAATAACAGCATGAAAAAATATTGTTTGTTTTGTGTACTGGGTACAATGCTGTCTTTTTCCTTGATAGCGCAGGAGCCAAATGCTGTAAAGATTGACACGGCCTTGGAAAGAAAGGCAGCAACATGGGTAAAAGCCTTGGAGTTAAAGGATGCAGAAAAAGATGCACGTTTGGTAAATGTAATTGCAACGCATCTTACCATTATCACGGATTGGAACAATGCCCATCCTGCTTCCACTGTGCCGGCTGGTATTGACCCCGCAACTGGCAAACGTTTAAGTGATATGGACCGGCAGATCATTGCCAATTCTGCCATGCCTGAATCTGTCCATAAGAATCTAATGAGTGGTTTAAGGAAGGATTTGCCAGAAGATAAAGTGGAAATAATCCTGGACAAGTACACCATTGGTAAAGTAGCTTTTACCATGGCCGGCTATCATGCCATTGTTCCGAACATGACAGCCAAAGAAGATTCAGTGATTTTGGTATTCATGAAACAGGCGAGGGAACAGGCCGTGGATTTTAAAAGCATCAAACAAGTGTCTGCCATTTTTGAAATCTATAAAACAAAGTCGGAACAGTACCTGAATATGAATGGCAGGAATTGGCGTGATATGTACAGGGACTATACCGATAAGATTAAAGCACAGAAAGCAGAACAGAGCAAACCGAAAGAATAACATCAATCAACACAACATGAAAAGAATTAATTGGATAATACTATTGGTTTGCTGCACCATCCATGCATTTGCCCAGAACAACCGAAAGGGCATTGTGACAGACGAATTCATTTTTGAGAAAGCATCCTTCCCGCAGAGCCATGCATCCACCATTGCAGAAACCCCAAAGGGCTTGGTTGCAGCTTGGTTCGGTGGAACAAAGGAAGGCAACAAGGATGTCTGCATTTGGACATCGCAGCGTATCAACAACAAATGGACCGAGCCTAAGAAAGTAGCAGAAGGGATCATTAATGACACATTGCGCTATGCTTGTTGGAACCCTGTATTGTATCGGGTTCCCAATGGGGAACTGCTGCTGTTCTACAAAATTGGGCCAAAGGTTGCTGGTTGGACAGGGTGGATGATGCGCAGTAAGGACAATGGCCAAACATGGAGCCAGCGTGAAGCCCTGCCTGATGGATTCTTGGGCCCAGTAAAAAATAAGCCGGAGCTGGTCAATGGAACATTGATTTGTCCATCAAGCACGGAGAACAATGGTTGGAGGGTGCATTTTGAATACACCAAGGATGGGGGCAAAACATGGACAAAGTCTGTTGACATTAACGATGGCAAAATTGTTTCCGCTATCCAGCCAAGTATTTTAAAATATAAAGACGGTAGGTTGCAGGTCCTGTGCAGGAGCATGAACAGGACTGTGAACGAAAGCTGGAGCAGCGATAATGGAAAAACATGGAGCCCCATGAAACCATCAGCCTTGCCCAATAACAATTCCGGTACCGATGCAGTTACCTTGAAAGATGGTAGGCAATTGATTGTGTACAACCATGTGAAGCCCGCTGATAGTTTGCCAAGAGGTAAGGGGGCAAGGACCCCATTGAACGTGGCCATTTCAAAAGATGGGAAGAAATGGTTTGCCGCAGTGGTGCTGGAAGACTCACCCATCAGTCAATATTCCTATCCTTCGGTTATCCAGACAAAGGATGGCATGGTAAGCATTGTGTATACTTGGCGTAGGGAAAGGATCAAGTATGTAAAGATTGATCCCAATAAATTGGAGCTAAAAGAAATCGTTAATGAGCAATGGCCCGGTGCGAAAAAGATAGAAGCAAAAGTTACGGACGATTAATTGTTAATGTAGTTCGCAACAAGGGAAATGAAAACGGAGTTTTGTTTCTTTTCACCCTTCTGGCCTTTGCTGTAAAAACTGCCAGCCTCAATTTACCTGCCGATATGGTAGATAGGGCTTGTTGAAAGCGATTTCCATAACAGTAGGCTCAATAGTAAAATCTTCCCACAAAAAAGTAAGATAACTTATGTTCCATTGATGGCTTTTGCAGCATCTTTATTCCTCAGTATAGCCTAACGATATTGCAAGCCCATTATGACCAATCTGCCCTTATTAGATATTGCCATCATCATCATTTACCTAATGATGATGGTGTACATTGGTTTTTATTTCTCCAAAAAAAATAAGAACTCCGACCAGTTTACCAAAGCATCGGGTTCCATTCCGGGCTGGGCAATAGGGCTATCAATCTACGCCACTTTTTTAAGCAGCAATACATTTCTCGGCGTACCGGGCAAAGCTTTTGGCAGCAATTGGAATGCTTTTGTGTTCAGCATTTCCATGCCATTTGCAGCTTGGATGGGGGCCAGGTATTTTGTGCCGTTCTACCGTAATACAGGCGAAGTTTCGGCCTACACCAATTTGGAAAAACGTTTCGGACCTTGGGCAAGGACCTATGCCGTTGTTTGTTTCCTGCTTACCCAATTTGCCCGCATGGGTTCCATCTTCTTTGGTATGGCCCTAACGCTCAATGCCCTTACGGGTTTCTCCATGTCCAGCATCATGATTATCATGGGCATCTGCATTATCCTCTATACCGTAATGGGTGGCATGGAAGCTGTTATCTGGACAGAAGTGGTGCAGGGAATCCTTAAAACATTGGGGGCTTTGTTGATCCTCTTCCTCATCATCCGCGAAATCCCGGGCGGCGCAAAACAGGTATACCAAATTGCCAATGCCAATAACAAGTTCAGTTTGGGCACAGCAGCGTTCAATTTTACGGACAGCAGTTTCTGGGTGGTGCTGTTATATGGCTTCTTCATTAACCTCAACAACTTTGGGATGGACCAGAACTATATCCAGCGCTACCATACAGCGGTATCCGAAAAGCAGGCCAAGAAATCCTTGTGGCTCTGCGTGGTCATGTACGTGCCGGCTTCCTTATTGTTCTTCATCATTGGATCGGCCTTGTTTTCCTATTACCAGTTGAACCCCGCATTGACCGACGCTTTAAAGCAATCCGTTGCCCTGGAGAAGTTAGGCTCACATGCTTCTGTGAATGAAATGGCAGAATACATTGCCCAATTGAAACCTGCAGATTATGCCGATAAAGTAATGCCGCATTTCATGGTGAACAAAGTGCCCACCGTTTTCTTGGGGCTCATTGTTGCCGCCATCCTTTCAGCAGCCATGAGTACCATCAGCAGTGGCATGAATGCATCCGCCACGGTATTCACCAAAGACATCTATAAACGTTATTTCAACAAAACAGCCACCGATAAAAAGGAGTTCAATATCCTGTACATCTCCACCGTGGTATTTGGCATCATCGGCTTGTGTACGGGCCTTGCCATGATTGGTATCAAGAGTATCCTCGATATCTGGTGGGAACTATCGGGCATTTTCGCAGGGGGAATGCTGGGCCTTTTCCTGCTCGGATTGATCAGTAAACAGACCAAAGGCACAGAAGCATTGATAGCCGTTATTGTTGGTGTCATTGTTATTCTATGGCTCACGTTCTCCAGTAAAATTCCTGCCGGGTACGGCTACCTGAAATCATCCCTGCACAAGAACATGGTGATTGTGGTGGGGACCTTGACCATATTCTTAACAGGTATTGTCATTACTAAACTGAAAGGCAAGTACAAGTTCAATAGTTCCAAAATTCAATAGCTCCAAAATTCAAATGTTCTACCGAACACTTGAACCATCAAACAATTAAACCAATCAAACTCACCTATATGTCAAAAGAAATCATCCTCGTAGCCTCTGGTGATCTCCGTCTCTCTGCCAATCAAACCTGCTGGGCAGCCCAAGAAGAAATGGAACAGAAGCTCTCCACCGCATTCGCCACATTCGGTTACACCATCAAACGTGCTCATGCTTATGACGCCAGCAAGAAGCATGGCCTTATCGATTCCCAGAAAATGGGCATGGAAGTATTTGCTACGATTGATGAAAATGCACCATTGATTGTAGCCGAAAGTTTGTGGCAGTATAGTCACCATGTACTTGCAGGACTTACCACACACAAAGGTCCCATACTTACCGTAGCCAATTGGAGCGGTCAATGGCCGGGCCTCGTTGGCCTGCTGAACCTCAATGGTTCGCTTACCAAGGCAGCCGTGAACTACAGCAGTATTTGGAGCGAGAATTTCGATGATGATTTTTTCATCAATGGTATCAAGGAATGGTTGCTAACAGGTAGCCTCAAGCATGACCAAAGGCATGTAAAAAGTTTTGACCTCGTAAAAATTCCGTTGGAAGAAGAAACCACTGGAAGGAACTATGCCAAAGCTTTCCGTAAAAACAAAGCAATCATGGGTGTGTTCGATGAAGGCTGCATGGGCATGTACAATGCCATCATACCCGATGATACATTGCATGCCACAGGGGTATTCAAGGAAAGATTGAGCCAATCAGCTTTGTACGCCGCCATGTTGCAGGTAACGGATGAAGAGGCCCAGCAAATATTGGACTGGTTGCTCGGCAAGGGAATGCAGTTCCACTGGGGAACCAACCCTGTGGAGGAGCTCACCAAGGAGCAGACCTTGGAGCAGTGCAAAATGTACATTGCTGCCCTGCGCATGGCCGATGATTTTGGTTGTGCCACCATTGGTATCCAGTACCAGCAGGGCCTGAAAGATATTTGTGCCGCCAGCGACCTGGTGGAAGGCTTGTTGAACAACACCGAACGTCCACCTGCTTACGCAAAAGATGGCCGTGAACTCTATGCAGGCAAGGCCCTGCCACACTTCAACGAAGTGGATGAATGTGCGGGACTGGATGCACTGGTTACCTACCAGCTCTGGAGCCAGTTGGGCATGAGCGGCGAGAATACTTTGCACGACCTGCGTTGGGGCCAACATTACCAAGGCAATGGTGTGGATGATTTTGTATGGGTGTTCCTCATTTCCGGTGCCGCGCCACCTGCCCATTTTATAGATGGGTATAAGGGCGCCAGCAGCGATAGGCAACCTGCCATGTTCTTTCCCAAAGGCGGTGGTACATTAAAAGGAGTAAGCAAGCCCGGGCATATTGTATGGAGCAGGATCTATGTGGTAAAGAATAAACTCTATGCAGACCTTGGCGTTGGTGAAGTAGTGGCCCTGCC
>JAHEZD010000119.1 GCA_023251255.1 Chitinophagaceae bacterium
CCTTTTATGTATAAAGTTGTTGCCCTCCAATAACTACCTGCAGTTATTGCTGTAGGGGCATCATTGGATATGGTAATATCAGTAGCATTGTTTACACTTAACACCTCCGCTATTTGTTTGGCTGCAAAAGTGGCTCCAGCTATGATAAAATCCCCTTGCTGCAAAGTGTTTGTAAAACTTGTGCCTGTACCAACCAACTGTGCTGTGGAACCACCATAAGCAACAGGTGCCGCAATCGTGCCAAGCATACCTAAATCTGCATTAATTGTTAAAGCAGTTGGCGTTGCTGCGGCAGACGTTGCTGTAGCTACCTGTGATAAGGTAATTACCTGACCAGTGGTTGTAACTGCAACCCCTGCCGGTGGCGTTGAAGTGGCAGTAGCTGCCGCAGATAAGGTAAGTGTTTGCTGTGTTGATATAGTCAATGCAGCAGCAGCAACTGTAGTTGTTGTGGCTGCAGACAATGTAACGGCAAATACGCCATCATAGGCTGTAATGGTTGTGCCAGCGGGTATTCCACTACCATTGATGCCCATACCTACAACTATAGCAGGATTGACAGCAGTTAGCGTTACACTGGTACTGGTACTTGTAGCACCTGTAGCGGTAATAATCGTGGGGGTGGTGGTAGCTGTTACCACCGTATTTGTAGGAATACCCGTACCTGTAATGGTCATACCGGGGACAATGCTTGTGCTGCCAACATTCAGCGTAACAATGGCACTACCTGAAGTGGTAGTAGCTGCATTGGAACTTACATTTACAATAGTGCCCACAGAGCTGATGGTAGTATTTGAGGGTATGCCAGTACCTGCTATTGGCATGCCTACTGCATATCCTACGTTGCCAGCAGTTAAGGTAACATTGGCAGAACCAGTAGTTGTATAACCTGTAGCAGCTTGATTGATACCAGCAACTGTAACACAAGTTACAATGGCACCATTAATAATTTGCAACTGCCCACAAGAATCACGGGGAATATTGGCCAGGTAAATATTCTTGTTGCCAGAAGTCAATTTAGGTGAGTTGCCATCAAAAATCAAGATATCATTTCCTGCGGAAACCGTTCTTGAGGAACCTGTTCCATCAGCTAATGTATTCCAACTGGAAGCTCCCCAGGATATAGGGGTACCGATAGTGGCACCAGAGCCTGCCACACCATTTCCCCCAACCCAATAGTACGTTGTTTGTGCTGATAATTTTAAGGCAAATACAATGAAGACAAAAAGCGTGAGTAATACTTTTTTCATACGGCTTTGTTATGGTTTAAGAATGCAATCAGGTGCTAACATAAATACTAGCTGAAGAACCGACATCCTGTCCCATCCTGAATAGAGGTAAACTGCCTTTTTTTATCGTTGGAACCCTGTTATGATGGATTGGTACTGGGGCCTGAAGCGGATATGCTTTATTGAGGGAGGCCCGTCTTGCTCAATACCTTCCTCCATAGATTCTTCCAAATAGATTTTACTACTGGGAGGGAAAGCTGTTATTAAACAAGAAATCTTATTGCTTACCAGTTCCTGTTTGAACCGTTTCAAAGGGAATAGCATTGGCAGGCCCATATTGAAATCATCGGCCACCAAACCACCATTTGCGTAAATGGCATAAGTATCCCCCCGGTAGCCTATTTCAAGGAAAGCGTCCGATAATCCGGTCAATGCATTTGGGGGAATGGAAATATCATAATACACTGCTGATGGGATGGGTTTCAATCGGGTGCTGTACAATGGATAGGATATGTTTCTTGCCGTATCAACTGCCATTTGTTTTGAAGTATTGGTCAGTGCTTCATTCAGCTTCCAAGTAATTGCTGCGCCTGCTGGTTTGAATGCCAGGTGATAAGTAACAAACAGCCCTTCCTTGCTTATTTCAACAGATTGAACATTTGAGCAATTCAATTTGCTATTATTGTCAAACACGGAAAATGGAACTGAAGTTTTATCTGTTTGCGTCAAGTAGATACGTCCCTCTTCATAAATGCATGTTGCCGCTGAAATAATGAGTTGCTGCTTGCCCTGCATATCAACGATCCAAGTATTCAAAGCTTGGGCATGCGTTAGAACCATGATCCTAATTGCCTTTCCATTTGTCAATCCAACCTCTATTACTGCATCGAGACCTGCTTTAATAGCTGATACTTTATAGGTAGCCTCCCTCTTTTCCACAGACCCATTTTTTGTTTCGATGAAGCGGACATTTCCCGCATCAAACACAAATTCAGGAGTGATTGCATCATCAGCATAAAAGAAATAAGTTTTACGGTTTGCCTGATGAATATAGAATGGCTGGGCAGTTGCATACACTAGGTCCACCCCATCCATTTTCAAATTGAACGGTAAGATGAACTGTGTATTTGCAGGAACAGTGAAGGGTTTTTCAGGTACTTGCAAAACAGTTCCCTCCTTGGTTTTGATATTGAACTGAACATTACTTACATCCTGCATCTTCAACTGCCTTTGGAACTGGTTGATGAAGATAAACCCGCTACCCTCCTTTGCCCTCACAGTCCAGCGGAGGTTTACACTATCAGCTTTGTTCCTCACTTTGCCCTCGGGGAAATATGTATAACAAGTAGCTAACCGTTCCCCATAGTTATTGAGGAATGAATGGAACAATTTGAAGCAATTGTAGGACGCCTTAATGTCACCCCATTCTCCAATGGGTGCTTGGAAATCGTAATTGATAATGGGATAATCGTTCGGGTATTTTGTTGATTTGGATTCTTGGAGTGTTGATAATTTGCCAATAGCATTGGTTCCTCCATGAAACATATAGTACCCCATTAGATTGGCACCGGCACCAGTCTTTGCAATGGCCAAGCCAAGTACATCCTCGGGCAGGATAACCGGGCGCCGATGATAGGTAACCTGGATGCCCGCCCCCATTTCAGCAGTGGCAAAAGGATAGCGGTAGCCCTTGTAATTGGTGGTATCAACAACGGTTCCCAACAAATCATTACCAATATTGGGGTCCCTACGCAACGAGTCAAACAAATAGTTATTGGACAATGGCAACTTGGTTGTGTTCTTGTCCCATGGAGCTTCTGGATAGGCTCCCCAAACAGGAATCAATTCTACTTGTTTAATATCTGCCCCAGGCCAGTTAGTTGCTGTATAATAAGGCACGTCAATCCCTGCATCAACAGCTATTTTTTTTAAGGTAAGGATGTGGTCCAATCCTTTGGGCGTATTGAAACGGAATTCATTCTCTATTTGTACACCAATAATTGTTCCCCCATCTTTAAAGTACAACCCTTTTAGCTGGCTGGCTATTTGCTGGTAAAACGGTTTTACAAACCCTAAATAAGCAGTATCGTTACTTCTTGTTTTGGCTTCCTTCAACAGCCAATCAGGAAAGCCACCATTCCTTACTTCTCCATGGCACCAAGGGCCAATCCTTACAAACAGATCCATATTGTGCTTGGCACATAACTGTGCAAAATATTTCAGGTCACGATTGCCTGCCCAGTTCCAGGTTCCTTTTTCCTCCTCATGGTAAATCCAGAAAACATATGTGGCAATGATATTGATACCACAGGCTTTCATCTTCAAAATAGATGTTTCCCAATCTTCCTTTGGGAAACGGCTGAAATGGAACTCCCCCATCACTGGAAACCAGGGCCTGCCATTTTTGATAAAGTACAAACTATTGGCATCAAGGTTTCCGCCTTTTGCATTGGTGTGCGTACCCAACTTTAAATGGTTGGTGATAACAGGGAAATTGTTGTTGGAAATATCAATGGAGAATTCATTCCCTATCTTTTCCTGTGCCATTAATTGCAGCAAATAGGAACAAGTAATCAATAAACAAACTATTCTTTTAAATTCCATTACTGTTTCATGAACGGTGTATTGAAAATCTTGTTATCAACATCCACTTTTAAAAAGTAAATGCCTGATGGCAATACTGCAATATTAGTATAAATACTGTTAGGGCCTTGATGGAGGCTGATTGAAAAAGCCTTTACCTTTTTTCCATTGGCATCTGTTATGGAACAGGTTGCAAGCTTTTTTTCCTCAGCTTGATAATTGATGGTGATCACGTCCTTCGATGGATTGGGATGAACAGACAACGCTGAAACTTCATTCTCTACATTCAATTTCACCATGTTGCTCATCACAAACTTCCCATCCTTATCCACTGCTTTCAAGCGGTAGTAGTTCCACTGCTTCAAAGGTGCATTGTCCATAAAAGTATAGTTGGCAATATTGGTTGAGGTTCCTTGTGCATTCACGATACCTATATCCATAAAATCGACCCCATTACCTGAACGTTGCAATTGGAACTCCTTGCTGTTCTGTTCAGTTAGCGTTGTCCACTTTAATAATACATTTTTGAATTGCTTTGTAGCAGTCAGTGATTGTAACGTTATGGGCACCACTGTTGCCAGTGATGTTCCACTTGCCTCCAAACGTAAATAATCATACATTACTTCCCCTACTGTTCCCCCGCCCGTGATCCTGATGGTGAAACTTATTTCGTTTGCACCAGCATGTAACAAACTGGCAGCAAAGGTGAACCTGTAATCACCAAAAGCACCATGTATGCCCTTTCGGACCTTTGCATCCGAGGCATTGGGCGGATAGACGCCTGTGCTGGGACTTGTAATATTGGTACCATTTACTTTTACAATCAATGCGGAACTGTAGCCCGCAGCAAAAGCTGTATAAATAGCAGCAGTGGAACCAACAGTTGGTGCAGTAGTCAAGTTGAATTTCACCTTCCAATCCGGTGTTGTTGATTGAACCGTATTATCATAGGGTTCCACAAAGTTCCAATCGGTTACCCAGTTGCTCTGCCCAATGGTGTAAGTAATATCGTTTGGGAAATCAGTGGTATAATCCATGAACTTGCCCCAGTTCAAATTGGGGTAGGTATTGCTTGTCCAGTAATCAAAGCCATGTTTGAATTCGGCAGCCGTTCTATCGGGAATACCTATTTCCCAAATCGTTGGTGCAGTGCGGGCGGGTGTCCAGACAACATTGCCTAAGGCTGTTATATTGCCTGCGGTAACTGTTGCATAAGCTGTCTTTGTCAATTGCCCTGCTGCACCGGGCCCAAAAGCAAATAGGCTATAGGTACCGAGCAGTACATGTGGAATGGTAAAGTTACCATCGGCATCTGTCCTTACCCAAAATTGGTAGTTCTTGGACCACAATTGAAAGTCTGCAATACCTGTTGTTGATTGAGGAGGAATGGCCACACCCACCCAACTATTGGCAGCGGAAGCTGTTGGATTGGCAGCGTCACTGATTACCAGTTTCCCTGTAACGGTTCCCCTACCACTTTCTTTGATGTACTGCGTGTTCGTGAACCAATTGTAGGGCCATGCGCCCTGCTCAGCCAACGCCTGTGCCTTTGCATCATTGAACAGGACATTGGGCGCATTGGTGGTGCCAGCAGGTACACTATTGCAGTAGATCAAAAAAGGGCCATATACTTTTTGCCATGTTTCCCCAGCCACCATATCAAGGTCATTGCCCATGCCATAGTGTTCGCCATTGAGCATGTTCAGCATGGTAGGGCTATTATGGCACATCAATTCACGTTTCATGGGACCGCCGTTATAATATTCCTTGCTCGGCGCAGTTACCCATAAACCGATATTCTTGGCAGTGCTGCTCCAGCCCCACACATTCACGTCGCCAAAGTCTGCACTGTAATCGTACTTGCATTCATATTGGTTGTTGTAGATACCAGTGGTCAACCTCTTCACTTCTGCTGGTGCACCAGCAACCGTAACGGCATTGTTCCAATCCGAGTAGGAAGCCACCTTCCTGTTGCGTAAACTGTCCACGCTCATCCAGTCAAATGTGGAGCCGGGGTAGCTTGCCATACGCCACTCACCACCCGGATTGGCAGGATAGCTTGCAGGGTGCGTAAGCATGGCAGCAGCATAAATGCCGCTTGCGCCCCGGGGCAGGGAATAATAAACATCCACATCCATGGCCGCAGTTGAAGAGGAGCCATCCCAGGTCATGTGCAGTTTTATTTCTGCATAATCACCACCATTACTGGTAGGATTGGCAGTTAATGTGTACGTGCAGCCGGAGGGGTTCTGGTAATTGGGCATGTTCCAGCTCCAGTAAATCTGGCCGCCATTGTAGCCGCCGCTTAACAGGTTGTTACTGGCATAAGTCAAATTGGCAATGTTTGCGGAAGACTTGGTAACCGTTACGACTACCACCCCATTGTTGAGCACCACGGTTGTTCCATTATCTGTAACGGTTACATTGGCCCCTGAGGAACCACCACCCGGCACATTGGCTATTGAATACAACGAAAGACCTGCAAACGCAAGGAGGGTGAGTATTGTTTGTTTCATATCGGCAATCAGTTACACAAAGCAACATGATTGAGAACTTGAACCATCCTGTTCCATCATAATATGGATGCGTATGAAAGACATTTTTGGGGAATGAGCAGCAGAACATGCATTGAACTTCAGTGGCAAGTTTATCCTGAGCTTTAGCCAAGGGGCCCCATTCAAGTGTGGATGAAGGTTGGACCCTTAAATAGTAGGCTGAACAAAATATTGTTCAATAGTCATAAGTCTTATCACAGGAAATTCAACTTGATTAAGTATCCTAAATCCTTTATCATTTGAAATGAGAATATTAGCATTGGCAGCAACATAACAATCAACAAACTTATTGTCGTCCATGTCTTTTAGCAGGTTCCATCTAAAATATACCTGCACCAAAAACACATTGGGCAGTTCCTTTAATGCTTTCAGGAAATTGATTGCGACATTTTCCGAGTATTTGATTCTGAGGATTTCTTCGTACTCCAACAATATTTCATCAGTTATATACACCTCAATTTGTTCTTCTAAAATATCTATAACCAGTTTGTGGTATTCAGACTTACTGGATAAAGCCGACACAAGCACATTGGTATCAATAACAACTTTATTTGCCATACTTTTCTTGGTCTTCATTTAACCAACTTTGCATAGTATCATTGTTGTAGCTTCTTTCTTCCCAAATCTTATCAGCTTCTTTAATTGCTTTGTCTGCAAAGTATTTAGCCAGATACCTTTTTATGTGCAATAAGTCTGCCTCATCAATATCTGAAGAATAGAGCTTGAGCAACTCTTGTTGCAAATTGCTTAATGGCTGTGATGGAGATACCATGAGAGAAATTTTATTAAAAGTAAGTTTTTAATTCGAGATCTGGCGGATGGAGAATTTAACAATAAATGAAGCAAATGCTTCGCTAAAGCCCAGCACTGTTATGTTGTACGAGTATGCGACGCAAATGTCGTTCAATAGAAATCCTATTGCTGGTTACCCAATAATTATTCCATAAAATTTATAACAGATATTTTTTCAAACCACATTTTTTCAGTTCCTTGATACCTTCCACCACTTTGGTAGCATTTAGGATGGCTCCTTCCTTATTGGTATGTGTATGGTCGGCAGGGAAAAAGGATTTCACTTTTATGGTATCCATGCTTTCGTACTGCACTACAATCTTCTCATTCAATGGAATGAAGAAAGTACTGGTCTGTTCAGCAAGTTCCCTGCTCCAAGTGGCATAACTGTCCCTACTGATCTTGCCGTCCTTGAAGCCATAACGTGGAATGGGGGAACAGATGATGGGAATGGCTCCCTTATCCTTGGCTTCATTGATGAACCTACGCATGTACCACCCGTAGCTGTGTACTGTTTCTTTCATCTTGCGAATGGGGTTGTAAATTTCCACACTGTCTTCGCCAATGCCTTTGATGGTCCCCCTTGCACGGGCTGTGTCATCCAATGGGCTACCATCATTATGGCCAAACTGCATCATCACAAAATCACCCTTTTTGAGTGTTTGGAGAATTTTGTCCCATCTTCCTTCTGTAATGAAAGTCCTGCTGCTCCGGCCCCCGATGGCATGGTTGCGGACAGCAATTTTGGTGGTATCAAAATACACATCAATCATGGTGCCCCAACCCATTTGACCATTCTTTCCAGTACCATCACCATTTTTTACCGTTGAATCGCCAATGATATAAAGGGTTGGCCTTTCTTTTTTGAATGTAAAAGCGAGGCCAATGATGGCGATGAGTAGAAGGATGACCTTGTATGGTTTCATTTTGTTGATTTTTAAATTAAAAGCGTTGTCAGTTTGAGCCTGCCCGTTGCATTCAAGCGGGCCTGCCTTTGTCAGCAGGCTGTCTTGCAGAAACCCATCCATGAAAACTGTCATTTTCAAACCGCCTTCAACAAGCCATATCTAAAGGCAGGAAAACTGCCAATGACAGTTACTAGGAGATATTGAAAACCATTTGTAAACAAATGATTTTTATTTGACCACAAACCTGCCCGTCCGGTTCAGGCGGGGACACAAAGCACACAAAGGGAAGAACTTCGTTCTTCTTTTCTTTGCCACAAATGCACGAATGTTCACGAGTAGAGTTTCCTTACCAAAAACATTCGTATTAATTCGTGTATTCGTGGCTACTATTTACCTAGGTCCATAAATTTCTGCTTCAATAATGGCGAATGTGCCTTTGGCATTGGCATCATCCCTTGCCACACCATCATCCAATTTTTTGCCATTTACTTCTTTGCTGTTATCATCTTTCATTTCTGATTGACCAGCTAATTCTACCTTGATTTTTTTTCCAACGGTTGCATTGAAGCTTGCTGTGAAATAACCAAGGTTCCTTGTTGTATTCCCTTTGAATACTTCAACGCCATCAACAGAAATTCTAATGGGATAGGTTCTTGTTCTAAAGTTGTTCAACTTTAAAGTTACTTCGTTAATGGGTGAGGCTTCAGCAATTTCATACACCATCCATGCAGTGCCCAGCTTGCCATCGTTAACCCAATCACTGGCTTCATTATCGTCATAACTTGCAAAAGCTTTATCCTGATTGGCCCCTGCAGTTGCAGCTATAATTTCCAAAGGTTTTCTTAACACGATATAAGAAGGAGATGAAGGCGTTGCTCCCCTAGACAAATTGGAAACTAACCCTTGTGATGGCAACTGCAGAGACAGTCCATCTTTCGCTTGAAAAGCAAGGGACTTTAAACTGATGCTTCCATCTTTCAATCCGGCTGATGATGCATTCACAACAATATTTCCTGCATTGGTTGTGGAACGAAGCAGGAAACGGTTCACACCGCATTCAACAGGTAATATTTTCGATAGGATGTAATTATCCGGCCCTTGGGCCATGCCACCTCTCCACTCAGCTTCACCAGTTAAAGCAAAGTTTATTTCATTCAATGCTGTTGGGCAGCGGTTGCCTTTTGCATCAACCACTTCCACTTCTATCAAGGCCAGATCGGCACCATTGGCAAGCAACGGCTTTGCTGGATTGATTTGTGTAAGCCTAACAGCATAGGGTTCACCAGCAGTCTCCTGTTTTGTTTCACAGATTTTAACATCCTTTACATTATAGCCAACTGCAGCAATGGTGCCCGGCTTCCATGAAATGTTCTTGAAAGTATAGAGGAAGCGGTTGCTCTGTTCACCAAAGCCCATTGATTTACCATTGATGAACAGTTCCACTTTATTGGCACTGGATATAACGTAGATATTTTTTGTAACTCCTTCCTTATAGTTCCAATGGCCAATGATATGGATGCCAGGTTTCTCAGTACCTACCCAACCATCCCACATAATCTGGTTGGCATAGTATCCATCTTTAATAATACGCAAAGCATCCACTTCCCCGCTCCTCCTGAAATTTTCTGCACCACGATGATGGGTATTGCTTTCAGAAAAAATAATGTTCACGCCACCACCATTTACACGCTTGCCAGTACCTGGACGTTCATGCCAGTACTCAAACCAGCGAACAATGTTTTCAATGGCATGTGCATCCTGGTTATGGTTATAGGCACTCGCATCCTGACCGTTATGCAATGGGCCTTCGCCTTCTTTATGGTAAGGCGGCGAATATTCATCCCAGTATTTACGCAGGCCTTCGTCACGGCTGTATTCCATCTGCCACATGGGCTTGGCTGCACTCTTGTTGATGTACAGCATTTCGCCACCATATTCCGCTTCCTTGCTGTCCAGCATGTTCCTGCTGCCGATGGCCCTGCCGCCAAAGGGATCGTACAGGTCCCTGATATCCTTCATCTCTTTCATGTGGGGTTCGCTGATCTGGTTATTGCCGCATTCAAGGAAAATGATACTTGGATTGTTGCGGTTATAAATAATGGCATCACGCATTACTTCCTTACGCTGTTCCCACCTTCTCCCGTCCACATCCTTTTCCGAATCACCTGCTGGCATGGCTTCTATCAAGCCCACCCTGTCGCAACTCTCCACATCCTGCTTCCAGGGCGTAACATGCATCCACCTTACCAAGTTTGCGTTGCCGTCCACCATCAATTTATTGCTGTAATCATTTAACCATGCAGGAACAGAAAGACCAATAGCTGGCCACTCATTGGTAGTACGCTGGGCATACCCTTTTAAATGCAGCACCCTATCATTCAGGGTAAGCACACCATGATCAAAAGCTGTTTTGCGGAAGCCTGTGGTAGTTTTCACCACATCAACCACTTTGTTATTGATGCTGATGGTTGTGTACACGTTATAGAGGTAACCATAGCCCCAGCTCCAAAAGTTAAGGTCTTTTACTAATGATGTTACCTGAACAGTCTTGCTTTCATTGGGCTGTAACTGAACATCAACTATTTTGAAATTGGAAGGGACTTTCTTGCCTGTAATTGCATCCTCAATGTAAGCTGCATATTGGAAGGTCTTGGCTTCTGCATAATCATTTTTTATTTGTGCTTCCGCAGTAATGAAAGCTGACTTATCAGCCGTCAAAATTTCCCTGGCATATACATAAACGCCTGTTGATTTTAGGTTTGAATAGAGTGGTAATGTTTGGTACAGCTTATCTGCCACATGCAAATAAACATTCTTGTTGATGCCTCCATAGTTGGCATAGAAGTTTTTGTCGTTCCATTGAAAGCCGCTCTTGGTAGCCCTTTCATGGTAGTTCCAAGCATTGTCGATCCTTGCTGCTATGATGTTGTCCTCCCCGAACTTCACCTCATTGCTGATGTCAAAACCAAAAGCCATGACACCGTTCTCACTTAGGCCAATTGATTTACCGTTCAGGAAAAACTCACCGCCTTGCCTGATTCCTTCAAATTCCAGGAACACTTTCCTGCCTTTTTGATTGGCATCCACTTTAAAGTGTTTCCTGTACCAAACAATGCCCGTTGTTAAATTGTCGATGGATACCTTAAACGCATCATCCTCATTGAAAGCATGGGGCAAGGTCACTGGCTTCCAAGAGGCATCATTGTAAGATTCGGCTGATGCCAATGAATCATCGCCTACAAACATTTTCCATGAGGAATTGAAGTTGTACTTGATTCTTGGGGAGGGATTCTCTTGTGCATTGCAGAAGCAGAAAACACAGGAGGCAATAAATGGCAAAAAGATTCTTTTCATAATATTATTTTTTTACCCACAGAGGCAGTGAAAAGCAGAAGGTGCCGCAGGGTGGGTTTTATTAATCAGTCTTCAATAAGCCGATAGTTACTGGTTTGATTTGATATATCCTTGTGAAATCGCATTATTTATTCAACAAGAAATCATTCAGCTTACAATCCTTCAACAACTTCAAACCATCCACAACAGAAGCGGCGTTTATCTTGGCCCCTTCATAACTGGTATGTGTATGTTCCTTCGGGAACAAGGGCTTTACCGCATCCTGCCCCATGGCATCGTATTTATCGGCAGTGATGCTGTTCAGGTCTATGAAGAACGCATTTTCCTGTTTGGCCACTTCTTCTGCAAATTGCCCAAAGTTGTTTTTTGGCCTTACGACCTTTCCATCCTTCCAATCATTGCGCGGAATGAACGAGCAAACAATTGGCGTAGCGCCTTTTGCCCTTGTATCCCTGACAAATTTCCTGATGTACCAACCATAAGAATGGACAATTTCCTGCTTGCCATCTGCCCAGTTCAGGATAACAGAGTCCTCACCGGTTCCCCTTAGCACCCCGCGGTAACCCGCTTTGGACGTGTCTGGCCTTGCACCATCATTATGGCCGAACTGCATCATCACATAATCACCTGCTTTGAGGGTTGAGAGTACTTTGTCCCAACGGCCTTCCTTAACATAGGTACGGGTACTTCTCCCTGCTTGTGCCTGATTGCTGATGTATAGTTTTGAACTATCAAAAAAATCACCAATCACGCTTCCCCAGCCCCATAAATCACCGGGCTTTGTAGTGTTACGAACGGTACTATCGCCAATAATATAAAGTGTTGGTATGTCATTCACCATGGTGAATGACATACCAACCAATGTTAAGATCAATAATTTTCTTTTCATAAATAGATTGATTATTCTAGTTGACTAATTGAATGGCACTATCATTTAACTTGAACTGATATTTCCGAACAAGTTTTGTTATTGCTGCTGCCGCCAATAATGTTGGGCCATAACCGTGGGCGGCGTAAGCATTCACTGGCCTGAAATAATAGAACGCAGGGTCAAATGCCATACCTGTACCCACACAGGTTCCCTCTACCATGCCCTTGTCATTTACTTTGGAAGCCACCGCATTCCACGCTAACAGGGCGGTTGGTGCATATGCTCTGGCATTCAACCAGCCTTCGTTGATGCCAGTAGCATAGCAGTAAGCATAAATAGCCGTAGCAGAAGTTTCCAGATAGGAATCTGCCCTGTTCAACAACTGGTGCCAGAAACCATCGCCAGACTGGTACTGCAACAATCCCTTTGCCAAGCTTTGGTACTGCTTCAATACAGCAGGATAGGACGGGTGGCTTTTAGGTAGTACGCTCAATAATTCTGTCATGGCCATAAATGCCCAGCCATTGGCCCTTGCCCAATGAAACTGGGGATGAACATCCATTTCCTGTACCCAGCCGTGCATGTAAACACCTGTCTGCACATTGTACATGCGTTTTGAAAATTGGAGTACCTGTTTGGTGGCATCATCAAAATACTTGGTGTTGCCTGTAAGCTTCCCCATTTGGGCCAATGCAGGAACACTCATAAATAAATCATCCAGCCAAAGCGTATTCTTTTGGGGACGGTTCCTTGCAAATGTGCCATCGGCCAACCGGAATTCCTTGTTGGATATATAATTGATGAAATTATCGGCCAACACCCTCAAGTTAGCCTGGCCACCTTGCTGAATGGTTTGAGCAATGGCTGCACATAGCGCACCTGCATCATCCAGAGCATTGGGCTCTATTACTGTGCGAAGTGGATTGCTGTTCACTGGGCTTTCCTTCCAAAGGCTTCTCAATGCAGTAAAACTATTGCTCATTAGATGCAGCCTATCCTTGGTATAGTTGGCATACCGCTCATCTTTTGTTGCTGCAGCCACGGCCAGCATACCCGCATAGGTAACACCCCACTCGTAGCTTGTTAGCCTAAAGTCCCCCTGCTTGAAAATGGTATTGGTGTCAATGGTATTTACATCCACCAATTGCTGTGTCTGCTTATTGACGAGTTGTGCTGGTGTAGCATTGTTTAAATAGGTAAGCACCCTGTCCGTAACCTGCTTGATACTTTCATTAGTTGGTACTACATACGGGGTTGTATAATTTGGCTTGGAAGCATGCAAGGGGGCATTGGCATCTGTTGATTGGGCAAATGCATTGTTGAAATAAGTCATCAAACACAATGCGGAGCATAAAACGGTTTTCTTCATCTGGCAATTATTTTTTCAAATGTACTACCTGAATATTGGGCATGGGCGGCATTTCCATACCATCGCCCATATAATAACTTAAGTGTGGCGGTTGATTGTAGGCCACGTTTTGCCAAACAATGCTTTCCCGGTATTGGGGATTATGCATGAGCGTATAGAACCTTTTGTCTGTAGGAATGGTGGTCGAGAAAATCCTGAGCTCACGACTGTCCCTTGTTCTGTAAATCACTTCCTCCCTCCAATCGCCAAACAAGTCTGCACTTAAACAGGGATTGGCCTTGGTACCATTGTTGGAAGCACAATCAAAGTCCTTTGCATCGAATATTTTCTTGTTGACACCATTGATGTAGTCCCATTTACCAATATTGGTGCCATTCAATATTTCACTTAGCACATCGCCATCCCAATAGATACCCATGTTGCATGGCGGTGTTTTTTCTGCAATCTTGTTCCCATGGCAATCGAACATCCCGGTGATACCCGCACCAGCCACCCAACATTCAAAGCCACGGTAACGGGGATCAACATCCAAAGCCAATGCCCTGCCAGGGCCTTCGCCATCACTACCAGCAGCAATAGAAAGTTTCTTCCAAATGATTTCCCCCGTTCTTGCATCACGGAAATTGGCACCTGCATCATCAAACCTTTCCTGGGTGCTAAACACTTCAAGCCCGGGCCTATCAGGGTCCATATCACTTACATGCAAAGCATCTGCGTGGCCAATATGTGTGCTGTACAAGCCTTTGCCATTGTCATCAATGGTCATTTGGCCATACACTATCTCATCCCTGCCATCGCCATCCACATCTGCTACGGAAAGGTTGTGGTTGCCTTGGCCTGCATATTCCGAATAGCCATTGTTGGTATCGAATACC
>JAHEZD010000120.1 GCA_023251255.1 Chitinophagaceae bacterium
TAAGTATCACACATGGTTTTGGAAGTAACCATGAATTTGTATGCCTTCAATAAAATCTCTGGATTGAGCATTACTGTAAATATCCTATTAGTTTATGGCTATGGAATTATTGGTAAGAAGTTTTGGGTGATGATGGAGTTATCCACGGAGCTATGATGGCTAAATATGTCATTCCAATGAATAGAACATGGCCATTAAAGTTAAATCCTTACCTAAAAACTGGATCATTGAATGAAACCCATTCCCGATTCATCACTTTCTATTTTCCCTTCACCATTCACTCACTACTTGATTTCCAGTTCAAACATTTTATCAGCTTCAAAATAACCTTGCAAAATGTCGCCTACCACACATTCACCAACACCTGCTGGCGTACCAGTAAAAATCATATCGCCAATATTGAGGGAAAAATAGTTGGATATATGGGCCACGATTTCATCAAAGGAAAACATCATATCGCTACTGATACCTTTTTGAACCAGTTCATCATTGTTCTTCAGGGAAAAATTGATGGGCTTCTTGTAGATTTCCGGGGTCATGTCAATCCATTTGCCAATGACGGCAGAGTTGTCCCAGGCTTTTGCTTTTTCCCAAGGAAGGCCGTTCTTCTTCAGGTCATTTTGAATATCCCTTGCAGTGAAATCTATGCCTACGGTAATACCATTATAGTATTTGTTCGCCTGCCTTTCAGGAATGTAACGGCCATTCTTGCTAACACGTAGCACCAGTTCAATTTCGTAATGAAGTTCGTTGCTGAATTCGGGATAATAAAAGGGAGTGTTTGCTTGGAGCAATGCACTTTTTGGCTTCATAAAAATCACAGGTTCATCAGGAATATCATTTCCCAACTCCTTTGCATGATCTACATAATTACGCCCTACACAAAATATTTTCATGGCTGCTGTTTAAAAATAACAACTAAATAACCCTCCCTTATACTCGATAGAAAAAGAGTCCAAGGGGCAAATATGGCTACTTATATTATATTTCTTATCTTATAACAGATTCTTGACCTGTTTTATTATTCAAAATTCAAATTATTTACGGTGTTCATCGCCCTTTCAATCCCAATCGCAGCAAAGGATTCGATAATCTCAACACATTTTTCAACTTTCTTACTAACGATTGGTTGTTCTGTTGAAAGCCATTTGCTCAATACAAAATCCGCTTGCATGCCTTTTGGGAAATTATTGCCAATGCCAAAACGGAGCTTGGGATATTTATCGGTATTGACCATTAGCTGAATATCCTTTAGCCCATTATGGCCTGCATCACTGCCTGATGAACGCAACCGTATTTTTGATAGGGGCAGGGCCAGGTCATCCACAATCGTCAATGTATTCTCCAGTTCAATCTTTTCCCTGTCCATCCAATATTTGAATGCCTTGCCACTCAGGTTCATGTAAGTGGTTGGTTTTATGCACACAAACATTTTTCCCTTCCATTTTACTTCCGCTACTTCTGCTAGCCTGTCAAGCTTGAACATGCCCCCATGCTTCAATGCAAAGGCATCTACCACATCAAAACCAATGTTGTGGCGTGTGTGACGGTATTCGTTACCAATATTCCCTAAGCCAACTATCAAGAATTTGCTCATAATAAAACCTTTGTGGGCAGGTTATTGTTTTAATTTTAGCATTCTAAAACACTATTTAAACGTTATTAGACAAATATATTGCACAATGCAGCAATGGCTAGCTAAATTGACCAACATAGGCGTAACCTCCCAACTTTCCTTTGAAGATGCACGCAAAACAAAGGCCTTGAACCTACTGGCTGCAGCAGGCATTTTTGCAACTTTTTTTTTCCTGGTTTCAAACATCATAGACAGGAGGTACCTTTTGTGTACAATCAATGTTATTACAATGTCTGCAAACCTTGGGCTCATTTATTCTAACTACAAACGGTATTACCAGCAGGGCTATTTAATTATTAGCCTTTTGCTGAGTGCAGTTTTTGCGGCCACCAGTTTACTGTTCCACAACAATATGGAGTTTTACCTGCTATTGATAATCGGTGTCAGCCTGATATTGATGAACAATATAAAAACCATTGTGGTACTGAGTTTATTAAATGCACTCGGTTTTTTATTAATCTACAGGTATGGAGGTTACCTTCATTTATATGCTTCGGTGACAGAAGACAGAAAATTTGCCAATTTAATTGTGTGGGTTATTTTATTGCTTATTTTCTTGCAATATTTCAAGAAGCAAAGTATTAGCTACCAAAAAGAAATAGAAGACAAGAACTGTGAACTTCAACAGCAGCAGATTCAGCTCCTTTCCCAAAAGCAGCAATTAGAAGAAAGCAACCATCAACTTACCATACTCAATAAAACAAAGGAGAAATTGTTTTCCATTGTTGCACATGATATACGTACACCTATTGCTGGCTTAAAAACCTCTTTGGAACTTTTCAATCAGGATATTATTTCCAAAGAAGAATTCATGACACTTTCAACCGAACTGTCTGTTCAGGTAGATCAATTGCAAAACAGCTTGGATAACCTATTGCAATGGAGCCATAGCCAAATGAAAGGCATTGAGGTAAAAAAAGAGAAGATTGCCCTGAAACCATTGATACTGGAGACATTGAACCTACTGCAACAGAACCTTTCCGGAAAAAACATAAAAATAGATTTGGCAACCAATGAAGCTTTTATGATCAATGCAGATATTAACCATATAAAAATCATACTAAGGAACCTTATCAGCAATGCCATTAAATTTAGTTATGCTGGAAGTACCATATCACTTTCTGTGATAAAGGAGAACTCATTCATCCTTTTTTCCGTTGCCGATGCTGGTACAGGCATGCCAAAAGAAAAACTGGACTCACTTTTTCAACAGAATACCATCTCGTCTCAATATGGAACATCAAATGAAAAAGGTACTGGCCTTGGCCTAATGTTATGCAAGGAGTTCATTGAGAAGAATGGAGGGAACATCACCGTTAAAAGTGAACCGGGCAAAGGCAGTACATTTACAGTAAGTATACCGACTGCATAAAAAAATCCCCCAACAAACGTTGAGGGATTGACTATTGAAAAGCGTTTGCTTATTTCTTCTTTTCGTCTTTAGCAGCAGATGCTTCTTCCTGCTTCAACTGACGGGTCATTACAACTGAAGCAATAGGGATACGTGGAGAGTTCATGACTTCCATTTCATCTGCCTTCACATCCTGAACACGCAAGTTTTCGTTGATGTTCAAAGTAGTGATATCCACTTCAATGTTTTCCTTTAAGTACTTAGGCAAAGTCTTCACTTTTAAAGACTTCATTTTGATAACCAATTTACCGCCATCTTTCACACCAATTGAGTTACCTGTGAATTTCAAAGGCAGGTCAGCGATTACTTTTTTGCCTTCTACCAATTCAAGTAAATCAACGTGTATCAAAGCATCGCTTACTTTGTGGAACTGCAAATCCTTCAAAATGCATTTATAAGTCTTGCCATCCACGTTAACTTCTGCCAACTGGAATTTAGATGTGTACACCAATGACTTAAAAGCCTTGGCCGGAGCAGAAAAGTTGATTTCTGAAGCACCCCCGTAAATTACACCTGGCACATGTTCCTGAGAGCGTACTTGGCGGGTGGCTTTTTTGCCAAATTCGGTCCTCAGTTGTCCTTCGATTGTAACTGTTTTCATTTTATAAATTTTTTGGACGGCGAAAGTAGGGATTTCAGCCCAAAAAAACAGCAATAAACATAAGGAAGTTTGCGCAACCTGTAACTTGGTCAGTATTTAACTGTACCATTATGGAACCTATTGGCTTACAGACAAGGATTTACAGGGAGGGACCCAATAAACTATTAATCAACGTCTTACAGAATTTCTACACCCTTTGCCCTGTATGGTTGCAATATTTCTGCATCAACAGGTAATTCCGTAATAAGCGTATCAATATCTTCTGTTTTGCAGACCTGCAACCGTTGAACGGTATTCAATTTTTCAGAAATAGCAAGGAAAACCGTTTTATGGGCAGATTTGATCATCGCTTTCTTCACTTCTATAATCTCCCATTCAAGGTCTGTGATACCCTCGCTGGCATCGATACTATTAGTGCCCAAAAAGCACAAATCGGCCTTTATTTCGCCCAAACGCTGCACCACTTCCGCGCCAACACTCATTTGGGCGCTTTTAATCAACTTGTTCCCCAGAAAAATAACCTCACTGTTAGGGTGTTCCAACAGTTCCAGTGCAGTAGGTATACTTACCGTAATAAAAGTAGCGTTTAGCTCCGGAGGCAATGATTTCACTAGTTCACGAATGGTTGTACCACCAGAAAGCACCACAAGCATCCCATCCTGGATCAATCCTGCCGCTTTGTGCGCAATGATCTTTTTTTCGGTATGGAGATAGATATTATTGTTCTGGATGGTAAAATGGAATGATTTGGATAGTGCGCCTCCATGCACTTTGGTCAGCTTCCCCTCTTCGTCCAGTTCCTGTAAATCGCGGCGGACCGTATCTTCAGAAACATTGAGTTGCGTACTTAAATCGCTGGATAGAACCTTATTGTGGATGTTGATTTGTTGGATAATATGTGCTTGTCTTTCCTTCTTTAACATGATGGGTTGGTTAGGTTACAGAATTGAAAGTAGGAAAAACTTTGATTGGAAGAAAAGTTTGATTGTTTGATTGGTGAATTGGCCACTTCAATTTACCATAACCCGCCAAATCTAGGAAAACCTCAATTTGAACGGTCAAGCAATCCAATATTCAAACGCCGAACACCCTACATTGTTTTACATTTGCCATCCCAAATGATTACCCCACAAACCATAGAAGCCATCAAGAACCGCATCGATATCATTGACGTGGTAGGCGAATATGTGAAATTGAAAAAACGTGGCAGTAATTATATTGGCAACTGCCCCTTCCATAACGAAAAGAGCCCATCTTTCACCGTTTCCCCTGCAAAGGAATTCTACAAATGCTTCGGTTGCGGAAAAAGCGGCAATAGCATCACCTTCCTGATGGAGCATGACAAGCTCAGTTATGTGGAGGCATTGCGCTGGCTGGCTGCCAGGTACAATATCGAGATTGAGGAGACGGAATCAACTCCAGAACAGAAGCAGTTTGTACAGACGGCAGACAGCCTGTATATTATCAACAGCTTTGCACAGAAATTCTTTGATGACAAACTGTTCCATACAGAAGAAGGGAAGTCTGTTGCTTTAAGCTATTTGAAGGAAAGGGGCTTCCGTGAAGAGGTCATCAAGAAATTCCAAATTGGTTACAACCCCACTCAACGGGACGAATTGGCAAAAGCTTTAATCAACAACCAGTTTAATAAGGAGTTCTTACCAAGAACAGGATTGGTGGTGGTAAGGAACGAAACAGAACTGGTGGACAATTACAGAGGTAGGATCATTTTCCCCATCCACAACAATTCAGGTAAAGTAATCGGTTTCGGTGCTAGGGTAATTGGCAAGGCCGACAAGGCTCCCAAGTACATCAACACGCCGGAAAATGAAGTATATGTAAAGAGCAAGATATTATATGGCTCCTACTTTGCAAGGCTTGCAATTGACAAAACTGACGAATGTTTATTGGTAGAAGGTTATACCGACGTAGTGAGCCTGCATCAAGCTGGTATAGAAAACGTAGTAGCCAGTGGCGGTACTTCATTGACCATTGACCAGCTCCGTCTCATAAAAAAATACACCAACAACCTTACCATTATTTACGATGGCGATGCTGCAGGTATCAAAGCCGCTTTGCGCGGGTTGGACATGGCCTTGGACGAAAGCCTCAATGTGAGGTTGGTATTGATTCCGGATAAGGAAGATCCAGATAGTTATGTAAATAAAATCGGTGCTACTGCCTTCCAGCAATTTGTGGCCGCCAATAAAAAGGATTTCATTATTTTCCAGTTGGAAGTGATGCTGAAAGAAGCCGCCAACGATGTGCAGAAAAAAAGTGAGGTCACCAACTCCATTGCACAGACCCTGAGCAAAATAAGTAGGGCCGAGGATTTCACCAAGCTCCAGGACTATGTAAAACAATGTGCCCAGCTACTGAAAATTGATGAAGGAGGATTGAACAATCTGGTCAACAAATACAAACGCGACAAGATTGCCAAGGATGAAAAAAAGCAGGGCAATAATAACAATTCCTTTGACGACATCAATGCTCAACTAGCTGCCGAACAACCAGAAGAAGTGCTGGATGATAGCAGCATGTTGCTTAGCGTAGATGAAGCTTTTGAAAGGAATATACTCCGGGTTTTATTGGAGCATGGGCTAAAGGATTGGGACCAAGCACAAACCATGGCCCAATACATTTTTACCGAACTGGAACAGTTCCATTTTGACAACCAGGAGTACGAAAACCTTTTTAATGAATATAGGATACAGTACGAAAAAGGTTTGGAACCCAATGCCAAATCATTTCTCTACCATCCAGATGAAAACATTAAGAACCTGGTCATCTCCATTACCCTATTTCCCTTTGAACTCAGTCAAAATTGGGATGAAGTGCTTGAAGGCATGAATATTGTGAACCGGGATACCTCCCGCCAGGATGTAATGATGAGCGTTAATTATTACAAGCTGCGTAAGATCAAGAAGATGCTCGATGAAAACCAGCGTGATATGGAAGATGCCCCATTGGAAGAACAAATGAAATTGATAGCCATTCATAAGGACCTTAAGCAAATTGAAAGGACATTGACCAAGGAGTTGGGAACCGTCATCATAAAATAAATCCCGTTTATGGTACATGCAACCAAAGTAGGAACTGTGGACCAATACATTGCTGGCTTTCCAGAAGAAGTGCAGCCACAATTGAACAGGCTCCGTGAAACCATCCTTAAAGCTGCGCCCGAAGCAGCAGAAAGTATCAGTTACATGATGCCTGCCTATAAATATCATGGTGTGCTGGTTTATTTCGGGGGATACAAAAACCATATTGGCTTCTACCCTACTCCATCGGGCATTGAAAATTTCAAGCAGGAAATTTCCGTGTACCACTATTCAAAAGGAGCCATCCAGTTTCCATTGAATAAGCCATTGCCCATCAAATTGATTACGCAAATAGTAAAGTTCAGGGCATTGGAAAATGTGGAGAAGGAAAAAGCAAAACCAAAAAAGAAATAATAACAGTAAACTCCATTATCAATCAATGAGAACGAATTGCAGGGTTAATTTCGCCCATTACCGTTTGTTATCGCCACTTACCTCGTTCCTGTACTTCCAGAAAGGTTTATAGATACTATCCCCAAGAGCTATGGCCTTATCATAATTATCCAATGCCTTTTTATAATTGTCCGCTCCACCTATCTTATAATAAATGTACCCGATATTGTTATAGGCTTCGGGCATTTTTGCATCCAGTAACAAGGAGTTTTCAATGTCTTTCAAAGCATCTGCATACCGTTCCAAATGGATCTTGATGAATCCAAGGTTGTTCAGCGCATACTGATTGTTTGGATAGAGCATTACGGCCCTTTCCATTTCCACCAAAGCATCCTGTGGTTTATTGGAATACAGCTTAGCAAGACCGCTGCCAATCAATGCCTGAACATTGTCCGCTTTCAGGTTCCTTGATTTCTGGAATTCCGTCAAAGCTTCCTCATACCGTTTCATCTCGCACAGTACCTGCCCCTTATCATTATAAAATTCATAGGCACCCGTACCGGCAGCAGCAATGTTGAACTGGGCCAAATGAGCTTCGGCCTTCTCATTTTGATTGGTATGTATTTCATGTAGCGTAATGCTCTTCAATATTTTCTGGTTGGGGCTTAGCTGGTAGGATTTCAAATTATCCAAATAGGCATCGTTCCACAACTGCTGGCGCATTTTTATTTGTGCCCGCATATTGTAAGTAGGTGCCGCTTTTGCCGAAGTGGAATCCTTGTTCAGCATATCCTGTATAATTTCATACGCTTCCCCAAACTTTTTGTTCTTCGATTTAGCAGATGCCATGGCCAATGAAGCACTGGCACATCCATTGCAAAACTTATACACCGAATCAAACGCTTTGTAGGCCATAGTAAACTCGTCCATCTCCACCAACACGTAGCCCCGTTGCAGGTAGCCACCATAGCAATGGGGGCATTGCTCTATGGCACTGTCCGCTATAGTAAGCGCCCTGTAATATTTTTTGTCCCTAAACGCATCGCTGGACCTCCTAAGCGCAGGAAGTATTTGCTGGTTGGGATTTTCCTGTGCACGTACAGTTAATCCCAAGCAAAAAAGAATAGCTATTGTAGTAATAAGCTTCATGTGGCTAAGGGTATTTATGTCCAATGAAGGTAGCGAAGTAAATTATTCTACAGTTTTCTTGGCATGAAGTATGTTTTTAAAAAATTGGCAACCTATTCATCAACACAAAATTCCAAATCATGAAAACAACATTATTCATTGCAGCGCTATTCGCTTGCGGTATCAGCTTTGGTCAGGAAGTTTCGCTTCCGTTGAAAGACAATAGCATCCATTACAACAATATTGTTTTGACCGATAACAGCAAAAGCATCGAAGCTGTTTTTGACAAACTAGCTCAATGGGTCAGCGACAACAGCAGCAAGTATGAATTCACCAAGGAAGAGCATCCCAACATTGCCAATACCATGACTGTAAAGGGCAAAGTAAATATTGATCCAGACAAAAGGAACCTGCACAATGTGGACTGTGAGTTCACCATGGATATCACTGTTATTGATGGCAGGTACAGGACCGAACTATATGATTTCAATTTCATAAAAGCCGAACAGAAATTTGATGCCTCCGAAGTGTACAAGAGCTACCTGAAACGTGACCCATTTGTAAAAACAGCATTGGAATCAAAAGATGCAGCTTTGGAAAGGCACCAGTTCCTATTGGAAAGGTTACAAACCAAGGTAAACGAATTGCTTGCATCCATGCAAAAATCCGTGGAAGAATAGGAACAAAATATTGCAACAATATCAAGCAGTTACCAAGTTTATTGATAACTGCTTGATATTATCAGTAATGAACATAATTATTTCGTAGGTAAGGTACACTTATGCAGGAAGTTCAATTTTCTTGCCTAGGAACTTAGGCTTGGTGCCAATCAAATAATCCACAAAGACTTTTACCCTTGCCAACCTTTCCCTCAGTTTGGTCCCGAAGCCAAAGCGTTTGGAAACATCTTTTGCATTGAACCCAATACTGCTAATGCCTTCCTTTGCTGCAATATAAATAGCCCGTTCATTGTGGAACTGTTGCGAAATGATGGTAGCATCGGACTGCCCAAAAACCTCTTTCAGCCTCACCACGGAATCGAAGGTCCTGAAACCGGCATAATCCAAATAAATAACAGAAGAGTCAATACCAGTCGCCAGCAAATCGGAACGCATCATTTCAGGTTCACTATATTCCTTCCTGCCATTATCACCGCTAATGATGAGGTATTTTATTTTCCCTGCCCTCAACAGTCCAGCAGCAGCATCGATCCTATATTGGTAATAAGGGTTGATATGCCCATTCACCAAGTATTTCCCTGTACCCAGCAACAAGCCAACTCGATGGTAGGGAATAGCATTAACATCAGTATATGTTTTACCATTTGCCGTTTTATCTATTTGCAAGTTGCAATAATAAATAGCCACAAGGCATAGCAATATCAATGATGCCAATAAATAAAGCAGCCGTTTTTTCTTGAGGGTCAATTTCATTCCATGAAAATAATCTCCAGTTAATTATTACAGGTACATTCCATGCTAATATTATCCTAATAAAGGATGGGCATTTTAATCAAAAACCACAATCCTCCACAATACCAAGTACCTGCTTTTTTGAAAATGGCTTGGAGATTATTTCCTTTACCCACGAGTAAGTTGCCGCCCTTTTTTTATCTTCTACATATAGGGAAGAAGTGTACAGGTAAATATTTATTTTGCTCAAAACAGGGTCATTCATTTTCTGCAGCTCATTCAAAAACTCCCATCCATCCATCACTGGCATGTTAATGTCCAGAAAAATAATATCCGGCATTGCAGCAGCTTTTGACAATAAGGCCCGCAGCTTTTCCAATGCCTCTTGGCCATTGCTGGCAACGGAGATGGTAACATTGGGAATATAGGCCTGCAATGCTTTTGATGTTACAAAATTGGTAATGCTATCATCATCTACTAATAAAATATTGATTGGTTCATCCATGTAAATCCTGTTTCTTGAATCGAATAGTAAAGTTGCTGCCTTCATTTGGAATGCTACTAACAGATATGCTGTCATGCAATGCCTCAATTTGGTTCTTGATGAGGAACAACCCCATACCCTTCCCATCTACATCAGCATTGAACCTTTGGTACAATCCAAAAATTTTGTTGCCATGCCTTTCAAGGTTTATTCCAATACCATTGTCTTTAACCGAAAGGACAATATTCTCCGCTTCCAGATATGTATGAATATGGATGATTGGGTCCACATCCTTTTTCCTGTACTTGATAGCATTGGTAACAAGGTTGATGAGTATGCTGTCCATTACCTTCCTACTGTATTGGATTGTTGGAACCTCATAATTAGCAATGACACTTGTTCTGGTAGAAGCCACTTCTTCCGATATGGAAGCCAGTATACTGTTTACTTCTTTTTCAAATACAAGTTCCTCAAATTGGTTGGCTTTACTTACCCTTGATGTAAGCACTTCATTCACATCATTCAATGTCTGGTTCAGTTTCTGCACACATAGGTCCACCTTCTCAAATAAGGAATCATTGTTCTCCGAAAATTCAGCCCTGTCAAAAAACATAATCAGGCTTAACAGGTTTGCAACTGGTGCCCTAAGGTTATGTGAAGTGATATAGGCAAATTGTTGTAGGTCCCTGTTCGTATGCATCAATTCATCTGTCAAATGGCTTAGCTCAATTTCTTTTTTCTTTATTTTATCAACATCCAAATGGATGCCGGTAAGCCTTAATGCCCTCCCCTGTTCATCCCTAATCAGGGCCTTGCTCATGATAAGTACCCACTTCCAGTTCCCGTCCTTCATCTTCAAACGAACAATGGCATCATAATTATCCCTCTTGTTATAAATATGGTCGTTCAGCTTCTGGTTGATTTCATGGTTATGGTCTGGATGAAGCAGGTACATGAAGCTTTCAATGGTATCTGCTAATTCTGCTGGGCCATAACCAAGCATGGCTTTTAGCTCACTGCTAAAATAAATTTCATTCCGCTGAACATCCCAATCCCAAATACCCAGGCCTGCTGCAGCTATGGCTAGCTCCAGCCTTTCTTCACTAATTTTCAATTTGTCTTCTGTGTCCCTTCTAATGTTGATTTCATTGGTTAGTTCCAATGTCCTTTTCTTAACAGCATTCTTGAGGTTGTAACCATATAAAAAAGCAAACAGCATGAAAAGGGAAACAATGATTAGCGCTATTATTATCCAATTGTACAAATCAGCATTCCGTTTCTCCATTGGGTCAAAAACAAACCCTTTCAAAGAAATATTCTCAGGTACTATTTTCAGTGATTTATGAATGTCCAGTATATGCTGCCACCTGCCTTCATTCATATGCCCAATCTCTACCAGTTCAGGCAGTATCAATTTCTTCATGGCTTCTGCTTCATACAGCAGTGCTTCTTTTGTTATACCCCTTTCCTTTACACCGGGCAGTGTTAGAATATAATCCGCCATTTCATTGATATGGCCCATGGCATATTCCCATCCTTTATAACTTGCATAGCTGAACCTGTTTACAAGTTCCGGGCTTTTGTTGGCCAAATCATTGGTGCAGAACAGTACATCGCCATAAAAATCAATGCCATAATTAATGGGTTGAATGTAATTTACAGGGATTCCCTTTTTTTCTAGTTGATAGGTTTCCACCGAAACATAACCTGTCATGGCATCAGCCTTACCATTGATCAAATCTTCATTGTTCCATGTATGGGGATCTATTTTTATTGAAGCTGTATTGATGCCTTCCTTTATCAGCATGGCTTTCAATTGCACCCAGCCCTGGTCTTCAGAAGCCATTACTGTCTTGCCAATTAAATCTGTTGGGGAAACAATATTTTTTTCCTTTCTGGAAATGAATACATAAGGTGAATGCTGGAAGATTGCCCCAATTACCTTTACGGGGTCGCCATTGGCATAATTTACAATCAGGTCAGAACCCGTTATGCCAAAATTGGCCTTGCCTTCCAATACCTGCTTTACGGGAGGATGGTCCTTGTCGCCAGCAATAATCCGGACATTCAATCCCTCTTCTTTATAAAAGCCTTTTATGTCAGCAGCATAATACCCTGCAAATTGGAATTGGTGCCACCATTTTAGTTGGAGATAAACCTCTTTGCTTTGTGCATGAAGATAATTGAAGCAACTACAGCACAGGAAAAAAAGGGTAAGTTGTTTCTTCATTACAGGATGCTTTTCAGCTTTATTAGGCAAAATAATTATGCCCCTCAGTGAAAAATATTTTATCCCACTGTTGAGCTTGCCGATAGCAAATAACGTGGCAGGCATGTTATTATTATGCCTGCTCCCCAATATGGAAGTGGCCCCTGCCATCCCAAAACTTACTATTCTCCCAATTTTTTGAACATAAACCCTTAGCCCTCAACCTTATCTTCCAAACCCTATCTTCGCCGCATGCATTATGTTTCTGCCGAAGGGCTTACAAAAAGTTATGGTATCAATCCATTGTTCAGGAATATCTCGTTCCATATCAATGAGGGCGACAAGATTGCCCTCATTGCACGTAACGGCGTGGGCAAGTCCACCTTACTGCGTATTTTAAACGGGGAGGAAACACTGGACGAAGGCAAAATCTTCATCCACAAGGATGTAACGGTGGCCCTATTTGAGCAGGACCCCAAGTTTGACGAAAGCAAAACGGTACTGGAAAATATCTTCCATACCAACCATCCTGTCATGAACGTGATACGCGAGTATGAACTGGCCAGTGAAAGCGAGGATGGTGAGGCACTAGTGGAACTATTTGGCAAAATGGACGACCTGAACGCTTGGGAATTTGAAGTGAAAGTAAAACAGATCCTTACCAAACTGAACGTGCACCACCTGGAACAGCCAGTAAGGGACCTAAGTGGTGGTCAACGCAAGCGTGTGGCCCTTGCCAAAACACTGATTGATATTGGTTTCGACCACCAGCACACTTTACTGATGATGGATGAGCCCACCAACCACTTGGATGTTGAGATGATCGAGTGGCTGGAAAACTATATCAATCAGGAAAACGTGACACTGTTACTGGTAACGCACGATCGGTACTTCCTGGATGCCGTAAGTGAGGAAATATGGGAACTAGAAAGGGAAAATATGTACGTGTACCGTGGCGATTATGAGAACTACATGGAAAAGAAGGCCGCACGTATAGAAAGCGAAATGGCAAGCATTGACAAGGCCAAGAATGAGTACCGCAAGGAACTGGAATGGATGCGCAAGCAGCCGAAGGCAAGGACCACCAAAAGCAAGAGCCGGCAGGATAATTTCTATGAAGTAGAAAGCCGTGCCAAACAGAAGATTGAGGATGCACAGGTACAATTGCAGGTTAAGATGAGCAGGTTGGGCGGCAAGATCATAGAAATGAAAAAAGTGTACAAAAGCTATGGTGACCTGCCAATATTAAAGGGCTTCGATTACAATTTCAGCAAAGGGGAAAGGATTGGCATTATTGGCAAGAATGGCGTGGGTAAGAGCACTTTCATGAACATGCTGCAACAACTGGAACCTGCTGATTCCGGTAAAGTAAATGTTGGCGATACGGTGGTGTTTGGCAACTTCTCCCAACAGGGTCTCGTAATAAAGGAGAACGTCCGTGTAATAGAATATGTAAAGAATATTGCCGAGAACTTCCCATTGGCCAATGGCGGAAGCCTAAGTGCAGCCCAGTTCCTGGAACTGTTCCTGTTTACACCGGATAAGCAGTACACTTACCTGAATTCATTAAGTGGGGGCGAGAAAAAACGTTTGCAACTGCTATCCGTACTTTTCAAGAACCCCAATTTCCTGATATTGGATGAGCCTACCAATGACCTTGACCTGCCCACATTGGCCGTATTGGAGAATTTCCTCAGTGATTACCAAGGGTGCGTATTGATTGTGAGCCATGACCGTTATTTCATGGATAGGCTGGTGGACCATTTATTTGTTTTTGAGGGAGAAGGCGAAGTAAGGGACTTCCCCGGAAACTATACACAGTATAGGCTCTGGTTAAAGGACAACGAGAAGAAGGACAACAAATGGCAGGCATTGGAAGAAACTAAAAGCAAGGGCAGTACAACGGAAGAGGCCATCATCTCCAAAGCGCCAGTAGCTATTAACCAGCCGCCAGCAGTCCCGAAAAAGAAACCAACCTTCAAGGAGAAGAAAGAATTTGAGGACCTAGAAAAGGAGATAGCCTCATTAGAATCCGAAAGGGACCAGCTCACCAATGAAATGAGCAATCCCGAAATGAACTACGACAAAATTGAGATTATCAGCAAGCGTTTAACAGCCATTACCAATGAACTGGAAACAAAGGAACTCAGATGGTTGGAACTGAGTGAGTTGATGTAGAAGAATTGCGAGTG
>JAHEZD010000121.1:0-6347 GCA_023251255.1 Chitinophagaceae bacterium
CATTTATAACTACAAACAAAAACCTCCCTGATTGGTTGCAAGGAGGTTCAAGGTATTTTCAAACAGTAAGTTATTTGGGGCGGTAATCCAATGAGTCAGATACATCACCACAGGTAAGCATGGACGGTTTGTAAGGGTTCTTGATATCACCGCTACGGCTGAGCCAATAGGCATTTGCATCCCCTTCATCAAAAGCCATTGGGCAATGCTGGTGGTAAACAATCTCCCGATCGTACCTAACTATCCTTACAAGATTATATACTTGATCTGTAAGCATGTTGAATGATTTCCTCTTTGCTTTGATGTCCTTTTCGCCCGATAAGCCCTTCAATTCACTGGAAATGGAACTGGCAAAGGATTTGGCATTCTGGACAAGCAGGTCGCCATCCTTGAGCTCACCCAGTTTCAGGCTGTCAGTATCATACATCATTTTCCTCGCATAGAAATTAATGGCCGTATCCTTCTCGGTAATGAAATTATCTTTCAAGTGGAAATAATCATCCATCATTTTACCAAAGGATTCGTTGAATGCAGCGGAATTCTTGCTCTTGCTCAAGGCCACTTGGGCCGGAGCTTCCTCTACCTTGGCCTTTTCATCCTTACCGCCGCAAGCAGCCAGCGTTACAACAGCCGCATACACTAAATATTTTTTCATTTCCATAATTAACTTGTTGGTTGCAAATGTAAAGCAAAAGCTGTTTTAAGCATTGCCAAAAAGAACATACCTACAATATACCCATGTACTGGCAATAAGATTTTAAATTGGGGTTGCCATTTTTGCCACCAACTTTGCACAAACCGAATATGATGCCGCTATACAATGAGGCCTTAGTATGTTAGGATTCGTAATCATTAATACGGAAAGATATGTGGGAAGCCTATAAAAAAGGATACAAAGCTTATTTGCAGTTGGAAAAATCACTGAGCGGCAATTCTGTTGAGGCATACTTACACGATGTGGAGAAACTCACATCCTACTTATTAAATACAGGCAACACTAAAATGCCGCAGGATGTGGTGCTGAAAGACCTTCAGCTTTTTGTGGAATGGATTGGTGAACTGGGCATGACTGCCACAAGCCAATCGAGGATCATTTCCGGCATTAGGAGTTTTTACAAATACTGCTTAACAGAACAGATTACCACCCTTGACCCATCTGCCTTGCTGGATGCACCCAAAACAAAAAGGAAGCTCCCTGATTTCTTGAGCTTCGAGGAGATAGAAAGAATTATTGGCCAAATAGATTTGAGCAGGCCTGACGGCCAACGGAACAAGGCCATTTTAGAGACGATGTACAGTTGTGGTTTGCGTGTGAGCGAAGTAATCAACCTTAAAATCAGTTGCCTTTATTTGGATGTCGGTTTCATACGCGTAATTGGCAAGGGCGATAAGGAACGGCTTGTGCCAATTGGTAGTGATGCCATCAAGTTCATCAGGATTTATAAGGACAATGTACGTGTACATCAACAGCCTCAAAAAGGTTTTGAGGACATTCTCTTTTTGAACAAGTTTGGCAGGATGCTTTCGCGGATCATGATATTCTATATCATTAAGGAAATGGCTGCCAAGGCTGAAATAAAAAAGAATATTTCACCCCATACCTTCAGGCATTCATTTGCCACACATTTGGTAGAAGGTGGTGCAGATCTTCGTGCCGTGCAGGAAATGCTGGGCCATGAAAGCATTACGACCACTGAAATCTATACGCACCTTGATAGGGATTTTTTGAGGAGCACCTTGCAGCAGTTCCATCCTGCGTTTAGAAAGTAATTGAACTGATATTGGTGCTTGCTTGGTAGACGCATTACCTAAAATTTATAGCATCCAGATGTTCTTCGCAGGAAATTAACCGCAAAATAAAACCCGCAACCTTATGAAAGGATTGCAGGTCTATTTATTGTTCACCAAAACTTAACCCCCAAGGAAAGTTTATTGAACAAGTAATTTATCGATGTACTGCTTCTTGTTCGTATCGTTCTCCAATCTGATATAGTATGTGCCACTGGATAGTGTTGATGGGATGTTGTACAACCTTATCTCCTGCTTATTTGAAACGGATATATTTTCTACCTTGATCAATCTTGACTGGTTATCCAATAACTGTACTGAGTAATTACCTGTTCCATTAAATGTAAAGTTTACCGCTTTGCCCCTTGACGCAGGGTTGGGGAATATTTTAAATCCCTCGGTTTTAAATACTTTCCGGATGATAGTTGAAATGGTATCCATAGTCTTTATTTGTTGAACCCTTACACTGGAAACCGCACCACCTATACTATACCTGCGACAGTTTATTGCTTTAGGTGCAACTACCATAATTTCATCCAATTGTGTAGGCTTGGATTTAAGCTGTACGTGTAACTCCAACTTGCTTTCATCAAATGTTACCGGAACAGATTTCTCTTCATAGCCCAATGACGAAAACTTGAGCTTTATTTCTTCATTTAGTTGTATGGGATTATTAATAAAGAACTCTCCTATTTCGTTTGTTGCAAACATCAAATTACCCTTTTGGGTAGTTATTGAAACAGTAACACCAGCTATTGGATTTCCTTTTTCGTCAGTAACAGAACCTATGAGTTGAGTTATTTTATGGGAATTAAAAACAGTATCCACTTCTCCCTTAATTGGCTTAGGGCAGTTAATCCCATTTGATTGTGACAATCCACTTCTTGTCATAACAGGTTTACCAAGAAGTCGTCTTCGATTAAATTCATTTTGCTTTGCCTGCTGCTGTTCCATACTGGATTGATTAGCTACAGCAATATTCACTTTTCCTTGTGCATGACCCCTATTCACAAAAAAGGACAATGAAGCCACACTTGCCAAGAACCATTGCCAACCTTTTTTCTTTTTAACTACCGTTTCTTCCAATGGCCTATAGAGTTGGTCATCAGTGAACCGCCCACAAATATTCCCACTTGATTTGGTAAAATAGTTTAGTATTTGCTGGTCGGTCATCAATTGGAAATCAACTACCGTCCTGCAGCAACTATCACAATGCCGTCCTTGCTGGTTGGGCGTCATCTTGTTCCAATCCTCATGACAAGGAGTGGGAATTTGCAGGTAGGTTTGGGACTTCATAATAGTAAGTTTACAGCTAGATGCAGGAGCTGGAAGTTTTGCATAATTTCTTTTTGAAAATTTTCACTAGGGGGAAGTAGATGGTTTCCTTTAACTAGGTTCACTGTACAATCATCTTATCTACATATTCCTTCTTGGTCTTTGTATCAATTAAACGTATATAGTAAGTACCCATGGATACACAAGTAGGCAGGCTGATGTGTGCCACCTGTCCTTTATCGTTAATGGTCACCTCCGCAACATGGACAAGCTTTGAACTGTTGTCAAAAATTTGAACAGCATAGGTACCTGCCTGTTTTATGGAGAGCCCAAGGCTTCCATTAGCTGTTGGATTTGGCAGGATTTTAAAGAAAGCATTATTGAAAACTTTCTTTACAAATGTGGTAATTGGGGCAGGCTTCTCCACTTCTGTATAATTGGTAATCCCGCCCATAATAATATTGGGGTTCAATACATTTTTATCAAAAACATCTGGACCAGTATTTCTGGTAGTATCCGATTTCTTCAATTGTACAATAGTGTCTGTATTGTTCAACATGGATACCGGCACCACCCTTGAATCATAACCATTTGCCTGTACCAGGACCGATGTTGTCCTGACATCAACCTGCATAACAAAATCCCCATTGCGGTTGGTGAAAACGTTGTTCAAGGTCCCTGGTTCCACGATGGATGCTTTGGACAATAAATCAGTAGCGTCGTCCATTATTTTACCTTTAATGGTAATTGATGAAGGGCCTATATCTTTCAATCCTTCGTGTTTATTGTTTGTAAGCGATGAGGCCTGCGACAATTGTTTTTCCAGCTTCCCTTGTGCAAAACTTTTACTGGCAAAAAACAGGGAAGTGAATCCTGTTAACACCCACTGCCATACTTTTTTCTTTTTGACGGACGTATCGTTCAGGCCACGGTCCAACTGTTCTGTACTGAACCTTCCACAAACTTTCCCTTTTGCCGATGCGAGGTAAGACAGTACCTGGTGGTCAGTCAATAGGGTAAAATCAATTACCTGTATAGCGCAGGCATCGCAGAAACGGCCTTTTTCGCTGTCTGCCATTTTATTCCAATCTTCGTTGCATGGGCTGGTAACCTGTATATAAGTTTGCGTTTTCATGTTGCTTGTTTGGTGGATAGATGCTGCCCTTTTTTCAATTACACATCCCATTCAAAAAAAAATTACCTTCATTGCCCAATGACGCCAGTAAGACATATAGAAAAGACAGCAGAAGATGATACTTTGTTAAAGGAGTTCCAATCTTCGTTAGACCAGAATGCACTTGCCACTTTGTACCTCCGGTATAAGGACCTGGTTTTTGGTACCTGTATGAAGTACCTGAAGAATGAGGATGCCAGCCATGATGCCGTGATGAATATCTATCAGGAACTGGTGCAGAAACTACCGCACCATCAGATAGAGCATTTCAAGGGATGGCTATATATGGTTACCAAGAACCATTGCCTGATGCAGTTGAGAAAAGACAAGAAGACGGTGACCGTAGAATTCCAGCCAACCACTTTTATGCAATCGGAAGATTTCGCGCATCTGGACAGTGTGCTAGAAAAAGAAAGGCACCTGCAATCATTGGAAAACTGCATCGAAGGCCTTAATGATGAACAGAAAAGAAGTATCCGCCTCTTCTATTTGGAAGAGAAATGCTATAATGAAATTGCAGATTTAACAGGCATTGAATGGAACAGGGTGCGCAGCCTAATACAAAATGGCAGGCGAAACTTAAAAATCTGCATGGACAGCAATGACTAATAACAGTACACATATCAATTATAATTTTGCAGATATTGAAAGATACCTACAGAATAAAATGAGTGCGCCAGAAAGGCACTTACTGGAAAAAACTGCCCTAGCAGACCTTTTTCTGGCCGATGCTATGGAAGGTTATGAGCAAATAGATATGAGTATTGCCAAGCAACACCTGTCCAGCATTTCCCAAAAGCTTGTCCCACAACAAGAAGAAAAAGAATATACTTTAGACGACATTGAAAAATACTTGCAGGGAAAGATGACCGCTGCAGAAATGCATGCGATTGAAAAAGCAGCCTTGAAAGACCCGTTCCTGGCCGATGCCATGGAAGGCTATGAGGAAATGAAAGCCTCCAGTACCAAGAACAATCTTTATGTAGCTCCTGCTGATAGTATTGCCACAGAAGAAAAACAACACTTGCCCAGTTACAACTTCAATGATATTGAGCAGTACCTTGAAGGCAGGATGACCCCTGCAGAGAGCCATGCCATTGAAAAGACAGCCTTGAAAGAACCTTTTCTATCAGATGCAATTGAAGGCTATGAACAAAGCAACTTAGCTGTTGCCAAGCAACATTTGACCAATATAGAAACAGCCATCCTCGGTGGGGAGAAAGAAGACACGAAAGTGGTAGCCATGAATGCCACTAACAATAATAAATTATGGCTGCGCATTGCTTCTGCTATTATTATCATAATTGGTGTTGGAGGCACTTTATGGCTGGCAAACAAAAAAGACGTTACCCCATCATCCACTGCATATGTAAAAGAGGCGGAAATAAAACAAACACCTTCTTCTACAGCAACCATAAAAGCAGATGAGGCAAAAACAGTAACTGCTTCAAAGGACAATACCCCTATCAAACAGCCGCCCATATCCGGTAATTCACAACCAACAAGTGAAGCAGCATCCATTGTTTCATCAGGAAGCATAAACGCCGACAGGGATGGTGTTGGAGAGGCACCTATTCCAGTTCCTGTTCCTGTCCCTGCTAGCAATGCGTCCCTCAAAGAGAATCAATGGGCAAATGCTGATACAAAGGACAAACAACAGAAGTTTGACGACTTGCTTAAGAACAGTAGTACGCCAAAGTTGAGGCTTGATTCCACAGCTACCGCTTCAGCTACAATAGCAAATACCAAAAAAGAAGCGGCTTATTTCAATGCCCAAAATAGAGCTATTCAAACAAATAGCAAACCCTTGGTAAGGGATGCCGTTGGCTATGATGCAGGACCTGGTGCCAATGATTCAAAGGCAAAAATATCCAATGAACTTCGTGGCAGTGTCATCAACGCAAGTGGTGAACCTGTTCCTTTTGCCAAAGTGAACTTGAACAGGAATGCACGGAGGTTCGGTACCATCAATAGTGATGCTGGAGGTAATTTCATTTATAAGTCTGCCGATACTGTCCTAAATGCTGATGTGGCTGCCAATGGCTATGCCATGCAGAATGCCACCATCAACGCCAACACCATGAATACCATTGTACTGCAGAAGGACGAA
>JAHEZD010000121.1:6357-14393 GCA_023251255.1 Chitinophagaceae bacterium
GAGACAATTGTAACCGAAAACATTGGCAAGAAAAGGAAGCAAACTGCCACTGCGGAAACCACTTGGGGAACACCTGTTGGTGGTCTTAAATCATTTGAGGATTACGTGAGCAAGAAAAAGGAAAAACTAAAAAAAGACAGCTCTGACGAAGAAGAATACGTGGAAGCCCTTGTGGAACTTGAGTTTGATGTGGACAAGTTAGGGAAGCCATATAATATTTCGGTAACCAACTCCAATACCGTTGATGCAGCTATCAGCAATAAAGCCATACAGATAGTGAAAGAAGGTCCAGCATGGATTGCTGATAAAAAGAAGAAAAAAGCAAAGGTGACTATTAAACTATAGTCATTTCAACTAGCAGACTTATTCTTTGCATCCAATGCCATGATGACTGGACACTTTATAATGTTGGCGACTGCAAGCCCCATCACTGGTCAAAGAAATCGCAACAACAACCATTCATGAGGGCCTATTTGAAAAATGCTCCTCTCCCATTTATCAAAAACATTTCTGTTTCTATTTTGTTCATGTAGGTTTGCGTTACCAAAAACAAATCACATGAAAAAGTTAGCATTGCTTGCAAGTATGGCATTTGCCTTTACTGCACAGTCCCAAATCAAAATGCCAGCACCAAGTCCGGGACAAGTTATTACGCAGGATTTTGGCATGGGCAAACTGGAACTCACTTACAGCAGGCCCTCCATTAAAGGTAGGCAGCTATTTAAGGAGGGCAGCGAACTTGCACCCCTTGGAAAAGTTTGGCGTACAGGAGCCAATAGTGCCACCAAATTAAAAGTAACCGACCCCATTATGATGGGCGGGAAAACTGTTGACACTGGTAGCTACGCCATATTCACCATTCCAGGCAAAACTGAATGGACCATTATTATCAACAAGGACTCGAAGAACTGGGGGACCAATTATGCGGAACAGGATGATATATTCCGCTTCAATGTTCCTGCCATGAAAATGAAGGAAAGTGTGGAAGTTTTTACCATGCAATTTGCCAACATAAAGTATGAAAGCTGCGAACTGCATTTGATGTGGGGCAATGTGGCTGTTAGTATCCCCATCACCACCAATATCCGTGAAAGGATAAGGACTCAAGTTGAACAAGCTCTTGCTATGGATAAGGTAGCTGCAAGGACCTATTTTACAGCAGCAAATTTCTATTATGATATAGACAAGGATCTGAATAAAGCTTTATCAAACATTACCAAAGCCTGCGAAGCTGACCCTAAAGCTTTTTACATGTTCCTACTCAAAGCAAAGATCGAAAAGGATCTGGGCGATAAGGTAAGTGCCAAAGTATCTGCTGAAAAATGTGTAGCATTAGCTGTTGAGGCAAAGAATGATGATTATGTAAGGTCGGCAAAAGAATTGATCAGTAAACTGTAAAAATAGTTGCTATATTAAAAATGCCCCAAGTAATTTGGGGCATTTTTAATATATATAATGAATGGTTCTATTTCTGACGGATATAACTACCGGTTAATGCCCCAAGCCCCCCAACCAATCCCCCAACTATACCTGTTACTATTATCAACAAAATATAGGAACCACCCAAAGGAATAATCTGTGCAACTTTCTTGGAAAGGATATGTTCGTTGGGTATGTCTATGATGCACGCCAATACAATCCATAGAATGAATAATGCTACAAAACCTGTTACAAAGCCTTTCCAGGGTTTTTGGGGAATGGCAACTGAAACAATCAAAGCACAAACCACAAAGCTCCACCAAGGGAAAAACTGGAAAAGGCCAACTGCAAAACTTAATAGGGCCGTTAAAATTATCGCTATAATAAATTTCATGTTCAGAAGATTAACCGTTTACAAATGAGATATGCCACTTCATTCTGTCATCCTTTCTGGCTTCCTGCTTTTTTGCGAAGATGATGGAATAATACCTGCCAGCAGCCCATGTATCAATAAATGTATCGTAGTATCTGCTGCCGGGGTTACCACTTTGCCCACCGGGATAAACACAATAGGCTTCAATTTTATCAGTCAGTTGCACAACCATGCGCCAACTGGGGCCATGGTCCGATTTTGTAGCATTGATAGCATGTGCACCGCCACCGGTATTCAGATGATAACGTCCTAAAGATGGCAGCTTTGTAGGGTGTGCCACATAAGTGTCTTTCACTTTGTACCATTCCAATTTGTTCGTCTTCTCCATTTTTGCCAATTGTTTTGCCGCTTTCTGGTAAGCAGCCAACACCACATCTGCAATGGTTTCTTTTTTATTGGGGGTATTGATGTCATCAGCAAATTTGTAGGCACTATCATTAATGAAACTCTCTATCAAGGAACTTTCATCTGGCCATATCGCCGGAAGCTTCATTTTACTGTATTCATCGCCCCATGTCTGCATTTCAATGCTGTCCCAAAAAGTTTGAAAAACCGTCGCTCCTTTTTCATTGGCATCGTTCCTCAGGTTCCACGATTTGAAAATATCCAGGTACCTTTTCTCCTCTGCAGTTAATTTAGTTTCATCCAAATATTTCAGGAGAACAGGTTTGCATATCTCTGCAAATACATTGTAGTTATCCGTTTGCAATAGTTTCATATCGTCGGGCGTAATATTGTTCATTGCTGCCAATTTCCTGTTGATAATAAAGCCCCGGTAAGGTGGGAAATTGCCGGCACGGCCTAGATAATAAGGATAAGTTGCATCAACTGATTGCTGGTTGGCACTGCTGACAAACCCTCTTTCCGGGTTGGTCATTTGTGGATTTTCCTTAACAGGTATTGGCCCCTGCCACATATAGGTACTGTCAAATCCCGGCATCACGAAATCCCCTTGCTGCTTCCATCTGGCCGAAAAGGAGCCCTGTTGCCTAATAGCGATATCACCGCTTTTACTGGCAAATACAAAATTCTGTCCTGGACATTGATAAGTGGAAATGGCTTCCACATAATCAAGATAGTTTTTGGCCCTGTTCAATTTGTAGAAGGTATTGATTTCATTGCTTGCATCCTGTGCCTTCCAACGTACTGCATAATATTTTCCGTCCTTGCTGGCCCCACCATAAGTCTTGTCATACATTACGGGACCAAAAACGGTCATGGCAATCCTTTCCGTTATATCCGGCTTGCCTTTTACTTTGATTATTTCCTGTCTGAACTCGGATTGCTTCCAACTGTTTTCAAACCAGTATTCCTGCATGGTGCTGTCCTTGAACTTTATTTCATAATAATCCTTCACATCACGACCAGCATTGGTTACACCCCATGCACAACTGTCATTGAAACCAATTACTATAGCTGGTGAACCCGGAAAAGATGCACCATAGGTGCTGTATTCGGGTGTGGTAATCTGCATCTCGAACCATATAGATGGAAATCTCAGTCCCAAATGTGGGTCATTGCACAAAATAGGTCTTCCACTTTTTGTTTTGCTGCCTGCCACAGCCCAGTTATTGCTACCATTACTTTTATTGGGCATTATGGGCGGTGTACTAGCAAAAGAATCTTTTCTATTAAAATAAACACTGTCAAGGTTCACTGGAGTTTTTACATCAATGGCCGGCTTTTCAAAGACCGTCCCACGGGGAATAATCGGGTCCAGTGTATCCTGCACATTGGGGAACAGTTTCATGAAATCATCATAACCGAAATAGTTTTTTGTATTGGTATATTTTAGGTCGTCTGTCCCCCCAGTCAAATCATAGCTCATCAATTTCAGGAACAGTGCTGTCTTTAAATTTGTCCAAAGTTCAGGAGAATAATCAAGCAACTTGTATTCAAAGGGCACTTGGTTCTGCTTCAATGATTTAATATAGGCATTTACACCAGCAGTATAGGAGTCACAGGCTTCCCGTGTTTGTGGATTGGATTCTATTTCCTTCAATGATTTTTCCGCGCCGTAAACCATTCCCAACCGGCGGAAATACTTATCCACTACCAAACTGCTGCTATCGCCCAAAATTTCGCTTAACCTCCCCCCTGCTATATGCGTCTGGAACTCCATTTGCCATAACCTGAACTTTGCATGGATATAACCTTGAATGAAATAGGCATCGGCATTGCTCTCCGCATACACATGCGGCACAAGACGTTCATCAAAAAAAACATCCACCATATTTTTTACACCGGAAACCCTTATCGCTTCGGGGAAATCAATGGTAACTGGTTCTGCATTTTGCCAAAAGCCATGCTGCGGGGACAAAAAATAACCCAATCTGGGTGTTTTAGTAGCGCCAGATGGTAACTGCATGTTCAGAACAGCTACCAAACCTGCTGTAGCCACTGCTGAAATAATCAAAGGAACAATACGCATACCGTTAGTTTAGGAAAATGAAAATAATGAATTTTGTGTCGCCAACGGAAGAATATAAATTATCCTGTAGTTGTAGATTGTATATAAGGAATAGAAGAATGTCAACACGGATGCAAGCACCCCAAGTTTAACAATTTCACCTTCCAATTTTATTTTTCCTGCAGCCAATAACCTTACTTTTGCGGCAATAGGAAAAAAAATATTATGAGCAACAGAACATTTACAATGGTTAAGCCCGATGCTACCTCCAAAGGTTACACAGGAGGCGTTTTAGACATGATTTTAAAAGCTGGTTTCAGCATCAAGGCTATGAAATGGATAAAGTTAACTGCAGAACAGGCAGGTGAATTTTATGCAGTACACAAGGAGCGCCCTTTTTATGGTGAGTTGGTTGAGTTCATGAGCAGTGGTCCAATCGTAGCAGCAATTCTTGAAAAGGAAAATGCAGTAGCAGATTTCAGGAAACTAATCGGTGCTACCAATCCTGCACAGGCAGATGAAGGTACCATCAGGAAAATATATGCAGCCTCCATTGGAGAAAATGCAGTTCATGGCAGCGATAGTGATGAAAACGCACAAATAGAAGGTGATTTCTTCTTTTCAAAACTGGAAAGATTCTAAAAACTGCTTCCATCCGAAGCGAAATTTTGTCATTCGTAAGTAAAAATGGAGGAACGGGAATCTGTTGGCATGGTTTTTTCGTTTATTTACATAGTTTTTTAAGGGTTTAGGGTTGAAAAAGGGCTACAGTTTCTACTGAAGCCCTATTTTTTTGTACCTACGCAACGCCCTATGTATCTAGTATCTTAAGATATCTTGCAAATCATGTATTGTATATTGACAATTGTACGCTATTCAAAAAAATCAGGTTGGGCAGGCTTTCTTTCCATGGCTATTTTCCGTTTGGCCCTGTGGCGTAAGAGCAGCATTTTATTTTGGAAATTGATGGGTTGTGGAAAAAATGGGACATTTGACAAGAAGCCGGATTGGCGGCAATGGGCATTATTGGAAGTTTATGAAAAAAAAAATCCCCCATCGGTTCAAACCCCCAGTTCAATACTGAACTACTGGAAATTTTTCAAGTGTGAGGTGCTCACATTGATTTTGGAACCAATAGAAGGTCGTGGCACTTGGGATGGAAAAGAAGCAATGGGCAAACTCCCAAAGCAAACCGATTATGATGGAGTGGTTGCTGTTCTTACAAGGGCAACCATCAGGTTGGGCAAACTCAAGGATTTCTGGACACATGTAGATGGGGTAGCTAAGCAAATGCCTTCTGCAGATGGCTTTATTACTTCATTTGGAATTGGTGAACTACCTTGGATCAAGCAGGCTACGTTTAGTGTCTGGCAAAGTAAGGAGCACATGAAGGCCTTCGCTTACAACATGAAGGAACATACGGAAGTGGTACAGAAAACAAGACAGGAAAATTGGTACAGCGAAGAAATGTTTGTCCGATTTAAGATTTTGGAAAGTCACGGTTCGATCAATGGCTTGAACCCTTTAAAAAGAAAATCCTAAATTGCAGTATGCCTGTCAAAAAATACATAGTGCCACACTTACTGATGGCTTACTTTTTAAACCTTATATCATCAGGCGAAGGCAGCTTGCCCGACTACTGATCCTTCCTTCTACACTGATACAAGAGATATCCAAGAGTTTCCATTTGGATGGCTGCTCGAACGAAATGGGCAAGAAGCGGAACCACTGTAGTTAAATGAATATTGCTGCAGCCCACCCGCAATTTTCCTTACCAACAAAAAAGTAGATGAAGAATATAAAATTAATAGAGGTCCCTAGCGAAATTGGTGCAGGCACAAGAGGTGCAAGCCTTGGTGTGGATGCCATTAAAATAGCTGCGCTGGATTTCATGAGCAATTTCTTTGTGCACTTCCCGTCTGAAAAAATTCCATCTGAAAACAATCTTCTGTTTGAACCTATTGAAAGTCCTTATGCCAAACGTGTAAAAGGGGTTATTAAGATGTATGACAAAATCAGCAAGGCTGTTTGCGATTCAATGAAGAACAGTTTCTTCCCAGTGATTTTAAGTGGTGACCATAGCAACGCAGGAGCTACGATTGCCGGTATTAAAATGGCCAAACCCAAAAGCAAGTTGGGCGTTATCTGGATTGATGCACATGCAGATTTGCATACACCCTATACCACCCCAAGTGGCAATATGCATGGAATGCCATTGGCAACAGCCATCAATGAAGACAATATGGAATTTGCGGTACATGAAGTGGATCCAGAAACAAAAAAGAGTTGGGACTATTTGAAAAACATTGGCAAAATAGCTCCGAAGGTATTGCCGGAAGATGTAGTTTTTATTTCATTGCGTGATTATGAGAAGGAAGAAAAAGGCTTGATTGAAAAACATGGAATGAAAGTGATCACCACCAGTGAACTGAGACGCAAAGGTGCTGAAATTGTTTACAGGAGTATCATCAGGTATTTAAGTGACTGTACAGATATCTACGTCAGCTTCGACGTTGATAGCCTGGACTCATCCATAAGTAAAGGAACAGGGACACCAGTGAGTAACGGCCTGAAAGAACGGGAAGCCGAAGACCTCATCAGCAAGTTCATGCAGAGCCGTAAAATTTGCTGCTTTGAAATAACTGAAGTAAACCCCACATTGGACAAGGAGAACCTGATGGCCGAAATTGCTTTCAACATCTTGCAAAGAAGCGTGAACGTATTGATGATGAATTAGGAAGCAGGTTATTGTGCAATTCCTTCATTGGCAAATTGCTTAAATAAAAAACCACCAATTAAAATTGGTGGTTTTTTTATTATTTCCTTTGGATTATTTAAAGGTACCGTGAAGCCCATCATATAATTTATACTTGGCATCATATGCATCAAATGCTTTAAGGTCCTTGCCCCTAACCCTGTCCCTTTTGTACACATAGATATTTGCCAAATAATCTACAGACCTGTTGAGGCACATTTTTGTGGTATTATCCTTTTTGGGAATATCCTTCATGGTATTGTACGCCTTCTCCAGCCATTCAATCGCTTCATCACCTACTTGAAGCATTCCTTTTTCAATCTCAGCATTGTTTTTCTTAGCGGCTTCTACATCGGCTTTGAATTTGGCTTCAGCGGCCGGTCTTTTTTTAGGGTCCTTTTCCACTGTCTTATTGGAATTCATTTCTTGCAATGCCTTTACGCCGGCCCTATACTTATCATCAGCGTTACCGAATTCATTGTACAGGATAACCCCGGCATTGAAGGCTGCAATTCCTAATGTATTGTCCTTCGTATAGGCTTTCTTGAAAGCATCAATTGCTTTTTTGTGATAGAAAGCTTCCTTCGTACTATCAAGCCCAGCTTTATCATCCTTGTTTATTTCAGTAAACATTTGACCAAACAATAGGTACTTCCTTGCAGTGAGGCTCCCTGCTGCATCTTCCTTTTCGTATAGCTCAACTTTTTGCGTCAGTGTATAAGCCTTGTTCAGGAAGTCAACCTCATAATCGTCCCAATCCCCGCCAGGGTACAGTTCCTTCGAAATGGCCAAATACTTATTGAAGGAAGCCGCATCTTTCTTATTCGCAAAATACACAAGCATATAGGTGTACACATCTTTGTAATCATTGCCAGCAATCTTGTTATCGGCAAGCTTGGTATAAAACCTTACAGCTTCTCCGTCCTTCTTGGCATTCTGGGCAGAGTAGCCAGCATAGATGGTTGTAAGCGTATCAATCTTTGCTCCATTTTTCCTGAGGTTATTTTTTACGATAATAT
>JAHEZD010000166.1 GCA_023251255.1 Chitinophagaceae bacterium
TCCAGCTACAGATAAAAACAGCATTGAACCCACTATCCATTCTGCAAAACGGCTTATCTACCATGAGCAATGACCGACTGCTGCAAACAGCAGGCATGTTTTCCGTGAACGGTTTTGATGGGGACCAACCCCTTCAGTTGAACAAGGAAATAGCCGTGAGTATTCCAGCGAAAGAGATCAACCCTGCCATGCAGTTATTTGATGGGGTGGAAAGCAGCAATGGCACAATCAATTGGGTAAACCCCCAACCCATTGACAATAGGCTGCGGACATACAATATCAGCCAGCTTGATTTCTATCCACCCAAGTACATCCCCACGCTAAAGGAATTGCAAAAAGATTACCGGAACAAAAAATATACAGATAGTTTGTACTATTCCTTCAGTGGCTATTCGCATTCCGAAGACATGCGAGTCGTTTCTCCAGTTCCAGGAGAAGACGAATCAGTAGTTGATACACCTGTGAACCGGAAAGCAATAGATTCCCGTTGGCATCCTTATATATGGCAAATAGACCCAGCAAAAATAAAAGCGCTATGGGACCCGCGTTTCAACAACACCATTATCGCCACCAAGGAATTTGAGGAGCGGTTGAGATACATCCACACGATTTGCAATGATGAATACACAAGTGATAACTACTTAGAAGCTTATCTAAGAAACCTTGCCAAACCATTGTATGAAACAGATGAACTAATTGCGCGCAGCAGCCTAGGGGAAACCAGAAAAAAGTTCCTGGAGTTTGCCAAAAGAAAGGATGGTGGCGTCATGGTGACCAATGCACTGCAGCAAAAGCTCAGCACCTATTTTTACCAGCGGTCAAAAGCTTACCGTGAAGCCGCCGAAAAAACATGGGCCCAGTACCAGGACAGTCTTGCGGCACTGAACGAAATTGCCAACAAAAAAAGAAGGGATGCGGCACTGGCCGATTTTGAAAGGAACAACAAAAACTTCCAGGAAGAATACTGCACCAACCTGACCAATGCCTATCAACAAGTGGGTATCCATAAAACCTGCCATAATACGGTAGTGCCACCTGCCGAAAAATATTACAATATCACCATCAGCACACCGGGCTGGAAGAACCTGGACATGTATGTAATGGATGCCACGAAAAATAGGCAGAGCATGAGTTTCACCGATTCCATCACGGGCAAAACAGCTACCATCACCTATAGCGAAATGAACATTACTATTGAGCAAAGGGTGCAATATGACCGGGTACTGGTGTACCTTATGCCAGACAGCCTCAGCAGTTTTCAGCGTGTGCAGGAAACAGGTGGCCGCTTTACAGAAAAGCTCAACGGCCTGTTCCGGTACGATGCACTGGTGCTGGCCTACAAGGGCAATGACATGTTTTATTTCAAACAATCCTCCATACAGCCAACCAATTATGTTTTCCGCTTGGCTCCCATCACCATGGCAGGCTTACAAAAAGAACTGGGCAAATACGACCTACCAAAAGCGACAGATATGATAAAGGAAGTGGACTACCTGCTGTTTGACCAAAAAGAACTGAAACGCGAGGCGCAGTTAAGGGACGATGAAAAATTCAGGATAACGATTGCGAGGGCAATTTATGGTTGTGCAGCACCTACAAAAAAGGCAATAAGCCGGTAACCGATTCCAAATTGGCCATCAAGAACGGCATAGAAACAGACCGGGTAACAGATGATAACATCATCTTCAACTACCGCATTGTAACTTCGGAAAAAAGGGTGAATCCGAATTACATAGTAGGCCTTCCACCCACGGATTGCTTTTTTAATCAATAAATACCAACTGCCATCAGCAATGCGTGCGTTTCCATCTCAACTTGCTTAGGTTTGCCATTAGTCAAGAATCCACATGAAATGGTGTCCCCTTACTCAACATTTTTCCTCCGCATCCGCCAGGACCACCTTGTGCTAGCAAGGTACATGGAGTTTTGGAATTGCCTAAATAGCATTTAATGCAGTAATGCTGCATCATATAAATTAGGGTATCCAAACCAGTTCCAATTTCCTACTTTTAACGGCGCAAATTATAATAAGCCACCCTATCAAAAAGCATAAAGAAAATATTTACAAACTTGCTGACCTGGTAGCGAGCAATGCATTTGATTCCACTTCAACCATAGATGGTTTCTCCCTAATCAGCAATGCACCCATAGCAGAACTGGATATCTTCAAAAAACATTTCCGCTCAGATTTCATGATCATTATTCTTGTTATACAAGGAGAAATCAATTTCAGGATCAATTTAAAGGACTATACTGTTGGCAAAAACAATCTTCTTGCCATTCCTCCCAATGCGATAAAGCAATTGGTAAATGTGAGCCACGACTGCATGGCATCCGCAATAAGCTTTACAGGAGGTTTTCTGGGAAAAATAGGCATGCCCAAAAACATAGCGGAACTATTTGATTATTTCACCACTAAATACTCCCCTTTCTGGGATTTGAACCAAAAAGATGCCAGCCTAATTGCTTCATTAATCAAACAGCTTTACAGGAGAAATGCCGACCTGGATAAATACCCCTTTGGTAAAGAACTGCTCTACCACAACTTTTATATTTTCTTGTATGAAATGAGGTCCTTGAGCATAAAATATTTGACGGTCCAAAATACTGCCCTCTCCAGAAAGGAAACATTGGTAATGAACTTTACGGCCCTTGTACAACAGCAATTCAAATCTGAAAGAAATGTTCAGCAATACGCACGGCAATTGTTCATCACGGCTAAATACCTTACAGAAACAGTTAAAGAAATAGCTGGTAAAAATGCTGGCGAAATCATTGACGATTATGTGGTACTTGAGGCAAGGCTGCTCTTGGATGACACTTCACTCAGCATTGCGCAGGTAGCAGAAACACTGCACTTCAGCAACCAGTCCTTCTTTGGCAAATTCTTCAAAAGGCATACTGGCCTTTCGCCCAAAGAGTACCGAAACATGTCACTATACTAGCGGATAGAGCGACCGCTCCATGACCAATACACGTCCTGCTATGAATTAATAGGTCAACCATTTTATTTTCCTACTGAACACCGTTGTGGTACCCACCACCTATTTCATTTTATTACCGAACCGACTTTTTGACCAATCATGCCGATTTGTTAACCTTCCCAGTAGGTGCCATGCGTTTCACCTTTGCCCTATCAAAATCCCATCATCAACAAAGAAACAGTATGACATCAAAATTTCAATTACAAGCCCTATTTATTGCGGCAGCAGCCATATTCTCAGGTTGCGCACACGAAGAAAAACCCGTAACCGTACAGCCCATTAATGTTACTGTAGAGCCCGTACAAAAAACAAACAGCTTAGAACAATTCAGTTACTCGGGTACCATTGAACCAGACAATACCGTTCAGGTTGGTTTTGCGGTAGCTGGTGTAGTAAATAACGTAGCAGTGCAGGAAGGCCAGTTGGTGCAAAAGGGTCAGTTGCTGGCAACTATTGATGCAAGCGAATATATCAATGCACTGGCTATTGCCAATGCAGGACTGGAACAAGCAGAAGACCTATATGGGCGCCTAAATGGACTCTATGAAAAAGGAAGCCTTCCTGCAAAGGACTTTATTGACATTAAAACCAAAGTAGCGCAGGCCAGGGCCAATAAAAGCATCAATGCAAAACACATTGCAGATAGTCGCCTATATGCACCCATGCCCGGTATTGTTACGGCCAAGCTAATAGAAAGCGGAAGCACTGCTGCACCTGGCATACCTGCATTTACCATTGTAAAAACAGATAAAGTATATGCCAAAGTTTCCGTTCCGGAAAGCGAAGTGGGCAACCTGAAAAAAGAAACTGCAGCCACCGTATTCATCCCCACTTTAAATGATTCCTTGAAGGGCAATATCAGTATTATTAATCCCCAAGCAGATGCAGCTTCAAAAACCTATGCAGTAAAAATCCAACTAAACAACAGTGCGGGCAAATTACTACCTGGCATGATAGCCAATGTGCAAATCCATACCAATAAAATGACGGATGCCATAATAATTCCGGCTACGGCAATTATAAGGGATGCAGACAATATTTCCTATGTTTTTGTGGCCAATACAACCAACAGGGCCATTAAGAAGAGGGTAACTACAGGAAACTTAACAGGCAGTAACAAGGTAACCATAACCGATGGATTACAACCGGGAGACAATATCATCGTAGCCGGGCAGACAAAGCTGCAAGACGGTGCCACTATAAGCTTCCAATAATATTTACCCCTGCCAAATAATTATAAAAACATCCTACTAAGGTTATGAAAAAACGAAAAATAAATTTCATCGAGGCCGCTATGAAGTACCGGCAGGTTACCATTGTTATTACCCTCTTGCTGCTGTTGCTGGGCCTTTATTCCCTCATGAACATGCCACGGTCCGAAGACCCCAAGATAGATTCACCAGTGGCAATGGTATATGCTTTTTACCCCGGTGCCAATGAAGTGCAAATGGAAAAGCAGGTAACCAATAAAATAGAGCAGCACCTGTTTTCTTTTGAAGAAGTGGACAAAAACAAAACCACTTCACAAACCAAGGACGGGCAAGTATTTGTTACAGTGCACCTTTACACAACCGTCAAAGACAGGAAAAAATTCTGGGCTACCCTGCAGCATGGTTTCAACACAGTAGTCCGTCAAAACATTCCTTCCGGAGTAATAGGCCCTGTGGTGAACAGTAATTTTGGTGATGTAACCGCACAGATCATAGCAGTATCTTCCAGCACAAGAAGCTATGCAGAACTGGAGAACTATCTGGACAAAATGGAAGATGCATTGAAGCCCATTCCCGAAGTATCAAAAATAAACAGGAGCGGCGGACAGCGGCAACAACTATATGTAACAGTGGATGACCGGAAAATGCAGCAGTACGGATTTGGGTTTTCCTCCATTGTAAAGGTATTACAGGCCCAGAACGTAACAGGTTATTCCGGCGAGATGACCATTGCCTCCAATACCATTCCCGTATTTACCAACAGCCAGTACAAAACAGCAGCAGATATTGCCAACCAGATTATTTACACTACTCCTCAGGGCACAATCGTTCGCCTGAAAGATGTGGCAAGTATTGAACGCCGTTACGAGGAAGAATCTTCTTTTATACGTATAGGCAATGATAAAGTATTACTGCTATCCACAGAAATGCAACCGGGCAACAACATTGTGGAATTTGGTAAGAAGGTGGATGCCAAATTAAAGGCTTTACAAAGTAGCTTTCCTGATGACATCAAAATAAATACCATTGTAAACCAGCCGGAAGTGGTAGCTGAAAGTATCAGCCATTTTATGGTTGAATTTGGCTTGGCCATCCTGTCGGTCATCATTGTGGTAATGCTGTTGCTACCTTTAAGGGTGGCGGCAGTTTCTTCCATCGCTGCCCCCATCTCCATCCTCATCACCTTCGGCATCATGAACCTCATGCATGTGGAACTGCATCAGGTTTCTTTGGCTGCGCTTATCATTGTGCTGGGCATGGTAGTGGACAA
>JAHEZD010000048.1:0-27805 GCA_023251255.1 Chitinophagaceae bacterium
CGTAAACCTTAACATCACCAATACCAATGCTGCTGGTGCAGCCATAAGGTTGGATAACCAGGCATCCAACAATACCATCAAATTCTGTGACCTGCAAGGGCAAAGTACCGTTGCAGCCAATGTACCTACCGCACTTGCAGGTGTGGTCTATTTTGGAAACAATGGTACCGCAGGCAATGACAACAATACGATTGACTATTGCAATATTCACTCCACAGGAACCAATATGCCAAGCATTGCTGTATATGCATTGGGGGCTACCAACGCTGGTTCGAATGTGAATTTCAATGACAACGATATTGTTTCCAATTCAAACATTTACGACTTCTTTGCTGCTGGTGGCAACTCTGCCGGTATTGAACTGAACCAAGGCGTGAATGCATGGACCATCACTGGCAACAGTTTCTTCCAAACAGGTACAAGAACCTTTACAGCAGCAGGTTACAATAGGGCTATATGGGCCATTCCAAACAGGACTGCAGGTTCAAGTGTAGGTAATGGTTTTATTATTACCAATAATTATATCGGAGGCTCTGCGCCATTGGCTGCTGGTACAGCTTATACGTTAACTGCCCAGGCCAATTATTTTGATGGGATACGTTTGGAAGTGGCTGATGGTACTGTTGCGAACGCCAGCTCCATACAAGGCAATACGATTACCAACCTCTCCATTACAAGTACCATTACAAGTGCCAATGATGTGTTTCACGGTATTGCGGTTACGTCATCCAATGCCAATGTAAATATTGGCACGGTAACGGGGAATATTATTGGTTCATCAACTGGTAATGATGCCATTACCATTGCAGCAGGTAGTGGTTCACATTCCATTGCACTGTTCATTTCCAATAGTGCAGCAAGCAGCAGTTCTGTAATCAATGTGAAGGGCAATACCATCGGAGGCATTACCATGCCAAACCTTGGCAGCAATTTCTCCGGCATTTTCGACAACCAATTGGGCACCGTAAATATTGATGGCAATACAATTGGCAGCACCACAGTTTCCAACAGTATCAATGCATCCAACACCACCACCACTTCACAGTTTGTGAGGGCAATCAATATCTCATCAGGTGCAGGAACCATCAACATCACCAATAACAGCATTGCGAACCTTACCAATGCTACTACTTCAACTACCAGTGGGGCACAGGTGGCAGGTATCTATGTAGGTACAACGCCATTTGTTCCATTAATAACTGGCAATACCATTTTCAACCTGTCCTGTGCTGCTGCACAAACAGGTGGTGGCTCAAGTGCCACCGTTGGTGGTATCCTTTACACCACAACGGCAGCAGCAGTTTCCAGTATAACTGGCAACAAGGTTTATGCTTTAAAATCAACCTCTGCCTCTACCTCCACAGCAATATTGATGGAAGGCATATTTGTAGCGGGGCCAACTGCTAATGCAGTAAATATCACCAAAAACTTTGTCCACAGTTTCGATGTGGCTGCCGATAACCCATCTTTAAGTGCAAGGGCGATTGAGTTCAGTTCCGGTACTGGTACTGTTGTGAACAATATGGTCCGTTTGGGCATACAGTCCGACGGAACAAACCTTGCAACTGCTGCTCCCCTATTTGGCATCCTAAAAGGAGGTACGGGCGTTTTAAAAATATACTACAACAGTGTGTATGTAGGAGGTGCAGTAAACAATACAACTGCTAATGCTAGCTATGCGTTCAGGCGATCTGCTGCATCTGGTGTGGATGATATAAGGAACAACATCTTCTATAATGAACGTTCCAACTCAACCACTGGAGGAACCCATTATGCCATCTCTTTCACTACTACGGCAACCGATGCCACACTCAATAACAATGTCTATGGCTATACGGGTACAGGTGGCGTATTTGCTTACTCCGGTACAGCAGATGTTGCAACATACAGTGCATCATGGACAGCAACTGATGTGAACAGTTTTGCTGCCAACCCCCAATTTGTCAATGCGATAGGCAATTCAACTGCACTGAACCTGCATATCAATACAAGTGTTCTTTCTGCTGCAAGCGATGCAGGCGTTGCAATAGCAGGTTATACAGATGATTATGATGGCGACACACGTTTCTCATCGACACCGGACATTGGTGCGGATGAATTTGCGACTACGGTTACGGGTTACTGGACGGGCAATGTTTCATCCGATTATGATGTAGCAGGCAACTGGTCCGATGCGAGCGTGCCAACAGCTTCGAGCAATATCACCATCCCTACAGGTGCCACCAATATGCCTGTATTATCAACTAACCGTTCCGTAAAAAACATAACGCTACAACCATCTGCCACATTGAACCTGAATGGGAAAACATATACCGTGGCCGGCAATATTGGGGGAACAGGTTTATTGAAAGGCTCGACTTCATCCATCCTTGTATTGAATGGTACAGGATCCTCTTCCTTATATTTTGACCAAACCACCAATGGCACAACCAATGCCCTCCATACATTAACTGTGAATGGCTCTGGTGCAATTGTTTCACTAAGCAACAAACTATACATATATGGGTACCTCTACCCTACTTTGGGCACATTGGCAACAGGCGGAAACCTTACCATGAAATCCACATCCATCACCAATACAGCATTGGTAGGTACTGTAGGCGGAACAATCAGTGGGAATGTAACAGTGGAAAGGTTCATTCCTGCATCCCAAAGAAGTTTCCGTTTCCTGACACCTGGTGTCACCTCTACCGGCAGCATCAAAGCCAACTGGCAGGAGGGGCAGAACAATACCAGCACTTCTACCAATAATAATTCAAACCCCGGTTATGGCACACATATCACAGGAAGCTCAACAGGCCTGAATGGTTTTGATGCCACGTCAAGTGGGGGGGCAAGCATGTACACTTTTAGCAATAACAGTGGCCAGACCTGGAGCAGCATCAGCAATACCAACAGTAATATCCTTTCTGCCGGAACTGCCTACAGGACCCTGATAAGGGGCAGCCGTGCAGTGGACCTGAACACCAACACGCCAACGATTGACGCTACTACTTTAAGGGCTACAGGTGCATTAACAACAGGTACTGTTGTATTCAATTCAACGGGTACCGGTACCAATGTATTGGCCACTCCGACCATCAGCGGCACGACCAATGATTACAGTTTTATTGGTAACCCTTATTGGGCACCTGTAGATTGGGACGCTCTGTCCAAAACAAATATGGCTGCCACTTATTATTCATGGGACCCTACCAAAGCTGGCACAAACAACCGTGGTGGCTATGTATCCTATACCACTGGTTCCGGGGCAAGCGGTGGCGGAGCAACTAACCAATACTTACAACCAGGCCAAGCTGTTTTTGTGCAAACAACTGGTACAGGCCCAAGCATCAGTTTTACTGAAGCAAACAAGGCAGCAAGCAATGGCAACTTGACCACTACTTTCAGGACAACCTATAACATCATAGGAAGACTGGATATCAATCTTTACCTGGAGCAGAATTATGCTTCAAAGAAAATAGCAGATGCGGCAGCCATTGTTTTTTCCAATGATTTCAGCAAGGCAATTGATAAGGAAGATGCTGACAAATTTGGCAATCCTGATGAAAACATATCTGTGAAGATTAATGGAAAACTACTTGGACTGAACGGTACGCCGATGCCCCAGCAGCAGGACACCATGTGGTTGAACATGCAAAATATGCTGAGCAGGAACTACATGCTTGAAATAAGCGGTGAAGGGTTCACAAGCAGTTTTCTAGAAGCCTATTTAATAGATACTTATCTACATACGAGGTCAGCTATCAAAAACAATGATGCAATTGCTGTTAATTACTCCATCGACAACAATCCATTGTCATCTGCCAATAACAGGTTTGCTATTGTATTTGAAAAAACAAAGCTTCCCGTGCTCAGTAGCTTGATGGAAATAAAGGTTTCACCAAACCCTGCAAGCGACGTCCTGACCATTAATTATAATGGCTTGAATGATCAGGAGGCCACCAGTATCCGCATCATGGACATGGGAGGCAAAGTAATCATGAACATCGAAGCAGGCAAGCTTTCATTGGGAAAACAAACCATCCATATCAAAAACTGGAGCAATGGTGCATATACCATGCAGTTGATAAATGGGAGAACCAAGCAATCGCAAACCTTCATCAAACAATAGAAAAACCAATACCCCCCAATGTTTGCATGTTCAAATACCCCGAAAGGCATTTGGACATGCAAACACTTTTAACCAGTAAAACTGATTCTCATGAAACTGAAAATATCGACCATACAATTGCTGCTTGTGGCAATATGTTTCCTCGTACCCTGTTTGCTCCATGCCCAGCCCGGCTTCGGTGATGATGTGGATGATGTACCAATTGATGGCGGGCTATCGCTATTGATTGCCGCAGGGGCAGGCTATGGCCTTAAAAGGTTGAAAAAAGTTAGGCGGGAGCCTTTGAAAAATAGATAACTGCAATTTGAACATAGCATAAGAAACTGTTTGAGTGAATTGTTTGATATTCCTTGTCCCGCCTTTATGGCTGCAAGCCGATAGCCATCGGATTCTTCACCATAGGCCGATAGTTATCGGCCCTGCCTTGTTTCGTTCAGAGAATCGAAATAATGTATCCTAAACAATTGACCCTAATAGCTTCTAAGTTGTACATGGAACACAATATCTGCTATACGAACCCGCTAAAGCAAAATAAATAATCACTATAATAATCAATCGATTATCACATCAATTATTGAATGTCGTGCTTTTGTCGCCCTCAAAAGGACATAAGGATAATACAATCCAAGAACTTTATCGGAACCACATTTCCAGTGATGGGGGCTATCACTGCCGAACTCTTCACCGGTCAAACAATTCCAATGGATCTTCTCTTCAAACAACAAAACGCTGATGTATGTACCATGTAATTCTACTTTTTTTACGGAAAGGTATTAACCATTTTCCTTGTCAAGAACCAACGAAGCAACTGTTAGGCCGAAAATTGCTTTTGGGTATTTGCTTCGCCTTCTTGGCACTTCTTGGCAAAGCACAAAATTATTCCGCTGTTGCGGTAAGTGGTTACAATGCAGACGTCATTGCCGATGGGGCAGTTTTTGCATCATCTGTAACTGCCGATGTGGACAATGCAGGCTACTATTTCCTGAACCAGAGTTTTACTGCTTTTGGTACCCCCACTTATTATTTACCTACAAATGGCTTAATCAATAGCATCACAACCACAGGATTGAGCTTTCAACTGGCAGATGCAACCCTGAATAACTCATTAAGATTGGTAACACAAGCTGCATCTGGCACCCTTACCTTCAATACAACCAAAAAAGCGGGGACGGTCTACCTCCTAGTAACATCTGGTTCAGGCATTTCAACGGCGGATGTTACCATCAATTTCAGCGATGCCACCACACAGGTTTTCTCCAACCAATCCGTAGCAGACTGGTACGGAGGAACGCCGGTTGCCATTCAGGGAATTGGTAGAACCAATAATACAGCATTGGACAATGGGGGCACTTCCTCAAACCCCCGTTTGTACCAGATGCCATTGGCTTTAAGTGGGACAAATTATAGCAAGGACATTACTAGCGTTACCATCACAAAAACATCCTCTACCGGGGCATTGCAAGTGATGGGTGTAAGTATCAATGCTTCATGTACCGCACCTGCAGCCCAACCAACAGCCTTGTTGCTAAGTCCAGCTTCCACTATACAGATCAATGGCTCATTTACCGCAACAACTGCCGACCAATACTTGGTTGTACGTTACCCTTCGGGGGGTACGCCAGTCGCACCTGTTAATGGAACCACTTATACCGCAGGTGCGGCATTGGGTACAGGAACCGTGGTCCAATTATCGGCTTCCACTACTTTTAGCACTACAGGTTTAACTGGTTCCACTACCTATAGCTTTTACGTTTATGCGGCCAACCTGACAAACTGTGCAGGGCCAGTTTATAATTCAGCTTCTCCCCTAACTGGTTCACAAGCTACCAGTTCATGTGCCGGGCCAAGCGGAACCATTGCCGTAGGCCCAACAGGAACCTATACCACATTGACTGCAGCAATGGCAGCAACAGCAAGTGGCATTGGCGGGCCTGTTACTTTTGAACTGCAAAGCACTTACACAAGTACTTCCGAGGCTTTCCCAATAACCATTAGCAATAGCGGCTGTTTGAACAGTACCAATACCGTTACCATACGTCCAGCAGCAGGGGCAAATGGCTTGGTGATCAATGGCTCCAATGCTGGTCCCACCATCGATTTCAATGGAAGTTCCTATGTAACCATCGATGGCCGCCCCGGGGGCATAGGGAGTTCAATAGCCGTTACAGCAGCAGGTGCCAATAATGCAACCAACCTGAATATCATCAATACAAATATTGCCGGCGCTGCCATCAGGTTGGACAATCAATCATTCAACAACAGGATTGTTTATTGCGACCTGCAGGGGCAGAACAATACAGGAGCAAACGTTCCTTCAACTTTGTCCGGTGTTGTTTATTTTGGCAGCACTGGAACCAATGGCAATGACAACAACCTGATAGACCATTGCAATATCCACTCATCGGGCACGGGTGCGAACCTACCTTCTATGGGTGTCTATTCCTTGGGTGCAACCAATTCCGGGCTTAATACAAATTTCAATGACAAGGATACTGTTTCGTCATGCAATATTTATGATTATTTCCTTGCAAGCGGTAATTCAGTAGGCCTTGAGCTGAACCAGGGTGCGGATAGTTGGACCATTAAGAACAATAGTTTCTTCCAAACTGCTACATGCACTTTTACTGCTGCTGGTTACAATAGGGCCATCTGGATTATTTCCAACAGGACCAATGGCACAAGTGTGGGCAATGGCTTTGTGGTTACGGGCAACTACGTAGGAGGCTCGGCCCCGGGAGCAACGGGTACCGCTTACACACTTACGGCACAGGCGAATGTTTTTGATGGCATACGTTTGGAGATTGCCGACGGCACTACTGCCAACCCCAGTTCGGTACAGGGCAATACCATTACCAATATTTCCATTACATCCACTGCCACTGCCGATCCTTTCCATGGCATTGCGGTTACTTCTGCCAATGGCAGCGTGAATGTGGGTACAGTAACCGGAAACACCATCGGCTCCGCAACAGTGAACAGTAGCATTACGATTGCTGCGGGCAGCGGGGCCCATAGCATCGGGCTGTTCATATCATCCGGTAGCACTACTGCTGCCACTGCCATTTTCAATGTGTCCAACAATATTATTGGGGGCATGGAACTGACCAGTGCCGGCAGCAACTTCTCCGGCATTTTCGACAATTCCTATGGTACATTGAACATTAACAACAATACGATTGGTGGTTCCGCCACCAACAGTATTTATGTATCCAGTACAAGTACCACCGCATCCTTTGTAAAGGGCATCAATATATCATCCGGCACTTTAGTAGTGAATATTGCTGGCAATACCATTTCCAACCTCTCCAATGCCTCCCTTGCCACGGGGTCCACTGTATGCCAGGTAGTAGGGGTAGCCATTTCAGGTACATCTTCCAGTTCAACCATACAGTGCCCCATCATTACAGGCAACACCATCAAGAACCTGTACAATGCCAGTGCAGTAACTGGCACCGGGGCTTCAGCTTCGGTACTGGGCATTTCCATGAACTCCACCTATGCATTGGCATTCAACGTGAGCAGCAATACCATTGACTCCCTTGTAGCCGCAGGCAATGCTGCTGTTGTAGTAACAGGGCTGTACTTTAATGGAAGCGGTACCGTACCGCATACCATCTACAAGAACTTCATACATAGCTTGGATGCATCAGGAAGCACTACAGGTACAGGTGTGGTTACTGGTATATTGATGAATGCAGGAACAACAACTGTCGCCAACAATATGGTACGTTTGGGCATAAAGGCAGATGGTACAGACATCGCTTCTGCTCTGTCGTTGAATGGCATTTGGGCAGCTACCACTTTTGCCAATAATTTCTACCATAACAGTGTCTATATAGGCGGTACTGGTGTTGGCACTACTGCTACAAATACGTTTGCTTTCAGGAGAACTGCCACTTCGGGCACATACGATATACGCAACAATGTCTTTGTCAACAACCGTTCTAACGCAACAACTGGTGGCAAGCACTACACCACTTATTTCACCACTTCCAGCACAGGCGCCACGGCAAACTATAATGTATACCAGTACACGGGTACAGGGGGCACATTTGCTTATAGCGGCACAGCCGATGTGGCAGCTTACACAACAGGTTGGATAACTACGGACCTGAACAGTTTGGTGGGCAACCCCCAGTTCATCAACCCAACAGGTACGGCTACGTTGGTCAATTTACATATTGCCCCCTCCGGGGCTACATGGGTAGAAGGAACAGGCACCCCTATTGCAGCTATAACCGATGACTATGACGGACAGGCACGTAGTGGACTGACACCAGTGGATATTGGTGCGGATGCTGGAAACTTCATTAGCTTCCCTGCATGTGCTGCACCCACTGCCCCAACTGCATTGGTACTGACGCCTGCATCTGCCCAAATTAATGGCAGCTTCACCGCATCATCAGGAGGTGCCAGTGGGTACGTTATTGTACGTTACCTTACCGGCGCAACCATTACGGGCCCAACAGACGGGGCTTCCTATACAGTGGGTGCTTCCTTGGGAGCAGGCATTGTGGTTGCAGTGGGAACACCCGTTACTTTTAGCAGTACAGGGCTACTTGCGTCTACCTCCTATACTTACTATGTTTACGCATACACCAACACATCCTGTATCGGTGGCCCCAAATACAGTACGGGTCTTTCAGGCATACAGAGCACTACCGCTTGTAGCGGGCCCAGTGGCACCCTAACGGTAGGGCCTTCAGGCACTTATACAACGCTCACATCGGCATTGACAGGTATTTCGTCAGGCTTTAGTGGAGCCGTTGTGCTGGAACTGCAAAGCAACTATGTAAGCACAGCAGAAACATTTCCCATAACCCTCAATTCCAGTGCCTGCCTTACAGCAGTTAATACATTGACCATCCGCCCGGCCACCGGAGCCAACGGACTTGTCATTAACGGTTCCAATGCTGGCCCTACGGTCGATTTCAATGGCAGTTCCTATGTTACCATTGATGGCCGCCCCGGTGGCATTGGTTCAACCATAGCAGTAACTGCAGCAGGAAGCACCAACAGCATCAACCTCAACATCATCAATACAAATGCTGCTGGCGCTGCCATAAGAATGGATAATGGAGCATCAAGGAACAGTGTGAGGTATTGCGACCTGCAGGGGCAGAACACCACTGCTGCCAATGTACCAACCACGCTATCGGGTGTTGTCTATTTTGGCAACAATGGAGCTGCAGGCAATGATTACAATACCATCGACCACTGCAATGTCCACTCCTCGGGTTCCGGCACCACCACGCCATCTATTGGTATCTATTCCCTGGGTTATGACAACCAAAGCAGCACTGCAGCTTATGTGGCACAGTTCAATGATAATGATACGGTGTCCAACAACAATATCTACGATTATTATTCCACTGCCAATTCCGTGGGCATTGAAGCGAATTATGGCAACACAGGATGGAACATTACCAGCAACAGTTTCTTCCAAACATCTGCCATTACCGTTTCATCGTCTGCCACTTCCTACAACCGTGCCATTTGGCTGATTCCCTACCGTGGCAGTTTCGTGGGCGAAGTAGGCAATGGTTTTACGGTTACGGGCAACTATATTGGGGGCAGTTTGCCCGGTTGCGGAGGAACGCCCTATACGTTCAGCAGCGGTACCACTGGATATTTTGAAGCTGTGAGACTGGAACTGGCAGATGCTGCAACCGCACAGGCGGCTACATCGGTGCAGGGCAATACCATCACCAATATTTCCATTACTTCCAGCACATCAAGCGATGCCATGCATGGCATTACGGTTACCAGTGGCAACGGCAATGTGAACGTGGGAACGGTTACGGGCAATACCATTGGTTCGGCCACCGGAACCAGTGGTGCTGCTTCAGGGGGTATTACCATTACGGCCACTGGCGGCGTGCCCAACCATATGGTCATCCTTGGTGGCACCTATAATGTGGCTGTCAAGAACAATATCATTGGCAATATCCTCCTTACCGAAGCGGGCAGCTATTTCTCCGGCATATTTACCAATGCTTCCATTGTGGGCAACCTGAGCAACAATACCATTACCAATATTACCGCATCCAATACGGGTACAACATCCGGCAGGTACATCAATGGCATCCAGGTGGGTTCGGGTTCGCCAACGCTTACCATTGCGAACAATACCATTTCCGGGCTCAGTTGCAATTACCTTTATTCCGGCACGACAGTGTCGCAGGTGGTGGGCATCAATATTGCCTCCACTACTGCTACCATGAGCGGTGGCATCACTGGCAATACGGTCAAGAACCTGTACAATGCATCACTGAGTACGGCAACGTTGGGCAGCAGTGCCATTATTGGCATCTGTGCAGCATCCACTAACGCTACTGGCTGCAATGTGTCGCAGAACACCATCGACTCCCTTGTGAGCACCGCCACATCGGGGGCCGTGAACGTGATAGGTCTTTATTATAGCGGTACCACATCGGTTACCAATACGGTATCGCGCAATTCAATCCACAGTTTAACGGCGGCCAATACTGCGGCTGTGGTTACGGGCATCTATGCCAACGCTGGAACATCCAGTTTCACAAACAATATGGTACGCTTGGGCATCAATCCCGATGGTACGGACCTTACCATGGCATTGTCATTGAGCGGTATCAATATTGCTTCGGCATCGGCCAACAATTTCTACCACAACAGTATCTATATAGGCGGAACATTGGTAAGTGCCACTGCTAGCACCCCTACATTCGCCTTCAGGAGAACAGTGGCGGCCACCCATGATATCAGGAACAATATCTTTTCCAATGTGCGTTCCAATGCTACCATTGGTGGCACCCATTACGCTATCGCACTGAACAGTACCGCTTCTGCACCTACCTGCAATTACAATGTGTACCAATACACGGGTACCGGGGGCAGTTTTGCCTCGGCAGATGGCGGCACTACGGCCATTGCAACCTATGCGGCGGCCACGCCATGGACAAGCGGCGATGCAAACAGCAAGGTGGGCAACCCCCAATTCATCAACCCCATTGGAACAGTGGCCACAGGCAACCTGCACATCAGCTTAACGGTGGCTTCTGCTGCAAGCAATGCGGGTACCCCCATTGCTTCTGTTACCACGGACTTTGACGGGGACGGCAGAAGTGCCACGATACCGGATATTGGTGCTGACGAATTCAGTTCCACAGTACCAGTAACCTTATTGGAATTCAAGGGAATTGGCCAGCAGGTGAAGAACCTACTGCTTTGGTCAACGGCAACAGAGAACAACAGTAAGGGCTTTGAACTGCAGCGCAGTATAGATGGCATAGCGTTCAGTGCCCTATCGTTCATTAATAGCAAGGCCGTTGACGGCAACAGCAATGCCGTGCTGGACTATGAATTTACCGACAGCAAGCCACTCGCCTTCAATAACTACTACAGGCTGAAGCAAGTGGACAAGGACGGGCATACAAATTACAGCAGCATTGTGCTACTGAAAGGCAACAGGACCAGCAATGCGGGCATTGTTGCCCTGTACCCCAATCCAGTGACCGATATACTGCATGTACTGGTTACAGGCAAGGAGGGCACCGGAATCACCTTAATGATACACGATGCTGCAGGAAAGGCCGTTGCCACGCAGTCATTACAGGTTTCATCGGGGGGCAGCAACACTGTCCGTTTCAATGTGAGCGGCCTGTCCAAAGGTGTATATGTACTGAAGATGGTTGCTGCTGATGGCAGTACTGCAGCGGTTGGCAGGTTCCTGAAATAAACTATTTAGAAAAAAACGCAATAATGCATATGCATGCTAAACAATTAACTCAAACAGCTTCTTAAAATTACTGCATACAGCAAGCAGTGTTAGTTTGAAGCCGGGGCATATCCATGGCCTGGATTTATTATCAGAAGAAGATCGATTCCGGCCCGCTGTTTCAACGGTGGGCACTTTAAAATTCCACTTTGCGAACTGGGTTGATCTGCTTCATTCTTTGCAACTCCCCGTATCAATGATTACGGGATTGGATTTCCAAAGGAATTATGCAAGATGCTTACGCTAACTATTTTTTTCATACCCGCTACAATGAGGGGGAAATTCATTGTAGCATTAGTCTTAGTTTAGTTTATAATACCGGGACCCGTTTCTACGGGTCCCGCTCATTTAAATAAGGGTCAAGTTAGCAACCAATGTAGTTTTATCTATAAGTGTTTAGATAGGAACCAGTAAAATAATACGAGCCCACATGAATATGATTTCCTAAATAATCTGCGGAACAGCCTATTTCCTCCTACTACTCCTTCACAAATGGCTGTGTGCTGCCCTCCCCTAGTTCATTGATGACTTTAATAAAGTAATGGCCCTTGGCCAGCCCTGCTACTTGCATGGTGACCAGGTTACTGCCCAATGAAATAGGACCTGTTTGCTGCTGCACTATTTTACCTGCTGCACTGGTAATGGTATAACTGACACTGGTGGCTGCAATGGATGTTATGGAGAGCCTGAGCTGGTCCTTTACAGGATTGGGGTATACCATGTTCAGTACCAGATTACCTGTTTTGTCCTGCTTGATCAGTATGGTGCCGCTATAGGTTGGCCTGCCATCTTTGTCCACCTGCTTCAAACGGTAATAATTGTTGCCCATCAAGGGCTGTGCATCGATAAAGGTATAGTTGTTGGACACGAGGCTGTTGCCATTGATGGCCCTGCTGGCCATATAGCCCAAACTGCTGAAGCTTGTTCCGTCGGCACTTCTTTCCACATAGAAGCCCTTACTGTTGGTTTCGGTGGCGGTGGTCCAGAACAGGTCATGCTGCTTACCGTTGCGGTTGCCAAGGAAAGAGGAGAACAGTACTGGCAAGGCCGGCCCTGTGGTTCCCGCAGCAGTGATGTTCTGTGCATAACCACGGTATTCCGTCCCCCTGTTTTCATACCATACAGCTACACCCTGACCATTGATATAGCTGAAGTTGAACCTGCCCTTTGGTGTGGACCCACCTGCTGTGGTGGAACTGAGCGTTACATAGTTGCCCGGCCAAACAAAGTTGCCGCTTGCATCGAGCCGGGAAGCATAGATTATATAATTTACATTGTAGTGCATGAAGATGGGCGCATCGTTCACTAGGGTAATGGGGCCTGTTTGTGTATCGAAATTGGCACTAATGGGATAGAGGTTCTTGGCAGCACTGCCCAATTGCTTGGCACCTGTACCCTTCAGGAACTTCTGCACATAGATGCCATACTGGGACTGGCCCGTATTGCTATAGGTACAGAGGGCCCATAGATAATTGGAGCCCGGTGCCAGGGCTATATTGGTGGCCTGCTGGTAATTATCGGTGGAACCCTGGTTATCGTCAAAGGCCGCGCCATTGCTGCCATAGGGTATGGTGCCATCTGGATTGACCCTTTGCACAAAGGAATTGAAGCGGCTGCCCACGGAGCTGTAATAACCGAAATAAGTGGTATCCGCCTCCGCACGGATGGAATAGTACCTGGCAGAGGAAGTGGTCTGCGTGCTGATCTGCACGGGTGCTGCCCATACAGTTATGCCCTCGGCACTGTAGCGCTGTGCATAGAGTGTGGAGGAAACACCTGTTCCCTTTTTCTGGAACACCATGGTAATGGTGCCTTCATTGGTACCAATGACCTGGCCACGGGTAGTGAGGGTGGTGCCTACTTTTACTTCTACGGGTGTGGTGAAGGCTGCTGTTCCTGCGGTGGAGTATTTCTGTATGTTCAGGGTATTGGTGGTGCCATTGTTCCATGCCACTGCAATATCGCCAGTGGTGAGCAGTGCGGGATAGGGTGCCAAGCCATTACCAACAACTACCCCTGCGGTGCCCCATGGCAAGGTACCTGCGGTGGTGACCTTGGTAACCACGGCAGTGTTGGTGCCACTGACCTGATACTGGAAGGCGATGATGAGGTTATCGGCAGCATCCAAACATACGTTGAACACATAAGTGGCACTGCCCGATGTTTGGCTGCAAACGAGGAGGCCATTGGTGCCCAGTAGCTTGTTGCCGTTCACATCGAGCAATTGGGCACGCATATCATAATTGCTGCCGTTTTGGTGGTAGAAGGCAATCCATGTTCTGCCATCGCTGGTGGTAACCGTTTGCATGTCGGCAGTGGGCAGGGCTGCCAGTTCCAGATTGGTGGCAATATTGCTGTTCCATTGCGCAGTGGCCACCATGGACATTGACACGAACATCAAGGATGTAAAGTATTTCTTCATAGCAGTAGTTTAGATGGGGTTAAATAATCTGGCAGGCAACCCAAAATACAAAAAAATAATTGATGGGAAAGTGGCAAGCTGTTTTTCTTTAGGGGGACAATGATGTAAGACTGCTTTGCTTCATGCTCCGCAACTCCTCGCAATAAGAGGGAGCAGGAAAACCTGTACATACAAAAAAGGCTGTCGAAGTTTCAACAGCCTTTTCCTTTTATGAAAAACAACACTTATTGTATGCTTCTCATTCCTGGAAACTATTCATATAGATTACTGATGTTACGCAAAGATTGTGGGAATAATGTCAGCCTTGTCATAGTGAGCTTGCCGAACTACCCGAAGGCAATCTGGTTTCCAAATAGGTTTCGACAAGCCTGCCTTTGCCGGCAGGCAGGCTCTGACATCAGTACTTGGCATTTTGCGTAACATCAGCAAATAAATCCCTTCAAAATAATGGGCACTATTCGTAACCACTTTTTATGACGGTCTGTATCATTTTGAAACGGCCATCGGGCTTTACATGGTGGGGTGCATGCGCAGGGATGATGATGGATTGGCCAATTTGTATTATGTGCAGCGTTTCACCTATTACCAGTTCCACCTTGCCATCAATTACCTGTACAAAGGTATCAAATGGGCTTATCTTCTCCGTTAGCTCCTCACCACTGTCCACAGAAATCACGCTGATATTGCCTGTTGATTTCTTGAGTATGGTTTTGATAACAACGGAGTTGGGCACATATTCAATAATTTCCACCGTGATGTAAGCTTTTTCCTTTTCAATCTCATTCGTATCCATTGTATCTGTTTTTGTTTGGTTTCTAGAGAAATGCATTGATGATATGCTGATTCATGGCGGGCAGTTCAAGTTCCTGTTCACCTGTTTTTACCAGTTCCACCTCACATGAAATGCTTATGTCCTCACCCAATAAGAGGCCCCCCACTTGAAGGTTTTCATTCCAGGAAAGGTTCCAATCGTTCCTATTGATGGTGCCCGTAATATGGAATCCTGCCCTTTCATTGCCCTTATCATCCAAAGCCACGCCTCCAAACATAGCATTTAATCTCACGGTCCTTGTTATTTGTTTGATCGTTAGCTCCCCCCAGAACAGGTGATTGCCCAAAGCATCTGCAGTACCAACGTTAGTCGACAGGAATGTCATCTGCTTGTATTGCTGCACATTAAAGAAATCACCGCTCTTTAAATGGGTATCACGTTCCGAATTACCTGTTGCTATACTGTCCATCTCAACGGTCAGGAAAACTGTTGCAGTGGCAAAATCATTGCCCGCTGTTTGGATATTGGCACTGAACTTCTTGAACGTACCTTTTATGCGCGCAATCATGAGGTGCATGATGGTAAAGGAGATTTCACTATGTGCATGGTCAAGGGCCCATCTTGTCCTGGTTATCATGTTATTGTTTTGAGAAATATTCCCTTACAAAAGCATGTTGCTGGTGCCCCGTCATTTTCTGCGCTTCCACAAGCTGTATCCTGGTCTGCAGGAAGTACTTGTTGGCTTTGAGTCTATAGAAAAGCTCCCGCTTTGCAGCAGTGGGCCCAAACAGCAATATGATACCATAAGTTTCCACGGCACCCGCAATAGCACCGTAATAAGCAGCCTGCGTCAACTGCCCTTTATTGAGCAGGGGCCTTTCGGCAAAGTTGATGCTACTTTCTTTTTCTTCCAGCACAGCTACCGAGCCTATGGAAGTTGTTTCCATGGCGTCGCTGCAAAACTCCATCAAGTGGGCATTTGCTTCATCCATCCAGATACCTATCTTTTTTATTGCCTCCATTATCTATTGCTTAAATTTGTTTCACTGCAGTTCAAGGAAATCATCTGCTCCAATCTGTTGCGCAAGGTTTTTTCGTCTGCCGGTTTTTCAATACATGCTCTTGCACCCAGTTTCATGGCAAGTTCCACCATGAACCTATCCGTGGTGAGCATGACCACGGGTATGTTTTTCATGATGGGGCTCCTGGCCATTTCCGTCAGGTACTCCATACCGTTCATCAACGGCATATTGATATCGGAAAAGATCAGGTCGGGAAACACTTCGGCATGTTGCAGCTTGGCCAGGGCTTCCATGCCATTGTTGGCCACATCGTAAAGCGTTGCATTTTCAATACCCTGCAATGCCAGGATGAAAAACTCCTGGTCGTCCTTGTCGTCCTCAACCAGTAGGATGCTTCTTGATGTTTTCATGATAAAAAGTGTTTAAGGGGTTTATGGAAACCTATGATAGGCTCACTTGTAAAGGTGCGAAGGCCACGCATATAAATTGTTACACAACTATGGGAATTAGTTGCATGATTCACACATTGTCCAATGTGTTGCGCTTCTTGTTCTTGAGTGATTTGAAGAAGGACGGCGTGAGCCCGGTTATCTTCTTGAACTGGTTGGACAAATGGGAAACACTGCTGTAATGAAGCTTCCAGGCAATTTGCGTAAGGGTAAGTTCATCATAGATCAGCAGTTCCTTTACCCTTTCTATTTTATGGTGAATGATGAACTGTTCAATAGTGGTGCCCGTGGTTTCGGAGAAGAAATTGGCTAGGTAGGTATAATCATGTGCCAGTTTCTCGCTGATATAATCGGAGTTTTTTGTACGGGGCAGTTCATCGGCATAATGCACCATTTCAATGATCACATTCTTGATCTTTTCAATCAGCATGGCCTTGCGGTCGTCCATAAGCTCAAGTCCGGATTTCAGTAACCCGGTTTTCAATTGCTCCCGTTGGGACTGTGTAATTTCCTTCACATCTGCTTCGCCCAGGTCCACTAGGCCATACTCAAGGCCCAGCTTCTCCAGCTCTGCCTTCACCACCATTTTGCAACGGATGCTGACCATGTATTTGATATAGATCTTCAGTTGCTATTGCTAAATAGATGTAAGATAGTTAATTTAAAAACGCTTCATCAGCTTAAATAAAAAGTATGAATTATGCAACTTATTTCCATAATTATGTAACATACAGGTCAAGGAAACATTCCATTTTTGCATTGGTTGTACAATAACCCATTCAGGCCACTGTGTTTGACCGTTGTTATAACAGAAGAAAAAACCACATGTCCAACAAACCCGATACGATCAATTCCCTTACGGAGGATACCGCAGAGCTGCTCATGGCCAATAAGGAACTGGCTTTCCAGAATGGGGAGAAGGAGAAACGTGCAGCAGAACTGGTGATAGCCAACAAGGAGCTTTTCTTCCAGAACAAGGAGAAAGAGAAAAGGGCAGCCGAACTCCATCTGGCCAATGTGGAACTGCTGTTCCAAAATGAGGAGAAGGAGAAACGTGCAGCAGAACTGGTGATAGCCAATAAGGAGCTTTTTTTCCAGAACGATGAAAAAGAAAAGAGGGCAGCCGAACTCCATGTGGCCAATGTGGAACTGCTGTTCCAGAACAAGGAGAAGGAAAAAAAGGCGGCGGAACTCATTGTTGCGAACGATGAACTGGCTTTTCAAAATGGGGAGAAAGAAAAGAGGGCGGCAGAACTGGTGATAGCCAATAAGGAACTTTTTTTCCAGAACGATGAAAAGGAAAAGAGGGCTGCCGAACTCCATGTGGCCAATGAGGAACTACTGTTCCAGAACAAGGAGAAGGAAAAAAAGGCAGCGGAGCTGGTTATTGCCAATGAGGAACTCCTGTTCCAAAATGCGGAGAAGGAGAAACGTGCAGCCGAACTGATCGTTGCCAATGAGGAACTACTGTTCCAGAACGAGGAGAAGGAAAAACGTGCCGCTGAGCTGGCCATTGCAAACAAGGAGCTTGAATCGTTTATCTATATTGCCAGCCATGACATGCAGGAACCCCTGCGGAAAATACAGATTTTTGCCAACCGCATACTGGAAGGTGACCAGGAACTGTCCCCTTCCAATCAGGGCTATTTCCAACGGATGCAGGCCACTGCACACCGCATGAAGCAGTTGATCGAGGACCTGCTTACCTACACGCATGTGGGCAACAGCGAAAAGAAGTTTGAGAGAACGGACCTTGGTACCATCATTGATGACATCAAAAACGACCTGAAAGACAATCTTGAAGAAAGGAACGCCACCATTACGGTTATTGGCCTTTGTGAAATGGACATTATTGCTTTCCAGTTCAGGCAACTGCTCTATAACCTGGTCAGCAATGCGCTGAAGTTTGCCAGCCCATTAAGGCCCTTGCAGATTGTTATCAACAGCAAAATTGTAAAGGGAAGCACGATCAACAATGAACAGGTAGTGGCGGGGAAGAAATACTGCCACCTGTCCATATCCGATAACGGCATTGGTTTTGACCCTTTGTACAGGGAACGCATTTTTGAAGTGTTCCAGAAACTGCATACCAAGCAGGAATTTGAAGGAACGGGCATTGGCCTTGCCATTGTAAAGAAAATAGTGGACAACCATGCTGGCATTATTACGGCCACTGGTGAACTTGGGAAGGGTGTAACGTTTGATATGTATATACCTGTGAAAAAGGAACTTCCTGTATCGTTGTGAAAATGGTCCACAGCTTTTAGGAACGGTATAAAACCCGCCATACTACCTAGATTGCTTTGTGCTATACTCCGCCACACTAAGCAATAACGGCTTGGTTTATTGGTCCAGTTCCAGTATTACTTATGCGCTATGAACACTGGCATCCAGTGGTCGGCTATGATATCCCGTGCAAAACTTTTCCTGAAAAGCTTCGACAGGCCCGACCTTCCGTAGGAGCCGCTAACCAGTATAGGTGATTTCTTGGATGCTACCCAAGTATTGAAATAGTTTTGGGGATCTATTTCAATTTTGGTCAATGTTAAATGGACGAAATGACGCACGACCAGTTCCTCTATCTGCACCTTGTATGGAAAGTCTGCGCCTTCATCCATATTGGCATAAACAATGATTGTTTCCTTGTTTACCAGTTCGGGAAACAGGTAAGCAAATTGCTTGATGGCAAATACCGAATCCTCGCTACCGTCATAGGCCAGCACAATACTTTCAGGAAACTCGAACTTCTCCGGCACCAGCAGTACAGGGCAGCAAGTATGCCGCAATACATGTTCCAAGTGGCTGCTTGGTACATTCATTTCCATATCCTCAAAGAAAAGGCCGCTACTAGCTATAATCAGGTCCGCAAAAAGGCTCTCCTGTTCAAGGTCGGCAATATCCATGGCGGTACCCCTTTCATGTACACGGTACTCAATACCATTGCTATGGCAAATTTTGCCGAACTGTTCTACCAATGAACGGAGCTGTTCTTCATTTGCTCCTTCCTCATCCAGTAGTACCTCCCCATTTGTTATTTCACCGTGGGTTGCCAGGTGCTGTTGCGGCAAAAAAACGCCAGTTAATAACAGGGGTTGCAGTTCGTTCAACCTAGCAGCAAAATCCAATGCGCCCTTGGGCAAGGAGGAGCCATCGAAAACGATAATTACTTTTTTCATACAATAGCTATTATGTGGTAGGAGATTGTTGTATACAAAATTCCTTCACACAATGCCATGCTTCAATGACGACAATATGGAATGGGGATGATTTTTATCAGGTGCATCCTTCACTTCTGCCCGTACTTTTGCGAAAAACATGTACAGCAAATAAACTGTCCCAAAAAATGTAACCAGCTTTTTGTTACATTTTATTTTGTTACATTTTTTGTGTTACACCTTTGGGCTCCCTTTAAGAATTTTTCTTTTTCCCGCTGTCGCTTCCTTCGCTTCTCCTTCGGTCCATGTTCGGTAAAACACCCTAAAAAAACCTGTTTTTTCGAGCGTTTGGAAAATTGAGGGGCAGCCTCCAGTTTCCCTGATAATTTGGCAGGGAAGCCCCAAATCCTACCTCAAATTCGGAGTACAGCTTGAGTACGGGAATAGTACGCCTTGAGTACGGAAACAGCACCCCAAAAACACCCCCAAATCGCCACTGCAAAACTGGCAGTTTTGTGCTGGCCTTATTGGTTTAGCTAATTGTTTTGTGAATGGTGCTGACTGTTATGAAGGGGCGTTCTCCGTAATGGAGGGTAGATTGATTCCTGCATGGCAATGATGCAAACAAGAAGGTTGCTTCATGATACCTGCTGGTTGGGAAGAGGGATTGGACCCCATATAATAGGAGGCAGATTGCTTTGCTTCATTCCTCGCAACTCCTAGCATCCGATGGCTATCCAGGTAATGGGAAGTGATTGCTTTGACAAACAAAGACCGTTTGATTGTTTAGCACGGAGCATATTCATCAACTGGCATACTTTATACAAGCACGGCTGCATCAATAGCCTTCTTAACGCTGCCATGTTTCAGCAGCAGTTGCCTGGCCTGTTCATAATCATTAAGCGATAGCTTTTCCATGATCATCTTCACACCACGGTCCACCAATTTTTCATTGCTCAGTTGCATGTTCACCATCTTATTGTCTTCCACCCTGCCCAACTGTATCATGGTAGCAGTACTGATCATGTTCAGTACCAGTTTCTGTGCAGTGCCGCTCTTCATCCGGGTACTGCCGGTAACAAACTCAGGGCCCACTACCACTTCCACGGGGAAGTCCGCAGCAAGGGAAACGGGTGAATGTGGATTGCAGGAGATACTGCCCGTGGTTATATGATGCTTCCTGCATTCTTCCAATGCGCCGATCACATAGGGCGTGGTGCCGCTGGCTGCCAGCCCCACTACCACGTCCTTATCGTTCACCTGGTATTCCTGTAGGTCGCTCCAGCCCTGTTCCATACTGTCTTCTGCAAATTCAACGGCATATTGTATGGCTTTTTCCCCACCAGCTATGATTCCTATGACCAAACCATAGGGCACACCAAAAGTGGGTGGGCACTCACTGGCATCCAAAATGCCCAAACGCCCGCTGGTGCCTGCCCCTATGTAGAAGAGCCTGCCACCTGCCAGCATCTTGTCGCTAATGGCCGCTACCAGTTTCTCAATTTGGGGAATGGCTTTTTCAACAGCTAATGGCACTGTTTTGTCTTCGGTATTGATATGTGTCAACAATTCGTCGATACCCATCTCCTCAAGATGGTTGTATTGCGACGTCTGCTCGGTTACTTTTATGAATGTGGACATATTAGCAGCAAATTAACGCAAACTATTGCGGATTTATACTGATAAATATCATTAAACTTCTTGAATAACCCTTTTTTTGTCGTAATTAGTCAATAAATAGGCTTTCTGACCATTTGAAAATTGGCCTACTTACTTACTCAATAAGCAGCTATCTATTGATGGTAAACCAGCAAGCCCTGCATGGGCTTCTTCAAAACGGTGCCCAGTTCCAGTTCATAAGAGTTGCACAGGCCCTTCAGCACATCGCGGAAACCATAAGCAATACTGCCAATAAAATGGATGGGCCGTGTCCAGCTTTCGCGGTATTTGCAGAGGTGGGTGAAGAAGAAATCGTTCAGTCCGTCCTCAATGATGTTCTCGATCATATAGTGCCCGCGGTTCTCGGCAAGGAATATGGCAAAGGATGCCAGGTACCTATTGGCCAATGGTTTCTTGTACACATTTTCCAGTATGTCAATAGCTGTGGTCTGGAAATGCTTTTCGAACCTTGAGGCAAGGTCCTCATCAAAAGTCCTGTACAGGTAATGCTGTACCACTTTCTTGCCCAAATAGGCGCCACTGCCCTCATCGCCCAGCACGTACCCCAGTCCGGGACTGTTCTTCATGATCTTCTTGCCATTGTAATAGCATGAATTGGAACCCGTTCCCAAAATACAGGCAATGCCCCTTTGATCCAGGCACAAGGCCCTTGCAGCAGCCAGCAGGTCGCTATTGGCTTCTACCTTGGCCTTGGGGAACAATTGCTTCAGGGCCGCTTTTACTATCCTAGCATTATTGGCATTGCTCAGCCCCGTGCCATAGTAAAACAGTTCATCAATTGTTATGCCCTTGATCTTGGGCAGCAGTTCCTGCTGCAACAGTTCCACTATTTGCAACTGGTTCAGGAAGTAGGGGCTGATGCCCTGTGTGGCAATGGTTTTCTTCTTGCCATTACTGGTAATCAGGCACCATTCACATTTGGTGGCACCGCTATCGGCTATTAACTTGGTGGGCATGCTAAAATGGTTTATACATGAACTTTACTGCTAAACAACTGTACCATCAAGGGACCGCATTGGGCCTTTCGCCAATCATCTGCTGTACTCTTGAACTTAAATGCAGATATTCGCAGCTTTAAGCAAGAGTACAAAGAAGCAATTATTTATGGGAAGTAAAAAATTACAGGTCTGGTTACCTTTTTTGTTTTCATTGGTAATGGTCCTGGGAATGCTGATCGGCTATCAATTGAAGGAAAGAACCAGTGGCAGCAGTTTCTTCAAGAGTTCTAAAAGGGGGTCCATACAGGAGGTGCTGGACCTGATCAAGGCAAAATATGTGGACCCTATAAAAACAGACAGTATCACTGAAACGGTGATAGACGACCTATTGGCACACTTGGACCCGCACTCCACCTATATTCCTGCAGATGACGTGAAAGAGGTGAACGAGGAAATGCGGGGCAACTTCCAGGGTATTGGTGTGGAGTTCCAACTGTTTGATGATACGGTGAACATAATCAATGTAATCAAAGGTGGACCTTCTGAAAAAGCAGGACTGATGATTGGCGACAAGCTCATTAAAGTAAACGATAGCATAGCACTTACCGGCAAGGACATACATCCAGATGGGATACGCAAATACTTGCGGGGGGCAGGCGGCAGCCAGGTAAAAATCAGCTTCCTGCGGAAGGGGGAACTGAAGTCTGCTTCCATTATACGTGGCACCATACCCGTGTCCACTATTGATGCGGCCTATATCATTGCGCCCAAAACAGGGTTCATCAGGATCAACAAGTTTGGGGAAAGAACTTATGAGGAATTCATGGAAAACCTTGAAAAGCTGCAGCAACAGGGCATGCAGCAACTGATACTGGACCTAAGGGGCAACGGCGGCGGGCTGATGGCAGAGGCTACGGACATTGCGGATGAATTCCTGGAAGGCGACAAATTGATTGTGTACACCAAGGGCGATAAGAGCAGCAGGTACGAATACAGGACAAAACGCGACGGCCTGTTTGAAAAGGGCAAACTGGTAGTGCTGGTTGATGAAACAAGTGCCAGTGCCAGTGAAGTGCTAACAGGTGCATTGCAGGATTGGGACCGGGCCACGATTATTGGCAGGCGCACATTTGGAAAGGGCCTTGTGCAGCAGCAGTTCAACCTGAGTGATGGCAGTGCGGTACGCTTGACCATTGCTAGGTACTATACCCCATTGGGAAGGAATATCCAGAAACCTTATAGCAACAAAACGAAAAAAGAATACCAGGATGAACTGATGGAAAGGTACCAGGATGGCGAAATGGTAAAAGGGGATACTTCTAAGCCCATTGGCCCCTCTTTTAAAACCCCTGCTGGGCATACAGTATTTGGCGGTGGGGGCATTACTCCCAACATTTTTATTGCCGCGGATACTTCAAAAATGAAGAAGGAGGTTGCCAAACTTTATTATAAATACACCCTCAGCAATTTTATTTACAACTACTATTTGCAGCACCAATCATTTTTCCAATCAATCAAGTCCCCCGCAGAATTAGTTAAGCAATTCAACCCCGGCGAACAGGAATGGCAACTGCTGGAAAACTATGCAAAAAAGGACAGTATCGACCTCTCAGCAATGCCTATAAAAGACAAATTAAGCATTATTCAAAAATTACAGCCACTAATGGCAAAACAGCTTTTCAGGAGTGAAGGGTATTTTGAAGCCGCCAATGCTAAGGATGCAATTGTACAGAAAGCACTGACCCTAATAGGTCAATAACTATTAAAGGCACTTTTCCCTAAACAGTGTACCCGTAAAGGAAATAATTGTACTGTTGTACAACATTTTACCCTAAAAACAGTTATATACAAGTCAATCTAACGATGAAGAATATATACATTTTAAAGAAGCGTAAGCTTCTTTATGGCCCATATAGCTTGGAAGTGGTTCGTCAGAAAGGCCTTAAAAAAAGTGATTTAGTCTGGTATCAGGGCCTGACGGATTGGACACCAGCTGAGAACGTTGATGGCTTGGTACAATTCATTGTAAAGAAGGAACAATCAGAAAGACAGTCCAAGAAAACATTTTTTGAAAAGATATTCGGTTTCTTGAACTAAAATCCAAGTTAGTCGAATATTATAATATAGCCCAAGAAGCACACCACCCAACCCCTCTCCTGAAACACGATACTGCCACTTGTTGCTGCAATAGCAATGAGCGGTACATGTAATGAAATAAACAGTGTGATTATTATGTACAAATTTTACCAGCATTTGCTTTTATCAGTATTGATGCTACTGTCTATCAATACGGTATTCAGTCAAACTACTTACTACTCACAGGGAACCAACCAGTCACCAAGTGTTTTAAGCAACTGGAATACTGCAGCAAACGGCTCGGGTTCCCCAGCTACAGATTTCACGGCCGATAATGGCGATACCTACATTATCCAAAGTGGGCACAGCATGGTTACAACGGCCAACTGGCTACCAGAAGGCATTACTTTGCAAATAGATGCTGGTGCTTCGCTGACAGTTGTTAGCAACCATGCGGTAAGGCTTCTAACTGGGGTATCGGGACTGGGTGGGGATGGAATATTGGTTTTGGGCGGTTCATATATACACAATAGCAGTGCAGCCATCCACAACTCGATACTTGGTTCCAACTTAAATACGTATGATGCTGGTTCAACAATCGTCATAGGGAGCACGCAAAGCTTTACCAGGGTGGTTTCATGTGTAAACCTTACCATTTCCAGCGGTATTTCAGTAACCACTACAAAAAACATTCAACTGGATGGCATATTGGATTTACAGAGTGGCAGTACATTGACCATGAATGCTGCTAGCAGTTGCAATATAGTTAACCTAGGTTCTTTTGCAGGGCAAACTGGTACAGGAACATTGAACACCATATCCACTGCTAGTAGTCCCATTCCGCCCTCCTCCACTTGGGCAGGAACTATCAACTACAATAACAGTTCAACTTCGCAAACTATTGTAAGCGGGGATTACACCAATCTCAATGGTACTGGATCTAGCAGAACACTGGGTGCAACAATAAAGATCAGCAATACTTTTACGCCCGGTTCCGGTACTTATACTTCTACAGGAAGCACCATTGAATACAATGGCACTGCAGCTCAAAACATAGCGGCATTTGCCTATTATAATAACTTAACCATAAGCAATAGTGCTGTAACCGTTGGAGCAAGCGGAAACATTACCGTGGGCGGTGCATTAACCGTAAATGGCGGTATTATTCTGGATATGGGAACCAATGCCATTAGCGGTTCGCTAACAACGCTCGGTACAGGAACCATCAAGACCCAAAAAACAACTGCGGCACTTCCGTCCGGCAGAAGCTGGTCACAAACGGTTGAATACAATGCTGCAACGGGTAGCCAAGCTATTATAGATGGCACTTATGCAAACCTTACCCTTTCCAATTCCAGCGGCACCCAAACGGCTAGCGGTACCATCACCGTAACAAGTAACCTTACGGTAGCGTCCGGCGGAACCTTTGATTTAGGCACCAACCAATTGGCCACTGTGGGCGGAACCATTGCTGGTACAGGAACCATCAAGACCCAGAAAACAGCATCGGCCATCCCCACGGGGAAAACATGGACCCAAACAGTTGAATACTATGCTGCAACTGGCGGCCAGTCAATCATTGTGGGTACCTATCCCAGCCTTGTACTGTCCAATACCAGTGGCACACAATCTGCTGCTGGCAATATTACCGTTACCAATAATTTAACGATAGCCACTGGTGGAACTTTTGATATGGTTACCTATGTATTGAGCGGATTAGCTGGCACCATTTCAGGTACGGGCTCATTGGCTACCCAAGAAACAAGCACCACTCCCCTACCAAGCGGAAAGACTTGGACTGGCACTGTACTATACAATAGCAGTTCGTCCCAAACCATTGTGCAGGGCACTTATATTGACCTGAATGCCTCCAATGGCAACAGGACTCTTGCAAGTAGCGGTAATGTCAATATTTCTGGCAGTTTCACCGCTGGTTCAGGTACCTATACCAGTACGGGAAGTACCGTAGTGTTCAATGCCACGGGCAGCCAAAACATTCCGGCACTTACCAGTTCATCCTATAACAATCTTACGGTTAGCAGTACTGGAACCAAATCATTGACAGGTGATGTTACCATTGCTGGTACACTTACCACCTCTGCCTCTACTGATTTTGTGGCCATTAATGGCCATACGCTTACCCTCCAGGGAAGTACCAGCATGTCAGGTAGCTTCAAGGGGTCTTCCACATCCAATCTTACTGTTAGCGGAAGTGGCGGCGGAAGCGCAACCATTGCATTCAATGCGGCTGCAACAGATTCATTGATGAACACCATTACCTTAAACAGGACAGGTGCTGGTGCAGGCCTCACATTGGGCAGCGATGTGGCCATCACCAATTTATTGACAATTACTGCAGGTACTTTTGCAGTGAACGGCAAGATAGTTACACTCAAATCAACCTCCATCACCAATACTGCCCAAGTTGGACCAGTTGGGGGAAGCATTACTTATGGATCAAGTGGAAGTTTCACCACGGAGAGGTATATCCCCAATTCGCCACTTAACAATAGGGCATACAGGGACCTTGCACCAATGGTGAACACCAATAGCAATACCTATATTTTCAATACCTGGCAAGAAAGTGGCAGTTCAGCGGCTGGTCTCGGTACACATATTACTGGCGTGGCTGGTGTGTCGCCCGGTGGGGTTGATGCTACAACCGGTCTGGACATTACAGGATCGGGTGCAGCTTCGCTCTACACTTTTGTAAACGGCACCTGGACAAATGTTACCAATACCAAGACCACTAAACCTGATGTGTACCAGGGTTACAGGATCCTGATTAGGGGAGACAGGACCGTGAACCTTTATACCACGCCTACTCCTACTACCATGAATGCTGCCACAACCATGCGGACGAATGGGGAAATCATTACAGGTTCGGTGACGTATTCCACTTTGGGCGTTGTGAATACCGGTCATCCTTCTACCTACAGCTTGAACACGAATAATACCAATGGCGATTTCAGTATCGTGGCCAACCCTTACCCTTGCGCCATTAACTGGAACTCTATTGGCAAAACAAACCTATTGGGCACTTATTGGATATACGACCCGAATATTGGAACATCGGGGGGGTATGTAACTTTTGATGGGGCCACTACCGCCCCTGGCACTTCCAATGCCAACCAATACCTGCAACCGGGCCAAGCATTCTTTGTGCAAACAACCCTACCAAGCCCCATACTGCTGATCCAGGAAAGTGACAAGGCCCCGGGCAGTACATTAACTGGTGTGTTCAGGACCACTTCTACCAATAAATTGGGCGTTAACCTGAGCAAGTTTGTAACAGGTAGGGGCAATATTGTTATGGACGGCAGCGTAGTGGTTTTTACTCCTACAGATAACAATGGTGTTGATGCCAATGATGCAGAAAAAATCTCCAACGGAACAGAAAATATTTTTGTGTCCAGGGGCA
>JAHEZD010000048.1:27815-42573 GCA_023251255.1 Chitinophagaceae bacterium
CCAGGGGCAGCAAAAATATCAGTATTGAGCATAGGAGCAGTTCTACTACAACTGACACCATCCCCTTGCAATTGAACCAGATCAGCAACAGTGCGACTTATACCCTGACCGTTGATACAAGGAACTTCACCTCCACGAATAGTGCCTATTTGATTGACAAGTACCTTGCCACTGAAAAAGCGGTAAAGGCCAATGATACTACCAACATCAGCTTTACCGCAAATACAGGTACGGCGGCCAGTTTTACCAATAGGTTCTTCATCGTGTTCAGGGCTTCTTCTACGCTGCCATTGAGCAATATCTCGTTAAAAGCATTCACCAAGAATAACGGTGCCCAAATTGAATGGAACACGACCAACGAGACCCAGCTTGCTTCCTACGAAGTGGAGAAATCCTTGGACGGTACTTCCTTCAATAAGATTGGTTCTGTAGCTGCCAACAATGGACTGGTAAACAGCTATGAGCTATTTGATCAATCACCTCAGAAGGGGACCAATTACTACCGTATCAGAATCATCAATCAAAATGGCGCTGCCCAGTACAGTAAGACCATTCTATTGAACCTGACTACCGGTAAAAGCGACATTACCATCTATCCAAATCCTGTAAGGGGCAATAACCTGTCGCTGCAATTGAACAATATGCCGAAGGGGAACTACACTGTGGAAATGTTCAATACTGGTGGGCAGTTGGTTTTCTCACAAGCTTTTGCGCTTGCGGGCAGTACAGGTACACAAATGATTGATTGGAGCGGTAAAAAACTGGCAGTAGGTCATTACGTGGTTTCCATTACAACATCTGAAGGGAACAAAATCAGTAAACCTCTATTCATAGAGGAATAATTTGAATCCAAACAAAGAGGGAATTTGTATGATTATTTTCAAGAAGCGACTTTTTTATTGTTTTGTGTTCGTTATGGTTTTTCTCATTGGAGCTAGTTGCAATAAAGCAGTTGCCCAAATTACCCCTCCACCTTCTTCAAGCAGCGGCGTTGGACAAGGCAATGGCCCATTTAACAACACGAGTAGTGGGGGAAGTGCAAGTGGCTCCGTAAGTGCAGATGCTAGTGACCCGGGTGGCCCGGGCGGAAATGTGGACGATAATGCTCCGATTGATGGTGGCATTACGATTCTAATGGCAATTGCGCTTGTACACGGTTATATTGTTTCAAGGAAAAAAAGAAATATTCCAGTAGGACTTCAATAACAGTATCCCATTTATTAAATCCCCAATTAGGTTGATAGCAATCAATTTAATTGGGGATTTGTATTGATGGATAAAAGCTCCTATCCATTCTTCTTATCAAGCTATTCCATCATACAAAACTACCAGATGCTATGAATTGAACAATCCTGAGGGCAGTTCACCATCTTTCAAAACAAGATTGCGTCGTACCTCTCAATGAACGTCCTCTAAGGTTTCCGTACTGCAACCTCCTGATAGCTAATAGCTATGAAGAAATGATGATGATAAATAAGCCTATTTATCTATCGCAGCATAGATGGCTTCCTGGATATTGGACCTTACACTCAATTGGCTTAACTTATTGTTGTTCCTTGTTGGCGTAACACGGTTGGACATAAAAATATAGATAAGGTCTTCTTTGGGGTCCACCCAAACGCAGATACCTGTAAAGCCTGTGTGCCCAAAGGTTTCAGGGGAAACGGATTTTGAGGGATAGGGTTCCTTGCGGGTGGCATTGTCCTTTTCTGGCTTGTCAAAACCCAGCCCGCGCCTGCTCACTTCACTATTGTAGGCAGTGAACCTGTCAATGGTTTCCTTTTGCAGGAACCTTGTACCATTAAGGGTCCCCCCATTCAATAGCATCTGGTAAAGCTGTGCCAAATCATAGGCATTACTGAACAGCCCTGCGTGGCCAGCTACGCCACCAAACATGGCAGATCCCTCATCATGAACATCCCCACGTATTAGTTGCTGGCGGAAATATTTTTCCAGCTCCGTTGGTACAATGCTGTTCAATGTATAATGTTCACGGGGCTTGAAGGTGGTGGTCATCATTTGCAGGGGCAGGTAAAAGGTTTCCCTAGCATAATCATTCAAAGGCTTGCCGCTTACGGCTTCTACCACTTTGCCCAGAAAAATGAAATCGTTGTCGCTGTACACATATTTGTTGGATGCCGTAAGCTTGCTGGTCAATATCCTTTTGTACAAGGTATCTTCCCAATCGTTCCTTACATACAGGTCCTCTGCCGCACGGAATTGGTGGTAATGGTCCTCCGTTTTGGAGAAGACATTCCAGTTTGGCTCACCGGAAACGGTATCAATTACTTCCCTATAGAAAGGGATAAAAGGGTTCAGTCCTGCTTGATGCAACAGGATATCCTTCAATTTCAAAGGGGCCTTATCCGTGCCCCTTGTCCAGCTCAAATAATCACCTAGGGTTTTCTCCAGATCAATCCTGCCTTCTTCATAGAGTTTCATGATGCTTACTGTGGTAGCAGAAATCTTTGTAACCGAGGCAAGGTCATATACCATGTCCCTATTTACGGCCTCAGCGTTATCAAAATTGGTGAATCCAAAAGCTTTGTGATAGGCTACCTTCCCGTTCCTGGCCACCAGCACCACACATCCCGGCGTTGCACCCTTTGCAATGGCACTATTGGCAATGGTATCAATGGCCGCTAGCTTTTCACTGTTCAGCCCTACCCTTTCAGGTTCGGTATAACCCATATAGGCATTGACCGTAATGCCGGTACCGAATTTCAGGTTATCCGCAACGGTAACGGGCAGCTTGCCCTTAGCTGTAATTTTCCCCTGCAACAGTTCGGAGGCTGCCAGTTGTGTAAGGTTGTCATCCTCATAACAGGCCACTAGGTTCTTGGCATTGGGGAAGTTCCTAATGGCGTAGGGGTTGCCAAAGGCAAAGATGATGGCATTGTCCCTATCCTGCAGGTTTTGCAGCAAGGCAACGGCATCCTTGCTAAGTCCGTAATTATTGGCTGGCCGCCTGCTGTAATTATGGACCCCCACAATGATCTTCTTGTATTTCCTTTTCAGTTTCTTGAGCAACAATGGAAGCGATGTGGAATCCTTGTAATCCATCAGGAATATTTTGGCATTGTATACCTCCTTTATTTCGGCAGCAAAAGCATTCATCTGGTTGATACCGATACCCACAAATGCCACTTTCTTCTTGCTTTGCAAGGGTAACAGGCCAGCGTTCTGCAAATGCAACAGGGTCAATGCCTCCTTGCTCAAACGCTGGCGGATGCCATTGGTGGATGCATTCAGGTCTTCGGTGATATGTTCAATCTTTATCTCCTCCACTTTGTCCAGACCTAGATGGTACTTGCTCAGCAATACCTTCATTACCTTACTGTCAATATCCGCCCAACTTAATTTGCCTGTATTGATAGCAGCAGTAATCTTCTGGATGGCAGCAGGCACATCGCCGGGCAAACAAAGCATGTCATTGCCTGCAATCAGGCTCTGCACGGCAGCTTCCCCACTTGGATAGAATTTTGAAACGCCCTTCATTTCCAAAGCATCCGTAAAGGTCAGGCCCTGATAGCCCAGTTCGTTCCTCAATAAGCCAGTTACATTCTTCTTGGAAAGGGAACTGGCCTGATTGGCCGTGCTATCAATAGAGGGGATGTACAAGTGGGCTATCATCATGCTGCCCACGCCTGCTTTGATCAGTTCCCGGAAAGGGTAAAGTTCCAAGCTGTCCAACTGCCCCCTTGTTTTATTGATAACGGGCAGGTCCAAGTGGCTGTCCACAGCCACGTCCCCATGGCCGGGGAAATGCTTGGCACAGGCCATAACGTTCATGTTCTGCATACCTTTCATGTATTGGATGCCATATAGCGCCACTTTGTATTTATCCTCACCAAAGCTCCTGTCATTGATTACGGGGTTTTCTGGATTGTTGTTGATGTCTATATCCGGGGCATAGTTTACCTGTATGCCGATACGTTTGCACTGCTCCCCAACGGCCCTGCCAAATTCATATACCAGTGCCGCATCCGGCACGGCCCCCATCATTAGCTGCCGGGGGAAGTTGATGACGCTGTCCAACCGCATGCCCAGCCCCCACTCACCATCAATGCAGATCATCAATGGTGTCTTGGCTATTTTTTGATAGGCATTGGTCAACGTGGCCTGCCTTACTGGCCCACCCTGGAAAAAGCAAAGACCACCCACATTGTATTTATTGATGAGGTCGGTAACTTCTTGCACATGTTTTTCCCCCAAATTGCTGTGTGCCCTGATGACCATCAATTGGGCAATCTTCTGGTCGTTGCTCAATGTCCTGAAAACGCTGTCTGCCCAATGGGCAGCGGCAGGTGTCCTTTCCAGGAATTTTTGGGCATTCAATTGGGTCACCGCAACTACCATAATAAGCAAAACAGTTTTTTTCATACTTGCATCTTGAAGTGGCACAAGTTAGCAAAAACCTGCAATGGGATATTGGATTTTGCAAGGATTGTGATGGACGAAACCTAAACATCAAGCAGGTGTTTTGATGATTGCCTAAATTGCGGCGTGGCGTATAAAAAATTCAAGGCAGGTTCCCTTTTCACAGGCACGGAAATGTTGCCCAGTAACCATATACTCATTGCAAACGAGGACGCTACCATTGAAGCCATTGTTGATGAAACAGAAGCTGGTGACGATGTACAGGTACTGAATGGTATTATTACCCCGGGCTTTATCAACAGCCATTGCCATTTGGAGCTGAGCCACATGAAGGGGCTGGTTCCGGAACACACGGGATTGGTTGACTTTGTTTTCAGTATAGTTACCCAGCGTCATTTTGCGGAAGGGGAAATTACGGCTGCCATTAAAAATGGGGAGGATGAAATGCTGGCCAATGGTATCGTGGCAGTGGGTGATATCTGCAACAATATGCTGACCTTGCCCCAGAAGCAACAGCAACGGTTGGCCTATTACAATTTTGTTGAAGTAAGTGGCTGGAACCCATCCATAGCTGCCATGAGGTTCCAGAAAAGTATGGAGTATTATACGGGCTTTTCCCAGCTTCCTATTCGCAACTCCCAACTTTCTTTAAGCCCCCATGCACCTTATTCTGTTTCCAATGAACTATGGGAATTACTGCAAACTGGTTTTCCCAATAAAACAGTGACCATACACAACCAGGAAACTGCTTTTGAGGATGCACTGTTCAAAGCAGGCTCGGGAGATTTCCTGCGGATGTACCAAGCAATGGGTATCGACAACAGCTTCTTTGTACCAACCAGCAAAAGCAGCTTGCAATCCTATATCGGAAAGATGGAGGATGCAAGAAATGTACTATTGGTACATAACACATTCTCCTCCGAAGAGGATATTGCTTCCGTCCAGCAACTGGCATCCAAGCTGCTGCAACCAACTTTCTTCTGCCTATGCCCCAATGCCAATCAATACATTGAAAATGCCATGCCGCCCCTTGATGTATTGAGGAAGTACAATGCTGCTATTGTTTTGGGAACTGATAGCCTAGCGAGCAATTGGAGCTTGAGCATTGTGGACGAGATAAAAACACTCAGGAAGCACTTCCCTCTGGTTCCCCTGGAAGAAATGCTGCAATGGGCCACCATCAATGGGGCCAAAGCCTTGCAGATGGACAAAAAACTGGGCAGTTTTGAGAAAGGCAAAAAACCGGGCATTGTTTCTTTAAGTGAGGATTTAACCGAGCTAAAAAGGATCATGTAGACTTCCATAATGGCAGTTGTACAATCCCATTTTATGAAAATTACCATTGTACAAACCTTAACCCAGTACTTCCTGCAGGACCATAACACTTCTCATTTCCCCAAAATCATGGATGTGCAGGGCTACATACTGCTGCAGGTAATGCAATAATTGCCTTCTTATATTCCTGTTGAGTTTGAGGTCCTCAAGGTCATTGTAGAATTGGATGCTATTGATTTGTGAGATGGTCTGTGCCAATTGCCCATCCATATAATAAGGGTGCAAGGGTGCAGATGCTGTAAAATTGCCCTCTTCCAAATCAAGGATTGGGGTGGCAAGTGAATAGGTTCCCTGTACCTGAAAACCGAGTTCACTGCCCAAATGCAAAGTGAAGTACAGGGGAAGGTTGCTCACCAGGGTATCCGAGCCCCTATCAATTTGCTTGAGTGTATCCTCTATTAAATAGAACAGTTCAGGATTGGCTTCCGGCTGCTTGAGGCTATGTTGCACCATTTCTATTACATACATGGCCACAGCATGGCGTACCACATCAAACAGTACCGCTTGGTACATATAGCTCCATTGGTATTCCCTGATGAACTGTAGCTGCTTCTGCTCATTATGGTACACTTCCATTTCCAGTATAGCAGAAGGCTGGAAATAGTTGGCCTTGCCCTGCGATGTTTTGGAAGACTGCCTAACCCCTTTTACGATATAGCTCTGCACGCCAAACATTTCCGTGTACACGGAAGTGATGATGCTTGTATCCCCATATTTCAGGGTGCGTAATACGATGCCTTTTGTTTTATGGACCTGCACACTACGAAGATAGGCACACTCACTTCATGGGAGGCACCACCAATGGCATCAGGTAATAGCAGAAAATGGTAATCAGCACAGCAGAAACGATATTCATGACAAAGCCGGTCTTTGCCATGTCGCTCAGTTTCAACCGGTGACTTGCAAATACAATGGCATTGGGTGGCGTTCCCATAGGCAGCATCCCTGCACAACTAGCCCCCAAGGTCATGGGAATACCGAGCAACAATGGACTGATGTGCATGGCATCTGAAATGCCCGCTACTACAGGGGCAAACACGATTACCTGGGCTATATTGCTCATGATTTCACTGACAAAGACGGAAACGATGGTCACCGTAAACACCATCAGCAGCACATTGTTTCCTGCAAAGCTCGCTATCCAGTTGCCCAATTGCTGTATCAGCCCCGCCTTCTCCAATTGCTTGGCTAGGGTTAGCCCGCCGCCAAACAGCAGTAATATGCCCCAGGCCATTTTCTTGGTATCGGACCAATCCAGTATCTGCCTCGTTTGTGGCACTTTGGAATTACTGGGAACAATAAACAGGAGCACAGCCCCAAACATGGCAATGATGGTATCATCCAGCTTAACAGCAGATTGTGCTGCATTGATCAGGTCTTCCGTTATCCATAAAAAAGCAGTGATACAGAAAATCCATAGCACCCTTTTTTCCGGTGGTGAAAGCTTGCCCATCTGCTGCAGGTCGTGCCTTATCAAATCGTCTGTTTCTTTGTCCTTCTTTATCTTATTAGGATAGATAATTTTCACCATCACAAAGTAGAGGGACAGCAAGAGCAATAAGGAAAGCGGTGTGAACAGCAGCATCCAGTCACGGAAAGAGAAATTATAGTGGTAACGGTCAGAAAGGAAGGTTACATAGGCCCCATTGGGCGGGGTAGCTATAATGGTCCCGATACTTAGATTGGAAGCATAGGCCAATGACAGCATCAAACAGATGGCCAATGGTTTTACTTTGTCCACCCCATGCTTGTTTTCCATAATGGCAATAACACTCATGGCTATTGGGTACATCATCATGGTGGTGGCCGTATTGCTGAGCCACATGCTCAACAGTCCCGTTGCAAGGATGAAACCGAGAATAATCCTGTTGCCGCTGGTACCTGTAATCTTTACAATACTCAAGGCAATGCGTTTGTGCAGGTCCCATTTCTCCACGGCAAGCCCTATTAGAAAACCTCCCAGGAACAAAAAGATAATCGAGTTGGCATAAGGTGCTGCAGCTTCATCCATTTTGCAGATGCCCATCAAGGGGAAAAAGATCAAGGGCAGCAGGGCAACCACGGGCATGGGCAGGGCCTCGCTCAACCAAAGTGTGATCATCAGTGTGGCAACAGCCAGCACTTTGGTAGCATTGGTACTTACGTGGAATGGATTGGCCAGAAGCATATAAGTAAACAGCAGTGCGGCAATGGCCAGGAACAAGTAGTTTCGGGTCAAGATTTTCATGCAGTCAAGATATATGTTTTTGGGAAACTTCAGCAACCTGCAACGAAAATATAGACGGACTTGGCCATCAATCAGTTCACCACTTCCTTCACATTACCTGTCCGCTTCAATACCCCCCAATGCTGCAGTTCCCCTTTGATGGCACGTTTGAATGCCTTGAACAGCACGATCATCATTAACCAGCGGTACACCAAACGTTGCGGAATGAGCCATAACAACTTCCATGGGTTCTCCTTTTCAAAAGCAAAAGCCATGGCAGCAATGGCGGTATCTATGACCATGAAGACCAAGTAATAGGCCCCAATTTTTCCTGCATTGCCTGTAAGCAGGCCCACGAACATGAAAAAATCTGCAAGCGGCGTAAAGAAAGGTATAATGTACTTGAACAATAAGATATCGGGAAGGGCTATCCATCCAAGCGCTATTGGCCTGCTGTTGAACATGATGTCCTTGTGCTTCCAGAAGGCCTGCATCACACCAAAGCTCCAACGGTTACGCTGTTTCATGAACTGTTTCAGGCTTTCGGGTGCTTCCGTATAGGCAATGGCCTTGGGTTCATTGACCACTATGTAACCTGCTTTCAATATGCGTATGGTGATATCGCAGTCCTCTGCCAATGTATCCGTAGTAAAGCCGCCAGCTTCTATCATGGCATCCTTCCTGAATGCACCAATGGCACCCGGAATAACCGTAATGGCATTGGGATAGGCAAAGCCCCGCCTATCGAAATTCTGGCTGGATATGTACTCTATGCTCTGCCATTTGGTGAGCAGGTTCACTTCGTTGCCTACCTTCACGATGCCTGCAACCGCTCCTATCTCCCCTTCTACATTGGTGGGGGGATTGAAGAAATTCCTCATCAGCATGCTCACTGCATTACTGGCCAGTTTCGTATCCGCATCTATGCACACCACATAGTCAGCATGAGATTGCCCAATGCCATAGTTCAGGGCAGAAGCCTTTCCACCATTTTGTTTGGTGAACACTTTCACTAAGGGGTTATTGGCAAAAGCTGCCTTTACGTTCTGATAGGTAGCATCCTGGCTACCATCATCTACAAAAATGATTTCAAATTCAGGGTAATCACAGAGCAGCAGGTTCTGCAGTGATTTCACCGCATTTACCTGCTCATTATATGCAGGCACAATAATAGAAACAAGGGGATAGTCCTGATGCTGCATGCTGGATAAAGGATATTGGGTTGCGGCAGCCATTTCCTTCCTTTTCTGCAAAGCTGCCCAAACACCAATGATCAATAACCTAGCGATACTGAGTATCAGGAAAACAATAAATAAAGCGGTAAAGAACTGGATGCTTAGGTAACCTATTTCAGCCAGTATATAATTGAACTGTAGCCAGTAGTAGCCCCTGTCCTTCGACACAGGCGGCATTACATCGTCTGGTTTCTTGCCCAATAGGTCCGCAACAGTGGTAAACTGGTAGCCCTTGCTGTGGAAGTAACGGATAATCATGCCAGTAGCCTTCACGGTTTCGCTCCTATCGCCACCTGCATCATGCAGCAGAATAATGCCACCATTGATACCAGTGGTATCCCCATCTACCTGGTTTATTCTCTTTTCATAAATACGTACCACACGGTTGAAAATGGTATCGGCATTGAAGTCCGGCCGCTCCCCTTTTTCCCAGTCTTCCGGATCGATGCTTTCGCCGATGGTCAAATAATTCTTCTCCCGGCTCAACTGTATGGGTGCAAGTTCCTCATACAATCCAGGTTCACTATCGGCATTGAAGGGTGCACGGAACATCAGCGTGCTATGGCCCGTGATGCACTCTATCAGCAACCTTGTACCATCCATTTCCCAAGCAGCACGTTGCCTGCTTACCTTGGCAATATTGGGGTGGGTAAATGTATGGTTACCTATTTCATGGCCTTCACGGAAAATCCTTTTCACAAGGGGTATATTGTTTTCAGCCTCATAGCCTACCAGGAAAAAAGCAGCGGGTACATGGTAATAGGCAAGGGTATCCAGGATTTCCTTGGTGTATTTGGGGTCTGGGCCATCATCAAAGCTCAGCACCAGTTTCCGGTGCTTGTTATCGCCAAATTTCCGGAGGATATAAGTGGAAGGCAATGAATCATAGTATTCCTCACTAATTAAGACAGCATCATTGTCAACTTCCGTTCTAAGCTTGCCCGGCTTGGGCGTACCTATTATATCCAGTATTTCACCTTCACCAAAATAGGTTGGTTTTGCTCCGGCTTCCAAATAATCAAATGAGTTAAAGTTGAAATTCTTCAAGGCATCCTTGGTCATGGGCTTATCATAAAAATTCCAAAGTCTTGGATCTTCCGCACCCAAACGCCATAAGGTTGTTCCAGCCAAATTTGATTCTGTTGCAAAACGCAAGGTATTGAAGTTGGTAACTGCATCCGTGAAATGGGCTTCATGCAATGAGTCGTCATCCTCATCGTAATATTGGTAATGGAGGTTGTAAGTGTCATTGTCAAAATCAACTTTCGATTCGTATTTCCTTGCATTCTGTATGGCTTCCTCGTAAGTAAACTTGTCAAAACCCACCTCATGGTTTTTGCTCTGTACGTTCCAACCATAGCCATAAGCAGCCATGGCCAGTATCAGTTTCTGTGCAGGGATTTCCTTGACTGCTTCATCAACCGCTGCTTCTATCCATTTCTGCGAACTGATGGGGCCCGCTTCACTAAATACACCATGCTGGTCATAAGCCATCAAGATGATATAGTCATTGTATTGGTTCAATGCCTTGAAATCATAACTGTCTTCAAAAGGGATCACATCTTGTGATACGATGAAATTGGCAGCATGCATTTTTTCATAGAGCTCCTTTTGAAAGGCCACCAATGCTTTCTTGTCTTTTTCATATACGTCCTCAAAATCAATGTTGATGCCCACAAAACCATTCTGCTCAAGCACACTGATCAGGTCGCCAATGAACTGCTCACGCTTCAAGGTATCGGTCAGTATCCTATGCACAATGTCGCCCCTAAAGCGCTGGTTGATATTGTTGGTAACAAAGGGCATGATCTTTATACCGGATGCCTTCATCAGGGCCAGTGCCTTTGGATCAATCTCTGTCCTGAGCTTGCAGGAGGCAGAGTCTATAAACAGCCACTCCGGTATGATCAGGTTAAGTTTGGATATATTCCTTTCAAGGGATGAAAAGGATACCTGTTTGTCCCAGTTAACATAGAAAGCTGCGCGGATACCCACACTGTCATTGAACAGTGCAGAAGTGGAGAGGTCTGCAGGGTTTACCTGCCCACAACCTTTTCCCTTGGCCCATTTGTCGCCAATGGCCTTCCTGAATCCCCTGTATTCCCTGCTCAGCTTGCTTTCCCTATATGCAGGCACGCCTTTTTCCAATACTTTCTTAATGGCTTTGCCCTCCAATGTGATATCGGGCTTATATAGGCCTGTTAGGAACATGCCAATGCCCACCACCACAATGGCCAGGGCAAATAGGAACAAGAAAATCCTGAAGCCCCATTTGAATCTTTGCCAACGGGTCTTGGTGGCTGTTTGAAAAACTTGAGATTGGTCGGACATTATTGTTTGCAGGTATTACATCAATCGTTAAGATTGTTCAGCAAAATAAGTGATGCTTGGAGAAATCGCCTATTTAAAAAATAATAAAATTAATTTCGCGGATTAACCCAAGATTGATGACTCAACAAAGCAAGGATTTTTTCCAGCGGTATTATCGTATAATCGTGCCATTTATTGTTACTGTTTGCTTAATAAGGTGCTTTGAATATTACTCGGTAGCCAACAAATCCTTCGTCACCAATACCTATGCTTATGAAATCCTAGGATTGTTTTATGATGCATGGGCCTGCCTAATTTACAGCTTCCTTTTCCTGCTGCCCTACCTGCTGCTGTCATTGATCGGAAAAAAGCTGGCAACGCTTATTTTCCACCTGCTCAACGTTTCATTGATTATTGCCTACATCTGCCTGATCATTGTTTTCTCGGAAAGGAACAATCCCTTTGACCATGAATTCTTCACCAGAAAAGCCTTTGACACTTGGACCACCACCAAGCAAATGATGACCAGTGGCTTCTATCTCTACATCCCCTTCCTGCTTTTCATACCCTTGTACTTCCTGCTATATTTCAAATGGGCAAGGAAAATAAATTTCAGGCCAAGGGGCTTGGTGGGACTGATGGCCTGTTCATTCATAGCAACTGCCCTCTTCAAATTTTCGAACCCGTCACAGGACAGGTTCAAATCAGCAGGTGCCTATTACTTGACCAGTAACAAGGTTACCTATTGGGTGGCCGACTCCTACAATTACTTCCAAACCAAGGACAAGTTTGATGCTGGTAAGCTCAGCAAGGAAGAACTGGCTTCAGCCATAGACTTTTACCAGCAGCACCAACCGTTTGAGTTCACCAGCAAGGAGTACCCGTTACTGCACAAAGCAAGTGAACAGGATGTACTGGGAAATTTCTTCAATCTGGATTCCACCAGCCCACCCAATATTGTGATCTTGGTGGTGGAGGGGCTCTCCAGGGATTTCAGCGGCGATAAGGCCTATGCAAGCAGCTTTACCCCTTTTCTGGATTCATTGAGCAACCATAGCCTTGTCTGGGACAATTTCTTGAGTACGGCACCTGCCACTTTTGCTGCACATCCTGCCATTGAAGGTTCACTGCCCTATGGCAAAAAAGGTTTCTCTTCCCTGAACGTGATGCCCGACCATTTATCCCTGATCAAAATATTGAAGGCCAATGGTTACCACTCCAAGTTCCTGATTGGCTTCAACCCCGACTTTGACAATATGGGTGGCTTCATCCGTTTGCAGGGGACCGATATGGTGCTCACAAAGTATGGGGCCAAATACAAGGAAATGGGTATTGGGGAAGAAGGCTGGAGCATGGGCTACCCTGATGATGCCCTGTTCAGCAGGAGCTTTGAAGTGATGGATTCACTCAAACAGGCCCCTTATTTGAATATTTACCATACAGGTACCACACACATGCCCTACCTGTTTGAGCAGAAGGCCCAATATGAAAAGCTCTTTGACAAGAAGATGAAGACGGTGAACGTACCGGCCGACATAAAAAGGACCCTCAAGGAATGCAAGAAAGTATTGGTAACCTACATGTTTGCCGATGACTGCTTCAGGGATTTCTTTGCCAGGTATGCCAAGCGGCCAGATTACAGGAACACCATTTTCTTCATTACCGGTGACCACCATATTGGTTCGTTCCCATCCACTTGCAGCGTGGATGATTACCATGTGCCATTGATTGTTTATTCACCCATGCTGAAAGCCCCCAAGAAATTCTATTCTGTCAATTCGCACAATAACCTCGCCCCTACCATTACTTCACTAATCCTGAACAATTACAGGAAACTGCCCTATCGGCCCAAGGAAGTACATTGGCTGGCAGATGTAATGGATACCACTGTTGCCTTCAGGAACAATCAGTCCATGCCGTTCATGTACTGGAGCAGGGAGATTGCAGATTATATATGGAAGGACTATATCCTTTCAAGTGGCCAGCTCTACAAGCTTACACCGGACCTGTTGATGGTGAAATACCAGAACGATTCCATCAAGCAACATGTTACCAGCCTACTGAACAATTTCAAGATCATCAATTCCTATGTCTGCGATAACAACAAGATCTTTCCTGCAAAGCAATTGGTGGGTGTTGGCGAACGCAAACTACTATTGGATTATACCGATGCTACCCAAAGGAACATTGCCACCAAAAATGCCGATACCAGTTTGATGCAGGCATTCAAACTGCCCAGGGAATACAAGTACCTGTATGTTGAAGTTGCTGCCGATATCAACCTACTGACCCCAGGCATGGAAGACCAACCTTCCATACGCTTTGCCCTGATTGATACAACAAGGGGCAACAGGGACTATGTTTTCTATACCAACCATGATATTGTGGACATAGCCAAGGGAGAATATGTGGAGAAGCAGTGGAACCCCGTCTCCACCAACGATATGTTTACCATGGACGATTATACCAAGTACAAGAACCTGATTTTTGATCTGGCATTCTATTCACAACTGCCCATCAATTTGCAAATGAAGAACCTGAGGCTGAGGATCTATGGGGTGAAGTAACCGGTGTTTGCTGACTGAAAACACGAAGATGGAATGTTAATCCTAAGCAATATGGTTTGCAGCACCTAAAAAAGGAATAAGGGTGGGGTTTGGCATCACGCTAACTTACGTACCCTCTTACTGAAGAGGAGCACCAATAGGATAATCAATATATAATTGCAAAAAGAATAAACAGTATGGTGGTCCACATTGAACGCCCTATGCCACCTTTTTGCAGAAGCAACCAATAGGATGGATATACGCACCATGTTGCTGACAATAATTAGCAGCATGCCAAGCAGCCCCCAGACCAGTTTGGTTCTGATGTCAATTCTATTGGCCGCTACATAGGCAATCCAGAAGCTCAGGACCCCATACCCCAAACAGTCATACACAATATGTACCGATGCCAAGTTGGGGATACTGATGGTATAAGCATCAGGTATCGTCGTTTCAAAACCATATAGATTGGTAAAAAGGCTGGCCCCATGCAATATGAAACTGCGTAGCCAACTCACATAGTTCAAATGTGTGGAAAGCCATGGGCTATAGTAGCTTCCCCCCGGTGCGGTAATCCCAATGAAAGCATAGGTACCGCCATACAGTACAAGGAAAACAGCAATAAAAATGATAGCATATTTTGTAAAGGCTTTGTTCACTAAGTGCTTTTGCTTTTGAATTCCAGAAGATTGGATATTTGACGGCCTATTCCATGTCCGCAAGATAATTGGATTGGCTATATTCAC
>JAHEZD010000167.1 GCA_023251255.1 Chitinophagaceae bacterium
CAAATGCATGGGCTGTGCCTTGTTGACAATCTCCCACCATTGCAAATCGCTGTAAGTGCCCGTTGGAAAGGAATTGAAAGCGGCCAGATTCCCATTTAGGGTAAAGCCCATGGTATGTGGTGGACGCATCTTGAACCAGGATGTGTTCCAGAAAACGGGCAAGAAGGTTTGAGCTACTTCCTTTCCCTTTACCACTTGGCCGGCAATGTTCAAGAAGACCTTACCGCCCTTTTGCAGTATGGCTTCCGCTGTTGGATCCAAAACCGTGGTATAATAAATAGCATCAGGTTTTGCAGCCAATTGAACCGGATACACCCAGAAGTTCCAATCGTTTTTATAGCTTGTTTTTTCTATGCCCACTTCCAGGTTCAACTGAACAGCATTGGTAAGTGTAGATACATCGCAACTGATATTGCCAATGATGGTATTCTTTCCAGTAAGAAGGGTGATTGGTTTGAACGTTCCGGACTGGACTATTTTCCCTGTCCTGTCTTTTAGTTTCCAGTACACAATGGCATTGCTAAAAGCTGTTTTTCCATAATGGTATATTTCCACATCAGCATTGATCTTCTCATTGTTGAGGTACTGGAATTTCGCAGTGCGTATTAAAGGCACAGTATTGTTGCAGAACCTTGAAAACTCCTGCGGGGTGCAGTAGCCTTTCCCATCCCAAAAAGCATTCAACAGTCCCACCAATGCGGTTCCCTGCCCGCTGTAATCATTCAGGCTCAATAACTGGAACCCTCCATTCATTGGTGTCCGCAAGGATTTCTCTATTTCATTCTTATAACAAAGCACCTGCAACCTACCAGTTGCCTGCAAGAACTTCTCCGCTTCATCCAGCATGCCCGCATCTTTGAGGTCTTCTTGGAACAGTTCAAAATTTTTGGCTTTGTAAACGCCTGTATATTTCTTGATTTCCCTGAAATCTGGGAACACACACCACTGCCCCATTTCATGTGCTAGGTACGGCATGGGGAATTTCTCGATGGCAGCCGTATAATCAGACATGCTTTCCGGCATCTTGTTCCAGGCCAGGTTCCTTGCACCGGATTTGATCATGTATTCGTTGGCTGGTACCAGTGGCCAGCTCATGGCAACCGAAGCACCCGTATACAGCCTCCTATTGTCCCTTGCCTGCCAGTATTTAATAAAGCCTGTTAGGTATTCCACCTGATGGCCGCCCCTTGGCTCATTGCCATAGGCCAACATGCAATAGGACGGATGGTTGCCATAGTACTGCTCCATGCGGTTGGTCTCGTCATATATAAATGTATCGATGGGCTTTTTGTCGCCCAATGATGAACCATGGTTGGCCCAGCTCGGGCCTTCGGGCTGCAGGTAGAAACCCAGTTTATCAGCGGCAGCAAAAGCGGCTTCCGGAGGGCAATAGGAATGGAAACGCATGTGGTTGAGCCCGTAACTTTTGCAGATGCGAAAAACCCTTGCCCAACTGGCTTCATCCATGGGTGCATAACCTGTTAGGGGGAATACGCAGTTCTCCACCGTGCCCCTTAAGAAAGTAGTTTGGCCGTTGATAGCAAACTGTTTGCCCTCTGCTTTGAATGAACGCATACCAAATGAGGTTTCCTTGGTGTCTGTTGAGCCATCCTTATTGATCAATTGAACAGTTAATTTATAGAGTGCGGGATCAAATTCGCTCCATAGCTGTACATCCTTGCCCATAGCATATTCCAAGGACAGCGTATCATGTGAACCAATGAAACTGGTGAATTCTTTCACTGGTACCTGATGGAGCCGTTTTCCATTGAAACTTTTAACTGATAGTACTATTTTCTTAACTGTACTGGCCCCTCCTACCACAGGCACTTTTACTATTATTTTCTTCGCTTCCACATCAGGGTACACTTGCGGTCCATTGATGTAGGTTTTGGTTGTAGCCTGCAGTTCCATCCTTCCTACGATACCGTTCCAGTTGCCCTGTGTATGGTCGGTCAGACTATGGCTGTCCTGCCCCACATTAATGGCCTTTATCCTATTGTCAACCCTAATGGTGATGGTATGCTTCCCTACATTAAGCAAACTACTCAAGTCATATACATGTGGTGCCACCATGCTGTTTTGGGAACCTACCTGCTTTCCATCTATCCAAAGGATGGTTTCGGTATGGCAGCGTTCCAGTAATAGTTCAACGTGCTTGTTGGTGAACGAAGCAGGCACTGTGATTTCCTTTTGGTACCAAGCAGCGCCGACATAATATTTTGCAGGGGTCAACCAGAAAGGGAATTTCAGGTTATCTGCTGCTCTGTATTTTGCATAACGGGGATTGAAATACCAACTGCTGTCGTAAATACTACCTGTCCATTTGGTTTGGAGCGTAACCTTGTCGCCCTTATTGTTCTGCAACATGGAACCGGGCAAATGGATGGTATCTTCCAATGATTTTGAAAACCATTTTTCTGTTATGCCCTTGTCTTCCTGATCTATAGCGAAACGCCATTTACCCTGTAGGGGAAGTGTTTGGGATTGAGCTTTGGAAAAGCAGAAAATGATAAGGAACAAGGAGGTATAGCGTATTTTTTTCATCATAGTTATTTCATCTTATTATAGTCATCTTGTTACAACCGCCGTCAAGGCTTGAAGCCGTTAACGGGGTTGAATAAGTACCATCAATACATTGCCGTGCTTTACAAAACAAGGCTATTCCATTTAACTGAAATAGCCTTGTTCATAAAATCCTTGTTTATGTTATTGCAGTACCAATACTTTTTGCTTCAATGTGGTGGTACCATCGGTAACAACCAGTTCATAATTGCCAAACATCAGGAAGCTTGGTAATTGGGCAGTTTGTGCCAGTATACCCCCAGCATAATTGATGGAACTACCGTACACTTTTTGGCCAACTGTATTGTACAATGCTACTGTTACGGTCCCCTGTGTCAAATTGCCTACTTGGAAATGCAATTGCTTTCCTTTCACCGGATTTGGATAAACAGTTAAGGCTGCAGTGCTGTTCTTCAAATTAATAGCAACCACTGCGCTGAACTGTTTTACCGTGGTCCCTTTGTCCACGGAAGCAGTCCTATAGTAATTCACACCACTTTGTGGAGCAATATCAATAAAGTTATAAGCACTACTATTGTTTGCTTTAACGGTTCCTAACTCCGTGAAATTGATACCATCGTAAGACCTTTCCACTATATACCTGTCTGCATTGATCTCTGTATAAATTGTCCAGCTAACCTTCACTTCTTTTTGGTTGACAATGGAGGCATTGATGCTACCGAATTTAACAGGCACCGCTACCGCATTGGCATTCTTGGTTACCAAGAAGGGACTGAACGATGTGAAGGACGCGGTGGCTGTATTGGAAGTATTGTTACCCGAACCGGTTACGGCATCCCAAGTGGTTCCATTGTAATGGGATATACCAATCTTATTGGTGAGTGCCGCAAAGCTTGTTCCTTTTAAAGAAGATGGATAACCCAGGGTCAATGTAGCTGTATGGGTGTTTGCATTGTTGGGGAATACCCTGCTAACAATGTAGCTGGCATCAACCGATGTATCTTTCTGTGGGGCAGTAAGGGCAGTTCCATTGGGCAAACCATTCTGTGTGGCGCCATTGAATGCAGTGACTGCAAAGCCCGAAATGCTATCTGGTACAATGGTTACCGGCAGGTAGTTGCCATTGGTGCCAACTGGGTACAGTCTTGAAGTGGAGAAATTTTCAATGTCCAGTACCCCCAATGCTCCTGTGCCTGCATCCACTTTTGTATCAATGAACTTGGCATTGCTGAAAGGTGAGCCTAGGATGGCATTACCAGAATTTATCCTCAGTGAATCTCCGGTAGGGATTGTCAGGATACCTGAGGCAAGGTTCAATGTGCCGGAGAGGTTAATGATGGCCTTGTTCAAAGTGGTATTTGCAGCAACAGTTAGATTGTTTGCAGCAACAGGCGAAGCAAACCCGGTGTGGAAGGGCGTTGTCGTTACTGCATTAAAAGTATAACTGCCAGCAGGTGTACCAAAATTGGTATAAGCGGCATTGTAAGTGGTAAAACCATTCAATGCAGTATTCAAACCACCAGTATTTGCAGTGGATACATTTCCATTGCCCAATGCAAAATTCAAAGCGAGGCTTGCTGAATCTATACCATTGCCTCCACTTGCTGTTGCCGTTGCAGCATTTGAAATAACATAGTTACCAGCAGAACTATAGCTAATCACGTAAGTATTTGCAGGTATATAAGCTGGGTTATTTACACAGGTCACTTTGGACCCGATGGGTATCTGTGATATACCAGATACATTGATAGCCGTGGAACCTGCAGTTATGGTGCAGATGCTGCTTGACGAACCAGTTATTGCATTGTAGGTTTTATTGGCCACCCCATTTACAACGAAAGATGATCCACTGGCTGTTCCATCAACAGTATAGGTGCCTAAATCAAGGTTACCTGAAACGGATAAGGCTCCATCTTCCTTTATGTTCATGCCCAAGGTTACATTGGCACCATCCTGAACGGTGAATTTGGAGAAAGTTGTTGCAGGGGCAATCGCCAGTGTGCTTCCTATATTTTGTGTCGCCGTACCTGAAAAAGTTGCACTACCAAAGGTAACAGGTGTACTTGTTGTGCTTATATTGTTCAGCCCTGCATAAAACTGCGAAGTGGTAAATGAGACCGGTGTTGTTGCATTCACAAAAGGAACAGATGGCCCTTGAAAAATCACATTGCCCAGTGCGGTCAAGGCCAATGAAGGATTGTTCACAATAATGCCTTTATAAATATTCATCGTTCCAGTATTCGCCCCAACTGCAGCCGCATTTGCGCTGGTCAACGTTAATGTATCTATATGGGCAGCATTCAACTGGAAGGTGGTACCAGCAGATGAGGTACAAGGCAGGATACTCGTGTTGAAAATCAAGTTGCCGTAAGATGCTTTTACGTTGTTCTGGATAAACCAAGGTGCAATGGCCAAAGCTGTTGTACTGGATGTATGGTAGTAATTACTATTTGGCTGGAAACTAACTGCAGGTGAATATACCAATGGGGCAACATAACCAGTAGCACCTATTCCAAAAGGTGAGCCAGTAACTTTATAAGTATTGCTGCCCTTGTAATTGCTGCCTGCTTCAAATGTTACGCCAGGTGCCAATGTACTATAAACAAAAGAGGTTAAAGGGGTTACCGGAGATGCTGTGGCCTGACCGCTACCCAATGCAGAACCAAAAGGATAAATGGTAATGGAGCCTGCTGTTGCTACAGAAGCCCCAGTAAGGTCTGCATTGCTTCCACTTTTAAAAGCCAGAGCGTTGGGACTCATTGCCACTAACCTACACGCAGTGGAACCATATCCCCAGCCAACTTTACCAAACACATTCCCTGTGGCCCCTGGCTTTAAACAGATGACAAGCCCGGTCACAAATGGATTGCCCCCGGAACCCCAAGTATTACTCATATTTAAGGT
>JAHEZD010000003.1:0-41534 GCA_023251255.1 Chitinophagaceae bacterium
GTTCGAGAAGGCAGACATCAGTGACCTGCAGGTGCAATTGGTGCTGAGCACCAAAAAGGGCAATGAACTGCAATCGTACAACATCAGCAAGAGCACAAGGACAATAGATGATGTTGTGGTGACGAGGTTGAAATAATTGGTTACGAAAGGCCGTTCGTATAAGTTTCAATTGGTTTTGGTTTTAATAGTTACAGGCTTGCACATATACATGTGCAAGCCTGTTTTTTTAATGAGATAAGATTACATGCTTTGGTCATCTGCACTCGGGCCATAGCTTCCTGGAATAGCCACATCCAATAAACGCAAGAAGACTCCCAGTTGTGCACGGTGATGTGTAGTTTGGTTGAGGCTCATCCTTATTACTTCATGCTTTTGTCTAATGCTATACACCTGTTCTGCATTTCTCAATGTCCAATTAGGCAATAGGTCTTCTTCTTTGGCATTTTCTAGAGCAAACTTTCCTTCACTATAGGATTTTTCAAATAAGGCCAACAAAGCATCGGTATTTTCCACAGGAGTTGGAGAATAGTCCATTGTTGCAAAATCCAACTCAGTAGTTGTCAAGGCAATTTTTGTCCAACTTGGCAGTTCGGCAATATGTGTTGTCAATTGACGGATGCTCATGCTTTTTTCATGTGGCTTCCAGTTATACTTATCATTGGGTACAATTGCCAGCATTTTTCTGGTAATAACGGCTTCTTCCTCCATTTCTTTTAGGAGGATTGGGATCAGTTCCATAATGTTTTTGTTTTTGATGATAATACAAAGGAAAACGGCACCACTGACAACCCTATGGCAGTGCGGTTTTGAGAAATAACAATTTTTTGGGACGCTTAAAAATCAACTGGTAATTCCTTCATGTAATCATTGATGTCAATATGGGCCGACTTGATAAAAGCCTGATTGGTAATTTTTAACCGGATTATTCTTGACACTTTAAAATCACGGTACTCCTTTCTTAAATGGCACCAAGCAATTACATGCCAACTGAAGGCATAAAATATAAGCCCAATAGGCTCCATTTCCCTTTGGCTGGTTTCTTCCTTGTTGTTCTTATATTCAACAATGATTATTTTTTGAGAGGAGATGGCTGTTTGGAGAATAGATAGGAACTCAAAATCCTGTTTCAGTCTCGCAGGAATTTGTAATTTGATATTGTTGGCCAAATGCTCTGCTTTGTCTTTTTCTGAGGAATGCAAAACAGACTTTACTTTATTCAGTGCAGATGCATAGTGTGTTTGGATAGATTTATCAGCAAAGCCTTGCACTACGGCTTCCATCAATAAAAAAGCATTCGCTTCTTCCGAAGTGAAAGAGATAGGGGGTAGGAAATAACCTTGAACAATAAAGTAGCCTTTATGCTGCTCGAAGCTAATGGGAATACCTTGTTCGCATAAAGCCTTTATGTCCCTGTAAACCGTTCTAACGCTCATATCAAACCTGTCTGCAATCTTCTCTGCAGTTACAAATCTTTTTGATTGCAACAGGGTAAGTATTCCAAAAAGCCTGTCGATGCGGTTCATGGTGTTTACGCAATTTGTTCTGTTTCTTTTTCCATCCTTCTCGTACCACTGTACAGTTCATATTCCAATAGCCGACAGTCAATCGTACTATTGTAGAACTCTATCCTACGTTTGGCCTTTAGGCCAATCTTTTTAGCAAGGTCAAGGTTGCCCGTAAAAACATAGCCAAAATATCCACCACATTGCTTCTTCATGAAATCACCGATTCGGCTATAGGTTTCCTCGAGCTCTTCTATTTCCCCCAAACGTTCACCATACTCGGGGTTCACCATCATGATACCAACTTGGTTTTGTGGAACCTGCGTTGCGGCAAAATCGCAAACAGCAAAGTGGATCAATTGTTCAACACCTGCAGCTAATGCATTTTTCTTTGCATTTTCTATAGCCTTATTACTTAAATCTGTCGCAATGATTTTTAGATGATGGGGCGTTTTTATCTGCTCTAGCAATAAGTCCCTTTCCTTTTTATAAACAGAATCATCATAACCAAGTAAATGCATGAAAGCATAGTTTGTTCTGAACAGCCCTGGCCCCCTATTGGTAGCAATCAGTGCCGCTTCAATGGCCAATGTTCCTGAGCCACACATGGGATTAACGAAAGGCGAATTCTTGTTCCAGTTGGTTGCATAAATCGTTGCTGAAGCCAATCCTTCCAGCATAGGAGCAAGGCCCGGTATTTTCCTGTAGCCATGTCTTGCTAAGGACTCTCCAGATGTATCAATGAACACTTCTGCCTCTTCATTCTTCCAAAATAGATGGATAACGGCACCTGTTAGTTCTGCACCTGTACTTGGACGGTTGCCCCTTACATCCCGCATTCTATCAACAATGGCGTCTTTTACACGGAGGTTGGAAAACATGCTGTTATTGATGGTGTCGTTCTGTACATTGCTGGTGATGGAAAAATAACCGGGATTGGGGATGATTTTTTCCCATGGATATGACTTCAAGTGTTGGTGTATGCTATCTGCATCCTTAGCCATAAAGCTTTGCAAACTGTACAGTATCTGGCTGGCGCATCGCAGGTTCAAATTGAGTTTGATGCAATCATTGATGGTACCCGTAAGCCTTACGCCAGTAATGAAAGTTTCATCAACAATAAAGCCCAAGGCTTCCACTTCTTTTTGTAAATAAGGGGCAATGCGTTTATGGCAAGTAATGATGATGGCAGCTTTTTCCGTGAATGGGTTCATAAGATGCAAAGGTAAAAGCTTAGTAAAGGTAGTAGGAAGAAAGTTTAGTATACTTTATTGCTTTTGTTTTTTCATGTATTCATCTAAGTCTAACGTGTCCATCTTGTTTGTCGATGAATCCTTCAGAAGGATAATTGCTTTTGCATCTTTGAAAACATTTTCTTTGTTTTCCCCCAATTGGGAAACAACATGGGCTGCATGTAATAAATGTATGAAAATAAAAAGTACGGCTATGGAAGAAACACCCGTTAACGTTTTTGTTTTGTTGTTCATGATTGAAAATGAATAGGCAAATGATTAATTCCCTGTTTTCCTTTTGCTCTTCAAGTATTTACTGTATATAATTTCGCTCATAGGCTTGTTGTACACTTTGCTTTCCACCCAGGAAATCACGTCCAAATAGGCAAAGGCGCGGGTTTCGAACCTGTTTTTTTCCAAGTGCTTTATTTTGTTAAGGAACTTTTCCAGTTCGGGTTTCAGTAGCCTTGGATGCACACCAAATGATTGCCTCACAAAACGGAACATTTCCTCTTCCACTACGGTCAGGTTCTTCATTTTCGCCATGAAGCGGTAAACAGATTTTATCAGGGATTCCATGATTTCATAGTTACCCATTTCATAGTGGGCCATTAATTGCAATAGGCGTGCATAGCATTGAAGGTCAATCCGAAGGTCCATGGGTCCATTGATAATCTTGAACAGGTAATCAATGGCTTCGCTATAATTGCCATTACCAAAATGTAAGGAGGCAAACTTATAAGTGAAAACCAGGATTCTGTGCCTATCTACATACATATCGTACTCACTCAATTTTTCCTCAATATGTGGAATGAGTGCCACGCCTTCCTTGAATGTGCCCTTCATTAAATGCCCATTAATTTTTGCACTGTTTATGTAAATAGAGGTGTGCGTACGGAAATTATCATGCTGATTGGCGGCATCTGTTTTTTCAAAATCCTCAAACTGTTTCAGCGTAATATCGAACTGCTCAAAATTTCGGAGGTCGAAATGTGCATTCAACAAAGTGTGGATGCCTTTTATATAGTGGCCTGTTTCTACGGATTTCATTAAAGGGTGTGCGTTGAATACATCAACCCATTTTTGGCTGTAACGATAGTACATTAAAAAGTCCTGACGGATAAATGCATACCAGCAATAGCTTTGATACAGGTAGAGTTCTTCATAAAACCCATGTATTTCCTTCACATTTGGGGGCAGGTTTTCCTTGAAAAACTCCCGAATGTCCTTTTCATCATTTTCGTTTCTCGCATGCCCATTGATAACATACCACCTGTATAACAGTAAAGCAAGGTTGGAAAGCTTTGTAACTCTGTAAACATGACCACTGATTTCCATGGCTTCCTTGGCGAGCACTTCCGTTTTTTCTGTGGAACTACGGGTTATATGAAGTGTTTCGATTTTCTTTTCCAATGAAAGTGCCTGAACAAGAAAGTTGAATTTCTGGTTGGCCTTGGCAAGTTCCTTTGCCTTCTCCAAAATGCGCAGGGCCTGTATTTTCAAACCTTTGTTGTACAGCAAGCGTGCATAATCCAAATGCTCACTTAATTGGAGGTCAATGTTTTCCGTGCTTTTCAATAAACGAAGGCTTGCGAGAACCTGTTTATACAAATGGGTTTTAAGATTGGCCAATTGTGGTTTTGTGACGGAAGGAAGTCTTTTCATCAATACCGTATCATCTGCATCCTGCATTTTATCGATGGCATCAAAAAGCTGCACGATTTTAAGGTCTTCTTTAGCGGAACTCCTTTTTATATAAAGCTTGAAATGTCTTTTCTCGGCTTTTTCAAGAGAGTGAATTAATTGAAACAATATATCTGAAAATCGGTTGGACATAATGGTTGTTTTTAGCCCAATTGCAATGCCAATAAGGCTTTGCAAAAAGCGTTCGATAGTTTGGGCATAATAAAACAGAAGGTAAGTTGTTGTAGAACATGCGGTGGAGCATGTTACTTTTACTGTAGAAAATGAGGCAAGGCAATCGTTAGATTTGGAATAAGCAATCAGAAGAGGTCCGTTTTCATTCAATCAAGAGGTTGAATACACAACATCGAAAGAACTATTTTTCATATGGCAAGCAATCGTTAGAGGTCGGCTGTTTCTACAGTGGACCTTCTTTTTTTAGCCACTAACGCAAATGTAACAACTGTTTGTTATTCATGCACTTTCTTCAATAAAAAAGTTTTCATCAGTCGTTAATATCTTCCTTGATAGCCATTTAAATCGATTTTTCAGTTTCCAATGTGGATTTTTGTTGGCTTTCTACCTGAACGAACTCAGCTTTCTTCGACTTATTTGATCGTTTTCCAATAAAATTTGACAATTTTTGAACCAGCCTTAACCATATACTGCCATTTTCTCGAGTAAAGAAGATTTCCAAGGCGAGGAAACTGCACCCAACTGCGATTAGGCTATGTTTAATTGTATTCCTTTTAGGCCCAATTCTTGTTTTTTACACAAACTGCATTTTTACACAATTTTCCAGCAGTAATTCGAAGAAAATCGCCTACTTAAAAAATGGTTGGATATAATGCTTCGACTGTAATGAAAATCAATACCACAAAGGGTTTCAAAAAAATGAACTGGCTTAGGCATGATAAAAACGGATATAAAAAGAAAAGTAGCGTGTACTGGTACATGCTACTTTTACAATGCAAATAAGAAATAAAGAATTAGGCAGGCAATCGTTAGAGAGAAAAGAGCAAATCGTTAGAGGCCTAAATTCAATCGAAAGGTTGAATACACAACATCGAAAGAACTATTTTTCATATGGCAAGCAATCGTTAGAGGTCGGCTGTTTCTACAGTGGACCTTCTTTTTTTTTAGCCACGTTTGCAAATATATACCCCTCACATCATATAAATTAACTTTTAAGGCTTATTTTTTAACTTTTTTTATTGTGTAGTTTAGGACAATCCTGTATAAATCATTTGGAACAAAAGGTTTTACTACAATATCATCTATTCCTGTTTCCTTAATCTGAAGCTCTGTTTCTTTTGGCAAACTTGCTGTAAGTGCCACAATTGGTAATGTTACGCCCATTTCCCTTAACCGTCTTGTTGCTTCATAACCATCCATTACCGGCATGTGCATGTCCATTAATATAAGTTTGTGACGACTTTGATCCAATTTGTCCAGTGCTTCTTGACCATTATGGGCAATATCTATTGTAGCCCCCCATTTCTGCAAAAAAGATTGGGCCACCATTATATTCATGGGATTATCCTCTACCAATAGAATTGAAACACCCATCAGCGGCCTATCTTCTTCTTTGGGAAGGGTTTCTTTGTGAAGAAAATCAACCGTAATATTTTTACTAATTCCGAACGTTTGTTCAAAATAAAATAAGGTGCCCTTTCCTTCTTCACTATTTACTTTTAATGATGAACCTTGCAGTTCCAGGATTCTTTTACAAATGGCAAGCCCAAGACCTGTGCCACCGAAGCTTCTAGATGTGGATGAATCGGCTTGAGTAAACTGTTCAAATATCAGTTTCTGCTTTTCTACAGGTATACCAATGCCTGTATCCTGTACACTGATCTCAACGGTGATTTCCCTTTCGGTGCTATTTTTTATCTGCACATTTAACTCCACAAACCCTTTTTGCGTGAACTTGATGGCATTATGAACAAGATTGGTTATCACCTGTGATAACCTTGTTGGGTCGCCCATTAGTTTTTGCTGCAACCGCTTATCAATAATTGTTCTTAGTTCTATTCCTTTATCCTTTGCTGAGATTTTCAATGCGGATATGATATTGTTTGCAACAGAAGTAATGTCCATTTCAATGTTCTCAATTAAGATTTTGCCAGCTTCTATTTTACTGAAATCCAAAATATCGTTTACAATAGCCAATAAATTGTTGGCAGAAAAAAGCATTACTTCCATTTGTTCTTTTTGGTCCTCCCTAGGATTGTTCCGTAGCAGCAAGTGGCTCATACCTATAACAGAATTAAGGGGTGTCCTTATTTCATGGCTCATGGTCGAAAGGAATTCCCCTTTTGCTTTTAGACCTTGTTCTGCTTGGATCTTTGCCTGTTGCAATTTATAGGAGAACCGAAACGAAAGAATGAGTGACTGCAGGAAAAAGAAAGCAAGGTAACAGGCGAAAATGATAACTTTCAAAGGCTTGATAACACCAAAATATTCAAGGTTTATGATTAATATAACCGCCATCAAAATGACAATGCTTGCCAATGCGAATGAAGAGCCAATCCGTTTTTTGACCACAGCTTTAATAAATACAAAAAGTATAAAAGCTATGCAGAAGAACATCACTAACAAGAAGGGATTGATAAGCTTGGTGAAAAAAAGGGTGGGGGTAAATACAGGTGTCATTGCTGCCGCAAGGCTAAAAACGAATAAAAACTTCAGTACAGGCTTGTACACATCTTCAGGATAAAGGTTGTTTATGTATTGGAGAAACAAAACAACGCTGCTGAACAATGTGAAATATTCGAGCCTTACGGTTAGCACCCAACTAAGATTCGGGAAAATGGCATGCAGTGCATAAAAGGAACTACCAATAATCCTGTAACTATAAACCATGCAGAAAAGGGAGAAATAAAGCGTGGCCCTATCGTACTTGCCAAAAAGGTACAGACTGAAAAAGAACAGTCCACCCATAAACAGGCAACCGCACATTAAAAAATCAGCAGCGGCCGTCTTTTTGTTCAATAATTGTAACGTTTCGTTGCTGCCGATAATAATCTCCTTATAGGGGCCGCCTTTGTCATGGGAAAAATTGCTTACTTGCAGCACCAATTGCAGTGTATCCGACTGATTGTTTAGCGGAACGGTACAGTTTATCCAATGTGGCTCATCGTTTATGGCCAAGCTATCTGGATGGCCGTTTGATGAAAACAGGTTCCCGTTTACATATAATTTATAGGCACAGTAAACATCCGGTACAGTGAGTGCCAATGGAGGTTTTTGCGTTGGTAACAAAACAGTTAAGGTATATGTAGCAAAACCTTGTGGGGAAAGCTTAATGCCATTAACTTCTGTGCCATTCCAAATTTTAGGGAACATATTAAATTGGATAGGCTCGGGAACACTGCCTGGCGCTACCAATTGTTTCCAGTAAAAACCCCACTCCCCATTTAATGCAAATGATGATTCCTTTAAATTGACTTTCCTTAAATCAAGCAATCCCCTATTTGCAGTTGGTATGTCTGGACTTCCAACTGCAAATAGGGTTGTAGATACCAAAAGCAATAGAATGATTATTGTAATATAGTATTTAAGGAGGTTGATTTTCACAGGAACTCAATTTAACTAGCTGTTTGCCAAAGTTATATATTCTGTTAAACGCATTTTGGCAGAGGATTATTTGTTTTATTGGAAACCCTTTACCGTTCGTCTTATATTATTTCATTGTGGCCGAAAAAACATACCGATTACAAAAATTGGTTTAACTTGTTCCGCTAAATTGTGTTCACCCAAAACAATGAGTATGAAAATTTTGTACAAAGGTATTTTACTGTTATCCCTATTCTTGTTCAATGAAATTAAGGCACAGAACAATTTCTGGACCGATGCTCCGGAAGCAACCATGAAAACGGCCAACCAGAAAAGGCCGATTGTTCCCAACAAGTTCCGTAGCCTCAGTTTGGATACTGTTCAACTGAAGCAGTTCCTCAAGACTGCTCCCATGGAATTTACCGAAGCTGCAAGAGTAGCTGCACCTATTATGAGCATTCCAATGCCGGATGGCACCGTCAGCCATTTCAGCATTGTGGAATCACCTATTATGGAACCAGGTTTAGCTTCAAAGTTCCCCAACATCAAAACGTATAGCGGGCAAGGCGTTGAAGATAGGACCGCGACCATTAAGATTGACTGGACGGATTTTGGCTTCCATGCAATGATTTTTTCTGCATTGACTCCTTCGATTTCTGTGGATCCCTATGCAAGGGGAACAAAAACAAACTATATCAGCTATTCTAAATCAGACCTTAATCCCAAGCCCTTTATAGAACAAGGTGTTGAGGTTTCCGATGAGTATATCAATAACCAAATAAACCAGCAAAGAACACAATCCGGTTTTTGCTTTGGTAGCCAATTACGCACTTATAGATTAGCAGTTGCTTGTACAGGTGAGTATGCTGTAGCTGTTGGCGGAACAACGGCTTCCTTATTGCATTCGGCTATTGTAACCACTGTAAACAGGGTGGATGGAGTGTATGAGAAAGAGGTGGCCATAAGAATGGTGCTTGTAGCCAATAATAACCTGGTTGAATTTCTGGATGCAACAACTGACCCTTTTAGCGGCAACAATAATGCAAACACTTTAATCACGGAAAGCCAAACAGTCATTACGGCAAATATTGGTACTGCTAATTTTGATATAGGCCATACATTCAGTACTGGCGGCGGCGGTTTGGCAGGCTTGGGTGTTGTTTGCAACAGCACACAAAAAGCGAGGGGCATTACTGGTAGCCCAGCCCCAACTGGTGACGCTTATGATATAGATTATGTGGCACATGAAATGGGGCATGAGTTTGGGGGGAACCATACCTTTAACTCAGGTACAGGAAGCTGCGGAGGCGGAAACAGGAATGCAGCAACAGCCGTGGAGCCTGGTAGTGGCATTACCATAATGGCCTATGCAGGCATCTGTTCATCTACAAACGACCTAGCAGCACATAGTATACCTTATTTCCACACCATAAGCCAAGGAGAAATCGGTAACTATTCCAATAACAGCACAGGAAATACCTGCGCTGTTAACACAGCAACAGGCAATACCCCTCCTGTTGTGAATGCCGGTGCCGATTACACCATTCCTGCAGGGACCCCTTTTGCACTGACCGGTACGGCAACAGATGCCAATGGCGACGCACTTACCTATAGTTGGGAAGAGATTGATGCAGGTACAACAACAGCCAACTGGAACTCTGGCAGTACTCCTTATTTCCGTTCATTTTCACCCACTCTTTCTGGTACAAGGTATTTCCCCCAATTAAGTGATGTTGCTTCTGCAACAGCAACTATTGGTGAAACTCTCCCAACATTTGCTCAAGCATTGAACTTTCGTTTAACTGCTAGGGACAACAGGAACGGCGGCGGCGGCGTATGTTCTGATGAAATGGTGCTCAATATAACCAATGGCTTTTCTTTCGCAGTTACTTCGCAAAACTCTTTGACATCTTGGACAGGTAATGGCAGCAATACTGCTACCATTACTTGGGATGTAGTGGGGACAAATGTTGCACCTTTTAACGCAACCAATGTAACCATTCTTTTTTCTGCTGATGGGGGCCTTAGTTTTCCTTATACGCTGATTAGTTCTACAGCCAATGATGGCACGGAGAATATTGTTATCCCTGCTGTGAATACTACTAAAGGCAGGATTATGGTAAAAGCGATAGGCAATGTGTTCTTTAATGTAAATACTACTAATATTACGGTTTCGGCGGCAGCCTCCTGTGTAGCAGAAGGGGCAGTGATAGCACCAACCACAAGCGTAACGGCACCAGCAGGAAATGCTTCCTTGAACTTGGCGCTTTCCCCACAATATACAACAGCTTTTGCACCTAGTGGTAACGTTGCTACAACGGATCCAAGTACAAACCTCACTGTGTTTAGTTCTTCCACTTCTGCCTGTACGCAGTACAGCAATATCTTTAATTATGACACGTACAACTTTACTGTGTCTGTTACCGGCAGCTACACTTTCCAGCGTACGGGTGCAGGATCTATTTATAATATTTATGCCAATTCCTACAATCCGTCCAGCAACTGTACCAATTTCATAGCTTCCAATGCTACGGTAGACGCTACCAATGCCTTAAGTACTTCTGCTACATTAACAGTAAGCTTAACTGCTGGTACACCTTATGTATTGGTAATAGGGGTTTATGGAGCCAACTCTACAACTCCTTCCACTTCTTTACCATTTACTTATTCTTTTGCAGTTACTTCTACTCCTGTGGGTGGGGCTGTAACCACAGGAACTGGTACCTATACAAATCCGGGCCTTAGTTACAGTTATAGTTATGTAATGGTTGATAATGTAACCAACTTGATTAAGGCTATTAGCAGTACGGCAAACCTTACCAATACTTCTACTTATCCCAACGGAACTAGCTATACCATTTATGGTATATCCTATAGTACCAGTCAGGCAACAACCTTAAATAGTTATGTGGGTGCAAATTTCTCTACGTTAACAAGCGGTATAATTGCCAATCCTGCTACTTTCTGTGCTAACCTTAGTAAGAATACAGTAACAGTTATTGTTCAAGCTGCATTACCAGTGAACTTTCTTGGGTTAAAGGCGCGCAAGCAGAACAAAAATGTACTGCTTGAATGGTCTACAGCATCTGAGTTCAATAGTGATTATTTTGATTTGCAGCGCTCTGCCGACGGAACCAACTTCTCTTCAACTATTGGAAGATTGACAGCGGCAGGTACAAGTACTTCCGTAAAAAATTACAGTGTTACAGATGCACAACCGTTTGCTACTTGGAACTATTACCGTGTGAAGCAGGTGGACAAGGATGGCAAAATAGCCTACAGCAATGTAGCTGCTATCAATTTTGAAAAAGAAGCTGCTGTAGTTATTGTTTATCCAAATCCTGCCAAGGACAAGCTCAACATTGAATATACCAGTACCAAATCCGGCAATGTACAATTGCAAGTGATGGATAGCAAAGGGGCATTGGTTTTGAGCCAAACAGCCAATATGGTGCTTGGAAGGAATACCAATACTGTAAATGTTTCTACTCTTAGCAAAGGTGTTTACATGCTAAGAACCATGGATACAGATGGCAATGTAAATTTTGTGAAGTTTATTAAGGAGTAATACAGTTCCTGTTCAACAAAAAACAAATCCCCGCTAATTGCGGGGATTTGTTTTTTGTTGACAATCAGCGCTTTTTTACGCCTATTGCCCCTACTTTATGATAACATTATAAAACAGTGCAGATTTGCATTGCCAGCCAGCAAAGGCAAGGTACGGTGAACAAAATCTTAATTCGACAAAAGGCTTCGGCTGAGTTGCCAATGACACCCAATAGTCAAATAAAATAAATGACGGAATCTGTTTTTAAAGACTGTGACCAAAATTTTGTGAACTTTTAAAAGTTCACAAAATTTTGGTCACACATGAAATCATCATTAAATTGATGTCAAAAAAGACCATGAAAAGCCTGTCTGGTAGGTTTGGCATCAGCCAGAAACTGATGGCAGATTAACTAGGCTTCGCTCTTAGTTCGATAACCATGCTTATTTATGCCAAGGCAGGTCATGCCAACACTTTTTTAGAATAAGCACATCAGCATAATTAAAGTAACATAACAAACCTTATGTTTTGTTATAGTATATAATGGTGCGTACAATAATTTTATGCAGGCATTTAAGAAATCTGCTGATTTTAGTGTTTGCTCAATTATAGCCACAGCCCTGCAGTTTTAAAGTAGAGACAGGTAGATGCTCTATTTGACGCGGAAAACACATATATTGTTTTATAAAAACTTTGCCTTCCGCCAACATTTGCTTATTTTCCCTATCCAAAACTTGGAATTATGAAAACACTGGCTTTGTACAACTTGAAAGGTGGTGTGGGGAAAACGGCGGCGGCCGTTAACCTTGCTTATTTGGCTGCTGCCGATGGATTGAAGACCCTGGTTTGGGATCTGGACCCCCAGGGATCGTCCTCTTTTTACTTACATGTAAAAAATGACAAGGCAGATAGTGAAAAACTATTTTCCGGCAAGATGGATATAAAGGATGCCATCAAGGACTCCAGATTTGAAAACCTTTGGGTAATTCCTGCCGATATCTCTGCAAGGAACTTTGATACCATTGTGGATGATATAAAGCAGAGCAAAAAAAAGCTGAAAAGCCTCCTGAACGGATTGAAGGGATTTGATTTAGTTGTTCTCGATTGCCCACCGGGTATTTCCTTATTGCATGACAATGTTTTCAATGCTGCTGATTGGATTTTGATGCCCAATATCCCAACAACCTTATCCATACGCAGTTATGAAACCGTGGCTGAATATTTCAAGGCGAATGACTTGGATAAATCAAAAATAAAATGCTTCTTCAGTATGGTGGACCACCGCAAGACATTGCACCATGAAACATTGCAGGCGTTTTACAACAATAGGTTCTTCCTTAAAAACTACATACCCTATTTAAGCGATGTGGAGAAAATGGGCGTCAATGAACAGCCATTATTTGAGTTTGCAAACAGCAGCTATGCAGCACAATGTTTCAGGGACCTATGGAAAGATGTGCGGAAGCACTGCATTGATTAAATAGCCTGTTACCCACTTTGGATCTGTTGAAGCTAAGCCATCGTATTATGGTATATACAAAATTGCTTTCCACAAATTCTGGTTGTACAGTGGTTTTGACTTTATGAATTAACATACCAAACTAAACTCCCAATGAACAAATTTGTAGATTCATGGTACAGCCCATCTTTAGATAAGGAAATGCCTATTGTTTCCTACGGTCACTTTGGTTTTGCTTTATTGCTTGTTCCTACAGCAGCAGCAGACTATTTGGAGTACGAACGTTTTCAAATGATGGATGCATTGGCTCCATTTATCAATGCAGGCAAACTTCGTGTGTTCAGCATCAATAGCATCAACAATGAAAGTTGGCTGAACAATAATATGGTTCCGGCACATAAGGCCATACGCCAAAACCAGTTCAACAATTATGTGTTCAATGAGGTAGTGCCTTATATAAGGAATGCAACCAGTAACGAAACACTCATTTATACCAGTGGGGCAAGCTTTGGGGCCCTGCACAGCATGAACCTGTTCCTGAAAAGGCCGGATATCATCAATGGCTGTATCAGCATGAGCGGTGTATATGACCTGAGTGAGTATACCAAGGGCTTTTGGGACGAACAGGTTTACTTCAATTCGCCCTATCACTATATTCCCAACCTGAATGACCAATGGTACCTGGACAAAATAAAATCGAGCCATCATATCCATATAGCTACCGGTGCCGGTGCGCACGAGGACCCGGAAGCCAATAGGCGTTTCTCCCAAGTATTGTGGAACAAGGGCATCTGGCATGACCTTGATGTTTGGGGGCCGGACATCAATCATGATTGGCCTACATGGAGGGCCATGTTGCCATATATTTTGGAAACAAAATTCTAATAGATACAGTTTCACCCCGAAAGTTCCTGCTTTCGGGGTTTTAATTTCCAAAGAAGCGTTAATTCATCAGCGCCAAGATGGATGTATAACGGTGGTGCTTTAATATTACAGTTCAATTAACTGGTTTTGACAAAAAAATTACTCCAACTTTCTTTTTTTGTACTGCTTTGTTTCAACACAAAACAACTGATGGCACAATATGTAACCATCAGTGGAACAGTGTACGATATTACAGCCAGAAGGCCATTGGAAGCCGTTGCCGTGTTGAGCACATCTGGTAGGGGAACCATTACGGATTCAATGGGCCGTTACAGTTTAACCGTAATGAAGAAAGATTCCATGTGGTTTTCCATGATAGGCAAGACAACTATGAAGTACCCTGTTGATACTATCTCCAATACCATGGGCTTTGATGTAATGATACATATAAAAGCAACACAGTTGCCGGAAGTGAAAGTGAGGAACAGCTATTATAAATTTGATTCCTTGCAGAACAGGAACGATTATGCAAAAGTCTTCAATTTCAGGAAGCCGGGCCTACGTCTAAGCAACAATACATCTACTTATAATCCCGGTACGGTTACGGTTGGCTTTGATTTGGACGAGATTGTGAACATGTTCCGCTTCAAGCGGAACAGGCAAATTCTTGCCCTACAAAAAAGGCTACTGCAGCAGGAACAGGACAAATACATTGAACACCGCTTTTCAAAGGCATTTGTCCGTAAGATTACCAAATTGAACAGCCCGGAACTGGATACATTTATCGAGCGCTATAAGCCGGATTATGAATGGTTGCAGACATTGAACGATTTGGAACTGGGCTACTATGTGGAGCAGTGTTTTGATGCCTACAAAAACAATTTACCTGCACCATTCAAAGGTTTTGGGAGAAGGAACGATGATTGGGAATAGGTTTCCTTAACAGCATCTGAGGTAAACAAGGGTAATGTTAATTAGTTACAGGGTGCAGCTTTGTCCCGCATAGTTCCACATAAATTATCTACTCATTGACTGCCTGCTTTTCCGGTTCATCGTTAAAGTCGCCAGCTTCTAACTCCATCCTTCTGGTAATATCGCTAAGCGAAGCAAATTTTTCCACGGCATACGGAATGGTCTCAAGGCCATATACAAAGTTCTTGATGTAGAAATAAATACCAATTACACTACCTGCGTCCAACACGGCATCCGTGGTAGTTTCTGTAATAATCAAGGAAATGGCAATAACAATAATGGAAAGGACTTCCATCACACCAAAGTTCCATGCTTGTTTATCGGAAATCTTTATTTGCCAATGCTTCAACTTTTCATAGTGGCGACGAATGGCCAGGATATTGCCAGAGGAGATAATGTCTACCTGCTGTTCCAGCTCATCATTCTTCATCCTGTTAAGCACTTTCATTTTCTTGCCATAATAATAACTGATGGCCAGCACCGGAACCAGGATAGCCATACAAATACCAACAACCCTTATATCATAGAAGCAAAGTAAAATAAGCGAACCAAAAATATTATATGCCGCTTCTATCACATAAACAAGGTCATGTTCCAAAAAATCAACGAACTCCCTGGACAATGTTGAATGTGCCGAAAGCTTGGAAACATCTGCAAGAACATATTTCCGGCTTAAAAATTTTGTGACAATGGATGTGTAGATACCCGAATAGGTCCTTGTGTCATAGCGTTGCCTTATTACACCAATAACCATCCATGCCACCCGCACCAAGCACAAAATGACAAGGCCAGTGTACTTTTCATAAATCAGCCCATTGATGGCCTCACCCAAAAAATAGGGGGTCAATAAGGAGCCAATCATTTCGAGTGAAAAAAGGATATAGGTAACCAGCAACTGGAAACGGTGCTTTTTAAAAATGCGTCTTAAAATTCTTAATTGGGGCATATCCAAACCTTCTTTTAAAATCGTTAGGGTTACAAAGCTTTTTCTAGAAAGTAGCTGGTATAAGACCTATTGGGCTTACACTTGTTTAATGGTCTGGAATATATGGGAAGGCAAATTTAGCCTAAGAAGCGTACAAGGCTAGGTTAAAAAAAGATAAAGAAGGAGGAATGATTGTATAAAAGCTTGATTATTAACCAATCATATTGCCCTTTAGTCCAGAAACCCTTCCCCGGCAATTAGGGGAACCGCACTGGCAATTAAAGGGCTCAGCAGTTTCATCCAGGAAACTGGCATAATCCAAGGTAAGCTCCTCCCCTTTTTGAATGTTTTTCAGGGCAACTACATTCAGCCCCGCATACCCTGTATTGGCATTGCAGCTATGGTTTTGAGGCGCCCATTCACTTGGGTTGCTGTCCCATAAAATGAACACTTGGTTGCTTATAGGGTAGGCATAGCGGCGGAAGTCCTCTTTTTCGGCTTCGCTCCAATTTTCTGCAACAAAGTTTTTAGTAACAATCCGTTGAGGCCTTCCTTCTCCTTTAAAAACAGTCTCACCTGCGGCAATTGCAACCGTTGCATAAATGCCGTACCCCGCAATTGAATTGCCCTTTACCATGTATTTTTTCTGGTTCCTTTTATGCCGTGCAATACCTTCTTCAATAATATGGTCCAGGAACCCCTGTTGGCCAATGCCATCATACTTCAGAATATAATCTGCACTTCCTTCATAACCATCCTTGTAGAAAACGGAACAGGTAAAATTGATTTCAAGAAAATATAGCTCCCCTTTATTGTCCATCCTGAAATCCAATCTTGCATACCCAACCCCATTGAATGATTGGAATATGGCTTTTGCTGCAGTCTTCAACTCATTGGACAGGACCTTGTCTTCCACAGGAACATTGGCGTCTGTATGCAGTTCGGATGTTTTCAGGGCGTATGTCTTGAACCTTTTCCCTTCGGGGAAAATGAATTCAACAGGTTCCAACGCTGTAGATGTTTTGCCATCCGTATTGCCCATTACCAATACCGTGAATTCCCTACCTGCAATATATTCTTCCACCAGTAGTTCATCATATTCCTGAATAATGGAAGAAACTTTTTGCAGGAGCCCCTCTTCGTTGTGAACAAGCGAAGAATCATCAATACCCAAACTGTCACCAGCTTTTGCTGGTTTAATAAACAGGGGAAAGTGCAAATGTTTGCAGGCTTCCAATGCCAGTTGCTCCTGTTCAATCAAGGCGTAGGCCGGTGTTTTTACGGATGCACAATAGGCCACATATTTCATCAGTTCCTTTGGCGGATCGTACAGTAAAGTGGTAGGCCCAGTAAAAGGAAGGGTCAGCAGTTCCAGTGTATAAATAACATCAATGCTGGGAACCTCCCATTCCAAATAGCCCTCACAAAGGTTCACGAAAATAGCATAGCCCTTTTTGCTTAAGGACTTGAGCTGTTGGTAGGTAGTAAGCTTGTTCAGGAAGATGGTGTGCACTTCGTGCCCCGGCAGTAGAACAGTTAAGTCCCTTGGCGGGTCATAGTATTGGTAATCTACTGATGAAGTTGAATAGTCTGGTTGTAGAACGCAAATTTTCATGCTGCTTTTAATGGTCGTTTCTGTTTGCCAACAGTTGCAGGTTCCAATGACTCCGCAGCATTGTTCAACGTGTTCGTCAAAATTGTTTCAATAAGGGCCGTAAATGTTTGATTGCTGAACTTGAGTATAGCTCCAATGGAAGTATAGTTTTCATCCTCACTTATGCCACACTGTGCGTTCACTTCAAGCACCAATAGCTTTCCAGATGATTTATCCATCCGGATATCAACCCTTGTATAGCCCCTGCCCTTGCAGGCCACATAAGCATCCCAGCTTATCTTTTTTAAGGCCCCGTGCAGTGAGGTGTCCGGTACAGCGTATTCATAAAAGTTCTCCTCGTTGGGCATGGGCGTTTCATCTTCATAGATTTCCCAAAGCCTATCGAACGACAGGAACCTTTCTGTTGCTGGCAATGATTCATGGAACACCCTTTCAACGGGTGTATAAATAACAGCACTGGCCGGTTTATCATAATCGCCCACAATCATCACGGTGTATTCCGGCCCGTCCACATAAGATTCTGCAATGATGCCATCCGTGGTCAATTGCCAGCCACGGTAACCATCAAACATTTTATTTACCTGCCCCTGCAGCTCCTTTCCATCTTTCACCACATTCCTGATGCTCACGCCCATACTGCCACCACTTACAGAAGGCTTCACAATAATGGGCCAATTGAACTTGTCAAACAGCCCATTCAGGTCCTGTTCCCTGCTGCCAATGGCCTCCCATGCAGGCGTAGCCACATTGTAGGCATCAAAAGCCTGTTTCATGGGAACCTTGGAGGTGGTGATATTGTAGAAATAGGCATCCGATCCAGTGTACAGTAACTTCTTTTCTTCCAAGTAATGGATAACGGAAACACCGGGTGTCCCATTAATTTCATCCCCATCGCATAGGTTAAGTACAACAGCGGTTTTGGTGGACAATTGCTCCTTGGCAATCCTGTCAATCACTTCCTTATAATCACCCATGGTTACAGGCTGCCATTGCCATGGTATATCCAGTTCCTTAAAAGTGCTGGTATATTCTTCAATACTTTGGGAGAAGTCATAATAGTAATCAATGTTTTCATCATTGGTTACCAGATGGGGTACAAGCACCCAGACTTTTATTTGCTGCAGGTCAATGGTCAATTTGTATGTTGTTAGTTTGCAAGCCCGAGCTGTCTATCAGCTCAACCCTACAATTATTTATTGAGCATGCTTTGTATAAAAGCAGTGAGTTTATAATTGGGCAAGATTCCTTTGGATAGGTACTTGGCCCCCTGTACCTGCTTGATGCAGCTTGCCGTACCGCACAAACATTCAAAAGGCTGGGCCATGTCCCATTCGGTGGCTGGATAAAAGAAGCAAAGCTCATCGCCTGCTTCAATATCCTTCAGGCATTCAAGCTGCATGGTATCCGTGTTGAACAGCACATTGGGCTCACAACTATGGTTGATGTACTGTAGGTATTCGGGCCTAAGGTGTATATGTTCATCCTCTCCTATTTGCACCGTTAAGTAGGTAGGCTCCTTTAAAATGGCTGCTGCCGAAAAGGGGCAGATAACACTGCCTGCACTGAAGTTCTGCATGGCGAAAAAAGCCTTGGCAAGCGAAGCTTCATCTTCCCTTATTTCACCAAAACCATGGGAGCTAATCACATGGTAAATAGGTTGGGTTAATTGTTGTGTAAGCATAGTGGGTTATTGACTGTAAAATAGTTAAAGGTTTAATAGTTAGCAACAATAAAATAGGTGAATGTGGATAATGGTGCATAAGCTTAATTGCTTTTTAATAAGTTCATGAAACTATCCGCATGAAGGCAAAGTGCGTGGTGCAATTCCATTTCAAAATAGGGTATGAACCATTACCACAACTAATGGGAAACTATGGGTTCTGTGATTGGTTGAAAAATCAAGGTGATTTGCTTTGGGCAGTGTCAGTGTAGCTGGTCAAGTATGGTTGAAAGCTGGGTCATGTATGGCTGGAGATAGCATCAGGTATAAGTGAAAGCAGGATCATGTGGTCAGTATAATGTCAGTATAACATCAGTATAGTGTCAGTATAATGTCTGTATAATCCCTACCATTTTCTTTATTTCAATTGGAGTGTAGCCAACTCAATGGAGCTTATAGCAATTTAAGCCATTATCCTGATATGACAAAAAGAAAACATCAATTAGCAGAACCACATGCATGCTGGCTAGAATTATCAATACTTCCTTGTCAGTTGGTTTTTTAGTTAAAGAAATAATTGCCTGCTCATTTAACACACAGTTTTACCTTCACAAAAAAGGAATACCATGCAATCGAAGTATAGCGTTAGCGGGTTGGCATTTTTAGCAGCTTTTTTATTGATGTCTTTTATACTGATGAAGAAAAAAGACATCACCGTTTATATGATTGGGGACAGCACTATGGCCAACAAACAGGCCAAGGCCTTTCCTGAAACAGGTTGGGGAATGCCCTTTGGCGAATTCTTTGACAAAACCGTTACAGTAGATAACCGGGCACTGAACGGAAGGAGTACCTTGTCCTTCCAAACAGAAAACAAATGGCAGCCCATAGTTGACCAGTTAAAGGAAGGGGATTATGTAATTATTGAATTTGGTCACAATGATGAAAAGATAGACAAGCCCGGCGTTGGTACCACATTGGAGCAGTTCCGGGATAACCTCGTCAAGTTTGTGCTGGATACAAGAAGCAAAAAAGCCAACCCCATTTTGCTAACGCCCATTTCAAGAAGGAGCTTCAAAGCAGGTGTTCTGACCGATACACATAAGGGTTACCCCGATGTGGTGAGAAAGGTGGCAGACAGCTTGCAAGTGCACATGGTAGACATGCTCAAGAAAACGGAACAATGGTTAACGGCAATAGGCGATGAACCATCAAAAAAATTCTTCAATTATGTACCAGCAGGTCACCCCAATTATCCAGAAGGCAAAAAGGATGATACCCATTTAAGTCCAGAAGGTGCCAAGCAAATAGCGGCACTGGCAGCAGAGGGCATCAGGGAGCTGAAGATAGAGCTGGCAGAAAGACTAGTAAACAATCAGTAGGTCCATACCGTTAATTATAACAGTGCCCATTGTGCTTACTTATAAAAGCCGTCAGGGAACTAATCCCTGACGGCTTTTGTTATTGAGTTAAGCGTTTAATCTATTCGGTCCTAATACTTCACAAATTGTTTCTGTTCAAGTTGGCCATTGCTTCTTATAAGCAATACATAAGTGCCCCTTGCTAAACTTGCTGCGTTAAGCGATAAAGAAGTACTGCCCACAGTTGCAGCAAATTCCTGCTGCTGCAATACCCTTCCTTCCATATCAGCAACCTGCATGGTAAACTTACCAGCTTGTGCAGCAAAGAACTGTACAAACAAGGTTTCCTTTACAGGATTCGGGAAGATGCTAAGTTGCGTACCGGCATTCTTGAACTGCACGGCAATTGTTTTACTATAAGAAAAGCTGCCATCTTTATCCATTATTTGTAAACGGTAGAAAACAGTAGGGGCATTGATGTTTGATACATCGTCCATATAGGTATAGTTGCCGCCAGTCTTGGCATCCATTTTACCAACCGTATGGAAGCTGGTAGCATCAGTGCCGCGCTGGATAGCATAATTGGAAACGTTTATTTCATTGGCCGTTTGCCATGTTAAGGTAATATGGTTGTTCTGCGGTTGCGCAGTGAAGGAAATCAAGCTTAGCGGTAAGGAATTGCTAGCTGTACTGCTGCCAAGTGTAAATGGCCCAAAAACACCCAGTGCTGCATTTGACTTCACCGTGCCATTGCTGGCATTGCCTGTTGTACCCGTATTGCCCTGATTGGTCCATTGGGTACCGTTCCATGAAGCCACCCTCAAATCGGCGATCGTGGTAATGCCGCCGCTACGGGGGAAGTCGAAGCTCAATGTCACATCCACATTGCTGGTGCCATTGGTCCTGTTCAATAACCAGTATTCCTGAACGCTCACCCTGTTCAAACCGGCTCCCAAACTTGTAGTGAGGTAGCTATTGTTATTGGGGTTTACAAATGCATAGCTTGCTGTGAAATGGTCTATTGCATTGGTTGGTGCAGACATGCTAATAGGTGCATACACATTCAAGTTGCCCACCGGAAAGGAGAAAGCCTGGTTCCCAATTTTTCTAACGTTGCCATCCACATACCTTGTAATGGATGCACCTGCAGTAGTAGCATTGTTGGCTATAATTAAATTGTTGCCCGCCGCTTTCAATACACCGTTGCTCAAGGTAAACAGGTTGCTAACAGCAATATCTCCACCCAAGCTTACACCCGTACTGTTGTTGATGATAAGGTTCTGCACCGTATTGCCATTGGTAAAAGTAGCGGCAGGGATAACCTGTGGCAAAGTGCCATTGGTGGTAATGGTACCAATGCTGGCATCAAAGGCATTGCCCAGATTGTTCATGAAGCCCCCAATTTGCAGGGTACTGGTAACGGTTAGAGCCGAACCGGTATAGATGGTAAGGTTGTACAAGGAAGATGTGGTACTGCTAACCACGGGTTTCGGTGTGGTTACATTGGGTACCAGTACTTCCTCGGAACTGATGGGTACGGAACCCCTTGACCAGTTGGTAGCAGTTGTCCAGATATTGCTGGTTAAACCAGTCCATGTATCTGTGGCATTCACTGTTGTATTTACCATGGTAACACCTGCATTCAAGCTCAAAGCCCTACCGTTCAGTACGGTCTGTACGGCATTGCCAGCCGTAGAAAAGGTAATGGCAGCAGAAGCAATAATGGTACCCTACATGATACCACCCCCTGCACCATTTATCGTGGCACCACTGCCCACATACCAGTATACATTCCTTGCCAGGCCACCATTGGTCATGATTACGCTTCTTGGCCCACTGGGAATGCCAACGGTCAACGCCGCCGTAGTTTGGAATATCCAAACCGCATTGGGGTCCCCTTGAGCATCCAGCGTAAGGTCCAGATTGGATATTTTAAAAGTAACGGATTTATACACACCCGGTGTTAATGTTAGGCCGCCCAGTTCCCCTGCGCCGGGGTCAACGCCCCCTGGCTGGATAGCTGGCGAAATATTGTTGAAAGCGGTTGTGGCATCTGCCAATGTTTGTGTTGCAAACAAAAACGTGGTGGCCGTGCCCGGTGCAGGCACATTGGAATAGATACCACCAAATGCATTGCCCGTATTGGAAGTCGTTTCACTATAAACAGCAGCAGTAACCCCATCATGGAACCCGGTAATGAGCGTGGCTGCAGCAACTGTACCGATGCTGCCATGCGTAACGGTATTCAGGCCCTGATTGGTAATGCCCGCATTGCCACCAAATACTGCAAACGAAGCAGCTTTCCCCAAAACGGGAGCAACAGCAGGTGGTTGGGCAAGGACCAAGCTGGTAAATAGGACTGCTATTGGTAACAGCAAATGCTTTTTGGAAGAAAACGGTAACCCGTTCTTCCCCTTTATGTGTAAGTGTTTCATGGTATATGGCTTTTATTTTATAAACCTTTTTACTATGAAACAATAACCATGCTGCCTTGCCAGCAGGCATACTATTGGCGTATTGAACGCATAATTCGCATATTGGGCAATTAATTGCCCTCTTTTCTCCGTTTATAGGTTGCAGTAAAACTTGCCGCTAAGGGTGGGTTTTCTTGTTGGCTTTGATTGGTTGCTTTAAAGTTTGGATCCAATGGCTGGGTGGGAGCGCCAACTGGTATACCTGCGTTAATTGATTATCCGCTCGCGCAGTCTATGTTTCTCCAAAACCTGCATATCATTTTCCAGTTCCCTGATGCGCAGGTGGATTTTCTTGAGCTCACCAAAATTGGCGCCCTTCTTCCGGCTTGCATCAAATAGGTGCTTCTGGTAAGTGAGGTCGTGCCTCAATTGGAGTATGCTGCTATGTAGTTGCTGGCTGCTTTGCATACGGTGGAGATATGCGGTTAACGATATTCACAATATAAGGAAAAAAGGAGCATTTTCCAAATAAAATACCCTCTTTTTTATATCTATTATCAATGTTCAAACTTAGATGTATAGCGTTCTAAAATAACTATACAAGGTATTACCAATTGGACATAAGGCCCACCACTAAACCAAAGCAGCTTCCTTATTGTACCTTGATCGATAGTCCAATGGAAGCATTCCTGTAACCTTCCTGAACACTTCACGGAATGCTTTCACATCCAAATAGCCCACATCGTACATTACCTCATTCACGGTTTTGCGGGTGGTTTCAAACGCTTTTTTGGCCGATTCTATTTTCGCCCGTTGTGCATATTCAACAGGGGTATTGCCAGTAGCCTTAATAAAGCGCCTGTCAAAGTTCCGCCTGCCCACAGCAAACCGGGAAGACAAATGTTCAACAGATATCTTTTCGTGCAGGTTACTTTCAATATAGGCCTGTGCCTGTTGAACCATTTCATCCCCATGCAGTTTCTGGCCTGTAAATATGATGAATGCCGACTGGCTTTGCCTGTCCATTTCAATCTGGAATACCTTGGAACAAAAAATGGCCGTTTGCCTGTCGTAGTATTTCTCTACCAAATAAATAATCAGGTTCAGGAAGGAATAAGCACCACCATTGGTGTAAATGCCATCTTCATCGGTAATCAATCGGTCGGTCTGCAAGTTCACTTTCGGGAACATGCTCCTGAATGTAGGGGCAGCAGCCCAATGCGTGGAGCAGGTTTTTCCATCCAGCAAACCCGATGCTGCCAGCATAAATGCACCCGTGCATATACTTGCTATTTCGGCACCGTCCTTATATTGCTGCTCCATCCAATCAACCAGCAATTGATTTTCCTTCAAAGCATTTTTATAATCGTGGTTCAACGAAGGAACAATGATCAAATTGGTTTTGGCAATAGCCGAAATGTGGGTGTGCGGCTTCACGGTAAACAGGCCCTCATAGAATTCCACTTCCTTTGAAATACCAGCCAATTGAATTTTGAACAGTTCCCCCCTGCCCATCCGATATTTATCGCACTGCTTCCAATACTCATTGGCCCTTGTAAATATTTTGTAGGCACCCACTATGCTGCTTAAGTTGTTGCCCTGGCCGTCCGGCACTATGATGGTAAGATGTTTCATGGCTACTCTTTGCACAAAGGTAAAAACTTACCCTGTCCAAATTGGCCCACTAAGAAGTCCATTTTGCCCACCAACAAAATAATAACTTGGAAATACATTTGCTATATAAAATGGCTGATAGCAAATAACAACCATGAGCATGGCCAATAATAACAATGCAAATACACGCTTATGAAAATACAATGGATGTGGACCAGCCTACTTGTTTTATGTTCGGTATCCACTTTTGCGCAAGACACACTAAAAACAAAGAAGATGAATACAGCAGATTTTACCACTACCATTTTGGTAGACCAAACACCTGCAGCAGCCTTTGATGCCATCAACCATGTTCGTGCATGGTGGTCGGAAGAAATTGAAGGCAGTACGGATAAGCTCAATGATGTGTTCAACTACCATTACGAAGATGTACACCGTTGCCAAATAAAAATAATAGCATCCGTTCCTGGTCAAAAAATTGTTTGGCTGGTGATGGACAACTATTTCAAGTTTACCAAGGAAAAAAGTGAATGGAAGGGCACAAAAATAATTTTCGACATTTCCACAGTAGGTAACCAAACACAAATCCGCTTCACCCATCAGGGATTGGTTCCCCAATATGAATGTTTCGAAATCTGCAGGGATGCGTGGACCAATTATATACAAAACAGTTTACAGAACCTGATTGCCACAGGCAAGGGCAAGCCAAACGGCAAGGGCAAGCCACAAACTGAAAATGAAAAGAAACTTGGTGCGGGGCATTGAGAGGCACCAGTGAGATTTTTTATTAGTAAACAATCATAAAATGGAAGAACAAAATTATACGGCAAGCATTATAGTTAATGTAACGTCGCAAGAAGCATTCAACAGTATTAACAGTGTTACAAAGTGGTGGACAGACGATTTGGAAGGCAATTCGCAAATGCTGGGCGATGAATTTACTGTTCGATTTGCCGACATCCATGTTTCAACACAAAAAGTAGTGGAGCTAGTGCCAGACAAAAAAGTAGTATGGCTTGTTACGAATAGCAAACTCAATTTTATTGAAGACAAAGAGGAATGGACCAACACAACCATCTGTTTTGAAATAACCAACCACCACCACAAAACGCAGGTTCACTTCACCCATATCGGATTGGTTCCCGAAGTAGCGTGTTATAATAGTTGCACAAAAGGGTGGGACCATTATTTCAAAGGAAGCCTGTTCAAATTATTGACCGAAGGAAAAGGGATGCCCGGGTTATGGTAAAATGGAAACGGTGGTTATTGACTGGTTCCCTATTACATCACATACTTTAACTCGTCCGCAGTCAATCTTCCCTATTTGTTCACCACAACTTAACATGGGCATGCATAGGAAAATAGTAATTTTATTCCTGTTAGAATGGCTTAGTGAATTCATTCCATACGGGGCCGCCCCTTTTGCAGGGGTGGCTTTTTTGTGCAGAACGGCGGCGTGGCTGTTTATACTGGTTTATTTCAGCGTTTCGTGGCGTGGTTCGTGAGACACGAATCCACGGCGGGAGAACAGCAGCGTGGTGTACCACTTAATCACCTTTTCTCGTCCCATCATACATCAATGCCGTTTAATTAACGCAAGTTGCAAGTTGGAAGCAAGGCCGCAAAAAGGGCCCTCTTTATTAACAAGCAGCATTTCAAGCGGCCCTTTTTGTGGTAATTTTTTTGTGGTAATTATTTTACCACAAAAAATCTACCACAAATCTTCATCATGAAAATAGGTACCTTACAGTAAGTATGGGGCAGGGGCCGGACACAACAAGCATTGCCACCTGAATTGACAGCCATTAAACGCTTACAAAAGCTTTCTTTTTCCGAAGGGGCAGCCTAATCCGATTGGGGGAACCGCTGAATTGGATTTGGACAGCTTCCCAGGTGCCATTTTTGGGGGCATCCTATTTTGGGGATGATTTCTTTTCAAAAAAAATGATTGGGGAAGCGTATTTGGTCGTTTTGCTGAATACTTCCAAAAAGAAAAGGGGCAGGCTTAGCCAGTCCAAGGCAACCATTTCCTACAATTAGTTTTGCTTTTAACTAGCAACTTGCGTTATTTAAGCGTTCGTGGCGTAGCTCGTGGGATATGAATCCACGGCGGGGAGGTAATCCCTAGTAGATAGTGTCAACTTCGTTAATCGTACATCTTTCATTTTCAGCCCTGTACACCAATGCTAAATAATTTACATGCAACACCATAAAAATCCCTATCTTCATTTCCTAGAACCACTAAGGTACTTTAACCCCCAAGGTGGGAGCTGCATCTGAAAAGGTGCAGCTTTTGTTCCAAAATCCACTTCCCAAAAAGGCGATGTCGGCAGTCTAATGGTTCCTCCCACCTAAATCCAATCCTCAATCCATCTTCCTCCACCTGCCATAAATCAGTAACTTCTTCCATAGTCAATGGTACATAGCCCTGATTTCCCCCTTCCCGTCAATCACCAATTAGCTACCTCCCCCAACCCATAGTGACTCCATGGTAACCTTATTAAAACCTTACCCGCACTCCATAAACCCCTTCCCCAAATCAAAAACCATCCACCCTACTCCATCCATCACCAATTAACGAACTAACCTTCCTCCAACCATAAGCCCCTACTTTCCTTCAACAATTCCCCCCAACGTAGTCCTTTTTCCAGTAAAATTTATACAACTCATTGAAAACCAATAATTCATTTTCAACCTGTAGAGGTTTTGGCGTAGTGCTTTCTTTGGAACAGGGGAGCTTCCAGGCTCAATTTTGTGTCAGCAAAAACCAAATTGCTGCCATACAATGAGAAAACGATTGCCCACGGCCTTAGCTGCCACTGCACTGATGCCACCCTTAGAGCCACCCGACCAGCATACCCAAAACCATTCCCCCACCTAAAAACGGCTTACTGACGTTACACAGAATTTTAAATGCTGATGTCAGGTTGAGCCTGTCGAAACCCTTTTGGAAACGAGCCTCGCCTTCGAGGGCCTCAGGCTGACATTGGATCCGTAAATAGCTGCGTAACATCAGCTGCTTAAACAAAAACAGGCTTTTTAGCCACCGTACCCAGCTTGCTGTACGGCCAAACGATTGTAAACTTTTTAAACCAACTGCTATTATGGGAAAGATCCTTAGCTACTTCCTCCTGTTGTTCATGCTGGCCACCGGTGCCAGCGCCCAGAAAAAGATTTCCGGAAAGATAACAGGCACCAACGACCAGCCACTGGCAGGCGTAAGCGTGCTCCTCAAGGGCACCCAAACACAAACCATCAGTAATGAACAGGGTATGTACAGCATATCCGTTCCTGAAAACAATAAGGCCACCCTTGTTTTCTCCTATATCGGTTACGAAACCGCAGAACAGCTTATTGGCATCAACGCCACCGTAAATATCAGCCTGAAAGAAGCACCCTCCAGCCTGAAGGACGTGGTAGTGGTGGGCTATGGCACCCAGCGCAAGGTGAACCTGAGCGGGGCCGTGGCACAGGTGGGCGGCAAGGACCTGGTAAACAGGCCCGTACCCAATGTAACCGGTGCCTTACAGGGTGTACTGCCCGGTGTAACCGTATTGAGGGGCAGTGGTAAGCCCGGCGCAGAAGGCTATGGCATACGTGTGCGTGGCTTCACTTCCTCCAACACTGCCAATGCACTGGTACTGGTAGATGGCATAGAACAGGACATCAACCTGCTGGACCCCAACGATGTGGAATCCATTACCGTGCTCAAAGATGCCTCCGCTTCCGCCATTTATGGAGCAAGGGCCGCCGCTGGTGTGGTACTGGTAACCACCAAGCAGGGCGTACCCGGCAAAACAAGGATCAACTTCAATACCTACTACGGCATCAATATCACTGCCAGGCAACCCGAGCGCCTCAACTCATGGGACGAGCAGACCCTGATAGACGAGGCCCGCTTCAATGCCACCGGTGCCCGTGAGTTTACCCCCGAGCAAATAGAATGGCTGCAGAACCCCAACTTCTCCTACCGCCCCAACCCAACAGCAGACCGCTGGGAATACTACGGTAACAATAACTGGGTGAAGGAAGGCATGGACAAGGTGAACCACCAGCAGAACCATTCCATTTCCATAGGCGGTGGCGACCAGAAAGTGAACTATCTGGTATCGGGCAACTATTACAAAAGGGACGGCGTACTGCGCTATGGCCCCGATGACAACTCCCGCTACAATTTCAAGATGAACCTGAATGCCGAGCTGAACCCCTATATGAGCCTAAAGGCTACCGCAGGTTATATAGGCTCCTTTGTAAGGGAGAACTCCTATGGCACTGACCAGATCATCAACAGGCTCTACCGCAGCCGTACCCGCCAATCACTGTACGTACCAGCAGAAGATGTAACCGGACAGAAGTTCAATGGCGACCTGCAGGTAAATGCCGTGGACATAGAGCAGAATGCAGGCCTGGAAACAAGGGACTACGAAACCTTTACCAGCAAGCTGAACCTCCAAGTGAAGAATGTGGTAAAGGGCCTGACGCTTGACGTAACCGGCTGGAGGAACCAGAACAACTACAATATGGAGAACAACAGCAAGACGCTGTACTGGTACGGCAGGAGCGTCAATACCGTGCGCTTCAGCATCAATACGCCCAATACCATGTCGCTGGTAAAGAACAAGGCCTACCAGAACAACCTGCAGGGCTTCCTTACCTACAACTATAAGGTGGGCGACCATAACTTTACCCTGTTGCAGGGCGGTTCGTATGAAGAATACCGCAAGGACGAAGTAACCGCCACGGGGCAGAACATGATCAGCAATGATTTCTTCAGCCTGAACTTTGCCGACCCGCTTACCAAGACCAGCAAGGACCTGGTACAGACCTGGGCACTGGCATCGGCATTTGGCCGCCTCAACTATAGCTACAAGGGCAGGTACCTATTGGAAGCTTCCTATAGGTACGACGGTAGCTCCAGGTTGGCACCCAATAACCGCTGGCAGGCATTCCCCTCCTTCTCCTTGGCATGGAGGGCAAGCGAGGAAAGGTTCATGAAGGATATTTCCTTTATCAATAACCTGAAAGTGAGGGCATCATGGGGGCAATTGGGCAATAGTGCTGCCATTGGCCTGTACGATTACATACCCCTGCTTACCAGTGGCCTCACCACTACCAATAACCTGGTGTTCAATGGTGTGCGCAGCCAGTATTTCTACCAGAATCAATTATCCTCCCCCGATATCACATGGGAAACAGTGCAGCAGTCCAATATTGGTATTGACCTCGGTATGTTCCATAACAGGTTGACCATAACAGCGGACTATTATATCAAGAACAACAAGAACATGCTGGCCACTTTGAACGTACCCAATATCATAGGCATACCCACGGGCTTTACCAATGTGGGCGAACTGAAGAGCTGGGGCTCCGAACTGGACATTAAGTGGAGGGACAAGATTGGCAAGCTTGACTACCATGTTGGCTTCAATATTTCCGACAACCAGAACAAGCTCATTCATTATGACGGCAAGAACTCCATTGGTACAGGCGGGGTAATACCCTTAATGGAAGGCTATGCCATGAATACCGTATGGGGATTCAGGACCGATGGTTTCTTCCAGAGCCAGGCAGAGGCAGATGCCTACAAGGCCAAGGTTTCCTACCCTTTCTTTGCCAGTCCCAAGGCTGGTGATGTGAAGTACCTGGACCTGAACGGTGATGGCGTGATCAATGCTGGCGACGGTACACCGCAAAACCCCGGCGACCTTGTTTACCTGGGTACCACCAATGCCCGCTATACCTATGGCTTTGATATGGGCATTACCTGGAAGGGCTTTGATGTGTCCCTGTTTTTCCAAGGGGCCCTGGAACGCAAGTTCCTGATCAGTGAGGAAACCCTTTCGCCCATGCTGGGCACGGCAGATATGCCATGGACCATACACATGGACCGCTGGACACCGGACAATCCCAATGCCTTTTTCCCGAGGATGTACCAGACCAGCGCACATAACTACAAACCATCGGACAGGTGGGCACAGAACGGTAGCTATATCCGGTTGAAGAACGTACAGATTGGCTATACCATTCCGGCTACCAAGAAGTTTGCCAGGGAAATAAAAGTGTACATATCCGGTCAGGACCTGTGGGAAAGCACCAAAGTGCTGAGCGTGTTTGACCCGGAAGTGGGCAACAATGTAAGTGCCACTGCCTATCCCTTTTACCGCAGCATTGCTTTTGGCCTCAATATTTCACTCTAACACAATCAAGCAACATGAAACAATTGAAACAACTATCCCTATATGCAGCCGCAGCAGTACTGTGCTTGAGCGGGTGCAAGAAAATAGAACGCCTGCCCGAAACGGAGTTTACCGATGCCAATTTCTGGAATACGGAAACCGATTTGATGAACGCTGCCAACCGCCTTTACCAGCAACTGCCGGGCGATTGGATTGACAACAGGGCAGATGATGCCGTGAACACCACACCCAATGGGGTGAGTACGGGCAATCGGTCCGTACCCAATACAAGTGGCGACTGGAGCGACCGCTACAGTGAGATATTCACTGCCAACAATATCCTTGAAAAGGGGGTAAAGGCGCAGGTAACCGATGCTATCAGGAACCGCTATTTTGCCGAGGCAAGGTTCTTCAGGGCCTATTCCTACTTCAAGCTAGTGAAAATATATGGGGATGTTCCCTTACTGTTAAAGACCCTGCTGATCAACTCCCCCGAGCTGACCATGGCACGTACCCCTAGGGCCGATGTAATCAAGGCCATTTATGATGACCTTGACTTTGCTGCACTGTGGCTGCCCAAAAGGGTGGACCTGCCTGCTGCCCAATGGGGCAGGGTGATGAAGAGCACTGCATGGGCATTGAAAGCAAGGGTGGGCCTGTACGAAGGTACCAGGGGCAAGTTCCACGGCAATGTGGCCGATTGGCAGAACCACCTGAACATTGCCATTGCAGCAGCCACCAATATTATGGGCGAGGGGCATACGCTGTTCCCCAACTATGGTAACCTGTTTATCCAGGCGGGCGAAGGGCAGGCCAATACCGAGAACATCTTCGTGAAGATATATGGTGTAAGCAATGCCAACCTCCTGCTGGGCCATAACCAGTCCAGGAACCTGGAGAACGGCCAATTGGCGCCTACCCGCAACCTACTGCGTGAGTACCTGTACAGCGATGGGCTACCGGCCTTCAATGTGGATGGTGTTACGCCCTCCACTACCAGGTCCCCCCTATTTGTGGCAGAAGGAAGCGAAACAAGCTATAATACCATTCTTGATAACAGGGACCCCCGTGTTGGCTTCTCGTATTTCAGGGCAGGTGATGTGGCTTACCAGGGGCCATGGATACCCAAGACATCCTTGGGCATCCGCACGGCCATTGCGCCCAAGAAGGGGTTCAATACCATAGACCAGGCGATTACCAATGCTGCTACTGTGGACAGGATACTGATCCGCTATGCTGAAGTGCTACTAATTTATGCCGAAGCAAAGTTTGAACTGAACAGTGCCATTACCGATGCGGACCTTAACCTTACCATCAATGCACTACGTACAAGGGCGGGTTTTGCTCCAAGGCTTACCAATGCATTTGTGACCACCAATAACCTGAGCATGCGTGAGGAAATCAGAAGGGAAAGGACGGTGGAACTGGCCATGGAAGGATTCAGGTACGATGACCTGATCAGGTGGAAAACAGCGGAAACGGTGCTGCCACAGGCACTGCTTGGGGCCAAGTTCATAGCGGCAGAATGGGTAGGTACCAGCCAGTCCAGCCTGAACCTGAACAGCGATAATGTGCTGATTGTGGAACCGGCTTCTACAAGGAGCTTCAAGGTGAACCGTGACTACCTGTACCCCATTCCCATCAATGAAATTGCCTTGAGTAATGGAAACGTTATTCAGAACCCTAATTGGCAATAACAGAAAACCATTTGTGAACAAATGATTTTTATGCTTACCACAAAGGCACAAAGACACGAAGGAAAAAACTTCGTTTTTTAAAACCCTGCCAGGCAAGCACGTTAGCGTCCTAACCTGAACGTCCTTGCCCATGTCGGTACGGATAGCGACAAGCAGGTTGATACACTATATAATAATATTAAACAAGAACAACATGAAACGACTGAGCTATATGCTAATTGCAATTACGGGTGTGCTTGCCTTTGCTTCCTGCGAGAAAAAGGATGTGGCAGCAGGACTGCCGGAACTGGAGCACCATTATTATGCCCTGTTCGTGCCCAATACCAATACGGGCATAACCGTGGCCCGGACCCAAACAACCCTGGTGAAGTTCCCCATCCAGTTCTATTCAACATTTGTACGTGACTACGATGCTGTGGCCAAGTATGCGGTGACCACTTACGGCATCACAACCCCTGCTGTGCGCGGGGTGGACTATAATATTGTTGATAAGAATGGTACGGTTATACCCTCTGCTGATTCCAGCTATTCCATTGTATTCCCCAAGGCCATACAGGCCATGGATACCATTTATATGAAGCTGCTGAACAATCCTGCAACGGGTGTACGCAAAATGGAGATCCAGTTGCTGGACAATATCACGCCGCAATTTGATGTGGATATATTCTCCACTGCTTTCAGGAGGCCTGTACAGATCAATTAATAACCGGGCCACTAAAACCATCGAGCATGTTCAGGTCAATCCTTTTTTTCCTATGGGTATTTTTTGCAGGCAATGGCCATGCACAAAAAGAAAATGATAAGGATGCCAGTTACCGATTGGCCTATATTGATTTGCCCAACAATCCCAAATTTGCATTTGGATATGGTTTGAGCTATACCAAATTCCAGTACAGCAACCTTGTGCTGAGCAGGAAAAAGATGGCGGCAAAGGAAACCATCACAGCAAGCTTTACCGTTACCAATACGGGCAGTTGTGCTGGTGAGGAAGTGGCCCAATTGTATATCGGGGATATGGTGGCAAGTGTTGTTCGCCCTGTTAAGGAACTGAAAGGTTTTGAGAAATTTGCGCTGCAGCCGGGGGAAAGCAGGACGGTTTCGTTTGATATTTCAGAGGACCTACTTTCCTTTTACAACAACCAGTTGGAGAAAATTGCGGAAGCTGGCGAATTCAAACTGATGATCGGGGCTGCTTCGGATGACATAAGATTGGATACAATGTTTGAACTGGTTAAATAAACAAAGATGAAAAAATTATGGGGCTGCTGCTATTGGCTTTTTTTCTGCAACGTAATCATGGCACAGGTTGACAGGAAGGGGACTGTTTATACCACAGCCGACAAAACTGCATTGCGGTTGTCGGCCAATGGTTCCTTAACATTTAAGGAATACAAGCAACCCTCGGAAAAGGAACCCTGCATTTTTGTGGACGAGTCGGTTGGCCTTCAAACGTTTATCGGTATAGGGGCAGCCCTTACCGATGCTGCTGCCGAAACCTTTGACAAGTTGCCGAAGCAGCAGCAACAGGAACTGCTGACCGCTTATTTCGACAAGGGGAAAGGCATTGGTTATACCATGGCAAGAACGCATATCAACAGTTGCGATTTCAGTAGCGGTTCCTATACTTATGTGAAGGACAATGATACTTTGTTGAAGACTTTCAATATAGCACCTGATTTAAGGTACCGTATCCCATTTATCAAACAGGCTATTGCAACGGCAGGCAAATTGAACCTGTTTGTTAGCCCATGGACGCCACCAGCCTGGATGAAGGACAACAACGACATGCTGCATGGCGGTAAGTTGAAGAACGAATTTGCACAGGCCTGGGCCAATTATTATATCAAGTTCATCAATGCCTATGAGAAGGAGGGCATACCGATTTGGGGTCTGACCGTGCAGAATGAGCCCATGGCCAAGCAGCGTTGGGAATCCTGTATTTTTTCCGCTGAAGACGAAAGGGATTTTATCAAAACCTATTTGGGCCCAACATTGAAGAGCAATGGCATGGGCAACAAGAAACTGATTGCTTGGGACCATAACCGTGACCTGCTGTACCAACGTGCCAGTGTGCTGATGAAGGACCCGGTAGCGGCAAAATATATATGGGGCTTCGGCTTCCACTGGTACGAAACATGGACGGGCGGACCCATGCAGTTCGAGAACCTGAAACTGGTATCCCAAGCCTATCCTGAGAAAAATTTGATATTCACGGAGGGCTGCAAGGAAAAGTTCAATATGGACAGTATCCACGATTGGTCACTGGGCGAACGTTACGGCTTTTCCATGATCAATGATTTCAATAATGGCACTTCGGCCTGGACCGACTGGAACATTGTGCTGGACGAGAAAGGCGGCCCCAACCATGTGGGCAATCTATGCTTTGCTCCTGTGCATGCAGATACCAAAAATGGGAAGCTGATCTATACCAATGCCTACTACTATATTGGTCATTTCTCGAAATTCATCAAGCCCGGGGCCATACGCATAGCCAGCTCATCCAATAGGGCCGAACTGCAAACCACAGCCTTTAAAAATACGGATGGCAGCATTGCTATTGTAGTAATCAACACAACTGAAAAGAGACTTCCCTATTATGTTTGGATGCAGGGCAAAGCTTCCTTAACAGAGAGCTTGCCAAGGTCCATCAGCACTTTGATTATACAATAATGGAAGATATTCCTGCACCCTATTCCGATAGCTTGGATAGGGCGGAATGAACAACCATTGATTGGCTAAAATGTATTATGTTGAACTATCTACCCGTTATATTAAGCGTTTCCTGTTTCTGTTCCGTCCATGCACAGGCTGTAAAGAAGCCTGCAAGGATTACCCAAAAAATCAGCAACGGATGGACGTTCACAAAAGATAAATACAGCGGAGGAAACCCTGCTGCCACTCAGTGGCAACAAGTGAACGTACCGCATACCTGGAACAGCAAGGATGTGATGGATGATACACCGGGCTATTACAGGAATGCCTGCTGGTACAGGAAAACAATCAGCATTGAAAAGTCGTTCCGGAACAAGCAGGTCTTTCTTTATTTTGAAGGCGCCAATCAGGAAACGGAAGTTTTTGTGAATGGCCAAAAGGCTGGCGGACATATTGGTGGCTACACGGGTTTCTGCATTCCCATTAGCCCGTTTTTGGTATTTGATGGCAGGGGCAATAGCAATGAAATTGTGGTGAGGGTTGACAATAGCTTCAATGAAAATATTCCACCATTAACGGCAGATTTTACTTTTTATGGAGGCATTTATAGGGATGTTTTTTTAATAGCCACCAATGATGTGCATTTTTCTTTGACTGACCAGGCTTCAACTGGCATCTACATTTCAACGCCACAGGTTGCTGCGGGGAAGGCGGGTATCCATGTGAAAGGGAGTGTGGTGAATAATGCCCCAACCGAGAGGGAAATCCAGGTCCTGTCTTCAGTTATTGATAGACAGGGAAAGAAGGTTGCCAGTATTGAATCTGCTATTACTGTTCATGCAAATGAAACGAAAGTGTTTGAGCAAGATGGTAGTGATAAGGTTGTTAGGCCCACATTATGGTCGCCCGAAAATCCTTACCTGTACACTGTTACCACAACTTTGAAAGATGTACTAACTGGCGAACTTTTGGATGAATCAAACCATACTATTGGTTTCCGCTGGTTCAATTTCGATGCCGATAAGGGTTTTTCCCTCAATGGCAAAAGTTACAAACTAGTTGGTACCAGCCGCCATCAGGATTATCAAGCCATGGGAAATGCTGTTCCGGATAAGTTGGCCATGAAGGATGTGGAACTGGTGAAGCAAATGGGTGGCAATTTTTTGCGTGTGGCACATTATCCCCAAGACCCTGTTGTGCTGGAAACATGCGACCGGTTGGGCATCCTTGCGTCTGTTGAAATTCCCATCGTTAATGAAATAACCGAGTCCGAACCTTTCTATAATAATTGCAGGAACATGCAGATGGAGATGATACGGCAGAACTATAACCACCCATCGGTTATCATCTGGTGCTACATGAATGAGATACTGTTGAAACCACATTTCAATGACGATAAGCAAAGGCAGCAATTGTATTTCAATAACATCACAAAGCTTGCGATGGAACTGGATAGCATTACCAGAAAGGAAGACCCCTACCGTTATACAATGATTGCGAACCATGCTGATTTAAAAAGGTACAAGGATGCCAAATTGATAGACATTCCCATGCTTGCAGGGTGGAACCTGTATTCTGGTTGGTACGGTAGCAAGATGGAGGAATTTCCCGCCTTCCTGGATAGGTTCCATACAGAATTCCCCAACAAGCCTTTGTTGGTTACGGAATATGGGGCCGATGCCGACCCAAGGATACGCAGCGCCCATCCTGTGCGTTTTGACAAGAGTGTTGAATACACGACCCAGTTCCATCAATACTATCTCACGGAAATGTTGAAGCGGCCATTTGTGGCTGCTGCCATGGTCTGGAACCTGGCCGATTTCAATTCTGAAACAAGGAATGAAACCATGCCACATATCAACAACAAGGGATTGCTTACTTGGGACAGGAAACCCAAAGACCCTTACTACTTGTACCAAGCGATGCTGTTGAAAACGCCTTTTATTAAGATACTCCCCTCGTCGGGCAAGCATAGGGTGGGTATTGCTGATAGTGCTATGAATAGCTGCAAGCAATTGGTACAGGTAGCGAGCAACCTTGATTCCCTATTGATTACAATAAACGACAAACCATTCAGCAAAAATAAAGTTGTGAATGGTTTATGTGAATGGACATTGCCATTCAGGGACGGAAACAACCGGATAAGGGTTGCTGGATCAAGTAGGGGAACCCTGTATACCGATACATTGACTTTCATGGTCAAATTGTATCCTTATCAATTGAGTGGACAAGCTGCGTTTAAGCAAATGAATATCCTGTTAGGGGCAGAAAGGTATTTTATTGATGATAAGGGAACCGAGTGGATGCCCTCCCAAGATTACCGTAAAGGTGCTTGGGGAAGCATTGGTGGCAGGGCTTTCAAAATCGCCAACAATAACCGCTTGCCCTATGGTACGGATAAGAATATTGCAGGCACGAACAACGACCCCATTTACCAAACACAGCAAATAGGCATTGAGCAGTACAGGTTTGACGTGCCCGATGGTAACTATGAACTTCAACTGCAATTTGCGGAACTGCTGGGCAATAGCACATGGCCATTACCTTATAATCTTACTGATACAACCGGTGGAAAGGAAAAGATAAGTAGCAGGATATTCAATGTTTATGTGAATGGCAAGTTGATACTGGGTAACTTCAACATGGCATCGGGATATGGCATTGCCACTGCTATTTTGAAAAAGGCAACAATTGCCGTATCCAATAAAGATGGAATAACGATTGAGTTCAGAGCTGTTGATGGCGAAGCTGTACTGAATGCCTTGCAAATAAAAAAACTGGATTGACCAATGCCTGTCCATACGACCATATCAAAAACGCCATTGCTCCTGCTGCTCCTGCTGTACATACAAGTACCGGCACAGCAAAGCATGCGATTGATAGACAACTGGCAGTTTGTAAAAAAAGACTTGGGGAGCGTGTGGGAAGCGGTGAGGGCCATTCCCAAAGAAGACTATCCGGAAAATTTCCCAACATGGACAAATATCAGCTTGCCCCATTGTGTAAATGCAGAAGATGCAGTGAACCCCGATCAGAGCTATTATCAAGGGGCAGCTTGGTACAAGACGAGCATTGCGGTGCAGAACCCGTACAGCCATGGCAGGACCCTATTGCATTTTGAAGGTGCGGGACAGCAAACAGATGTGTATGTTTATACGACAAAGGTAGGCTCCCATGTTGGTGGTTATGATGAATGGACAGTGGATATAACGGAAGCTGTTGATGCTTTCAAGCAAACAACATTCTATGCGAAACAGTTCAAGGGCAGGGTCCCCATTTCCATCCGTTGCGATAATGGTCGTAATCCTGAAATGATCCCTTCCAACCTGTCTGACTTCAATGTGTATGGTGGTATTTACCGTTATTTGAACCTGGTGTACGAACCACCATTGTCCATTGATAAAATCTTTGCTTCTGCATTGGTTGATGCAGATGGCAAACGTGGTAGACTTGGTATCAAAGCAAGGTGGTACAATCCTTTGAACATTGGTGCAGCAAGGATTTCAATTAAGGTCATTTCACCAGCGGGAAAGGCAATCAACCAGTTCGAGACAAGGTTGAGCAATTTATTGAATGAGAATCCGGTTCACACTTTCTTCATAGATAGGCCCCAGCTTTGGCATCCTGACCAACCAGCACTGTATACCGTTGAATTAACCGTTTCAACTGATAGCAGTACCTGCAAGCAATCAACCAAAATCGGCTTCAAGGATTTTCGGTTCATCAAGAAAGGGCCGTTCATGCTGAACGGGAAAAGGCTTTTACTCCGCGGTACACAAAGGCATGAGGACCATGCAGGAGTTGGCGCTGCCATGACAGAGGATATGATGCGTGAGGAAATGCGCATGATAAAGGAGCTGGGGGCCAACTTCATCCGGTTGGGGCATTTTCAGCAATCAAGTATTATCTTGAACCTATGTGATAGTTTGGGCATCATGGTATGGGAAGAAATTCCCTGGTGCCGTGGCGGGCTTGGCGGTCAATTGTACCAGCAGCAGGCAAAGCGTATGCTGACCAATATGGTTGAGCAGCATTACAATCATGCTTCGGTCATTATTTGGGGACTGGGCAATGAAAACGATTGGCCCAATGAGTTCCCCGTGTTCAATAAAGACAGCATCCGGACTTTCATGAAGGAACTGAACATGCTTGCCCATCGATTGGACAGTTCGAGAAAAACGGCCATCCGCCGTTGCGATTTCTGCAGGGACATTGTGGATGTCTACTCCCCTTCCATTTGGCGGGGATGGTATAAGGGCGCCTATACGGAGTACAAACAGGGAACGGAAGAGGAGTTCAATAAAGTGAACAATTTCTTCCATGCAGAATGGGGAGGTGACAGCCACGCTGGGAGACATTCAGAAAAGGTACAGGCATTATTGAAAGATGCAAGCACCGATAAGGATAGTACTTATTTCATCAATGCGGCAAAACGTTCAAAGGACAGTACTTGGAGCGAAACCTATATCTGCGACCTGTTTGACTGGCATTTGAAGGAACAGGAAAACATGCCATGGCTCACTGGTACTGCCCAATGGGTTTTCAAGGACTTCTCCACGCCGATAAGACCAACGAACCCTTTGCCCTATATCAACCAAAAGGGTTTGGTGGAAAGGGACTTTACCAAGAAGGAGGGCTACTATGTTTTCCAATCCTATTGGGCCACAAAACCCATGGTGCATATTTATGGGCATTCATGGCCTGTGCGTTGGGGCAATGACGGGGAAGAAAAAATGGTGAAGGTCTATTCCAATTGCGAGGAGGCAGAACTGTTTGTGAATGGTAAAAGTTATGGTACCAAGAAAAGGAACAGCCAGGATTTCCCTGCCGCAGGTTTGCATTGGAACGTTGTTTTGAATAAAGGGAACAACAAAATGAAGGTTATTGCCCGTACCAATAAGATAAAAGTGGAAGATGAACTTGATTTTGTTTATCAAACAGATCAATGGAACAAGCCTGCCACTATTTCCATCAAAAAAATCAAAGAAGAAAATGGTATTGCAACTGTGGAAGCCATATTGCTTGACAATAAGAATATCCTATGCCTTGATGCGACCAACAAAATACGCTTTGGCATAACTGGTGATGGAAAGTTAATAGCAGAACAGGGAACAACATCCGGCTCAAGACTATTGGAAGTGTCCAATGGAAGGGCTATTATAAAAGTGGATACCAATAAAGGCAAAACCGTTATAAGTGTTCAATCGGAAGGATTGGCTACGGCTTTTCTTCAATTGTAGCTACAGGATACATCCTGTAGCTGCTGTTATCAATCAACTAAATCATGAAGGCGATTTCTATTACAATAAAAGTCTGTGTTTGCCTGCTCATTACCTGTACTGCAGCAAATTTGTTTGCACAATCAATCTGGCAATCAAAATATGTAACCCAACAAAAAGACGGCTCATTGCAATATATACCAGATGCGCAGGGCAATACCATTCCGGATTTCAGCAGGGTTGGTTATTACCATGGACTGAAAGATATTCCCTCCGTTTCAATTGCACAAACAATTGAACCAAGCGGAAACAGTGAGCAAGCCATTCAGGCTGCCATAGATGAACTCTCCAAACGACCATTGGATGGAAATGGTTTCCGGGGTGCGATACTTTTAAGGAAAGGGGCCTACCTTATTGCTGGCACCATCAGGATATCAGCAAGTGGCATTGTTTTGCGCGGAGAGGGCGAGGAAACGAAATTGATTGCCACTGGGAAGGGGCAACGCAGTTTGATTTTTGTAAATGGTGCAGGCAGCATTAAGGAGATATCGGACAGCAGGACAAAAATTGAAGGCAAGTATGTACCTGTTGGAGCAAGGTCCTTTAAGGTTAGTTCAAGTGCTGGATATAAGGTTGGTGACAGGATCATTGTTTATAGGCCAGGCACACAACAATGGATCAGTGATTTGAAGATGGACCAGATTGAAGTGCGCGATACTGGTACCAAGCAATGGGAAGCAAAGGAGTTCAACCTTTTGTTTGAAAGGGAAATTACGGCCATCGAAGGCAATACCCTTTTTATTGATAATCCTATTGTTATGGCCATGGAAGAGCAATATGGCAGTGGTTATGTGTACAAATACAGTTTTGGTGGAAGGATAAACAATGTAGGCGTTGAGCACCTGTATTGTGAGTCTGCCTACAATGGTAACGAAGATGAAGACCATGGCTGGAATGCTGTCCAGTTCAACAGGGTGGAGAATGGTTGGGTTAAAAACGTTGTGTCAAGATATTTTGGCTACTCCTGTGTGAACCTTGGAGGGCAAGCAAAAAACATTACGGTGGATAGTTGCCGATGCCTGGATGCAAAATCCAAAATTACTGGGGGGCGGAGGTATTCATTCAACAATGATGGCCAGCAGAACCTGGTAATGAACTGCTTCGCATCAGAAGGCCGTCATGACTACGTAACCGGTGCAAGGGCCTGCGGCCCCAATGTTTTCTATCATTGCCGGGCAGAAAAAACACATGCCGATATAGGGCCCCACCACCGTTGGGCAATGGGCACTTTGTATGATAACATTATCACCGATGGTGAAATCAATATACAGGACAGGGGCAACTGGGGCACGGGCCATGGATGGTCGGGCGTGAACCAGGTCGT
>JAHEZD010000003.1:41544-88123 GCA_023251255.1 Chitinophagaceae bacterium
AAACCCGTATGTTTCCGGAATGAACTATGTTATTGGCTTAAGGGCTATCCAATATGAGGGCAGGTTAAAGGGAAGGCCACAGACCCTATGGGAAAATAGCAGTGATGGTGCATTGCAACCATCTTCCTTGTTCATTGCCCAATTGATGGAAAGCATAAAATCGACAACGAAATAAAAGAAGTTCACCATCATTTTTAAAACTATCATCTATATGAACCTGAAATTAACCGGTATAGCCTTGTTTGCTTTGATAACCTATACCATCGACGCGCAAAAAGTGGAGGTCAAAAAAACGTTCAAGGAGGCCGCTGCACAAACCAATGTCATGTTGCAGGGCATCCCAGATGCAAGGGATGGAAAACCAGAATTGATAACGCCCAGAACGTTGGACAATGGCAAGCTGAAACTGGTTTCCTCAAGGGACTGGACCAGTGGCTTTTTTGCTGGGCAGTTATGGTTCCTGTATGAATACACAAAAGACAACTATTGGAAAGCAAAAGCGGACAGCTTTACCACCTTGCTCAACAAGGAAAAGCTCAACGCTGGTACCCATGATATGGGCTTTAAAATGTATTGCAGCTATGGTACAGGCTACAGGCTCACAAAAGATGAGCAGTACAAGCAAGTAATTATCCAATCAGCCAAAACACTGACCAAGCGTTTCAATAAAACCATTGGCTCCATTAAATCATGGGACTTTACCGTCAGCAATTGGCAATTCCCCGTTATCATTGATAACATGATGAACCTTGAGCTGCTGTTTGCTGCAACCAGGTTTACTGGTGATTCATCTTATTACAGGATTGCAGTAACACATGCCAATACTACTTTGAAAAACCATTTTAGAAGTGACAATAGTTCCTACCATGTAGTGGACTATGATACGGTTACTGGCCAAGTAAAGAGCAAGCAAACGGCACAGGGTTATGCCGATGGATCTGCTTGGGCGAGGGGTCAAGCTTGGGGCCTATATGGCTATACCATGTGCTACAGGGAAACAAAGGACAAAAGATATTTGGAGCAGGCAGAAAGAATTGCAAGCTTCATCATGGACCATCCAAACCAGCCGGCAGATGCCGTACCCTATTGGGACTATAATGACCCAACCATTCCCAATACATCAAGGGATGCTTCTGCTGCCGCTGTTACGGCATCTGCTTTGTACGAATTGAGCGGCTACAGCAAAAACAAGAGGACCTATATTGCCTTTGCTGATAAAGTATTGACAAGCCTTACAAGGGATTACCGTTCGCCCATTGGTGATAATAAGGGATTTCTATTGTTGCACAGTACAGGTCATAGACCTGCTAAAAGTGAAATTGATGTGCCGATTATTTATGCGGATTACTATTATTTGGAAGCTTTGTTGAGAAGCAGGGGGAAATAAAAATAACTGACTATTGGATGAAAGAAAGTAATAAGCATTTGTCGCTGTCATACAGAGCCCGTCGAAGTATGATGAACGAGATTTTAGTTCGATAAAGGTTTCGACTAAGCTCAACCTGACATACTTTCCTTCATCCAATAGTCAGTAAAAAATAAACTGATTATTCTACTGTCAGCAGGAAATCAAAGAGGCTCATGTCATTGGGCAGTGCCAGTTTCTTGCGGAGCCTGTACCTGCTGGTTTCCACGCCCCTAATGGAGATGTTCATCAACTGTGCAATTTCCTTGGAGGTAAGGTTCAACCTTAAATAGGCACAAATCTTTAAATCCGATGCTGTCAGTTCTGGGAAACGGTCCTTCAAATGTTTGAGGTAATTGGTATGCACACTGTCAAAGTGTGCAGCAAACTGCTCCCACTCGTGGTCGGTGTCCAATTGGCTATCGATAATCTTGATGACCTTTTTGAAATCCTTTGAATCCCGTTCTATTTCCGAGCTGTTTTTTAAACGCATCAGTTCATCCTTGATCCTTGTGAGCAGTTCCCCTTTTTGCACCAAGTGCATGGCGCTGGAAGCCAATTCCGTGTTCTTGAGTTCAATATCAGTTTGCAGTTTGGCATTGGTAAGGTTAATGATTTCCTTCTCGTTCTTTTCCATTTCAAGCTGGTGTTGAAATTGCAGGCGCTGCTGTTCTTCCTCCAGGTTTTTCTGCTCTATTTCTGCTTGTAGGTTCTCGTTTTTCAACCGGATAATTTCCTTTTCATTTTTCTCCAGTTCCAACTGGTGCTGGAACTGCAGTTGCTTCTGTTCCTCATCATATTGCCGTTGCTGTTCCTTTAATTTTATCAGTTGCAACCGCCTATATTTTCCTTGTTGCCTTTTATGAACAATATAAACGCCACCACAGAAGATAAGCCCGTAAACAAGGTATGCCCAATATGTTTGGTACCAAGGAGGAAGGATTTTGAAACCATAGCTTGAAACCTTGGACTCATTATCTATGCTGTTCCTGCACTTCACTTCAAATACATAGTTACCTGCTGGCAGGTTGGTATAATCCTTTTCTGTTCTAGTGGTCCAAGCACTCCAATCCTTATCGAAGCCATTTAACCGGAAACTGTAAACAGTGTTTTGCTGCTGTGCAAAAAGTGTGGAGGAGAACTCGAAGTGGAAAGAATTGCCCTGGTGTTTTATGGCAGGCTTTGTTGCAATGGCCTGCTCATTAGCATGTCCACCATAAAGGAGCCCATCGGTTATGGTGGTTGATTTCACCATCCTTATCAGGACTTCCAAAGGATATTTGTTCCGCCTGTAGGCCGCGTAGTTCAAATGGAAGAACCCTTTTTCGGCAGCAATAAAAACGTTGTTGCTGTCCACAATATTGATGTGCTCATTGCCCCAAGTTGTAATCCTGTCATTCAGTTCGGGGATATAAATGGTTCTTGGCTTGCCATTGGACACATCAATTACACCTATTCTTTTATCCTTGCAGAACCAAGTGTTGCCATATTGATCCTCTTTGAGGAAGCTTACGGTACTGCCCTGAAAAAGCTGTTCATAATAAGTCGATTTTACAAAATCCCCCTGCTGCTTGCTGTATTCAAAAATGCCATTGTCGCTAGTGACAATAACCCTGTCCCTTATCTTGTACAAATGGTTATGGTTGGCGGAAAGAATTTTTTTGGTGTCCTTGTAAATTGATTCAACAGGCTCGCCGTTTTTATTGAAACTTATTTTGAACAGGCCTTTGTAAGAGTGTGCCACCCATATTGTACTATCATCGGCAGCAATGAACTTGGATGATTCAAACTTTATCAATTTGCCTTCATTGATAAAATTGCTATTGGCATAACCATAAAAATGTATGCCATCATAAGTGCCGGCCATCATGGTATTTAAAGGTGGCTTGCCAAATGGTTGAAATGTCCAAAACCCAGTGCTTGCATCCAATAGGCTTGCTTTTTCCCTATCGATTATATAGGCCCCATTGGTATGTGCCATCAATAATTTCCCATTCACTTCATTCAGGTTCCAAACCTTTCCTTTTGTGTTTTCAATGAACTTGAAATCGCCCTTTGCAAAACTTAGGTCATGACTATTGTCCAAAGGCACGGTGTACAGTCCGGTAGAAACGCCCAAATACAAATTGTTTTGGTAGATATAGGATGCGTAACCAGCGTTCTTGTCTTCCTTTTCAGGGAAGATACACTTGATGGAATTGTTATAGGCAATCATGTCTACCCCATTGTCTGTACCCAACCAAAGGTTATTGCTTTTATCCAGCAGCATGCAAAGGATATTATTGTTCTGGAGGCCTTCGCGTTTGGTAAGGCGCTGAATGAACTCACCTTTCTTGTTAATAATCATGCAGCCACCAAGATTGGTAATCAATGCAAGCCTGTCGTTGGCAATCAATGCAGCACCGGCAATGTTTTGGGATACAATAGAATTGATAGCGGGGGATTGGAACTTGGACAAAAGTCCTTTGCTTAAAACAAAAAGTCCATCCTTAAACGTAGAAATCAAAAGGCTGTCCTTGCCTATTGCCAGAACGGCCCTTATGTCCGTTTGACTTGGTAATGCTGTATTGGTAATTACCTGTTGCCAGCCGCCATTTTTGTAACGAAGAAAATTTCCATCATAGTCATTGGCAAATAGCTCATCACTGGCAACGGTCAGGAAACGCCATTTGTTGGTTGATTTGTAAACATTGATTTTTCCATTACTTAACCGGAATATTTTTTTATTGGAAAGGAAGAAAATATCCCCATTGAAAATCCTGATATGCCATACGTCGGAAAAATCCCTATCGCCTTCCGGAATAAGTTTTTTGAGGGAGGTATATTCCAGTTCACCTTTTTTGTTGGGGGCAAAGTAGCCAAACTCTTCTTGGCTGCCGGTATAGATCCTATCATCATTGCCAATGGCCAGGGAACGCACAATGATTTTGTTGGGCAGTTGGTACAGGCGCCAGAAGCTTCCATCATAAGTTAAAAGCCCATCATTGTTGGCAAAGTACATAATGCCGCCCCTTCCCTGTTTCACGTCCCAGTTCTGGCTTCCTGCATGGTAATCCTGTTTGCTGTGGTTGGTTATAATGGGAATACCAATGGTATTTTGGCAAAACACAGTGGTGGTGGCAAGTAGGGCAATCAACAGTAGTTCTTTCCTCATTGGCAATGAACCCAAGTTAAAAAAGTGTGGCGGAAGCAGTGGGTAAATGAAAGACGAATGTAAGCTAAATGTAGCTTTTTGTATTAATATCCAGTGCAATGAGCAAGTGTATCCCTTGCTTTAAAACAGGCTTACCTATTTGAGGGATGCAGCCCACAATTACTGGTTAGAAACCGGGGAAGTAACGAACCTTCTTCTTGCACAAAAGACAGCTCCAAACTTCTTTTACAATAAATCAGTTGCCATTGGGGGTTTATTTCATCCAGTTCGTAAATGACAACGGAATCCAAATGATCGGGTTCCTGAAACGGCCTTCTCAGCCATCAATTACGTCTTACTAAAACGATTGCCTTATGAAACAATTCAACAATCTACGTAGTGGAGCAGTTTCCACGAAGCTCAAACTTATCCTTGTGGGATCGGTTATTTTTCTTTCACAAATGCGGAACAGCCTCACAGCACAGGTTGCAGGCGATTACAGGTCGGCGGTAGCAACAGGAAGCTGGAGCAATGCCACCTCTTGGGAAACCTATGATGGAGCAACATGGATAGCAGCTTCTACCTACCCCCAGTACAATGTAGGGAATGCGGTAACCATTCTATCGGGTCATAATATTACTGTAGATGTATCGCCCCAGCTCTATATCAAGCAAACAACAGTTGCTTTGGGCGGTACCATTACCGTTCCTACAGCCATTACGCTTTGGGTGTTCGATGGCACGGGTACAGACCTTACGGTGGCAGGTAATGTGGCTGTTACCGGAACATTGAAAACAAATTCAGGGGCACCTGCTGTAGTTGTCAGTGCAGGTGGCACCATTACAGTGAACACAGGAGGTAGTGTGCAAATAGCTGCTGGTGGCAGTATAGCTGTTACTGGCTCAATATTGAATACTGGCACGGTAACCAATTCGGGAACATTGACCTTTAATAGCGGAGGAACCTATCAGCACAACATAAATGGAGGAACGGTACCTACATCAACTTGGGGTACAGGTAGTATTTGTTCAATAACGGGTACAACCACTACAGTGCCAAGTGGATTGACGCAATCTTTTCATCATCTTACGTGGAACACGCCGTCCATGTCCAGCAACCTTTCATTGGGAGGGAACCTTACCACCGTAAACGGCAACCTTACTTTTACCTCCACCGGTACAGGTGCCATAAGATTGCGTTTGTTTTCAGGAGCAACAGGTGCCTTGAATGTTGGGGGCAATTTGATCCTAAATGCTGCAAGTGCACAACCTACGGTTTCCGGCTCTTCAACGGCCACCACTGCTACTGTTAATGTAAGCGGTGATTTAGTTATATCGGCAGGAACACTGTACCTCTCGGATAACAACGGCACAGGTGCAGTACTGAATGCTGCTGGCAATTTTTCAATGACAGGAGGGGCTATTTCTGCTGGTGCGGGAAGGGGAACGGTCAACTTCAATAAAGCGGGCACACAAACATTTAGCCGCTCCTCAGGCAGCATTGGCACAATTGATATGGCTGTATTGAGTGGCTCCCTTCTTGACATGGGTACCAGTACAGTTAATACCAGTAGTAGCTTAAACTTTATATTAAATGCTGGAGCCGGCCTGCAAACTGCAAGTACAACAGGCGTTTTGGGCAACATTACCAATACAGGAACAAAGACATTAAGCTCATCTGCCAACTATATTTTTAATGGTGCATCAGCACAGGTAACAAGTGCCTTTGTAACTACCCCAACAGCATCAACAGTCAACAACCTTACCATCAATAATGCCAATGGCGTTATCCTGAGCAGTGCACTGGCTGTAAATGGAGCATTTACACTGGCTACGGGTTCTTTGACCACAGGTGCAAATAACCTGACCTTGGGTGCTGCTGCAACAGCTTCATTGGAAGCAGGAACCGTATTGAAGATAACAGGTGGATCAACGGACTTTGCCGGCCGACCGGCAACACTAAAATCCAACGCTTCAGGAACCGCAAGTATTGGTACCATTACTGGCGACAATATAACAACAGGTCTCTTAAACGCAACCAATGTTACCACTCAAGTGTATATCCCAGGTGGTAGGAGGACCAATCGTTTTCTTAGCCACCCATTTACGTCGGCACTGAACATGGCTTCGTTGATTGACAATATGTACATTACGGGGGCCGGTGCTGGCTTTGACCCAACAGGTACCAATAACCCATCTGCTTTTTGGTACGACAATGCAGTTGCTGCGTGGACTGCATTTACATCAACGACTGATAATAGTTGGACACAGTACAGGGGCATCAGGGCCCTGATCCGTGGAAATAGGTACCAACCCACTTCATTAACAGGTGGCAATCCGGTACCCAATGCCGACACGTTGGATATGACTGGCTCGTTGAACCTCGGCAATGCGAACATTGTATTGGGTGCATCAGGTTACTATGTAGTGGGCAATCCCTATCCTTCACCTGTAGATATTGGAACCGTGATAGATGCGGCCGCCAACACGGGCAACCAATACTGGGTATGGGACGCAAATGGAGGCGTTAGTTCGGGCTCCTATACCACTAGGTTAACCACAGCCGGTGGAGGTGGGGGCGCTTACAATTTGGCAATGAACGGAGCTTTTGTAATCCAGTTAAGTGGTGCTTCTACGTTGGCTTTTACCGAATTGAAGAAAACTGCGTCTGCTACTTCAAACCTCTTCCGTACACAGGGCAAAAGCAATTTGCTGGAACTGCAGCTACTGTACAATGGCAATTCCATAGACAACCTGTTTGTAAGGAAGGATGCCCAATCGGCTACAGGCAAGGAACAATTTGATGGGGAGAAACTCATTAACCCGGACCTGAACTTTTATACTTTAAGTACCGATAATCAAAAGTTAAGTTTGGATACAAGACCATTTAATGAAGGAACGGTTATTCAATTGGGATTGGCTACCACTAAGCAGAATGTATATAAGATAAAAGTGGCTGACTATGGTTTTGATAATAATATGGAACTGTATTTAAACGACAGGTTCAATAATACCTTAACCAAGCTGGATGCAGCAGTGGAGTACGATTTTGCCGTAACTGCCAATGTAGCCACACAAGGCGAAAGCCGTTTTGAACTGGTAATGAAAAAAGCGCCATTGCCACTTATTATGAACAATGATTTTGTTGTTTCATTGAGCCCCAACCCAGTAAAGGACATGGTTAAGGTAAGCTTCAATAATACAGCACCGGCTAACACAACCATTACCATGAGCAACGCAGAAGGAAAAATTGTAAAAACTGTTGATGCAGGTAATGTGCAATCCGGTCAAGTAAGTATCAATGTAAAATCATTTGCCAAAGGCAGCTATTATGTAACCTTGAACAATGGCAAGGAAAGGAAAACAGAAAAATTGCAGGTGCAATAAAATAGCCCAATTAACCGAGTAACAATTCAATCATGAAATTCAACATATCAACTACACAGGTAATTGCCTATAGTTTCCTTTTTATGTTTTTCCTGCTTCCCACTTTGAGCCATGCGCAACCGGGCTTTGGTGATGATGTGGATGATGTGCCCATTGATGGAGGCCTTTCCTTACTTGTAGCAGCAGGCGTGGGTTATGGGGCCAAGAAATTAAAAGAATGGAAAGGTAACAGGAGCTAGGTCCAATACGATAGATATATAGTATAGAACAGTTCAGGGATACAGATAATTTTACTGCGAATAAAGCCGTTTGGATGAAGGGGAACTGCTTGTTTGCTTTCAGTAATATTCCTGTATCCCTTTTTTATGGAAGTATCTGCTTGACATCTCCTCCTGTACAAGGCAAACACAGATTAATGATTCTGGCTTTGCCGATTTTGATTGGATGAGGTAGAACCTTTGGAATAACTTTGGTAGCCAGCAGCACCCTCAATGTGTAGCAGCTACATCAGAGGTTGAGCGAAACTGCGAATAGCACCTACACAGGTATTTGAACAATCAAATAAGTAAACATTCAAACCAATGAAGGGCAATCTTTTTGTACAACAGTGCAATACAATGGGTTTTCAGGAAAGAACCGCACTTCCTTCCACAAAAAGGTACCGGTTATTGCTTCTTTCCATCTTGTTGATGGTAACTTCCGTTAATGCACAAACAAGCACTGTTTACCCCCAACAAATAACCGTTGCAAAAGATGGAACGGGCAATTATAAAACCATTCAGGAAGCTATTGATGCAGTAAGGGCCTATTCTCCCGAACATGTTACCATCAACATAAAAAATGGGGTCTACCACGAAAAAATTGTAGTGCCTGCGTGGGTCACCAATGTTTCCTTTATTGGAGAAAGCAAGGAAGGAACTGTTATTACGTATGAAGATTATTCTGGTAAGTTCATGGATGTGGATACGGTGAGCAACAAGAAAAAATTTACCACTTTCAACTCCTACACGATGTATGTTCATGGCAATGACATCAATATAGAGAACCTCACCATTAAAAACGCCGCAGGCCGTGTGGGGCAGGCCGTTGCACTGCATGTGGACGGCGATAGGTTTGTGATGAGGAACTGCAACCTATTGGGGAACCAGGATACATTATTAACGGCCAACGACAGCAGTAGACAGTATTATTTCAATTGTTATGTAGAAGGTACAACGGATTTTATTTTTGGAAATGCCACTGCCATTTTTAAGGACTGTACCATTAAGAGCTTGAAGGATTCATACATTACAGCAGCATCCACCACACAGCGGCAACCATTTGGTTATGTGTTCTTGAATTGCAGGCTTACAGCTAACGATGAAACCAAGTTGGAATACCTTGGAAGGCCTTGGAGGGCTTATGCCAAAGTGGTGTTCATTGGTTGCGAAATGGGCAAGCATATCCGTCCCGAAGGTTGGCACAATTGGAACAAGGTAGAGAATGAAGCCACTGCTTATTATGCAGAATATAATAACACAGGCGAAGGTGCAGCAACTGATAAAAGGGTCTCATGGAGCCATGTACTTTCTAAAAAGGAAGCAAGGAAATATACCCTTAAAAACATTTTTAGCGGCTGGATGCCCTTGTAAAATTCAAACAGCTTCAGTGAAGGAATATCGGATTGCCTGCTTTTGTCAATTAAACACTGTTTAAACGTTGGCAGGATGGAGGGAATCAAACCAAATAATTGAAATAATAATCCTGCAGGAATTCTTTTCCCAGCCAGTTATAGGGAACCCATTTTTTTTCTATGGGCAAGAAGACCTCAACGGCAGACGGGTCTGGAAAGGTCTTGTAATCGAACCTTGTAGTGCCTGTGCTGATATAGCCAGTATAATAATATTGCATGTTCTGTAAAACCGCATACTGCATCTTCTGCAGGATAAGGAACTTGCCCAAGCTGTACCGCTGGTATTGTGGATGGTAGATGTTCATGATACCTGCAATGGCTTCGGCCCCTTTATCAAAATAACCAATAGCAACCAGTTTGTCCCCATCCCTTACTTCCACCATCATGGACTCAAAGGGGTTGGGAATTTCTGGTTGGTATAAATAGCTTTCACAAGTGGCAGATGTATTGAATGGCACATGGCCCCTGTAAAGCGAATACAGGTCTTCCACTTCAGCATTTATTGCAGCCCGCTTGATACTTACATGGAATGAGGAGCACTTCTTTTGAATGGTTAAGGCAGTTCTCTGTGGTTGGCATTGCCGCAACAAGGTTCTTAGCCAAAATACGGGAATATTGTAACCATCACCATCTGCCTGGGTATCGTTGCAGGTAAACATCAGGTGCTGCATACGGTAATATCCTGTTGATAAGCAAACGTCCAGCATGTGCCCCTTAAAGCCGTGTTCCGTTGCTATGATGCATTGTGGTTGTTTGTTCATTGATTTACACCCCGGCTTATTGGTATGGCAAAGATGGGAAACAACACAATGAAATATTGCATGCTATGGCTCCAAATAAACAAAAAAGGGTATTTCGTTAACAATACGCTTCATTTTTGAACCTGTATGCCAGTATTTACCTGGAAGCATTGGTTTGCTAATTGGCTATTTGAATACGCATAACAGCACCATTGCCTATGGCATACAGGCATTATTTCTTTTTGGCTGCCTTCTTCACCACTTTTTTAGCTGCCGCTTTAGGAGCAGGAACCACTTGTTTAGTTACGGGAGCGTCCATTTTTTCTTTAGGAGCTGCGGGCTTTTCCTTAGGAACAGCTTCTCCCTTGAACCCCTTAGCAAAAATCTTGGCCACTTTCTTTACCCTTGATTCAAACTCCTTATCACCAAGCACGGTTTTGAGGTCAGCAAGACTGGTTTCAATTTTCTTTTCTATTAAATGCCGGGCCTCTTTCTTTGAAGGCGATTTCTTCTTGTCCATTGCGTATAAAATTAGTTAACACAAAAATAATATTGAAACTCCCTTTCCAATGTTAAGTTTTCCTATGGAACTATTTCCAAAACCAAATCAGCTAGGACACGATAAGACATGGTCGAGCACGGTAGGACACGGTCGAACATGGTAGGACGTGGTCGAGCACGGTAGAACATCACTCGAACACGGTCGAACCTTCGTAGAAGGATGGTCGAAAGGGCACCGAACGATCGTCGAAGGAACAGGGTCAATAAATACCCCAACAGCAAGTTTTATCAAAAAAGGCCTCTTGATCATTGGCCAACAATCATCCGGCCGTCCACTATTGACATTATTTATTCGTGTTGAAGACAAGCTTGTATTCCATCAATGGGCAACCTCCTTTTTACCGTAAAACGAAGTGCATAACAATTAGTTAATGCATTGTTCACAATTCAGTGACCTTGCATTAACAGCAAATTCATGTTTGAATAGGAGTTTTGAAAAACCTTATTCTAGATGGAAAGACGATCGGTTGAAGTAGTGGTAATCAGCGATGTTCATTTGGGAACATTCGGCTGCCACGCCAAGGAATTGGTCAATTACCTTAAAAGCATCTCCCCCCAGATCCTTATACTAAATGGCGACATCATAGATGGCTGGCAGTTCAGCAAGCGTTATTTCCCCACATCGCACATGCAGGTCATCAAGGAGATTATGAACCTTGCCAGTAAGGGCACAAGGGTCATTTACATTACCGGCAACCACGATGAAATGCTGCGCCGTTACAGCGATATACAGTTTGGCAATTTCCAGTTGACCGATAAGGTGGTGATGGAAATAAATGGCAAGATGACCTGGATTTTCCATGGCGACGTATTTGATGCCACCACCAAGGGCGGGGCAAAAATCATAGCGAAACTGGGCGGGCACGGTTATGATTTGCTCATCCTTATAAACCGCTTCATCAATTGGTGGCTCAAACTGTTAGGAAGGGAAAAAATGAGCCTCAGCAAGAAGGTAAAGAATGCCGTGAAGGAGGCTGTTGCCTTCATCAACAATTTTGAGCAGACGGCTGCAGAACTGGCCATTGAAAAGCACTATGATTATGTGATTTGTGGGCATATACACCAGCCACAGAAAAAAGTGGTCGAAACTAAGGATGGAAAAGTGACCTACCTCAACAGTGGCGATTGGATAGAGAACCTCACTGCATTGGAATACTGTCATAATGAGTGGACCATTTACCAATACAATGCAGAAAGCTTCATCAGTACGGTTCAGGAATATGAAAAGAAGCTGCCGAGGGTAGACGTGGTCACCAATGAGGTTTTCATGCAGCTCAATACCCTTTCCATGCCACAAGCAGCAGCATTTTCCACCATCATCAAAAATCCATTACCATGAAAATACTTTATGCAGTACAGGCCACAGGCAATGGCCATATAGCAAGGGCCATTGAATTGCTCCCGTTCATCCAGCAGTATGGCGAAGTGGATATTTTCTTAAGTGGCAGCAACAGCAGTTTGGATATTGACCTGCCTGTCAAATACAGGAGCAGGGGCTTGAGCCTGTTCTATGGAAATAGGGGCGGGCTGGATTACTGGAAAGTAGCCAAGGCATTTTCCCCGCTCCGGATACTGAAGGAAGCAAGAAACCTTCCCGTGGAGCAATACGATATGGTATTGAACGATTTTGAAAGTATCACAGCGTTGGCCTGCAAATTGAAAAAAGTACCTTTTGTACATTTTGGCCACCAAGCAAGTTTTGCATCGCCCAATGCGCCAAGGCCCTCAACAAAGGATTGGATGGGTGAGTTTATCCTGAAGAACTATGCCAGCTCGGCACATAAAGTTGGTTTGCACTTTGAGCAGTATGATAATGACATATACTGCCCCATCATCAAGTCGTCCATCCTCAATGCCTCCCCCACCAATCAGCAGCATATAACAGTTTACTTGGCGCACTACAGCGATGAAGTGGTACTGGAGCAGCTTAGCAAGATAAAAGATGTGCTGTTCCATGTGTTCAGCAAAAAAACCAAAGTGGAAACAAGGATGGGGAATGTTTTGTTGAAACCTGTTAACAACAATGGTTTCAATGAAAGCATGATTAACAGTGCCGGTGTTATAACAGGTGCTGGCTTTGAGACACCTGCAGAAGCATTGTTCATGAACAAGAAGTTATTGTGCCTGCCCATACTTGGCCAGTACGAACAATTGTGCAATGCTGCGGCTTTGGAAGGATTCAATGTAAACGTACTGCATAAAATAGATGGGAACTTTTCCTTCAAAGTGAAAGCATGGATGAATGGCCTGTCACCAAAACCGTTGCAACTCACTAAATCAACAGCAGAAATTGTTGAACTGGCAATCGAGAAAGGGCTGTCCATTAGGCAGCAACAAACAGGTGCATTTGGGTTAAAAGAATTATTGAACACTGGCGATACAGTCTTTCCTTTGCATAATTATTCCATCTAACCTGTACCATTGTCAACACTCACATCAAAAGCTTTTGGACCGAATTTCCACTGGGGCGTTTCCATTGCGGCCGCACAAAATGAAGGGGCATACTTGGAAGATGGTAAAAGCCTGTCTACTTGGGATGCATTTGCTAGGAGGAAGGGAAAAATAAAAAGCGGCCACACACCACACATCGCTACAGATTTCTACCATCGCTATAAGGACGATTTGCTGCTTACGAAAGCATTGGGCTTTACTGCTTTCCGTTTCTCCATTTCTTGGGCAAGGCTACTGCCTGATGGTACGGGAAGGGTCAACAAGCAGGGGGTGGAGTTTTACCATAACCTTATAGACGAATGCCTGAAATTGGGGTTGGTGCCGTTTGTCACTATCTACCACTGGGACCTTCCCTATGTACTGGAAAAGCAGGGAGGCTGGACCAGCACCATGATGCCCAAATGGTTCAACCGTTATGTAAAAGCCTGTGCTGAAAATTTTGGGGACAAAGTAAAGAACTGGATCATCATCAATGAGCCGCTAAGCTTTACGGCACTGGGCTATATGTTGGGCAAACATGCGCCTGGTAAGAAGGGCCTGGACAACTTCCTGCCTGCCATACACCATGCTGCCATGGCGCAGGCAGAAGGGGGGCGTATCATCAGGGAATTAGTGAAAGGAGCGTATATAGGCACCAGTTTTTCCTGCTCCCAAATTGTTCCCCACTCCCAAAAGGAAGAAGATATGCAGGCTGCCAATAGGATGGACATACTCATGAACCGGTTGTTCCTGGAACCTACCTTGGGCATGGGCTATCCAAAAGAAGAGAGCTTTCCTTTTTTGCGTAAACTGGAAATATACAATAAGGCCTGGCGCTATACCGATGCGCTCCAGTTCAAATTTGATTTCATTGGCCTGCAGAACTACTTCCCCCTGACCATTAAGTATAACCGCCTTATCCCGATTATCAATGCGTCAGAAGTAAAAGCAACCACAAGGCAGGTACCCCATACTGACCTTGGTTGGGAAATGAACGCAGAAGCCTTTTATACAATTGTGAAGAAGATAGGACTGTATGGCGGTATCAAGGACCTCATCATCACAGAAAATGGCGCCTGCTTCAAGGACAAAGTAGAAAACGGAATGGTACATGATGAAAGGAGGATTGATTATTTCCAGAACCACCTCAAAGCCATGCTCAAGGCCAAAAAAGAAGGCATCAATATCAAGGGCTATTTCGCCTGGACATTAACGGACAACTTTGAATGGAATGAAGGTTACAACGCTAGGTTCGGTTTAATTCATGTTGATTTCAAGACACAGTTAAGAACAATAAAAAACTCCGGCCATTGGTGGCGGGAGTTTTTGACATGAGAAAGAAAATCGAACTCCTATTTGTGTTAGTATAATTACCCCTTATTTTTTTCCTTTTAATTTGATTTGGCCAAAACAATTATCACTAGGTGCAGGAGTGGACGTGATTTTAGGTACAATATCATTGGTTTCAAAATTGCCGTCATCATCTAGTTTGCAGCAGTTTGGATAAGTATAAGTAAGAGCAAGGCCAATAGCATTCTTTTTACAGTATGTGGTAAAATGTGTTGCCAGTAGTGCATCATCCCTGTCTTCTATTACATTTGGGTACCTCATTGAACAGTCAAGTACGCCATCCGAAAATGCAGGCTCCTTTTGGGTTACTCCATTTGCATGGATAGCTCCTTCTGGTGCTTTATGATGTGCTATGCCAATATTGTGGCCAACTTCATGTATAACAGTAGTGTGAAGCACACCTTCAAATATTGCCTGCGGGTTTGAACGGTGGGCATAAGTTAACTCAATTTTTTTTGGGAAGATAGATACCTTGATGAAAATTTTCAAAGGGCTATCCCCATCTTTAGGGTTATACTTTGCAATGTTTTTTTCTCTCTGTGCATTGTAATCATTTATTAGTTTATCGCTTGCTTTCCTTTTTTCGTCTGGCGTAAGCTTATCGTTATTCTTTACTTTTTCTACTCCTTCGTCGCATACAATTCCCACTAATGATGTTGCATATTCTGACCTTGTGAAAGTGATGCCAGCAGCCTTTCCATCATAACTAAGGCCAGGTTCTTTATATAGTGCTAAGCAGAACTGGTCATCATAAGTATATTCTGCTACTTTATTAAAATTCACAAGCCTGTGCATAGGGTCTATAATATCCGGCTCCTTGTTTACGAACTGCTTTTTTTCATCTGAAACATAATGCCAAAAAAGCTTTGAGGGGTTATACGGTTCATAATATTTTTGGAATAGCTTGTCCCTATCATAAACAAAAATATCTTTTTCCTGAATGTTTGTACGTAAGTGTGTATCCTCTTTTTCACCTGCTTTTGGTTTGGGATTGTGTACAGCAAAGCCTCGGTATTCCTCAAACATACTGTAGCCGTCACCATTGCCATTTTGTTCTTTTGGCTCACTGTCTTCATCCCAAGTAAGTGCAAAGCCTTTTTTAAAAACATGGTTATCTGTTTCCCATTTATCAGCCAATTTATTTTCATCTATATCGTAAGGAATGGTAAGGTAGTCAGCATCCTCTTTGTAATAAGGATTGGCTATGATAGGGAAACTACCATCATCCAAGGTTATCCTTGCTTTTAGTTTGCCCCATGCTGCATAGTCCATACTCATGACATGCACAGTGGCATCCTTGCCTTTGTTGTCCTTTGTTGTTGCAACAGTTCCATCTGTTCTTCCTTCATCGAAGTTGGGGTCTTTGCCAAGTGATGGATCAAACTTCAAATCAAAGTTTATATCAGAACTTTTATCATAGCTAGGATAGTTGTTGCAGAAGCCTGGATACTTTGTTACATCTTCCAATCTCCATTCCACAGTAAAGTTTCCGTTGTACATTTTTGAATGGTCTTTCTTGTCCCTTACAATTACATTGAACTGCAAACGGTCATCACCTTTTGTATCATCACTGCCATCTACCTTTGGGCCTTCGGGTACCCATTCTTCATATTTGAACTTATTTTTTTCAACAGGTTTTATAATGGCTTCGTAATTGGATATTGTTCTGCCGATGTATGCTGTAATATTTGTTGTGGTTGTTTCACCACCTTTAGTAATGACGGCATGGCAGGTTAACTTAAATCCATACTTTGTTTTTTCAACTACCAGTAATGGTATTTCATCGCCATCTTCAGCAGATTTTTTAGCTAATAATTGGCCGTCGGTAAGTTTGTCCAATTCCACACTTGCTTTGTCTTTTTCCAAAGCATTAAAATCATAATTTTGGGGGTCAGTAATAGCACTAATTCCAACACCTATTTGGCTAGTGGTTAAACCTGCATGTTCACCAGCATCTATTTTAGTATGCCCTTCCACAACTTCTAAATAAGAAACTTGACCAATGTTTGTTAATGTATCGAACGAGAAAATAAACTGTTTGTTTTGTGCTTTTGGCTCTGTGTTCACGGTTTTGGTAACATCAATTAGCTTGTCATAATATTGGCCTACTTCTTTAGAATGTGAAGTGCTGGTTAATGAAGCATGCCCATCGAAATTATTACGTTGTACAACATACTTAACTGTATTATTCATTTCACGATTACGGTTTACCATCCGAGCTTCAAAATCCACTTGCTCGTTGGCCATTAGCATTACAGTGAAACTGCTGCCACGCTGAACCAATGGAGCTTTTTGTGCAAAGCAATTAGCAGCAATATGCAATGTTTGGTCACTGGATGTTTGGTCTAATGAACCTTGAAACTGAACAATACTATAGGTTGTATCTGTTTTGGATTTTGTGTTCAGGTACTTTTCTGCCTGTGCCCCTTGAGGCACTGTTTTCAATGCTTCATGTGTAATGCGGTTCTTGATGGAATCAGTTGATTTTAGCATCTGCCTAATAGCAGCCAACGCAGAATCAGGATTGCTTCTGATAGCATTCTTGTTCATGCCTTTCATGGCTTCAGCTTGTTTTTTTAAAGCATCTAATTTTTTCTGGTCAACTTGGTAAGTTTGTTGAGATAATGATTTTGAAAAGCAAAGACACAAAATGATGGCTATAAAAGCAGAAGATTTCATAATGATAAGTTTGGGAACAATAAAACATGTGAATTTGATGGCTGCAAGTTTACTTGGAAACCATACTGTCCAGCTTCTTCCAATCAATCATCTTTATTACAGCAGCTATGTCAGCAGCATCGCCAGTAATTCTTATCATGATGTTCTGGTTAATGAGCTTGCCAATTTGTTTGTTGTCAAAGGCAATGGCATAGGAATTACTTTTTAAGCCATAGTCATACTGCTTTTCTGCTTTTTTAATAATGGGCTTGCCCAATACAATAAATGCATTGTCGTAATAGTTGCCATGCATGTCGGCTTGCTTTGTTGATTCATCCAGTATGGGACAAACATCTGAACGAATCCCCATTACTGCAAGTGCTGCATTGATGGGCAGTTGAATTTTTACTGGAGGAATTTTGGGGCAATAAGAAATCCCGAATTCATTGCTTGAAAAAGAAGCATCGGCTGCATAAATATTGTTGTAGATACGAATGGAAACCTTGCTCTTTGCTGCTGCCTTTAAAGCCTTGGCAATTTGCACAGGATTAGTGTAATCAGTAATGCTTTGATAAGCTGCAATCATCAGCCCACTACTTTCTTGGTCGGGCATGGTAAAGTCCATGTTGAGGCTTATGGAATAAGGGTCAACCTTTCCAAGTGTTGTGGGGCAAATGCCAGTGCATTTATCAAAATCAGGTTCTACATTGCACCAATGTTTCACTGCACTGAACTCCTTGGTATCGCCATTGCCTCTCCAGTCCTTGTATTCATGTGGAATGGCACTGTAGAATGATTGGTAGAGATTGTTCAGGTAAGCAATCTCATCTTGACGCAACATCCTGAAACCATTTTGTGGCTTATATGTTTGTGCTGTTGATGTTTGAAAGCAAACAAAAAGTATGGCTAAAAAGGGAATGGCTTTTTTCATTTTTATTTTTTGAAAAGATGATAACTAAGGTTGGTATTCTATCAGCCATTTTGCACTGAACGATTCACTTGATACATTGGTGGCTTGTATATCGCCAGATAAAATGTTCAGGTAGGCTCCATTGGCAGCATTCCTTATTCTGTATTGATCACTGTTCAGGATAGGTTCAATCATCCACATAGAACCTTGCGATTGGCTGTTTGGTGAAAGGATGCTATTGGGCATTTCGGTGCTGATATAATTTTCCTTCCACCTGTTTTTTATAAGGTAATAATTCGTTCCTTGAACAGGTATCAATTGCCATTGTGCACTCCACCAATCATTATCTATATTACTACAAGAAAGTGGCCCGTATTGATTGTTGAGAAAAGTGTTCTTCCAACTACTTTTGATTTTTACAAAACTGTTTGGATCAAATAATGGTGCTTGATTTTGTGAACCATATTGGTTATCTGCATAACCAGCAGAAGCCATTGGCTGCAACATATTGGCCAAGTAAATCAGCTCCATTTTAGGCTTTTCATTTAGGGGTACAATTATAATGGCACTGGTGCTGAATGTTTGCCCAGCCCTTATCCAGGAACCAATTTGAACGAACCTTTTGTTTTTAACAATTTTGCCATTTGCATCCTTGTCTTCCACAATGGCTATCACATTGCAAGGTGCTGCATTTAAGGTGGCCGACTTTGATGTAAACCTTGCACCTGTTGCATTTAAGCAGTTGAACTGCACAAGCTGGTCAGATACATTCCCCAAAATATTCCAACCATCTTTGTACAGCATTATCTTGGCTTCGCCACTTGTATTGGTTACAAAAAACTTGATGGAATACCTGCTGAAGTTGCCTTTGTTTCCTACTTCTTTTTCTTCCTCACTTTTAATGGTATAACCCATGGTCAGCCCATTTTGTGTTACAGGAAACGAATCAGAAACTGCATAATGTTGCTGGCCAAAAATCTGGCTATAACTTATACATGCAAGCAGCAAACAAAGGCAAATCAGCTTAGGGCTTTTCATAAATTTCTTAGTTAAGTTTTATTGTTCAGTAAAGGTTCCTGAAACTGTTGCTGTGGTTGTAGTGATAACAGTATTGCTTGAATTGGTATTGTCGAAATTGCTTCCTGTTAATTGTGTTGATGGAAGTGTAATGGATAATTTGCCAGCAGATGTAAGAGCAACAGTTGCTTTAACATTGTCTGTACCTGTTGGGTTAAACAAGCCTTGTTTGGCAACTGATACACTGTCTTGTACCAAAAGCGTTACTTGGTTGGCGGCAGTAGGGTTAGTGGCAGTAATGTTATACTGGCCAGCAGCAGGCCTTGCTGTTCCATAGAAGGAGATATAAACAAGCCCCTTTCCTTTGCCATCACTTGTTAAGCCATAAGTAACCAATGTTCCAAAACTGTTTATTGCTTGAAATGCACTTACGCCAGACCCCGTTGATGTATTGAATGTGGTTCCACGAATGGCAAAAGAGCTGGTAACTGTCGCTGCTGCAGTAGTTGTATCATCTTTTTTACAGGCTACGAAAGAGCTAATAACTAATACCAATACTGCCAAATAACTGATGTTCTTTTTCATGATTTTTGTTTTGTTGGTTAAATGAATTGTTGATTATTGTTTAATGAATTCCACCCTCCTGTTATTGGCTTTTCCTTCCAATGAACTGTTGTCGCTGATTGGTTTGGTACTACCAAATCCTTTAGTGGTAAGCCTTGCAGCATCTATGCCCATACTAGTTAGTTGTGACTTGACAGCATCTGCACGTTGTTGTGAAAGTGTAAGGTTATGTGGAGCAGAACCTGTGGCATCTGTATGGCCGTCTATTTCAAATTTGATTTCTGGATTGTCTCTCAATATGCCAACAATCATATTTAATGTGCCCATGCTTTCTGGTTTGATGGTGGCTTTGTCGACATCGAAGTTGATACCATGGGTCACAATTTTTGTATCGGTAAACTTCTTGCCCAGCATGTTCATGCCACCGCCATTGGCCACCCGTACATTCTTAAAAGCAATAGGATTGTCTGCGTTGCCTATGCCTTCTATATCAAAAGCTTTTGGCGAGATGCCCGTGTTGGGAATCACCAGTATGCGGTACTGGTCCACATAGATTTTCATTTGCTTGTTCCTGTATGCAATGGCCACATGGTGCCAATTGTTGCGCCAGCTACTGCGTAAGTCTGCGGGGATATTGCCAGAGAGGTCCACGTCTGTTGTAGAAGAAAACTGCACGGTCTCAAATCCATTGTCAAATCTTGCTTGCCCAAGCTCACTGGTTGACCCATCAACGGAGTAGAAATAAAGGTGGGGCGGGTATGCGTCAGCATAAGGATAAAGGTCGTATTCAATGGTGAACGTATCGGTTAAGTAGGTCTTCGATTTCATCAAAGGCTTTACATGGGCAAAATTGCCGTCAGTTAATTTCAATGCCTTATCATCGCCAATCATGTTCAATATGGCCTGTCCAGCACCCAACTGCCAATGTGCAGGAAATTCGCCATCTTGGTCGTCCATGAAGTTGTCTTCAAAGATGATCCTGTTGCCGGGGAGAAAGTCATAGTTGGAATAGGTCTTTAAAGTAGGTGACCCTGCTGCCTTAGGTAATGTATCCTTTATGGGTATAGCAGTAGGAGGCTGAACCTTAGCAACAGTATCCACCGCTTTCTTCTTCTTTTTGAACAGCCCCTTAATGCCATTTTCAACTTTGTCAGCAGTATTGTTCACACCACTTTCAATATGATTATTTGCCTTGCTAGTGGCCGCATCTTTAGCAACAGCCTTGGGGTCAACCACCTGTGCTTTTGATACAAGTGCCATACAGCAGAAAGAAACCAGCGCCATTATCTTTTTCATGTGATTTATTTGATGTAGGAGTTTATATTTAAGGATTACTTTGTAGGGAGCAATCACCTTGTTTATTGCAGCACAAAACTATTTTTCTTGTGCAGGTTCATTATCCCCTAAAAGGGGGAATTTGCAAAAGACAATAAGTAACCATTTTTACATTGCTCAATTATTGATTGTTCAAGCTGAACTGTAAACCAACAACTGCACATGAAATTTATCTTGCTACTAATAGGTATGGGTTTAACAACAAGTTCCTTTGCCAATCAGCAATTGCGTAAGGACAGTCTTTTTAGCGAGCTGTCGAAAGCGAAAGAAGACAGTAACAAAGCCTTGATCCTTTTGAATATCGGTTATCTCTATGAGCGGAATAAACCGGACTCGGCCATCTATTATTACACCGCATGCAATGAATTGAGCAAGAAGCTCAATTTTACAGTAGGTCAGCTAAGGTATATTGCTTGCTATACCGAACTGCTGGATTTACAGAACAAGTTTGATGAAAGCCTTGCACTGAATTGGCAAGGTCTTGAACTGGCAAAGAAGACACATAACAATAAAAGGATAGCAGGTGTTTACAACAATATTGCGGCTACATACTTTCATTTAAGGGATTACGAAAAGTGTGTGGAGTATTATATCATATCCAAAAAGATGTATGAGGACTTGAATGATGAAAAGCATTTAGCTGTGCTCTATAGCAACCTTGCGCAAGTGTATGCCGCCATGCAGCAGAAGAATGGTTTGGCTTATGAGTATGGCATTAAAGCGATTAATATTTCAAGGCGCAGGAATGATGATTATACATTGGAAGAAGCATTGGTAAATACCAGTAATGTTTTGATAAGCCTCAAGCGATACGATTCAGCACTGTTGTTATTGGAACAAACAATTGACCTGGCCAAGAAACTGGAAGATAAAATTTCACAAATCAATGCGCTCATCACCATGAATGAAATTGATTTAACGATTGGCAACTATGCGCAAGTGCAAACTAACACCAATGAAATGAGGCAGTTGGCAAATGCGATTGGCAATAAAGATGGAATTGCACAGGCCATGTACTATCAGTCAAAATACCAGTTCCATAAAAAGGATTTTGTGGCTGCCAGAACATTTGCAGATTCATCATTGAATATTGCAAGGGGCAATAAGTTAAACAACATTATTGGCAAGGCCTATCTCCTGTTGAGCGATATAGAACTGGCTACAGGCAATCAATATGGATATTATAGGAACAGGCAATTGAGCGATTCCATGCAGGAAGTAATCCTTTCTGATAAAATACTCAAAAACACGGAGGAGTTTGAGGTGAAGTATTCATTGGATAAAAAGCAATCCGAAATCAATAACCTCAATAACCAGCAGAAAATACAAAGGCTAACGCTGAAGCAAAGACGCACAACGATAATAGCGTTGGCCATGAGCATTGTAATTATTGCTTTTGCAGGATTGTTGTTTTTCAGGAACATACAGCAGAAGAAGAAACTGCTATTGGTCGATGCCACATTGAAGCAGCAACGCATTCTTGAACTGGAAACAGAAAAACAGCTTTCTGCTACGCAATCCATTTTGCAGGGGCAGGAAGAAGAAAGGAAACGCCTGGCGAAGGACCTGCATGATGGTTTAGGAGGTATTTTATCGAGTACAAAATATGCATTCAACAATATGAAGACTAATTTGATCATCACACCGGAAAGTGCAGCAGCTTTTGACAGGAGCATGGCCATGCTGGACAAATCAATTACAGAATTAAGAAGGGTATCGCATAACATGATGCCGGAGGCATTATTGAAATTTGGACTGGATACAGCACTTAAAGATTATTGCAACAGTATCAACCAAAACGGTGCGGTGCAACTGTCCTACCAATCGTTTGAGCTGAATGACGAAGCTATCGCTACAGACAAGGCTTCTGTCATTTACCGGATTGTGCAGGAACTCATCAATAATATTCTGAAGCATGCCAATGCCCACAATGCGTTAGTACAGTTAATCTGGAAAAACGGCTCATTGAGCATAACGGTGGAAGATGATGGAGCTGGTTTCGATGCTTCCATTTTGCAAGCAAACAATGGCATTGGTTACCTGAACCTACAGAACCGCGTAACCTATTTAAATGGTACAATGGATGTGCAAACAGCGGCAGGCAAGGGCACTTCTGTGAACATAGAAATACCAAATATTAACGCATGATAAAAGTCTTTATCATAGACGACCACCAAATGATTATTGAAGGCATCCATTCTTTGCTGGAAGGTGAGAATGATATTGAATGGACTGGCAGTACCAAATTGCCCAATGATTTATTCAATATGCTTGAACACAAACAGCCAGACGTACTACTAATGGACATTAACCTTCCACAAAAAAATGGGCTTGAACTTTGTGTTGAAGTAAAGCAAAGATTCCCTGCTATAAATATCATAGGCCTAAGCACGTCAGACCAGGCTAGTACCATCAGGAAGATGTTGGAGAATGGCGCCATCAGTTACTTGTTGAAAGATGCTTCAAAAACAGAACTCATTACAGCCATACAAATGGCAGCTAAAGGGAAGAATTACATAAATTTTTCTGTGGCACAAGTTCTAAAGGACAATATGCCCCATCACGATATGCCATTATTAACCAAGAGGGAAAAAGAAGTACTGGAATGGATAGCAGAAGGGCTTACCAATCAGGAGATTGCGACCAAGCTCTTCCTTTCTGTTACTACTGTTGACTCGCACCGCAAGAACATGCTCACCAAGTTCAATGTTAAGAATTCGGCTGCACTGGTAAAAATGGCCATTACGAATAAGATGATATAGGAGAGGCTTAGGGTAGAAGGAAATAGGCGAGTGGAATTGGAGGATCAAAGGAATCTCTACCGAAAATGCGGAGCACAAAAAAGTTGTAAGAATAGGTGTTACAAAAAAAGGATAATGAATAAATAGGTAACAGGAATGGCGTTACAAAAAAATGGATACAAAAAAAATTGTAACAAGTAAAATTGTAACACGCACTTTGATTGCACTTTTTTAATAGCCGCCTCGCTGTAAATAATTCTTTTCGATTTCTGGCTAGCCATTGATATTCTCAATAAAGGCTGTCATGAATGACTGGTCAAAAATGCTTGCTGTTAAGTGGTTGTAATTCCACCTCGCTATTTTTTAAGGACAGTTGTGTACAGAACCCTTCCTTCCCAACTAATGAACTGTACCAGCATTTCCTTGGCAGTAACATTAGCCGTTAGGAACCCAAATTGCTGCTGTGCAAACTTTGCATAAGGGGCTTCACTTACGCCCGTTGCTTCGGAACCGGCGCCGGAAATGAACTGCTTGAAATGCAGGCCCTCGGGTTCGTCATATTCCAAATGGTGTTCATGCCCGCAGAAATAGGCATCTACTTTGTATTTTTCGAATAGGTCCTTGAAAGCTTTCTCCATATCCTGTGTTTTGCCCTTCCTTTTCCCGGCACTGTACAATGGATGGTGCCCAACCACAATTTTCCAAATGGCCTTGCTCTTTCCCAATGCTTCCGTTAGCCACTTTTTTTGGGCAACAGTATCAGTTGCTTTTATATTGGCAGAATAGTCATCATTGGTGTAGTAATCCTGTTGGAAAGGGCTGCTATCAATGAAGAAGAATTCTATTGTTTTGGTACTGTCACCATCAATTTTCTTCACAAAGTTGAAATAACGGGATGGCATATGCCATCTTGCGCTGATATTACTATAGGCAACTTCTGCATCGGGGTTGGTCTTGTAGTCATGGTTGCCCAAACTCACAAACCAGTCCTCGTGTAGGGGCAAGGTATTGTAAACATTTTCAAAGCTCTGCTGCCAGATGGGGTCGTGTTCGCTTTTCACTCCTTTGGGGTAGAAGTTATCGCCGGTACTTAAAATCATGGTAGCATCCACGCCCACTACTGCATTGCTCATTTGTTCTGCCACTGCTTTCTGGTAGAATTCGCCATACCTTCCCCAATCACCGATCACGCAGAAAGCCAATGATTTCTTTACCGTTTGCAAGTCTTTTATTACACCACCTTTGTAACCTGTTTCCAAGGCCTTCACATAATTGCTGTTCTGACTGAATGCACTGTAGAAGCATAGGAACAGGGGGGCAACAAATAATATTTTCTTTTTCATGGTTTTTATTGATGCACAAGATTAGGAACGATATATAATATAAAGCCCTGATAGTTCATTAGACTATCAGGGACTTGGATAAAAACCCATTTATAATTTCAGGAAACTGGCTGTTTGTTTGCCATTGCCGCTTTCAAGGGCCAATAGATAGTTTCCTTTCGGGAGATTTGATATATCTATGCTATTGGTTACGCTGCCTATTGGTAAATTATAGGAAGCTAGTTGCTTGCCTTCAGCGGAAACAATTTTTGCTACCGTATTTGGTTTGGCTTCCGAGTAGTTAACCACAATATTGTTCTTAGCTGGATTAGGGAAAACACTGATTGCATTTGTTGCTTTGCTACTTACCAAAACAATGCTGCTGTACCTAAATGAACCATCTTTATCAACCATTTTCAGCCGGAAGTAAGTATTGTGTGTGATAGCTGTTGCATCAGTGAACAAATAACTATTGCTAATTTGGTTGTTGGCGTTTACTGTTCCAATCTTATTGAAACCGATGGCATCATTGCTTCTTTCAACTTCAAAATGACTAACGTTTATTTCGTTCAGGGTTTTCCATGAAGCCGTTGCAAGGCCATTTTTTAAAGCTGCATTGAAGGATAAAAGGTTCAACGGAGCAACGGCATTAGTTGGCGCAAGGGCAATACCCCGTATAGCAGTATTGGTGGCTGCGGTAACCAACGTAGCAAAAGATGAACTTGCACCTGCATCTGTGGTACTAACAATTTTTCCATCTGTTGTAACTGCATAAACAACTGGGTTGGCTCCAGACCAATTAACCGTTACGCTTCTGGCACCAACAGTAATGCCTGTATTCAATGTATAGGCCAGCGTCCATGTACCAGCGGATAATGTCCATTTTTGTATACCTCCACTAGGTGTGGCCCTGTCATCTGCAACATAAGCTATATCTCCTGCTGTTGGCTTTATGGCAAAGGCATAAGTACTAGGACCAGATGTAGTAGGAAAACCATTCAATAAAGTAATGGTTTGTCCTGATGTGTTCGGTGTTCCTGTCCCAACAGAACTCACACCTTGAAATGTGCCAGAAGCAGAAGAGCAATATAGTTGTCCGTTATATACGGCAACGCCCCTGATGTTTGTAATTGTAGTGCTTAATTGAGTGGTGGTAGTGCTACCTTTAGTAGTGTACCTAACACTTCCACCAGTAGTTGCAGTTCCTGATACCCATATATCGGTTCCATTGGTACTTGTTGCCCCTCTCATATTATTTCCTGAATAGGCATCAGTTAAAGCTGTAGTGGCATCAATATTTCCTGCAGCATCTATCACTCCCACAACCCTGTTATTATCTGTCGATGCAGTAGAAACTACCGAAGCTGTACCAACTGGTGCATCATAGCCAGTAACGAGTAAAAATTTCCCATCTGCTGAACGTGTCATCAATCCTTCAGATGAAGCAGAACCGGAAGCCATTATGCGCTTATTGGCACCTGATATGGTTGTTGGTAAAGGGATAGACTGAACAAGCGCTCCAGATGGGGTATATTCATCAATGAAAATTGCTGTTGCTGCACTGGTTAAGGCGGCACTGCCATCACCAACCCTATATACAACTATATTCCCCGTAGTAAATGCAGCAGCAGTCCTATTGCTGCTCTGGGCAAATGCGGAAATGGTCAATAATGAAACCAAGATTAGCGTAAAAGTTTTTTGCATCATATATTATTTGCTGCAAAGGAATTATAGAACCTCCTTCAAAAGTGGGCGTAACAATTCGTTAACCGTTATCAAATTGTTACCCGCTTATTACCAAAAAGCTAAGTCTGTGTTAACAGGTTCCCTGAACTGTTGCAGCGATCAATTTTGCACCTGCAAGCAAAACAACACACTGAAATGAAAAGCATTCTACCCAAATGGAGGCAGATAGGATTGTTCCTATTGGTGCTATTTTCTGCACAAGCTATTTTCTCCCAAACCATCAAGGGCAAGGTCATCGATGCCAAAACCACTGAACCGCTTATAGGTGCAACAGTGGAGCTAGAGGGTGGTAAGCTTAAAAAAATTGCATATGTAAACCTTGATGGCTCCTATGTTTTCAGGAATGTGGCTGATGGCACTTATGAAATCAAGGTAAAGTTTGTAGGGTACAAAAATTCAAAGGAGAAAACCGTTGTAGTGAAAGGTACAGGTAGTATTACTGTGGTCAATATGGAGCTGAAAGATGAAAGTGCGGAACTGGGCGAAGTGAAGGTTGCTGCTAAAGGAGGTAAAACAGATGATGCCTCCGTAAGGAAAATGGAGAAGAACGCAGACATCGTCCAGAACATCCTTTCACAGAAAGCCATTGAGCTTTCTCCCGATGTTACGGTGGCCAATTCATTACAGCGCATCAGTGGCGTAACCATTGAAAGGAGCAGCAGCGGGGAAGGCCGTTATGCCATTATCCGTGGCATGGACCAGCGTTACAACAATACACTCGTAAACGGCGTGAAGATCCCTAGCCCGGACGATAAGTTCCGTTATGTGCCTATGGACCTGTTTCCTTCCGATTTATTGGAAAGGCTGGAAGTAAGCAAGACGTTAACACCCAATATGGAAGGGGATGCAGTAGGTGGTACCATGAACTTGGTGATGAAGAATGCACCCAATAAGAAGCTGTTCAATATACATGGGGCCATGGGTTACAACACCTTGTTCAGCGACAGGCCATTTGCCACTTTCAATCAGAAGGTCATCAACAAGCAGGATCCCGCCACCATGTACGGTCCAAGCTATTCTGCCAAGGATGCGGATTTTGCAAGGGCCAACCTGAACCAGCGCCCATTGGACAACCCTATTAATGCACAACTTGGTTTTACATTGGGCAACCGCTTCTTCAACAAAAAATTGGGCGTTGTTGTTGGTGGCAGCTTCCAGAACATGTACCGTGGTTCGGACAATATCTTCAATCGCCAGAACCCGCAGCCGCAGACCTTTGTTCAAAATGGAACACGTTATGATAATGTCGCCACTTTTAATGATGGGTTCACACGTCAATATTCCACGCAGCAAAGGAGGTATGGCGTAAACAACAAGTGGGACTACACCATTAATGAAAACAATAAAATATCCCTCTTCAATCTATACATCCATATGGATGAGTTCCAGGCACGTTACAGCATCGATTCATCCTTGACCACGCAACGCACGGGACCGGGTTCCGGTAATGTGGCGGTTTCCACAAGGAGCCGTTGGCAGATACAGAGCATCTACAACAGTACGTTGCAGGGCGAACACAGGTTGTCCAAGTTAATGAAGCTCAACTGGAGTGCCGTTTATTCAATAGCCAAACAAAACGTACCCGACCAGGCAGAGTATGAAGTGGACAACGAGGTAAAGAACAATATTGTGCAGGTGCCCCCTGGCTATTCAGTGGCGGGCATGACAAGGATCTGGCGCAACAATAGCGATGAGGACCTATCGGCCTATGCCAACTTTGTTTATACTCCTACCATTGCAAAGAAGAAAGTGGAAATTGGTTTTGGTGGATTGTTCCGCCATAAGAACAGGGACAATTATTACAATGAGTATGAACTCAGTTCCAAAGGTTCCGGTGTACAAACATTCACGGATATACTTTCCGCAAACTATGATTTTTCAAAGGCGGAGAAATCCTACGGCAATCCAAATAATTCCAACCAATATACCAGTAGGGAAGACATTGCAGCAGGTTACGTTCAGGCCAAATTGATGGCCACTGCCAAATTGCAGGTGCTGGGCGGTGTAAGGGTGGAGAACACGGATCAGCATTATACAACAGCCATACCGCCAGGCTCCATCGACGATATCTATGGCCATATCTGGTACACGGATGTACTGCCGAGCCTGCACCTGAAATACCTGATCAATAACAAACAGAACCTAAGGGCCTCCTATTTTAAAAGTATCAGCAGGCCGGGCTTTTTTGAAATAACACCCTATCAGGTCCATGGTGAATACTATGATGAAAAAGGCAATCCAAGGTTGAACCATACGCAGGCAGACAACTATGACCTCCGGTATGAATTCTTCCCCAATGGGGCAGACCAAATTTTAGCAGGCGTGTTCTATAAGAACATCAAAGACCCCATTGAATTTGGTTTGCCAGACAGGGTAAACCCACATGCTGCCGTAACCTTAACACCATATAATTATGGCAATGCCACCAACTATGGGGCCGAAGTTGTAGTGACGAAATTTTTCGGCAAGTTTGGTGTGAATGCAAATTATACTTACACCCAATCAAAGATTACTACGAATAAGCTGTACAGGTACTACAATAACGCAAGTGGACAGGACACTACTTCCACTGTTTCCCAAACAAGGCCCATGCAGGGACAGGCAAACCATATTGGCAATATTTCCCTATTGTATAAAAACAACAAAATTGGATTGGATGTGCAATTGGCCTTTGTTTATACTGGTGAAAGGATCACACAGGTTTCACCATACTTGGGGCTGGATGTATGGCAGCAGCCTTATAGTCAATTGGACTTCTCCTTTGAGCAGAGGATTGTGAAGCATTTCTCGGTATATGCCAAGGTGAACAACCTTACCAGTTCCAAAACAAAATCGATTATCAAGCAAACGTACCTATACGATGGAACACCTAGTCAGTTGGCGGGCCAAGATGATTTCAAGCACATTTTTGTTCAAAGCGATTTCTATAAGATCAACTTCCTGTTTGGTCTGAGGTACAAACTGTAAACATCATTATTACTATTCCTGATAAATAGATTTACCATGAAAAAGATATTTTTCTTAAGCCTATCAATAGCGTTGGCCGCCACCCTGTTCAGTAGCTGCAAAAAACTGGCTGAAGACAAAAGGGACCTCTATGTATATGTTCCCGCACCAGCAAACCCCATTAGCGACGCAGCGCCCCTATGTGGCAATATCACGGGTACCATGCTTTCGGGCAAAACCTATACGGTGGGCTGCGATATTTATGTACAGCCCACTGATACCTTGATTATCCAGCCAGGGGCAAGGGTGAACTTCACCAATGGTGCAGGCATCATTGTGAAAGGCTCCTTCTTTTCCTTGGGAACAAAGGACAACCCTATCTGGCTAACCGTGGCTGGGCAAACGAAAACAGACCAGCCCAAGGTGAATTTCAAAGCAGGTAACGACTCTGCTTTCAATGGAAAATGGAAAGGCATATTAGGAGATGCAACCTGTCCTTATATGATTATTAAGTGGACACATATTGAATATACCGGTGCCACATTGAATGCAGGCGGCTCCACGGCCTATACCGTATTGAACTTAACAGCAACAGACCCTTCCTATGCCGTATATTTCTCCAATCCCAATGGTGTATTGGTCATGGAAGATTCATGGTTGTACGGTTCCGTTGATGATGCCATGCGTGTATCGGGAGCAGGTGGCAAGTTTGCCATCCTGCGTTGCACATTTGAAAAATGCGGCAAATCGGGCGGTGATGTACTGAACATCAAAAGTGGTGGCACGGGTGATATGGCCTATAACCTTTTTATTGGCGATGCTACCAATGGTTTAAAAGCTTCGGATAAGGGCAGTGGGCCTGGCATTGCAAAATGCAATGTGAGGATGTACAACAATACGGTAATCAATGGCGGTTATAGGCAAACAAAAACCGGGCGAGGGGGATCCATCAATTTTGAAGAGGGGGCAAGGGGCATGGCTTTCAACAATCTCATTGTGAATTGCAGGTTTGGCCTCCGTATCCTTTCCAATGTGGCTGCGGATACTGCTTATTTGTATGCTGGGCATTATGGGTACAATTATTACTATGCTGATAGTTTAAGCGTAGCTGGCGAAATTTATCCAACTACTTATATCACCAAGCCACAGCCAACGGACTTCCCCAATCCATCCACATTTTTGCCAACCAATTTCAATTACCTAAGTAACAGCGGGTATTTGGCAACTGCGGTGAATGCTGTTCAGGTAGGTAATCCCATGTTCTTCAACTATCCATTGCCTGTAACCGGTGGTTATCGTTTACAGGATATCAATGCGGTGGGCAATTTCAAGTTTACACTGCAACCTAACTCTCCTTGCATTGGTAAAGGCTATAAAGGCTTCCAGCCCCTGCAATTAATACCCACTGATGAAAAATATGGGGTTACGGATTATACGCAACCGGGTAGTGATATTGGCTGTTACCAATCAAACGGCACAGGCAACCAGCATTATTAACCAATAGATGGATTCAATACATAAAAAGGCCCACTCATAAAGTGGGCCTTCGATAATTAGGAAGCTATCCTTAAAATCTACGGAAAGGTTTGATAGGACGATAATGGAACCTATTGTTCCTTTCTTCTCTACGGTCAAACCTTTTGTCAAAGCGGTGCTGCTTTTCATAACCACGTTCATGTTTCCTTTCATCACGTTCATGCTTGTCAAAACGGTTGCCGTATGACCCGTCATTGGCAAGCTCATGGTACTGCTTATTGGGAATGGACTGTTGGTGGTTGCTTTCTTTTTGCCCATGGCCTTTCTGGTAACCTTGAGCTGAAGCAACACTAATGGTAGCAATGCCTAGAAGCATCAATAAAGTAAATTTTTTCATGAGTTTTATTTTTAATTGTTCAATAATACAGGCAGTAATGCCAATAGGATGCCATGCCCACAAAAACCTAGTGAAATATCTGTTAATGGATAGATTTTGCTACCCTTTCCTATGGGGGTAATGGAAAGTGATGGACAAAGCTTATCGGGGCATCCGCGTATTTTGGATACGAAACCTGCGAAGTGGATTTAAGCAGATTCTTTTGTTTTCGATAAGACCTTAATGGACTGAGGCTGTGCATGTACGCATTTTATCGAGCAGGGTATTCAGTACTATGGCTTCTTCCTCTGTAAGCGTGGCCAGAATATTGTCCATTTCATTGCGGCGTTCATCCAAACGTTTCAGGGCTTCCAGTCCTTTTTCAGTGATGCTGATATCAACCAATCGTTTATCAGTAGCCGAAACCTTTTTTTCAACCAATGCTTTTTTCAGCAGCCGTTCTGCAATGCGACTCGTATCGCTCATTTTATCGAGCATCCGTTCCCTTATCTGCAGGGTAGACAAAGGTTTACTGCTTCCCCTTAGGATCCTTAGGATATTGAATTGCTGGAGGGTGATACCTTCGGAATCCAGGAACTGCTTTATTTTTTCCTGTAGCCAGTTGGCAGAAAAAATAAGGTTTACAGTGGCTTTCTGGAACTCGTTCCTGAATTGCCTTTGCTGGATGTCTTTTTCAATGCCCATTGGATAAAGGTACTATAAATGAAAAATGGCTGCCCAAATTTTGGACAGCCATTTTTAGGATCAATGATTATTTATCGAACTACTGTAATTGTTCTGGTTGATTGGAAAAGTTCTTCATTATCCTTACCAAGAGCACTCATCCTGTACAAATAGTTGCCAGATGACAGACCATATTTGGTCAGGTCAACGGTGATGTTGTAAGCACCAACAGCTTGTTGCTGATTAACCAATGTGGCAATCTTCCTTCCATCATTGGTCAATAATTCTATCATCACTTTAGCTTCTGTATTTATTTGGTAAGACAGTTGTGTGGAGCCCTTTACAGGGTTAGGATAATTCTGGTTCAGCACAAATGCGGTCTTACCGCTTAAATCGAGGGATACGATACTGCTGTAAGTATAGCTGCCATCCTTGTCCACCATTTTTAAACGGTAAAGCCATTTGCCAATGCTGAGGTTGGCGTCCATTATTTGGTAGCTACTCGATGACCCTTTCGCAGCAAGTGTTCCAATTTTTGTCCAAATGCTATTATTGCCGCTCCTTTCTACTTCAAATTTATCTAAGCCATTTTCTGTTGAGGTCGACCAAGAAAGAGTGGCATTGTTATTCCTAAGTTGACCTTGGAAAGAAAGCAATTGTAATGGAAGCAACGGATTGCTTGCATCACCTGCAATGGCAAAATCAGAAAAGGCAGTAAGCCCGCTAGCTGTCAATATATTCCCAGACAAAGTTGTAGTCACTGCAGTCCAGGAATCATTTTGTGAAGCCCTTTTCACTATATACAATTTTGTTTTTACCGGAGCATTTGGCAAGGTTGATATATCAATTGATATACTATAGGTAGCCAATGAATCATATGTGACCGTATACCAGAAACCATTTGAAACCAGAGTTGGGGTAAAGGTGCTGCCATCTTGCGTTGTGGCCGTGGTGTTAGCTGCAATCACAGGACTTGCACTTGATATGGGTGCCCCGTTGAACTTAGCAACTTTTAGCTTTCCGTTCGGGATAATGGTTGTGAAATTCAAGGTGACCCCTGCAATTGCAGCTTGAGCACCTGTAGCTGTTACTGCTTGAGAAGTATAGCTCGCTGCATTGCTTAATAACACATTGTCAATCACTAATTGGTTTCCAAATCCAGAAATTGCAATAAAACCAATCTTCACATTTGATTGCCCAGCATAAGCGGTAAGGTCAACCATTTCATGCCTCCAATCACCTTTAGCTTGTGGATTGTATTGGGTATTACTTGCTGCAATCGTGTTTAAAGATGGGCTCCCTTCAGCCGATTTTGTGTAAATGGGAGCTCCCCAAGTAGTACCTCCATCAGTCGAGACGATAATGCTCAAAGAATCGTGTTCAGGAGCGGCGGCTGTATACGCCTGATGGGTAAAATTAAACGATAGAATAGGTTTGGTAAGACCTGTGAAATTAAAAGCAGGAGATCGTAAGGTGTCGTCTGCAACAGAAGTATTACTATTGAAAAAGTTAGCAGATACAGCCTTGCCACCAATGCCATTCGCTTGTGTGCTTACAGTAACAAACCCCCAAATTGTAGCATTGGCGCTCCATCCATAGCCGTACGTGAAATTCTCCATGAATGGAAAAGTGTTTATGGGCCCTGCAAATATGGTGAATGTCAACGTGTCGTTTGGAATATTCTGATCAGTACCCAATGCTGTATATGCTTTTATAGTATGGTAGCCGCTTGTAGGGGTATAGTTAGGTAATGTAACATTTGTGGTAGCATTTTGTGCCAAGGGAAGGCTACCTGTGCTTACTGGACCTACTGGTGTGCCTCCATCAACTCGATAATATACAGGCACACTTGTTTGATTGGCAGACCCACTATTTTTAACCGTTACCGTAATTGGAATGGCTACACCTGCTGTTACCGATGTGGTACTTGGTGCAACAAGAGTGGTTGTGGCCATATCATTGGTATAAACAAAAGCCGTATAATTCAACTTCATGTTTGGATGCCTTTGATTGGAGCCAGTAGTGGTAGCAGTTGGGGAACCTGTTCCACCTACATATTTTCCTTGATTTACTGTATATGCAGGAACGCCTGCATCACTGTCATAGGTCCACAAAATACTTGCTGTCGGAGCTGCCGTTTGGGTATATTCAACTAAAACTTCCAGATTATTTCCAGCGTAGGTAAATGCTGAACTAAATGGGAATTGTTTATAGCCGGTGGTTGTTCCAATAATGGTTGCTGGATCCCCATCATATACTAATGTATTAGTGGCGGCTTCTGCAACCCAATCAAGGTTCGCGGCTCCAAAATCAGCGACCGTGGTGTTTTTTATATATATTTTAAAGTTAGCTCCTGCGGGCATGGTTGTTATGCCTGTAGAATAAAATTCTATGGAACTTATAGTTGAATTTGCAGGAATTGTATTAACTAGACTGGCAGGATAGATATAAGCATTTCTTCCCCAAGACCCAGTAGTAGTAATGGTGCGCAATGGACCATAAAGATTTGATGTATTTGTAAAGGCTCCCACACCAACCGTAAGTGTTTGTGTATGTGCTTTTTCCACAATTGATGAACCAACAAAACCCAAAATGCAAATAAGTAGCTTTTTAATCATAGCAGGTATTTTTATTTTAATAAGAGAAGTATATTAAGGCGTAAAATACTATTTCTTGAACCAATGCCCTAATTTGGGATGGAAAGAACCTGATTCATTGATGAAAGGAAGCCTTGTTCGAAATTATTCACACATCGCAATTGAAAAGGCGAAAATATTAATGATAATTGTATTCTTGCCTTCAAATCTGATAATGTACAAACAAGCAGACAACTTTATTTGAGAATAATAACGAAACTGTTAGCGATTTCTCGATCAGAGGGGGTCAATCCTCCCACACCGTCAGCCCCTCGCTGCAATTGGCACAGATATCGATATTCTTGCGGCTTGTCATCAGTTCGCTCCGGAACTGCTTGTAATTGTCGTTGTTCCAGGTTTCCTTGAAGCTCTGTGTTTTCAGGTTGCCCAATTGATGGGTGGCATCCTTATCAAAGCAACAAGGCACTACCAAGCCGTCCCAAGTAATAACATTGGCATGCCATAATTTCCAGCAGTGGTTGCCAAGACCACTTTTTATTTTCAGATTGCCCTGCTTGTCCCGTTTGTAACGACTGTATTTTTCGTTGTTTGGTATCAACTGGTTGGGGTCATTTTCATAATCATATACCTGTGCCGTTTTGAAACGGACCTGGTCCACACCAATTTCCTTTCCCAGTTTCTTTATTTCTTCAATTTGATGCTCATTGGGCTTCACCACCAAAAATTGGAAGAAGATAAAAGGGGTCCTGCTTTTCAGTTCCTTCTTCCATTTCACAATATTCCTGGCCCCTTCCAGCACCTTGTCCAACTTGCCACCAACCCGATAGGACTGGTAAACATCCTGTGTGGTACCGTCAATGGAAATAATTAGCCTGTCCAATCCGCTTTCTATTGTAGCTTTTGCTTTTGCGTCGGTTAGGTAATGGGCATTGGTACTGGTGGCTGTGTAAATACCTTTATCATGTGCATACTTTACCATGTTCAGGAAATCCGGGTTCAAATAGGGCTCGCCCTGAAAATAGAAAACCAGATACAGTAGGTCTTTGTGTATATCGTCTATTGTCTGCTGAAAAAAAGACTTTTCCAACATGCCTGTAGGCCTGGTAAATTCCCGGAGACCACTTGGGCACTCGGGGCATCGGAGGTTGCAACTGGTAGTCGGCTCAAACGAAATGGAAATGGGGTAGCCCCATTGAATAGGCTTTTTGCTCAACTTGCTCAACTGGTAGCTTGCCCAAACCTTGTACGCATTCCACGAACGACGAATGGTAAGTTTGGAAAGGAAATTGATGGTATCGGTTAAGTTGAAATAAGCCATAGATGAACCGTAAAAATAAGCTTTGCATTTTTAAGGGGCTGTTTTTAAGGACTTATGTTTCGTTTATCGAAAAGCAAACAGGATGCTTGTATAAAACGTATATCCTGTAACTTCCCATGATGAAATGGTCGCTAAGCTGTTTATTGATATTTTGCATTGCCGCCAAGGCACAGGAAAAACTGTGCAAAGACTTTACCGATATCCCGGCAATGGAACGGGCCGCTTTTGCCGCAAGGACAACCAATGCTTTCCGTTCTTCCGCTTCGGCTAACTTTAAAGTCAATTTCTATCGTTGCAGCTGGAAAGCAGATCCGGCCATAAGGTATATTGATGGGAGGGTGGCAGCTTATTTTACAGTCACCGCTTCTACCAATACCATTGTTTTTGACCTCACGAATGTGCTTACGGTTGATAGCATCTTTTTCCGCAACCAAAAAATCAGTTTTACGCAAAACGCCAACTCCACCTTATCCATGCAGTTCCCTGTAACATTGAATTCCTTGCAAAAAGACTCTGTTGTTACCTACTACCATGGGGTACCCGATAATACTGGATTCGGTTCGTTCATACAATCGTCCCATGCAGGCGTTCCCGTTATCTGGACATTGAGCGAACCTTATGGAGCCAAGGATTGGTGGCCCTGTAGGAATGGAATGGATGATAAGGCAGATAGTATAGATGTAACCATTATACACCCATCGCAGTATAAAGCTACTTCCAATGGGCTGCTGCAGAATGAAATTACGGTCGGTAGCTTAACCACAACCTCTTTCAAGCACCGTTATCCCATTGCCAGTTACTTGATTGCCTTTTCTGTCACCAATTTTGTTGTTTTCAACAATAGCGTCCAGTTGGGCAACGTGAACCTACCCATGATAACCTATGTTTACCCAGAAAGTTTCAACGACTTCCAGCCTTACACGTACAAAGTGCTGGATGCTATGCAATTGTTCCATAATACGTTTGCACCTTATCCTTTCATCAAGGAGAAATATGGGCACACCCAGTTTGGCTGGGGTGGTGGTATGGAACATCAAACCAATACATTCTTGGTAAATTCCGACAATGGGTTGATGGCACACGAACTTGGTCACCAGTGGTTTGGCGACAAAATCACCTGCGGCTCTTGGCAGGACATATGGCTGAATGAAGGTTTTGCCACTTTTTGTGCCAATTACTATTTCGAAAAGTTTGATACTACCGCCTATAGGCTCACAATGATCAACCATTTGGCAAGCATTGTATCGCAACCAGCCGGCGCTGTCTTTGTAACGGATACCAGTACCGTAAACAGGATTTTTGACTCAAGACTGAGTTATTATAAAGGAGCATTTGTATTGCGTATGCTACGTTTCACTTTGGGCGACAGCCTTTTCTTTAGGGGCCTGAGGCAATACCAAAGTGATACAGCCTTGCAGTACCGTTTTGCAAGAACAGCAGATTTCAAGCGTAACATGGAACTGGTAGGCAATAAGAGCCTGGACTATTTTTTCAATCAATGGATTTATGGGGAAGGTTATCCCTCCTTTACTGTTCAATGGGGCCAGAACAGGAACAATTGGGCAAAAATCAAAGTAAGCGAAATAACATCCCATTCATCAGTGCCTTTTTATAAAACACCCTTGGCATTGACTTTTAAAAATGCTACACAACAAAAAACGGTTACGGTACAATGTAATGCCAACAATGACGAAACCTGGGCAGACATTGGCTTTGTGGCAGATACGGTTTTGGTGGATAAGGACCGGCAGATTATCAGCAAGAACAATCAAACAATAAAACTACCATCACCATCTTTATTGCAGAACGATATCAAGATTTACCCCAACCCGGTAAGCAGCAATCAATTGCATATCTCGTTAAGGAACCCTTCCGAAAAGCAGTTGATGGTGCAATTGTTCAATGCTGCCGGCCAATTAATGTGGAGGAAGCTATTTGATACCCTTGGACAGGATGAACTGCTGGATGTTCCCTTTGCCGGATATTCCAAAGGAGTCTATCTACTGAAACTGAATGCTGGTTCGTCCATTAATATTACCCAAAAAGTATTCAGATAATATTTTCCTCCTTGCTTCACAGGAGAATCAACCATTTTTGTGGCAAAGCCCCTTACCCTTCATGACAAAAAATAGAAACAGGACCTTTTGGTGGATAGTGATACTGACTTTTATTGTCGCCATGCCAACGGCTGCCTTTTTTGTTAAAGCATTCATTGATAAAATAAGGGCCGATAAGGCCAAAGCAATGCGCTATACTGCTTTTGGTATTGATATGCCAACCAGTTATAGCATACATGGCATAGATGTGAGCAGCTATCAAGGAACGATTGATTGGGCTTCTGTAAAGGGAATGGAAATAAAGAACATAAAGATTGGCTTTGCTTTCATCAAAGCAACCGAAGGTTTAGACGATACCGATAGGTTCTTTAACCGGAACTGGTTCGGGGCAAAAAAGGACAGCGTTGTACGGGGGGCCTATCTTTTCTTCCTTGCCACCAAAAGTGGCGAAAAGCAAGCAAGGAACTTTATAAAAACCTTGCGAAAATTGGACGCGGGAGACCTTCCCCCGGTTCTGGATGTGGAACAACTTTATGGGGTACCCCCAGAAAAAATGCGTTCCCGGATAAAAGAATGCCTGAAAGCCTTGGAAGCATATTATAAGGTGAAGCCAATTATTTACTCCTATGCCAATTTTTACGAAAACTATTTAGGAAAGGAATTTGATGATTACCCATTATGGATTGCCCACTATTTTGAAAAGGAAAAGCCAAGGATTACAAGGAACTGGACTTTCTGGCAACACAGTGAACAGGGGAAAGTGAACGGAATAGCTGGAAATGTTGATTTCAATGTTTTCAAAGGTGACAGTACGGATTTCAGGAATATGCTCGTTCAATGAAGGTTGCTCAAGAAAAGCTGTGGTCTATTGTCCCCCAACAAGTCTGGTTTGTCATGTATTTGTCTATTAACATTTTATTGTTAAACCCTTGACACTTCTTTTGCTCTTTAACTATGATTTTTGTGTTGTGAATGTGAGGATGATTAAATCGGAATAAAAGCTCTTTAAGAATTTCTTAGCATTTCATTTATGTAAAACATATACTACTGGCATCTTAATTGCGTTAGTATATAGAACGAACAAGATAATTTAAACTTTTTCTCATAAGCAGTTAGTTTTGGTTGCGGCCCCAGTTTCCACTGGGGCCAATCTTTTTTTATGGACCTACGATCTTCTTCTGCACCATAAAAACGCAGCAACACTCCCCACTGAATCTGCTGCAATATCCCAGGCATCAAAAGACCTATTGGGTATGAAATCCCGTTGTACAAACTCTATTATAGTACCATAAGCTATTGCAAATAAGGTAATTAGCAGAAAATAGGGTAATTGAACGTTCTTGTCTATACCACTTTTCTTAAATGGGTACATCAATAGGAAGCAGAGCACAAAAAACAGGGTAATATGAACCCATTTGTCCACCTGCAGTGTATCAAACCAATCAACGTGTGGAATATTGGAGCCGGGCATGGTCAATAACCACAAACTAATGGAAAACCAGATAATTGCAGGGACGAAGCGTAGGGGATGAATTTTCAAATGTGGAGATTTTGCAACAAAAATAAGGGGAGCCAAAGAATAGCTCCCCTACCATCTGAAAAACCCCGCTATTGATTAGCTAGTTGATACTAAGTTTCATTACTTACGTTTTTTTATGAAAGTCGGTTTGCAGTAAAAAATAAAGCTCCAATAATATTGGAGCTTTTGAACTTTTAAACTATTGGATTAGCCAACCTTGCCAAATACATGCAATTGAGCTAAATCAGGAGATGGGCTTCCGCCCTTTTTTTCCAATGTTATAGCAAAAGCCTGGGCATTGGGTATGTTCTTCAATTTGCACAATCCATTGCAATCACCCAAGATGCCTGCGTCTACAGGCTTTCCATCCACCATTGCCCAAAGTTGGTATTGTTTGTTATCTGGTGTTTCTGGAAGTTTATTGGCCAGTAGGTACACGTCCTTTGTTTTGCTGTCCCAGAAAACGGTGGCCAGTTCTTCTTTGTCCTTCACACCAGACATGGCCACTTTGACCATAGCAGGGTCGCTCATTAACTGCATGCTATTGTACATATCCAGCATTCTAGTTTGATAAACACCCCTATCAGCAATAATGGTACTGTTTTCTTTAAGCAATGCTAGATAATTAACTCTTGCATCCTTTGCTTCCTTGTATAAATATATGTTCAGGCCAGCACTTGCTACCAGTAAAATCACAGATGCAGCAGCTACGTACTTCAATCGGCCCGCAATGCTTCTAACTGGGGTCTGGTTGTTGATTCCCTTATCCAATGAGGGAACAATTGGAACCACTTTCCTAGTGTCTTCCTCTTTTGCAAATTCATCCTTCAATGTTAGCATCAAGCTGTCCTTAACAGACGAAGGTGGCTTTACAGCATTGGCAAAAGCCTGCTTTTCCAGAGATGCTTCAAACTCGTCAATAGCCTGTTTGATTTCAGGGTACTGACGGCTTAGCTGCTCCAGTTCTGCTGCTTCATGTGGATTGGCCATGCCCAAGACATAACTTTCAATCACACCAGTTTCTATGTAAGCCTGAATATCCACTTCGATTATCTAATTATTTGCCTTAATTGTGTCAATGCTGTTCGCAATCTTGTTTTTACGGTTCCTAAAGGTATATCCAGCATTTTTGAAATCTCATCCTGTGTATAGCCTTTGAAGTAGGAGAGCTCTACCAGAACTTTATGCTCTTCCTTTAGTTGGTGCACTATTTTCCTTAATCCTATCTGGTCAATATTTGTTTGAACATTACCTGCTGCGGCAAAATTGGTTTCCGTAAGTTCATTATTCTGCCTGCTATTTTGCCACGCTTTGCTCCTCACGGTATCAATAGATGTGTTCCTGGCAATATTCAACATCCAGGTAAACAACCTTCCTTTTGTATCATCATAGGTTTCTATCTGCTTCCAAATTTTCACGAACACTTCTTGCAGCACATCCGAAGCCTGCTCATAATCTGGGACTATGTTCATGATTATGCTGTTCAAGGCAGATGAGTAGTTATCGTATAGATAACCGAAAGCAGATTGATGGCGTTGCTTCAATAGCAGCACCAACTCTTGTTCGCCGTATTTTTTTACTGCTTCCAATTGCGTTGTGGGGTTATTTATCCAGGTGGCTATCCTATGTACGGGAGATTGTTGTTCCTGGTTTTAGCCAACCAAAGAGGTGTATGCTTCGCTGGTCAGAAGGCCATCTACGTCAGCAGGATTGGAAACTTCCACCTTTACCATCCAGCCATCGCCATAAGGGTCATTGTTTACCAATTCTGGAGCTTTTTCCAATGCGGGATTCACTTCCAGCACTGTGCCTGCTACTGGCAGGAAAAGGTCGCTAACTGTTTTTACAGCTTCAACTGTACCAAAAACTTCCTCTGCATTCAGGGCTTTTCCTATTGTATTAATGTCTACATAAACAATATCGCCCAGTTCGCTTTGGGCAAATTCCGTAATGCCGATGGTAGCAGTGTTGCCTTCTAAACTGATCCATTCATGGTCTTTTGTGTAGCGGAGATTGGCAGGAAAATTCATTTGCAGTTCTTTTTAGTTATACAAATATGGAAGAAAATTGTTTGAAAAAGGAATGTTTTAAGGGATGCTGTCAATTTAATAACCTGACTTTCATCCGCACATCTTTCATTGGTCTATCGCCGGGACGGGTCTGTGCGGCAGCAATTTTATCTATCACGTTCAGGCCGGTGATTACCTCGCCAAAAACAGTATAGTTCTGGTCCAAAAAAGGGGTACCACCAATTCGTTGATAGATTTCTTTTTGGGCCTTACTATAACTGAACCTAGGATTGCTTCCTTTTATGCTCTGTTCTATTTGCTTCAATTGGGCCGTATCTGTTTTTTTGCCCTGAACAATGTAGAACTGGCAGTTGCTGCTGGCTTTTTCTGGATTGCCATCCCTTGCAGCGGCCAAAGCTCCCTTTTTGTGGATGATATTTGAACGGAACTCTGCAGGTATCCTGTCCCCCGGCAGTGACCCGGAGCCAAGTTGGGCAGTGCTATCTGCATTCTTGCTGGTTGGATCGCCACCTTGGATCATAAAACCACTGATGACGCGATGGAACAATAGGCTATCATATACTTTATCCTGTACCAGCTTGATAAAGTTGTCCCTGTGCTTTGGTGTTGAATCATACAATTTGGCAATCATTACGCCGTAATCGGTTGTTATTTCCACCAAACGTTCTTTTGATTTTGGAGCAGTAGGGTTTGTGGTGGCTGTTACGGCTTTTTTTGCTGTAGCAACAGTTTTTTTTACTTGTGCCGATGCCGTGACAACGGAAATTACCATTAAACCGAAAAATATTTTCTTCATAATGCTATACGCTTAAAAAGTTTGAAAGCTTCTTTTTTAAAATAACAACTTCAATAGTTCCAGCCTGGAATTCCTTTAAAATCCTTGCTGCTCAAAATAGAGTAGTACATGGTCCCTTAAGAAATTTTCCTGCCCCGGCAAATCATAACTGGGCATTTCTTTCAATTGCCTGAAATGTGGCCAGTTGTCTGGGTCCTTTCCTTCCAATTTGAAATAGCCACTTGGAAGCAGCAAAGTACAAACTGCCACATGCATTAGGTCCTGCTTCTGTTCCTTGGATATTTTGGCTGCCTCAAAACCGGTTTCCTGCAGGCCAATCAAGAAAAGGATGGCTTCCATATCCGGCTTCTTGCCAAAGCGTTCCACCAATTTGGCTTCCAAATTCCACCAGCGCTGCTGTAAATCATCATTTGCAAACATGCCGCAAAAGTATTGGTGAATTTGGAATTTTGGATAAGTTAAATCGAACAGCCAAAGTTAAAAGCATGCCCGGTATTGTTTGTTTGACAATCCTCTGACAGGGGTTCGACTTCGTTTGATGATTATTCGGGTAGGATGAAGCCAACAAGGCCTGTCGATACTGACTGTGGAATATGGGAACCATGGTCAAAGGGCCGTTCTTGAAACAATATCCTTAATCCGCTCATCCAGCTCTGCCGCACTGGTTTTTAGCATGGCATACAGTTCCTGCATTTTGCCATAGTCAATTTCATCTTTCATTAATTCAATCAGGCCCAAAATGTTCGATAATGGCTTGCGGACATTGTGGCTCTGTTGCCAAGCAATCTCCTTTAACTGCATTTCGGACTTTTTAAGCATGTCAATATTCACAAAGCTGAGTGTTACACCAAAGGTTTCCCCTGACTCATTGTGTGCAGGTGCAATGTTCATACGGAACCAAACCTCCTTACCTGTTGGGAAAACGAGTTTGTCTTCCTTGAAACTTTTCTTCCCTTCCAATGCTTTGTTGAACTGATCCGTAAATTCCTGTATGGTGCTTGGGAGTAATAACCTTGTAAAATCGAATCCTTCGTGCATGTTGAACCCAAAAAACTCTTTGGCTGCATTTTTTGCCCCTTGACTAAATGAAAGCACTTTCATGTGCGTGTCCAGCAGGTAAAAAGATTCCTGCGAACTATTGAGCACAGCATCCAGTTTCTGTAGGATCAGTTTATGCTGACCGGATTGCTGGACAAAATTGGACACGTCAAACCCTATGCAACCAATTTCGAACTGACCGTCAATCGGCTCTGCAAAGAAATTCCAATGCGTATGGGAATAATTGCCTTCTGGATCCGGTTTCCTCAGCGTGGCCACTACCACTTTTAATGGATCAACAAGGCATTCGGTAGCCTGGTTGAAAAGCTCCAAATCATCTGGATGGACCGAACGGGAGAAGCATTCTCCAATAAAATTGGATGATAAATGGGCAAAGGCCCTTTTGAAAAGCTCATTTGCATAAGTGTAGCAGCCATCCATGCCAATTCTTACATAATAAAACGATGGGGAACTGGCCGGAAATGAGAGAGGGGCAAAACTGTTGTTCATTGATAAAGGACTTCGGGGGTTCTCTGTTAAATGCGCTAAAGATAAGTGCTAATGCTTTTGCAAGGTCCAGCCAATTATCTTTGCGGCAAATAGAACTTTATATGTTACAAGTTAATGTGCTGCGTACCAATCCTGAATGGGTAAAGGAACGATTGGCAGTGAAGAATTTCAAGCAGATTGAACTGGTTGATGAAATTGTTGCACTGGACAACGAGAGAAAAAAAACGCAATTGGAGTTTGACAATACACAGGCCAAAATAAACACCTCATCCAAAGAAATCGGGAAACTGATGGGGCAGGGCAAGAAGGAAGAAGCGGATGGAATGAGGCTCGAAGTTGGAAATTGGAAGTTGGAAGTTTCAACGTATGGAGAGAAGTTGGTGGAAATTGAAAAGCAGTTGCATGATAAACTGATTGTATTGCCCAACCTTCCAGCAGAACAGGTGCCACTGGGTAAAACGCCAGAAGAAAATGTTTCTGTAAAGGAAGCTGGCACAAAGCCCAGTTTATACGCTGGTGCAAAGCCACACTGGGACCTAATTGAACAGTACAATTTGGTGGACTTTGAACTGGGATCTAAAATTACGGGCCGTGGCTTCCCTGTTTATAAAGGGAAGGGGGCAAGGTTCCAGCGTGCCATGATCCAATACTTCCTGGATTACAATACCAGTGCTGGCTATACTGAATTTATTCCTCCTTTTATGGTAAATGAAGCAAGTGCTTATGGCACGGGCCAATTGCCAGATAAGGAAGGCCAAATGTACCATGTAACTGCCGATGGGTTTTATTTGATACCCACAGCAGAAGTACCTGTTACGAATATTTATAGGGATACTATTTTAAAGGAGGATGATCTGCCCATAAAAATGACAGCTTATAGTCCCTGCTTCAGGAGGGAAGCTGGGAGTTTTGGAAAGGATGTCCGTGGGCTGAACCGCGTGCATCAATTTGAAAAGGTGGAAATCATACAAATTGTCCAACCAGAAAGGAGCTATGAAGTATTGGATGAAATGGTGGCCCATGTGGAAAAACTTTTGCAGAACCTGGAACTGCCTTACCGCATTTTAAGGTTATGTGGTGGGGATATGGGTTTTGCATCTGCCCTTACTTATGACTTTGAAGTTTGGAGCGCTGCGCAGGAACGCTGGTTGGAAGTAAGCAGCGTGAGCAATTTTGAAACCTTCCAAACCAATCGGATGAAATGCAGGATCAAGAACAGCGAAGGCAAAATGCAGGTAGCCCATTCGTTGAATGGAAGCTCTTTGGCCCTGCCAAGAATTTATGCTGCTTTACTGGAGAATAACCAAACTGCAGAAGGCATTCAATTGCCCAAAGTGTTGCACAGTTATTTTGGCGGTGAAATGATCAACTGAGCCTTTCATTATTCAACTATCTTTAAAGTCCCGAACAAAACTGTTCGGGACTTTATTTTAAAACTGCTTCCATGAAAAAATGGCTTAAACGGATTATTTACTTTTTGTTGGTCCTGTTTGTACTGCTCAATATTATGTGTGCATTCCATGCCTACAAGTTCACCCATTTTTATGCCGATGTAACGCATGTAAAGAAACCCGAAGAAATGGGTTTGGGGAGTAAACTATCGGCCATACTATTTGGTGTGAAATATCCCAAGAGCAAAGTGGTGGATTCATTGGTACCGCCCCATGAAGCCATCCAATTGAAAACTTCGGACAGTATAAGACTGGAAGCTTGGTACCTGAACAGGGCAAAAGACAGTATTGTGCTGGATAAGGGAACAGTGATCATGTTCCATGGACATGCTAGCAGCAAGGGCGGCATTATAAAGGAGGCAGAAACATTTTACTTGATGGGTTATAATGTGCTGATGGTGGACTTCAGGGCACATGGCAATAGCGATGGCAATACCTGCACAATCGGCTACAATGAAAGCAAGGATATAAAAGCCGCCTATGATTATATAGTGGCCAAAAATGAGAAGAACATTGTGCTATGGGGCATTTCCATGGGAGCATCCACTATCATGAAGGCCATGAATGACTATACAGATATAAAACCCGCTAAGGTAATTCTTGAAATGCCTTTTGGCTCGCTGACCGATGCCGTAAAAGGAAGGGTGAAGATGATGGGGCTTCCCCAGCAACCGATCAGCAGCCTGCTTGCTTTTTGGGGCGGTGTTGAACAGGGTTTTTGGGCTTTTGGTTTCAAACCATGGGACTATGCCAAGAAGATTACCTGCCCGGTATTGCTGCAATGGGGAATCAATGATGCCCGTGTTACAGA
>JAHEZD010000003.1:88133-113039 GCA_023251255.1 Chitinophagaceae bacterium
TTGCATCAGCCAATAAGACCTTGGTGAAGTACGAAAACAGTAAGCACGAAAGCCTCTGCATTAATGAACATGAAAAATGGGTGCAGACCGTTAATGGGTTCCTTGAAAAATAATTGATTGGACATTTTCTGTCAGAGGTTATTGAATGTGATTTAATGAAATTGATGAAACAATAGGGGCCATGCTGGACATACTTCTTAGAAAGCTTATCAAGACGGCATCGGGCCGAACAAGGTTTGTAATGGCCGTGATGGGCTTGTCTGTAGCACTGCTGCTTATTTTGGCTGCGGTGCAGGTACAGGCCAATTACAATGAATTGCTGAACGGGAAGACCAATCAGGACAGTACCGCCAATTTTTTGGTGGTGAACAAGGAGGTGAACAATAAGACACTCAATGCTACTACTTTGTCTGATGATGAATTGAAGAAACTGCAGCAGCAACCCTTTATTGATGCTGTTGGGAATATCAGCCCGGGCAGGTTCAAGGCATCTATTGAAAGCTATACGCAGAACTTTCCCTTTAAAACGGATATCGCTTTTGAAAGTGTGCCCAATGCTTTTATTGATGTAAACAATGAGGATTGGAAATGGGACGAAAACTCATCGTTCATTCCCATGATCATCCCCAACATGTTCCTGGACATTTACAATTTCCAGTTCTCCGTTTCGCAGGGCTATCCCCAAATTACGCCTGCTGCCTTGAAAACGGTTTCGTTCAAGGTGAACATGGCCGCACCCAATGGATCCGTTCAAAGCTATACAGGGAGAATTGTGGGTTTCAGCGACAGGATTTCCTCTGTACTTGTTCCCCAAAGTTTTATGGATTGGGCAAACCAGCATTATGCTACCCAACAAACCAGCAAGCCATCAAGAGTGGTGATAAGGACCAAGGACCCGGGTAACCCTGCATTGGTCAGCTACCTCAAACAGAATGGGTTGACTGCAGATGCAGACAAAACACGGTTTTCCAAATACCGCCAAATTGTGAATGCCGTGGTTAACGTAAGCTGGATTACTGGTGCGGTCATGCTGGTTTTTGCTTTGCTCATTTTTACATTGTTTATCCAGCTCACCATTGCTTCCTGCAAGGAGGAAATAGCGCTGCTGATTACACTTGGCGCCGCACCTAAGCAGTTGCAGGGTTTTTTAATGAAGCGTTTCTTCCCATCGAATATTGCGATTACGTTACTTTCCTTAATTGTAATAAGCATTTTGCAGTTCCTGCTGTATGGCATTTTACAGAAGCAGAACATTTATGTTAGTGCTTACCTGTCTTATTATACGTTTGCTGTGGCAGGAATTGTCTTGTTGGCTTTATGGGTGCTTAATTATACGACCATCAACAAGTACATAAAAGTGAACAATAAATAACAAAAGCATATTGGCCCAAAGCCCTTCCCCTGTTGAAATATGCGACATTGCTGCAGTTAAATAGCAGCATTTATGCAGGTTTTATCCATCACGAATAATTTTACTCAAATTATTTATTGTAAATCAGTCACTTACAAAGGTGCGATAAAAAATAGTCTCCCTAATTCTTGGAAAATTGAATTGTAGGTGCCTACCTTCGCCACCCAATTTAAAAATCCAGCGGGATAGCGTTGGATAAACCTTAAATAGAAATACAAATGAGCAAATTACATTTCACTACTAAACATGCCAATGAGGCTACCGTTACACACAACTGGTACGTTGTGGATGGTACTAATCAAACCGTTGGACGCATGTGCAGTAAAATTGCAGCCGTTCTTCGTGGCAAGAACAAGGCTTACTACACTCCCCATGTAGACTGTGGAGACAACATTATCGTTATCAACTGTGAGAAGATCAAGTTGACAGGTAATAAGATGGACGACAAATTGTATGACACTTATTCTGGTTACCCAGGTGGCCGTAAGGAAGAAGTAGCAAAGGATTTGTTGCGCCGCCGCCCAGAAGTAATTATTGAGCGTGCTGTAAAAGGTATGTTGCCTAAGAACCGTTTGGGCCGCAAGATGTACAAGAAACTGTTCGTGTATGTTGGTGCAAACCATCCCCATACTGCTCAACAACCTAAAGAACTTAAATTTTAAAATCAAAGCTAAAAGCTGAAAGCTGAAAGCCCTGGGCCCTTTGCCCTATGCCTTAAGCCTTAGGCCTTACGCATTAAGCATAGAAAAATGGAAAAGCAAAAAAATGCAGTCGGCCGTCGTAAAGAAGCTGTTACCCGTGTTTTCATAAGCAAGGGCGATGGTAAGATTACCGTAAACGACAAGGACTATAAAAACTATTTCCCATTGGTTTACTTGCAGAACCAAGTGGAAGCCCCTTTGAAAGTTGCTGAAGTTGTTGGCAAATTCGATATTGTAATCAACGCACAAGGCGGTGGTTTGAAGGGCCAAGCGGAAGCCATTAAATTGGGTATTGCGCGTGTTCTATTGGAAGTGAATCCTGAGTTCCGTCCGGTATTGAAGGCAGCAGGCCATTTGACCCGTGACCCACGTAGTGTTGAACGTAAGAAATTCGGTCATAAAAAAGCACGTAGAAGCTACCAGTTCAGCAAACGTTAATCTGGTCATTATCAAATTATCATATCATCACATTATCAAATTAAGAAAATGGAAAATAATACTTCACTTCAACAGCAGCTACTAGAAGCAGGTGTTCACTTTGGTCACCTTAAGAAGAAGTGGAACCCTAAAATGTTGCCCTACATCTTTGCTGAAAAGAAAGGCATCCACATTATTGACCTGAACAAAACAGTTGACTACTTACAGGAAACTGCTGCTGCAATGAAACAGATTGCCAAGAGCGGTAAGAAGATCATGTTTGTTGCAACAAAGAAACAGGCCAAGGAAATCGTTTCCGAATGCGCTAAACGTGTAAACATGCCCTACGCCACTGAACGTTGGTTGGGTGGTATGTTGACCAACTTCAACACTGTTCGCAAGAGCGTTAAGAAAATGCAGAGCATTGACAAGATGCTTAACGATGGAAGTGCTGAAAGCCTGACCAAAAAAGAGCGCCTGACATTGACACGCGACAAGGACAAAATGGAAAAAGTTTTGGGCGGTATCGCTCAAATGGGCCGTCTCCCAGCAGCTTTGTTCCTGGTGGATATAGGTGTTGAACATATTGCCTTGGCAGAATCAAAACGTTTGGGCATCACCACTTTTGGTATGGTGGATACCAACTGCGATCCAAATAAGGTTGACTATGCAATACCAGCAAATGATGACGCTACAAAATCAATTGCCATCATCACCAATTACCTGACTGCAGCAATTGCAGAAGGTTTGGCAGAACGTCAAGCAAGCAAGGATGATGAAAGCAGTGACGATGAAGGCAACAGCGAAAACGAAGCAAAAGCCCGTCGTTTGGAGCAAGAAGCCCAAGCTGAAGGTGGCCGTGGCCGTCGCGGTGGCCGTGGAGCAAATGATGCTCCTGCTGCAGGTGGTCCTGCAGGCATTCCTAAGCGTCGTGTTCCAGGTAACCGTCGCCCAGCTACTGGTGGTGGAAGATAATATTCAATCCAAATGAAGTTGGGTCATTAGTCTTTCAGAAAACTGTTTGATTATTGGCCCATCTTTTATATTGTTAAGGAACGTATTGTCAGCCTGTGGTTCTCGAAGGCAACTTGACATTTCGTTCTCGATAAGGAACCGCAAATCTGACAGAATGTGTCAATCAGCTTTGCGGCACAATCTTGGACAAACAGTCACCGAATTTTTAATTCAGAAATCTTTAAATAAAAAATTATGAGCACAGCAGTTGCAATAACAGCCGCAGACATCAACAAGTTACGTCAGGCTACAGGTGCAGGTATGATGGATTGCCGCAAGGCCCTAACAGAAACAGGTGGCGATTTTGAAGCAGCCATCGATTGGTTGCGCAAGCAAGGACAGAAGGTTGCTGCAAAACGTAGCGACCGTGAAGCAAAGGAAGGTGTGATCATTGCCAAAACATCAGCAAACAATAAAATTGGTTATATCGTTTGCATCAGTTGCGAAACGGACTTCGTTTCCAAGAATGCAGACTTCGTAGCTTTTGCACAGAGCATTGCTGATGCAGCAGTGGCCACAGATGCAAAATCTGCAGAGGAATTGAATGAAGCTAGCGTAAACGGTACCAAGGTATCTGAACTGATCAATGATAAATTGGCTTCCATTGGCGAAAAAATAGGTATTGCCAAATATGAAAGGGTAGAAGCGCCTTATGTGGCTTCTTACATTCATGGAGCCTACCGTTTGGGTGTGTTGGTGGCCCTGAACAAGGAAGCTGCTGAAGCTGGAAAGGACGTGGCCATGCAGATTGCTGCATTGAACCCATTGGCTGTGGATGCTGAAAGCATTGCACCTGAAGCTATTGAAAGGGAAAGGAACATTGTGATTGAAACAATGAAGGCCGATCCTAAAATGGCAGGTAAACCAGACGAAATGATTGCCAAGATTGCAGAAGGTAAATTGAATGCGTTCTTCAAGGAGCAAACATTATTGGCCCAACCATTTGTAAAGGATGGTAGCAAATCTGTTGCTGATTACTTGAAATCTGTGGATGCTGATCTCAAAGTCGCCTCTTTTAAAAGGGTAGCTTTGGGCTAATTGATTCAATTTGGCATCAGCTAAATTACAAAGGGAAAGACCTTCAAGCTTGCTGCTTGAAGGTCTTTCCCTTTGTACTAACTAACTGATGTTACGCAAAATGTCAAATACTGATGTCAGAGCCTGCCCCGACCATTCGGGGTTGAGCCCGTCGAAACCTATTTAGAAACCGAAATCGCCTTCGAGGGCCTCAGGCTGAGATTATTCCCACAATCTCTGCGTAGCATCAATAACTAATTAACGCAAGTTGCTAGTTGGAAGCAAGGCCGCAAAAAGGGGCCCCTTTACTAACAAGCAGCATTTCAAGCGTCCTTTTTGTGGTAATTTTTTCGTGGTAATTATTTTACCACAAAAAATCTACCACAAAATTGTGGTAAAATCCTTGTGGTCTTTAAATTACCACAGGAATTTTACCACAAATCTTCATCATGAAAATAGGTACCTCATAGTAAGTATGGGGCAGGGCCGGACACAACAAGCATTGCCACCTAAATTGACAGCCGTTAAACGCTTGCAAAAGCTTTCTTTTTCCGAAGGAGCGGCCTAACCCGATTGAGGGAACCGCTGAATTGAACTTGGACAGCTTCCCAGGTGCCATTTTTTGGGGGCATCCTATTTTGGGGATAATTTCTTTTCAAAAAAAATGATTGGGGAAGCGTATTTGGTCGTTTTGCTGAATACTTCCAAAAAGAAAAGGGGCAGGCTTAGCCAGTCCAAGGCAACCATTTCCTACAATTAGTTTTGCTTTTAACTAGCAACTTGCGTTAATTAAGAAAAGCAAGTTGTCCCAAATTCTGAAATGAAAGCAGTAAACGTTTTTTTGTAAACATTTAAATGTTTACAAAAAAACGTTTACAAGAAATCTTATTGGGAAACTATTAAAGATAAAGTGGTCAATTAGTGGATAATGGTATAGTAATATGCGTTCACTTTGGAGCCCACGCTACTGGCAGCGCCTGGCTGGTGGTCCTGCAAATAGTTGCCTGCCGAAAACCTTACCTGCACCGTGTTCCATTTACTGGGAACAGGTGTGTTCCAACTGCCGGGACCAGTGGCACCTGAACTGGATGCGGTGAAATACAATTTGTTGTTGGTACTGTCCACAATGGAGAAGGTAATCTTGGAACCCAGTGTATAATTCCGCAGCAATGTATACTTAAGTGTATTGGCATTGCCCACAGTATCGCCCTTCACCACGGCAAATACGCTATCATCCTTCACATGCAGCATCACAAAGGGGTAACTCGATGCTACCGTGCCGCCGCCATGTATTTGGCCCACAATAATATCGGCCGTGTCGGAAAATTGCTTTACGGAAATCTGCCCGTTCAGCCTACCCCCAATGGTTTCGCCGCTGATGCCAGTTTGGTCCTGCGTGTACCACAACAAAGGTGTTTCTATGAGTTCGGTCCTGGGATGGTCGGAACCGTTACCGGGCGATGTGGTAGCCCCATTGGCAGGACACCAGAACCTTACGATATTGGTGTAGGGTGAATCAAGCACATAGAAATAACTGGAAGAATACCCGTTAAGCAGGTTGGTGTTGGAAATGGTGGTGGCTGCGCCCGTGTTTCCGCCATTGGCATCAATGGGAACAGAAAGTTTCCATTTGGTAAGGTCCAGTACCTGGTTGGGTGTTGGGGTAACACTGGCAGAAACATCGGTCGTTCCCGCCATGGAACCATTGTTGTTGATGGTGGAATTTTTCTTGGAACATGCAGAAAGCAAGATGGTTACTGCTGCACACAGTAAAATGGATGCTCGTTTTTTCATGGCAATCGTTTTGTGTTTAAAAAATTGATTACGCTGTTTAGTAACTAAACAGTTTACATGAAGTAAGCGAGCAACGATTGTTGAATGTAGTTAGAATTCGGTTCCCCCAAAAATAATTTTGTCTTTTGGTAGGGGCATAACTGTCTGGACACATTGTTTTTTTACCTATTTCCAAAGCAGCATTTGCCTGTCGGGCCTTATCTTTAGCGTTCTACCAAGAAGTTTTTATGAAGAAATTTTTACTGCTGCTTACCTGCCTTGCTATGGGCATCACCTATTCTTTTGCACAAAATAAATCCAACAAAGGGAAAGAATTTTGGGTGGGTTATGGTCATAACACTCTAATGACCACTGCTAATGGTAACGCACAGGAAATGGTTCTATATTTGAGTGCTGAGCAGCCCGCAAATGTCACAGTTTCTATTAATGGCACTTCATGGAGCCAAAACGTTTCAATCCCGGCAAACACTATCGACTTTTCAGTTGTTCTTCCAAAATCTGGTACAAATGATTGCCGCTTGGCCAATACCAATGGTTCGGCGAGAGAAGGATTGTTTACAACAGGTATCCATATTGTAAGTGATACCCCAATTGTGGCCTATGCCCATCAATATGCAAATTCCTCTTCTGGGGCAACGATGCTTATGCCTGTAGAAACCTATGGTTACACGTATTATTCTGTGAATTATGCCCAAAACACAAATAGTACACCCGCTTATTCATGGATGTACATTGTTGCAGCAGAAAACGGGACAAGTTTACAGATTACACCTTCTGTTGCAACAGTAGGAGGGAGGGCAGCAGGTGTGACGTTTCCTGTAACCTTAAATAAAGGGGAGATTTACAATATCTTGGGTCAGGCGACTGCCACAAGCACAACTGGACAAGACCTAACTGGAACAAAGGTTGTGTCTGTTGCCGATGCCAGTGGTGTATGTCACCCCATAGGCGTTTTTTCAGGTGCAAGTAGGATGATTATTGGAGCAAGCAGTGGGGACATTATGCAGCAGCAAATTTTTCCTGCAAGTGCTTGGGGAACTAGGTACCTAACTTATCCAACGGTAGTTGCTACTGTTCCCAGTCAAGCAAACCTTAATTTTTATCGGGTTGCAGTAAGGGACCCTTCCACAATTGTAAAAAGGAATGGGATTGTATTAACGAACCTGGTTAATAGTTTTTATTACGAATTTTCATCCTCATCAGGCGATTATATTGAAGCGGACAAACCTGTTCTTGTTTCACAGTACATGCCCTCAAATGGAATTTCCGGTTACAATGCTGGAGGTGGTAGTTATGGAGACCCAGAAATGTTCTATTTAAGCCCCATTGAACAGTCAATTAAAAAAGCTACATTTTATAATACGACCAATCAGCTAATCAATTACAACTTTGTGTCCATTATTGTTCCTGTAAGTGGCCTTAGTTCCATCACGATTGATGGTGCATCTTCCTTTGATTACATTGGCTTCCATCCGCAAAATGCTTCTTATCGGGTACTTATAAAACGTTGGACGACTGGTGGGCAACATACCATTCAATGCGATTCAAGCTTTACTGCCATAACTTATGGCATGGGAGCCAACGAAAGTTATGGCTACAACGCAGGCACCCTTATCAACAACCTCAACAACATCGGTGGCGTACAAAATTCGCTTGGTGGAAGCTTTACGCCAATCACCTGCCCCAATACACCTTTTCATTTTTCCATGCAGGCTGCTTATAAGCCCACGCAAATGATTTGGAGATTGAGCCAGATTCCCAACCTGTTACCAGTAAATGCAGATACCACCACCATTAATCCAATACCAGCGGACAGTAGTATTGTTAATGGAAGGAAATATTATACCTATCGCCTTCCTAGGGAGTATACAATAAATGCTGTAGGCACCTACAATTTACCGGTTGTGATTACAGCCCCTGAAATAGACAACTGCAACAATACGGAGACCATTACCACTACCATTACGGTTAACCCCGGTCCGAAAGGCGATTTTACTTGGAGCTATTCGGGCTGTGTATCAGATACAGCTTACCTATCTGGCACTAATCTTAGCAGCAATTATACCATTGCAAAGTATAGATGGTACTATGACGACAATACACAGGATAGTGTTCAGAACCCCAAAAAGAAGTTCAATACACAAGGTGGGCACCCCACAACATTACGACTGGTTTCAACTACAGGATGTATTGGTGATACCATAAAAACAATCCTTACCGCACCATCACCATTGGCTACATTTGGCATGAACCCACCACAAGGTTGTGGCAGTGCAACGGTGAGCTTTACGGATACTTCCTCCTTTGTTGGGGGAGCACCGCTGAGCGATTGGTACTGGGACTTCGGCAATGGCAATACCTTGCACGCCAGCAGCAATGCGGCACAATCGCAGAACTACCCAAGCCCGGGAACCTATATAATCAAGCATACGGCAGGCGTAACAGGGGGCTGTGGCAGCGATACCGCCTATAAAACCCTGCACATCTATGCAAACCCTGTAGCCGATTTCAGTTACAGTACAGGCTGCTTGCAGGATAGTACCCTGCAGCTCACCAATGCCACCACCGTTTCAGATGGTCAGGCACTGACTTGGGCATGGAACTTTGGGGAACCTTCTTCCGCTTCCAACAATACCTCCACTTTGTTGAACCCCACACATAAATACCATAGCTACAATACCTTCCCCATAACATTAACGGCCACAACGGTCAATGGATGTACCAGTACCATTACCAAGAACTACACTGTTACAGGGTTCTCCTCTGCCATTGTATATGATGTGGCCAACGAAAGCAATTTGTGCTCCAATACACAAGTGGCCCTGACCAACCAAATAAGCATTGTACAGGATTCTGTATATAAAATCGAAATCTATTGGGACTTTACCAACCAGCCAACCACTTTTGACACGGACAATACGCCGCAGCAAAATGAAGTGTACACGCACGCCTATCCTGTGTTCACCACACCGGCAAGCATAACCTACAGCATAAGATGGGTGGTGTATTCCAAGGGTGGCTGTGTTAGCGAGAAGATAAAAACCATTACCGTTAACGCAAAGCCGGCCGTACAGTTCACCACATTGATAGGCAAGTGTATCAATGCAGGCATAGTATCCATTGCCAATGGAAGCATTACCAATGGCTTATCGGGCAATCCTTCCTATTCAGGAACGGGTGTTGATGCAAGCGGCAACTTCAATCCAGCCACGGCAGGCGTGGGCCAGTTCCCGGTACAGTACCTGTTCACATCAACAGTAGGCTGCAAGGATTCCGTTACCCAGAACATTCGCGTGTTCCCCAAGCCAACAGCCAAATTTGGCTATTTGAATGATGTGTGCTTGGGCGACTCGATCCGTTTCAAGGATTCATCAACTATTGCGTCAGGTAATATTGCCACATGGAACTGGAACTTTGGCGATGCTACCACCGCAATCAAGACCGACGCCAATGCCTTCTTCCATACCTATGGAACCGCCAGTACATTTACAGTGGCCCTAACTACTGTAAGTGACAGCGCATGTTCCAGCGACCCGTATAGCCTGCCTGTTACCGTAAGGCAAAGGCCATTGTCCACCTTTACCATTTCACCAAGACTATGCAAGGACACAACGGTAACCTTCACGCCCACCTCGTCTTTCGGAAGTGGCACCATACAAACCTGGTACTGGAATTTTGGCAATACACAAACAACTACAGCCACCAATAGCAACCCTGTAACCACTACCTATCTGGCACCCGGCTCCTATACGGTGAAACATGCCGTGAATGCAGGTAGCGGATGTGTGAGCGATACTGCCACGCAAACAATAACCATTTACGCAAACCCAGTAGTAAGCTTCACGGCAAGCAGCGGATGCTTGCAGGACAGTACTGCTACCTTTACGGACGGCACCACCGTATCCGATGGCCAGTCCCTCACCTGGGCCTGGAACTTTGGGGATGCCAACGCCACATTGGCCAACCCCAACACAACCACTGTTCAAAGTCCAACACACAGGTTTGTGCAGTATGGCACTTACCCGGTTAAGTTAACGGCCACCACGGCAAATGGCTGTGCAGCTTCGGTAACACAGAATTTCAGGGTACGTGGCTATCTGCCAACAATCACTTTTGATGTGGCCAATGAAACCACCCTTTGTTCCAACAAGCAGGTAAAGCTCACCAACCAGACACCAACAACCATCGACTCCATTTACAGGATTGATATTTATTGGGACTTTGCCAACCAGCCCACTGTTTTCCAAACAGACCTGGCACCTGCGCAGAGCAAGGATTATTTCCATACCTACCCAACATTTACCACACCTGCTTCCAACACTTATACCATCAAGTGGATTGTTTATTCAAAGGGCATCTGCTCGGTGGAGAAAACAAAGACCATCACGCTCAACGCTATGCCAACATTGACCTTCGCCACATTGATTGGTAAGTGCGTGAACGCGGACCCCGTTTCAATAGCCAATGCCAACATTACCAATGCGCTAGTAGGCACAGGAACCTACAGTGGCGATGGTACGGACGGGGCAGGCCTGTTTACCCCAGCCACCGCAGGTATTGGTCAGCACACCATCAAGTACATCTATGCCACCACAGGTGGATGCGTGGATAGCGTGTCCAGTACCATACGCGTATTCCCCAAACCTGTTGCAGGCTTTGCATACAGCAACAATATCTGCTTGAAGGATTCCATCAGGCTAACGGATACATCAAAAATTGCAACAGGCAATATACCCAACCGCTATTGGGACTTTGGTGATGCCATTACTTTAACTACAACAAACGCCTCTCCATTTTACCATACCTATACCACTTTTGGCAGCTATGTGGTCAAGTTCTATGTAGTGAGTGATAGTGCATGTGTTAGCGATACCGTTAAGCAAACAGTGGCCGTTTATCCTTTGCCACAGGTAGCCTTCACCTTGCCAAACGGTGTTTGTATGCCCACAGGAGAAGCCATCTTCAGCAACCAGTCAACCATTGTAAACGGCAATGGAAGCCAGTTAAGCTATGTATGGGATTTTGGCGATGGCACGGCCACTTCATCCACTCCAGCGCCAACACATTATTACACCGCTAGCGGTTCCTACAATGTGTTCCTCACGGCTGTTTCTGCACGGGGCTGCATCGATACGCTGACAAAGAACCTAAGTGCATTCTACCAAAAGCCCATAGCCAAGTTTGCCATTATCGGTGACACGCTTTGCCCCCAATATGACCTGCTTTTCAGCGATAGCAGCACCGCACCTAGCAGCAGCATTGCCGCATGGAAATGGACCTTTGGCGATGGTGACTCATCCACCACCACCAGCCCAACACGCAGCTATGCTGCACCAGGTAATTACGTAGTTACCTTAACGGTACAAAGCACCGAAGGCTGTACCTCCGTACCTGCCACCCAACCAATCACCATTTACAAACAGCCCGTAGTAGATGCAGGCCGGAACATATTGGTACCAGCCAATACCCCTGTACTGTTAATGGCCACCATCAATGATGTTTCAGCCTTCCATTATTTATGGACACCCTCCATTTATCTGGACGATGATACCCTATTAAGGCCAACCAGCACGCCAGCATTCAATACCACCTATACAATCATGGCCTATGGCGGTGGCGGCAATTGTGTAGCCTATGATACAGTTAAGGTAACGGCCCTCCAAACCCTGCACATAGCCAATGCCTTCTCGCCAAACGGCGATGGTATCAATGACGTCTGGGAAATACCTTACCTCAGCGACTACCCAGAATCCAAGGTGGAGATTTTCAACCGCAATGGCCAATTGGTTTTCCATTCCGTAGGCTATGCCAGAACATGGGACGGAAAAATGAACGGCAAACCCTTACCTGTGGGCACCTACTATTATATCATAGAACCAAAGAACAATGGCTACAGTAAACTAAGCGGTAGCATAACCATTATAAAATAAGAAAGGTATTGGTTGATGAAGCGGGTGGTCAAATTTTTGGCCACCCGCTTTTGTGTAGGTAATTCACGCAAGTTGCTAATGGGTATCCACGGGCGGAGCCATTGTGCCTATCGACATAGGCAGGTTTGCCTAGACTTTTTTGTGGCAAAGGACAAAAAAACAAGAAGCCCATTAAGAACGGGACAGCCCATTTATAGGGAATGCAATTTTAAAGAACTTACTCTTTCTTCCGTCCTCCATAAAGAACCAATGGATTGGACCTTTCATCTGTAAGGCTTAAAACGGGTATTAATTCTGCGAGTATAAATCTGCAAACACTTGCATTTTAGAATACTACGTATTACTTTTAGGTGTTAACCTCTTTTCAACCTAAACATTGTTTATGAAAAACACATCTAAGCGATTCTTGCTGTCACTTGTGATTATTGTATGTAGTTCCTGCTTTGTGCAGGCAAGCCGCTATTTACAAATTGGTTTTGTTAATGATGAAGTTGTTCCTACAGCAACAGCATCGGGAGATTTACTCACCTTGGAATTTCACGATGCGTCACTCACCGATTTATTCAAAAACTATTCAGTCACGGAATTCGTGCAGGAATACCCTGCTGCATCTGTATTTGCAACAAGTATCCTTAAAAGGGTTTACAGGATAAGGATAGCAGATGGGCTAGATGATTTGTACAATAGTATTATTGAACTCAATTCGGGTGATGTTGATAATGTATTTAAAGTAAATGACCCAGTGCCGCTATATGACCCTAACGATTATTGTGATGTTTCACCAGACATATGTTCCAAGATTGTATTGGACCTGATTAATGCAAAAGGGGCTTGGGATTTAACAAGGGGATTGCCTTGCATAAAGATTGGTATTACGGATATAGGCTTTTTCTACCACAATGATATTGACTCCAATGTGTTCAACATCAATTCCCTACCTAGTGGCGTAAGCGTGGCAACAAACCCTTCATTCAGGCACGGCACAGAAGTGGCAGGTGTGGCGGCTGCCATTACCAACAATGGTACTGGACTGGCATCACTAGGCTATAACGTAAAAGTTGGCTATTATCCCATTAGTATCGACGGTGTTCTCCAAGCGGCAAATGACGGGTGCAAAGTAATCAACTGCAGTTGGTACTCTGCCACAAGCCCAACCCCGACAACTCCTTCATCCTATGATTTACAGGTGATAGACTCAGTGCATAAGCTTGGGTCAACAATTGTAGCTGCTGCTGGCAATGGCATTTATAACTGCAGTTCTGAAACTTGGGATGATACCTCCTACTATTACCCGGCATCTTATAGGCATGTTATTTCCGTGACCAGCGTAAGCTCAAATTATGAAGTGGGAACCTATCTAACTGATAGTAGTTTCCCCAATTGTAATTACCAGATTGCAGCTAATTGGAAAGATTCTCATAGAAGGGAGATAGACACCTGCCGCAAAAAGAACATGGATTGCGGGGGCGTCTTTAAGCCTTTCCCTTTATTTAACATGCAACATAACCACAATGATAGTGTGGACATTTGCGCACCGGGTTATTGGGTGCCCATTTTAAGCGCATACAACGGCACAGGAGCAGATGCAGGCACTTCATTAGCCGCTCCATTTGTTTCGGCGGCAGCGGCATTGGTGTACTCGTTGAACCCCAATTTTACGCCCGACCAGGTGGAGTATTATTTAAAGCAGGGCGCCTATGATATCTCCGGGGTATGGGACAATTATTTGTGGAACGGGAAATTGGGGGCTGGAAGATTGGATGCTGGGGCGTCCTTGGAACTGGCAAAGGATAGTGCTTGTTTACCAGCATTTACAGGGTTCTCTTATGGCGTTCCATTTGGAGCAACTTCACTTAACCTAAGTTTTAGTTTAACTACAACTGCCCTATCGGATGTTGAGTGGGAATTCATTTCTGGAACGGATATCGTAACCAAAACAGGTTCCACTGTGCCATTAGCTCTAGGTGACTTTCCTGAAATTTCAGGAGAAAGAAGGTGCCTGCCCCTTACTGTATACGTAAGACAAGGTTCTGGTTGCTGTTACAGTGCTTATTACAAGCAAACTATTGCGTGGCCAGATGTAGTTTGTGATGATGGCGGCGGCGGTTTAGGCCGTTTTGCAAATAACTTAAACAAAACAACTAACCCTAATGGATTAAAAGCCTATCCATCTCCCGCCAAAGATTACCTAACAGTTTCATTGGATATGTCCAAACAGAAGTCACCATCATTGGACTATCAAGTATTTGGAATAGAAGGCAAAGCTGTAAAGCAGGGTAAGCTTATTGGCAACAGTACAACCCTCAATATTTCAACCTTAGCAAAAGGCGTGTACTTCATTAAAACAAATTTGGGTACCGCCAAGTTTATAAAAGAATAAAAGGGTAACAACGTTTATGAAAGGCTGTCCAAATCTTGGGCAGCCTTTTTGGGTACTGCTACTGTTTCAGGAAGATTAATCTTTTTTTCATCAATCCGCTAAATACTTTTGAGTTATATTCATTAGCTTTATAGCTACTTCTTATTCCCCTTCTTATAAACTAAACTAAAGACCATGAAAAGAAAATTACTCTATTTATTTTCCTGCTTATTTATTGTAGGCAGTACAGCGTTTGCTCAAAGTGCAGCAAACTACACGTTTACAACAGGAACCACTGGCAACTTTACTACAGGATTAGGTGGTCAAACGATTGATATGGCCACTGGCACTACTACAGTAGTAGGTGCCGGCCTTACAAACTATGGCTCGTCTACTTTTGCAACTGGCTTGGATTTTTGGTTCATGAACGGGTCCACTGCCAGCAGGATGACTTCTTTCACTGCTGCTACAAACGGCTCTATTGGTTTGAACGCGCTGGTAAGCGCAACTGCAGCAGTACCAACAACTGTAAAGACACTCGGTGCTTTTAATGCAGGTATTGGTGGCAATGATATGGGTACCCATACTACTGGGAAGGTGCATTATAAAGTATTTGGAACAGCCCCCAACAGGGTATGTGTAATTGAGTTCTTAAATATGAGCATACCTAGAAGCAGTGGAACCGCTGATGCTACTTTTCAGGTAAGGGTGTATGAGACGACAGGTGTAATTGAATACGTGTACGGCAAAATGAAAAACAATGGGGCTGCTTCATTAACTGCGGTTAAAGTGGGCATGGGTTCAAGTACCACAAGCGGCTTTTATAGCTCCGTTGATATAACTGCCAATACAACCTCTACAACTGCTATTACCAGTAATACTGTAGCTGTTGGGGATATTCCCAATTTGAATTCATTGACAGAGGGTAGCAGAAGGTACTACAGGTTTACACCACCAACAGTTAGTGCACCAACACTTACCGTAACGGCCCCAACCACCACCAGCATGACATTGGGGCTAACTGCACCTGCAACAACTACTGGATTATATGGGTACGCTTACTATTATTCATTTACGCCCGGAGGTCCCTACAATTATTTTACTTACATACCAGCAGCTAGTATCGGCAGCTACTTCTTTACTGGTTTATATCCCAATACTACTTATTACTGGAAAGTTTACTCCGTTTCCGAAGGGTTTTTGGCTGCTTCGGCAGAGATAAGTGGAACCACTACCTCCGCACCGAATGTAATAACCTCTGCCGCTACGGGCAACTGGTCAGCTACAACTACATGGACCGGCGGTGTGGTGCCTTCTTATGGGGACAGCGTTGTTATTCAAAGCGGCCATGATGTTACCGTCAATGCCAGTGCAAGCATTACAGGCATCAGCGTTGCTGGTATACTTGATTTCGGTACCACTACATCCAATACACTAACCATTTCAAGAGGATTAACTGTAAATGCGGGCGGGGTCTTTAACGCATTCAATGGAAGTACCGGACGCACTGTCTATGTATACGGTAATATCAATAATTCAGGGACCATCGATTTGAGCAAACCAAGCTCTATCCTCTATCTAGGCGGTAACACGGTTCAGTCCATTAATAGTGCAGGTGGAACTTTTGTGGGAACTACTGGCAGCGGAACACCTGCTAATACGGGCATTATTGCTAACCTTTATTTAGTGAATGCTGCTGGAGCAGTTTTGAATACCCCTATCATTGTTAATACGGGGTACTATGCTTACGATGGTTTGCTGACCACAAATAATAACCTGTATCTGGACAACACACAAACCTATTCTGGAGGTACCGCACCAACGGCTTTTACAATAACGAGGTATAATAGGCCTACCAATGGTTTTTCCAGTGTTCCCAACTTTGGTTCAGCAGCAACAGTGAATGTTAGTTACCCAGCAACAACATTGGGCTTGGCCAATGCAATAAGCGGAAACAATGAAATACCAGCATCTGGTATCCTCAATAACCTAACCGTGCAAATTTCCGGAGGGGTAACCTTTGCAAATAATATTACCGTAAAAGGAACACTATCAATGACCGGTGGCAACATTAATTTAGGAAGCAACAATCTTACGTTGGGTTCTTCCACAGCAGCACCGGGCACATTGACTTATGCTTCTGGTTTCATTAATACAACAGGTACTGTTACCCGTTGGTTCGGGACCACCGCAATAGCAAGCCTTGGCCTTACCACAGGATTGTTCCCAATAGGTATCGAAACAGCAAACAGGGGCTTCTGGATTGCAGGAACACCTACAACTGGCGGTACTGTTGCAGTCAAGTATTCTGCCGCAAATGGAACCTCCGCATTAACTAGTTATGTGGAAAATGGCGTTACTTATAACCGTCGTACAAACTCCTTTTGGCAAGTGGCGGCAGCAAACGGTTTTGCAGGCTCCGGCTTGTCCATTAGGATGCAGAGCAGCAATAATGGAGGTGTAACAAGCTTTGCTGATGTAAATACTTCCTTATTTTCAACTGCTGCCCCAGGAACATTCTCTGCTGGCACCTTGGCCAATGTAGATGTGCAGGCCAATAGGACCGGATTGTCTGAAGTGGATTTGACCAACAATTTCTTCTTGGCCAGCAATGCCACACAAAACCCCCTACCACTTAATTTAATCAGCTTTGCAGGTAGTTTGAAAAACAATAATGCTACCCTCAATTGGTTAACCGCTACAGAAAACAACACCGATAAATTCGAAATCGAAAAAAGCACCAACAGCAGCACATGGTCCAGCATGGCCACGGTTGCAGCCAAGGGCGCAGCAAGCAATACCTACCAGATCGTGGATGCCAATTTAGCGGCGGGCAAGTACTACTACCGTTTGAAGATGTTCGATAAGGATGGCAAGTTTACCTATAGCCAAATTGTATTGCTCGACCTCAATGGCAAGGCACAGTTTGTACTCAACCAGAACTATCCCAATCCGGTTAAGGGCACTACCCAGCTCTCTTACCAAGTAAATGCAGAAGCCAGGATCATGATTGAACTATTGACCAATGATGGCAAGAAGATAGCCACCCTTGTAAACCAGCAGCAGGGCATTGGCACTTACAACATGACCATTGACCTTGCCAAATATGCATTGGCCGCAGGCACTTACCATTATAGGATGGTAGCTATTGGCAGCGATAACCAGGAGCTTTTCCAATCAACAAAAACAATGACCGTGGTCCAATAACCATATCCCTCAAAAAAATAAAAAGGAACAGCCCCGGCTGTTCCTTTTTATTTAACCTACCATCTACCTACCATACTACTCGCTCCCTTCCCACTTCTATCTACTAACTACTTTCTCCCCACCCCTTCTCCACCAACTCCTGCATACGCTTCGCTGCCTACTCCCTGCTCCCTATTCCCTACTGCCTGCTAACTGCTCCCTGCCAACCCCTCCCCATTAAAAAAATTACCTGTTGGCGTTTCTACAAAAAAACAGGTTCTTTGCAGCCGACAAAAACTTCTCTATGCTCCCCAAATACAAACGTGTACTCTTGAAACTTTCCGGTGAAGCCCTATTGGGCCCAAATGGCGGCAGCGACCCCTTTGACCCAAAAGTAATTGAGCAGTATGCTTATGATATCAAGGAAGTCATTAACCTGGGTGTGCAGGTGGCCATTGTAATTGGCGGCGGCAATATTTACCGTGGCATGAACGAAGCCGATAGCGGCATTGAACGTGCCCATGGCGATTATATGGGCATGTTGGCCACCGTTATAAACGCCATGGCCATGCAGGCCATGCTAGAAAAGATCGGTGTGTACACAAGGTTGCAAAGTGCCATCAATATGGAGCAGGTAGCAGAACCCTATATCCGCCGCAAGGCCCTGCGCCATTTGGAAAAAGGCCGTGTGGTAATCTTTGGGGCAGGCACCGGTAACCCCTATTTTACCACCGATACAGCAGGCAGTTTGCGGGCCATTGAAATGAAGGCCGATGTGATACTCAAGGGCACACGTGTAAACGGTATCTATACGGCCGACCCCGAAAAGGACCCAACCGCCACACGTTACGAAAGCATCAGTTTTCAGGAATGCATCACCAAGAACCTGAAAGTGATGGACATGACCGCCTTCACCCTCTGCATGGAAAACAAGCTCCCCATCATTGTTTTTGACATGAACAAGCCCGGCAACCTCCTCAATGTGGTGCAGGGAATGGACGTAGGAACATTGGTAAGCTAGGAAGCGGTTTAAAAACAACTTCTAGAAAGATTTCAGGCTACATCGAAAATAGGTCCCTCGCTATAAATAGCACTACCTATCCGTTCATTATCTGCGGAACGGGATCCCGGAGCACCTCAACCGCTCCGGTCACGCCTTGGCGGGATTGCTCCCGTCCCTTGGGATACGGGATCAAAGAAGCAGGTGCAGTGCTGGAAGATGCACACCACTCATCCATGTACGTAAGCAATCCGAGAAACGCGACAATCCAACAATAAAACACAGGATGTTACACTTAGGGCAGCGCTGGTGGACAAATCGACGAAGGAGATTCACGAATACCAAAATCAAACTAAAGACACATTCGTAAACGGGCGGAGCCATTGGGTTGTCCTTGATTTTTTTTGGTACTTTTTTTTATCAAGAAAAAAAAGGACAATCCCCATCACGACAAGCCAAGCCAGTTGCCCGAAACGTAACTTCAAAAAGGCTCCATCCTCCACAAAGAGCCTGTGGACCAGTATTGGACCCAAGCTTAAAATAGATAGGTCTCCCTACACTGGCCATTATAAGTACTGTTTCTAAACAGCTTCCAACAATAAGGAAGCAGTAGGTTTTACACAACTGCTTTTCCATCCTGTACCTATGGCATCCAGTTTTCTGATAAACATCATCTTCCCGATGATGGTAGATCATTAATTTTGGAGCGTTAAAGAACCAATATGAACACAGCCATAGCCGACATAAGAAAGGACTATAAACTGAAGTCCTTTGATGAAAAGGATGCCAGTGCCAATGCCATGGACCAATTTACCCAATGGTGGGATGAAGCTACCCAAAGTAATATCGATGAAGTAAATGCCATGACCCTCGCCACCGTAACCAGGAACGGACTGCCCACTGCAAGGATTGTTCTATTGAAAGGGTACGATGAAAACGGGTTTGTTTTCTTCACCAATTATTTAAGCAATAAGGGAAAGGAGCTGGCCGGTAACCCCCATGCAGCCCTATTGTTCTTCTGGAAGGAACTGGAAAGGCAGGTACGCATAGAAGGCACGGTGGAAAAGCTGAGCAATGAGGAAAACGACGAATACTTCAACAGCAGGCCAGCAGGCAGTAGGATAGGGGCATGGGCATCGCACCAGAGCGCAGTCATAGAATACAGGCAGGTAATAGAGCAGAATGTGGCCCGCTATACCGAGATATTCGGCACGGAAAACATACCCCGCCCCGACCATTGGGGCGGCTACAGGGTAAGGCCCAACCTATTGGAGTTCTGGCAGGGCCGTAGCAGCCGCCTGCACGATAGGCTGCAGTACACCTTGGAAAACGGTTCCTGGAAAAGGGAAAGGCTCGCCCCCTGAACCAGCAGCAGCCCAGTCCCCATTACCCTCATCTGTACAGCCCTAGCGGGAAATCAATCAGGTTTTAATAAGGTCTCCATAAGGTTACCATAAGGTACGTAGGGGGTATGCATAAGGGAAGTAATGCTTGATTGTTGAATGCGGAACGCTTAATGCTGAAAGCAAAAGGCTTAATGTTGAATGAGAAAGGCTTAATGCAAAACGCAGAATGCTTCATGCAAATGCAATCCGCATTAATTAACCCTCCTCCAAAAACATCTAACTTCCAGTATCTAGTATCCAATTCCCAAAAATCTCCAACCCGCAACTCTCCAACTTCCTCCATCGTTCAGTATCTAGCATCCAGTATCCAACTCCTCCTCCTTCAAAAACCTCCAACCTCCAACATCCTCCATCCATCACCTCCCGATAAAACATCGGGATAACCAATAAACCAGTTAACCAATTAACTTTTCCTCCTCCTCCTAACCCTTCCCCATCACCTTCTTCCTATGAAGCATCCCCCATTCCTTCAGTGCCGCAATCACCGTCCATATCGATAGGCCATGGTCTGTGATGGCATATTCAACGGTTGGTGGAAAGCTGTCATACACGGTACGCACGATCAGCTTATTGGCCTCCAGGTCTTTCAGTTCCTTGGACAGCATCTTGTCCGTGATGCCCGTTACATCCTTGGAGATCTGCTTGAAGCGTTTGGCCTCACCCGTTAGGGAAATGAGTATCAGCAGTTTCCAGTTGCCGCTCAGCACCTGCAGCGCATCCCTTACCGGAAGCAGCGCACTGATACATTCACCCTTTGAATGCGGGGAACCCTCCTTCATCTTTTTAATGGTAGCCATAGCTATGTTGTTTTATTATTAACTGATCTTACGCAAAGATGAAGGGTACAAATGGCCATCATTGCTGAGGAGTTGCGAGGAACGAAGCAAAGTAATCTCCACTTACGAAGGCATATTATCCAAAAAGTAACCTTCTCTTTCCGAAGCGGAACAACCTGCACCCGCATTACGGAGGAAAATCCGTTTCCAAGAAGGCCTAGATTGCTTCGCTTAGGCTCGCATCCGATGGCTATCGGATGACGGCCTTTTCGGAGCGGAACAACCTGCACCTGCGTTACGGAAGAAGATCCGTTTTCAAGAAGGCCTAGATTGCTTCGCTTAGGCTCGCATCCGATGGCTATCGGATGACGGCCCCTCCTCCGTCCATCACCTCCCGATAAAACATCGGGATAACCAATAAACTAGTTAACGAATTAACCAATTAACAATTCTCCCCACTTCACTATCCCAAAAGATAGCGCTATACAAAAGGATAGCACTATCCCAAAGTACAGCGCTATAGAATAGATAGCAAATGTAACTAGGTTCGCATCCTAAACAAAATAAGCAGCACATGAAAAAGATATTGCACATTGTAAGCAGCGCAAAAGGACAGGCCTCCTCCAGCATCCAATTGGCCAATACCATCCTGGAAAAGTTGGAAGCCACTTACCCCGGCAGCCGGGTACATACGCACGACCTTACCAAGGCCCCCTTTCCACATTTGGAAGAAATGCACCTGGGCGCATTCAATACCGCAGCAGCAGTACATACCGCAGAGCAGCAGGCAGCCATACAGCACTCGGACAGTGCCATAGCAGAACTGATGGATGCAGACATTATTGTAATAGGCGTGCCCATGTACAACTTCAGCATCCCCTCTGCATTGAAGGCGTGGATAGACCATGTTGTTAGGGCAGGCGTTACTTTCAGCTATGACACAGGCGTACCCGTGGGGCTGGTGACCCATAAGAAAGTCTATTTGGCCATAGCCACCGGTGGCGTGTATACGGAAGGCCCCATGAAAAGCTATGACTTCACCGAATCCTACTTACGTTCCGTGCTGGGTTTTATAGGCATTACGGATATCACCGCTTTCCGGATAGAAGGCATGCTCATGCCCCAGTTCAAGGATACGGCCGTACCCAAAGCCACGAACCAAGTAAACAGTACCGTATTTTAAAACCTGTTTTAAAAGAGCAATGGTATTTGCATAGCAAATTCCTGAAACCACTGTAAACAGTTTCACAGCCCCCGTGCCGTGGATTCGTGTTTCACACGAACCACGCCGGGGCCCTATGGATTCACAGGAGCTGGTCCCTCCCCTCCTCCATAATCACCTCCCGATAAAACATCGGGATAACCTTCTTCCTCACTCCTCCATCGTTCAACATCCAACCTCCAACTTCTTCTCCTTCACCAATTAACGAATTAACCAGTTAACCAATTAACCTTCCCCCCTTCCTCCCAGTTATCCAATAAACTACCTCACCTTTGCACAAAACCATACTGCGCCATGACAAGAATTGCCCCTTACTTTATTGCTGCCTTTTTGTTCATGAGCAGTTGCTATAGCCCTAAGAACCCCAACAGCAAAACCGGTACTGCCGCAGCCATCGCCCAACTGAACGATTTGCTACAGAAACAGGAACTGCCTCCGCAAACCTTTACGGTACCATCCAAGGGGCCGAGCCTTGTTACGGGAAAAAAGGGCACCAGGATCAGCATCAACCCCAGTGACCTGGAAACGGAGAGCGGTAAACCATTGGGGCCAAACATAGAAGTTGAACTGAAGGAACTCACCAATCAGCAGGACCTGTTAAGTGCCAATGCCCAAACGGTGGCCGGTGGCCGGCTGCTGGTTTCTGGCGGCGCCTATTTTATTGGTATGGTGTCCAATGGGGAGAAGCTGAAACTGAAAGCGGGCCGCACGCTTAACGTACAGTTTCCCCAACTGTCCAATAAGGACATGGCCCTGTTTTATGGGCAGCGGAACCAGCAGGGGCAAATGGACTGGCAGAAAACACCGGATGTTTTAAAATCAGACAATACACCCAAAACGACGGATACGCCTATAGTTCCAACGGACGTAGAGGGGAACTCCTCCGATTACGATGCAGTACTGGACTATATAAAAGATACTGCCAAGTACAAGCCCACACCAGAACAAGTGGAAAAGACCAAGAAGCTGCAAAAAACCTATGAGGCCAACCAGAAAGTATACAATGCCATTGGGCTGAACCAATTGGGCTGGATCAATTGCGACCGGTTTTTGGAAGTGGAAAACAAGACCGGTTTATATGCCAGCCTTGACCCCAAGGACAGCATTCAAACGGCCAATATGTACCTAGTGTTCAAGGGCATCAACAGTGTAATACAGGGCTGGGGACAAGAAGACAGTTTGCCCCAGTTTGCCAATATACCCATTGGCTATAAGGCAAGGTTAATAGCCTATGCTTTAAAGGGGGAAAAGGTATTTGCCTATTCGGCCGATTTGACCATTGCAAAGGGGCAACGCATGGTACTGGACCTAAAGGAGATTAACGATAAGGACTTCAAGAAACTCATGGGCAGCCAACCTTGAGATAAATGCGAAACGCTTAATGCTGAAGCCAAAATGCAGACTGCAGGTACCACCCCCATTAATTAACCTTCCTCTGGGGTTGACGGGTTGGTGAGTTGCGGGTTGTGGGTTTGCGGATGCAAGCCTACAATCCCTAATCCTCCAACCTTCCTCCTCCATCCTCCAGCATCTACCACCCTTCTCCGTCAATCACCTCCCGATAAAACATCGGGATAACCAGTTAACCTTCCCCCCATTCCTTATACGGATGCTCCGAAAGCCTACTGTTATAATACTTTTCCTCACCGGTTACCTCCCTGTCCACCCAAGGCGGTAGGGCAAAGGTTTCCTCTTCGTGCTGCAGTTCTATTTCGGCCACGATGAGGCCCTCGTTCTCGCCCCGGAAAATGTCCACCTCCCAGCACTTGCCCCCGTAGTGGATTACATGCCTTGTTTTGCAAACAACGGCTGCAGCAAAATGCTGCAGCATTTCCTGTGCATCTTGCAGGGGTATGGGGTATTCATATTCCAGTCGGCTGGCACCCTCGGTAGGGCCTTTAATGGTGATCCATGCATGGGGGCCGGCGGTACGCACCCTAATGGTGGTATGGGCAGCGGTAAGCAGGTAGCCCTGATAGTAATCCATGCTGCTGGTAGTTATAGGTTGTTGGTCGTTCCAAGCTTCCAGGTTTACGAGGAACTTTCTTTCTATTTCCAGTGCCATAGTTTGAGTGACGGGTTTATGTAATGCAGAACAAATAAACGAATTAACTGGGCATCACATTAAATAATCCATCATGGTGCAGGGCCCTTCACTCATACATCCTTCTTGATGGTTCATTGGTCATGGGTAATAGGTCATGGTGCAGGCCCTTCAATCATACATACTTCCCTCCCTCCACCATCGTTCAACCTCCAACCTGTAACCCATAACCCTCCAACTTCTTCTCCTCCAGTTAACCTCCCGATAAAACATCGGGATAACCCTCTTCCCCCTCCTCCATCGTTCAACATCCAGTATCTAGCATCTAACATCCAACCCGTAACCCATAACGCTCCAACTTCTTCCCCTCCAGTTAACCTCCCGATAAAACATCGGGATAACCCTCTTCCCTCCTCCATCGTTCAACATCTAGCATCTAACATCCAACCCGTAACCCCATAACCCTCCAACTTCTTCTCCTCCAGTTAACCTCCCGATAAAACATCGGGATAACCTCCTTCCCCCTCCTCCATCGTTCAACATCCAGTATCCAGCATCTAACCTGTAACCCATAACTCTCCAACTTCTTCTCCTCCAGTTAACCTCCCGATAAAACATCGGGATAACCT
>JAHEZD010000049.1:0-7293 GCA_023251255.1 Chitinophagaceae bacterium
TAGGTCAGGTTGAGCTTGTCGAAACCTTATTCAAGCTGTGTTTTACGCTCATCATACTTCGAGAACCTCAGTATGACAACGGAAATCGTCAATGCTTTCCTTCATACGGATAGTCAGTTAAATCTTTTATCCATTAGGTTCAGTAATGTTGAACTACTACGGTAAGTTTATCCTGAGCTTAGCCGAAAAACTACGATGGACAGGACAATCAAAAAAAATGCGACATAAAAAAGTGCGACATTTTAAAATGTCGCACTTTTTTATGTCGCATTTCTAAAAAGAATAAAAATTAGGGAGTTGTGAAAACACAGGTCCCGACAGGGATGCGAATACAATGGAAGTGGAACACCAGACTACAAGAAGGCAACTCAAACAGCTTCTCAATCTTCTGCTGAATTTTTTCTTACTCATATAACAGGTAAATTGTGCCGCTGACCAATTTAAAGGAGCGGCGCACAAACACATAAAATATGACTATGAAAAAAGTATGGTTCATAACAGGATGCTCCACAGGATTTGGCAGGCAGTTGGCCCAAGAAGTTTTGAAGGCTGGTTACCGTGCAGCAGTTACCTCACGCAAAATGGAAGATGTGAAGGATATAGTGGATGCCTATCCCGAAACCGCCATTGCCATAAAACTGGACGTTACCAATGAAGCTGAAATAAAAGCGGCGGCAGCAGAAGCTGTACAAAAATTCGGACAGGTGGATGTGCTCGTAAACAATGCTGGCATTGGCTATTTTGGTGCCATTGAAGAAAGTGAGGAAGCAGAAGTACGCCGCATGTTTGAAATCAATTTTTTTGGCCTGGCCAATATGACCAATGCCATTCTGCCCATCATGCGTAAGCAGCGTAGCGGGCATATTGTGAACATTGCTTCCATTGGTGGGCTGGTAGGTTTCCCTGCGGTTGGTTTTTACAATGCCACCAAGTTTGCGGTGGACGGTTTTTCCGAATCCCTGTCAAAGGAAACAGCCCATTTGGGCATCAAGGTCACCATCATTTGCCCTAGTGGCTTCAGGACCGATTGGGCTGGCCGTTCTGCCAATAACAGCAAAATTGTTATTGAAGACTATGCGCCATCGGCACATGCCAATAAAAACAATATCAGGGGTTACAGTGGCAACCAACCAGGCGACCCCGAACGTGCGGCCAAAGCCATTGTGAAGGCGGTGGAAGCTGAAAATCCACCACTGCGATTACTACTGGGCGTTGGTGCATTGAAGGGCGCAAGGATGAAATTGGAGCAATTGAAAAATGATATTGACACTTGGGAAGAAACAACGGTGGGTGCAGATTTCCCGAAGGAGGGATAGAATCCAAAAATTAATAAACACAAAGAAATGGGCTTATAACGGCGGCGGCTTTTGCGACAATTTATTTTGTTGCAGAAAATTGTTGCAAATTGGGCAAAGGAAAAGCTGGTCTCATGAACTGAGCAGCTTTTCCTTTGCCTACAAACATCCGTAGAAGTATTAGTTGCCAAATCGGCCGCCGCCTCTTCCCCCACCTCCGCCACCATTACGTCCACCACCTTCGCCGTTGCCCCTTTGCATTTTGCGGAACTCGGCTGGTATGCCATCCCTGTTCTTCCTGTCCTGTTTCTGGCCAAATTTGCGTAGGTTATAGGTAAAGCTTACCATGAAATAACGGGTTAGCACTTTGTTCTGCACATCCTGAATGGTATTGCCTGTAAGCGTTCTTGTGAAACTTACGTTCTGGTTCAGCAGATCGAACACATAGAACTTTATTTCTCCTTCTTTTTTCTTGAAGAGCTGCTTAGCAAAGCTGGCATTCCACAGGGGCACACTGGTATTGTAACCAGCAGAACGGCCCGTGCTGTAGATATACTCAAAATCCGTGGAAACCACCCAACCACTATTGGTATAATAAGTGGCTTCGGTACTCAATGTATGTGTGAAGTAATTGGCATTCTGGTTGGTCTGCAAAGTTTGCTTGGCAATATTGTAATTGGAGTTGGAACTGAAGTTCATATCGAAATTGTCCTTCAAGTTGGTAGTCCATGAAATGGTTTCACCCAAGGAAGTATTCTTGGTGTAGTTGCTGATAGTGGTTGCTACATTGCTGTTGTCTATGTTGGTTACCAGGTTCTGGTTCTGATTGTAGGAAACATTGGTGGAAAAATTAAGGTTGCTCTTTGGTTTTTTCAGTGGGAAGCCATAATTAAAATAGCCACTGATGCTGTAGGTACCATTGAGGTTCACTGGTATGGTAAGCGTACGCCCATTGGTATATTGTGTAACTGAATTCTGTATGTCGTTCTGGATCATGCTGGCATTGATCGTAGCAAAGATCACTTTCTGCGTAACCATATCAAAGGAGCGGTAGAGCAACCTGAACGTATGCGCAAACTGCTGCTTCAGGTCTGGGTTGCCCGAACGGATGTTGATGGAATCGGTGGTAGTAACCAAGGGCTGCAACTGGTTAATATTTGGCTGTGTTGTCCTTCCATTGTAAAAGAAACGGATGCTCCTCGATTTGGAGAACTCGTAATTGAAATTGGCCGTTGGGTAAAGGTTCGTGAAATTCTGGTTGATGTTGATGTTCTTGCTGAGGTTGTGGCTTTCACGTTCGCCATACTGCACACCCGAACCCACACTGAAATTATATTTCAGGTTCTGGAAACGGTAGCTAAGTGTTGCCCTGTTCGATTTATAACTATTCTCATAAGTATTGCTCAGCGTTGAATCAAGCATATCGTAATCCTTTGAGGTACTGTTATAGCTATAGGTCTTGCGGTCACTGTTGCTATTGTTGAAACCAATATTGTAATTGAGCTCTATCAATTGGTTCCTGCCAATGGGTTCCGTATAAGACAGCGTGGTGCTTATATTGTTGGAATTGCTGGTACTATTGAACTGTTGGTTCACTGTTTTGAAACGTGTAGGATAGGTAATGAAGGAATAATTATTGCCATCGCCATTATTGGTACTGCCGCCAAGGTTGAGACCAATGGAGAATGTTCTTCCTCTCCTAGCGAAACGGTGGCGGAAAGTTGCTTCAACAGTTCCATTGTATCCGGTATTTTCCCTTGTGGAATTGGACACGGAATTGTAAATCAAACTGCCGGTCTTGCTTTCGGTGGAATTGGTTGAATCATTGCTGGTACTGCCTGTATGCTGGGTGCTTACATTGGGCCTGATGATGAGGGAATTGCTCGAATCGAAATTGTGCTCAATATTGAAATTGAAACGGTGGTTCTCATTGTCATGGACCGAAGTGGAAACCCTGTTGGAGAATGTGGTTGAATCAGCTTTGATCAGGTTCTGCGAGAGGCTATTGGAAGCATTGTCCGTGCTCTGGTTATTGTAAAAATAACTGCCGCTTACTTCCGTTTTCTTTCCCCAAACATCCCTGTAGTTCAATCCGGCACCAATGGTAGTGGTGATACCGCCAGTGCTGGTGCCCCTTGCACCCAAAATGTCCTGTTTGGAAAAATTCTGTTTGTTCACATTGTTCGCCTGTGCCAGTAGGGTCATTTGCTGATTGTTGTCAAAATGGCTAAGGTTAAGGCTGTTATCATATAATGCACCATCGCCATTGGCACCGCCAGCTAGGATCCCCTTTCCAAAAAAGCCCTTGCGTTTATCTTTTTTGGTGGTAATGTTAATGGTTTTTACCCTGTTACCGTCGTCAAAACCAGTGAACTTGCTCTGATCACTTTGGTCATCAAATACCTGTATCTTGTCAATGATATCGGGGGGGAGGTTCTTGGTGGCCATCTTGGGATCATCGCCAAAGAAACGCTTGCCATCCACCAGCACCCTTGTCACTGTTTCTCCCTGGGCTTTTACCGTTCCATCCTTTGCTACTTCCATTCCAGGAAGCTTCCTGATCAGGTCTTCCACCACTGCATTGGGCTTTGTTTTGAAACTGCTGGCGTTGTATTCCACCGTATCCTTTTTCATGACTATCGGCCTTGAACTCTCTACCACCACTTCATTCAAATCGTTTGCTTGTGGGTACAGGTAAACTGTACCCAGTTCCTGAGCAGGCTGTTCTTTTGTAAAGCTGATCTTCTTTGAATAGGATTTATAGCTTTGGAAGCTCATCTGGAGAATATAGGTCCCAAAAGGGATGTCCTTCATTTCAAACTCACCGCCAGCTAAAGCCAGTACAAACTTTTCCAATGTGGAATCCTGTGCATCCAATAAAGTAATGGATGCATCTTTCATGGACTGTTTGCTAATGGAGTCAACCAACTTGCCTTTTAACGTGCCAGAGGTCTGTGCAAACATGGAAATGGATAATAGGGAAAATGCAAATAGGTAAAAAAATTTCATGGCAGCTATTTAGCAGTTGTGATTATTGTAATGTAACTCTTATTTGCTTAGAAAATATCTAAGATGCACAAACTAACTTCATAGATGAACGAATGCAGGAATTTATCGGTAGGTTAATTAATCTGTTAGGCAGAGAAGAGGAACAATTGAACTTTATTGTTGGCAAGGACTGTTTTCGCACAAATTTCAATGCACCTATTCGTCATTGAATCGGTCAAGTAAAAACGACTGGTAAACCTGTGCCGATATTTATTATTGGGTAAATGTGAGCAATTTATACCCACAAAAAAGACCAGATGGGATCTGGTCTTTAAATAGCCTAAATCAATCTTATCGATTAATGAGCTTTTTTGTGGTTGCCTTTAAAAGCTGGCACTACAATAAAAGCTACTAAAATTGCGAATGATGCTACAGTTTGAAAAGTACTCATTATTGAAACGTTTTAGTTTGTGATTATCATCTATTACAATGTAAAAGAACGAACTATTTGAACACAAATTGGAGCTGTGCGGTCATGAATAAGAAACGGTAAGACATTAGTAAAAAACAAACTGTTTCTTATTTTTTTGGATTATCAAGAAATATTTCATTCCAAATAAAATAATGGATATTTTTTTTGTTCGCCTTTGAATAAATAGCCGTACAGTCTATTTTAACTGCTTTTCTGGAATAGTATTGAAAAAAAATGAAAAAGAGGAGAAAGTTGAAAAACAAGTATATTAACAATAAATTAACAATAAAAAGCCCCTCAAAAAAATTGAGGGGCTGAATCAATATGAAAAATGGTTCTTTATTGTGCTGGATAAGCTACACTCCCATGCTCCAATAAATCAAGGCCACCTTCTTCAATTTCTGGTTCCACACGAAGCTTCCAAGGATAAGGCAGTTTTTTGATTGCCCACATCATAACAAAAGCAATCACAAATGTGGCAATGGTAACTGTAAGGTTTCCCACTAATTGGGCTTTAAAGACATCAGCACCGCCACCATAGAACCACCCTTTTACAGGAGCTGAATTATCTGCACCTGTTGGGCCAGTGGCGCCATATTGTCCACTTGCAAAGAGACCAAGTGACAATGTACCCCAAATACCACATAATCCATGTACAGGTACAGCGCCAATTGGATCATCGATCCGTAAATATTCCAGTAACAGCGTTGAATAATAAACAACCAGACCGGCAACTGCACCTAAAATGATTGCCCCGAGCGGTGATACCCAGTAACAAGGGCAGGTAATGGCTACAAGGCCACCAAGGATACCGTTACAAGTAAAACCTAAATCAAATTTACCTTTTGTATCCCCAAACCAGAGGGCCAAATACATAGCAACCATTCCTCCAGAACAAGCTGCTAATGTTGTATTGGCTGCCACGCGGCCAATACCTTGCATATCAACTGCAGAAAGCGTACTGCCGGGATTGAACCCATACCAGCCAAACCATAAAATGAAGGTACCAACAGCACCCAAAGTAAGGTTATGAGGCGACATTGGTCCACCACCGTCACGTTTGAATTTCCGGCCAATACGTGGGCCAAGTACGATTGCCCCAGCCAAAGATGCAATGCCACCGATTGTATGAACAACTGTTGAGCCAGCAAAATCACGGAACCCATTACCCAATGAAGGCAGGAACCTCCAAGATCCATCAGTGGAAGCAGCACCCATTAATGCGAGGAAACCATCAGGCCCCCAAACCCAGTGACCAATAATTGGGTAGATGAAACCTGTGATGCCGATAGAGTACAAAATATCCCCGCGGAAACTTGTACGCCCAATCATGGCGCCTGAAACAATGGTAGAGCAAGTATCAGCAAAAGCATACTGGAAAATCCAGTGTGCCAAAATGGGTATGCCTGTTGCGAAATAGGTTTCAGGTGCCCCTTGTAGGAAAAACCAATGCTTTCCAATAAATGGGCTGCCTTCACTGAACATAAATGCATATCCAACCGCCCAGAACAGTAGGCCACAAAGGCAGGTATCAAAAATACATTCCATTAATACGTTTACCGTTTCCCTTTGACGTGCAAAACCAGCTTCCAACATGACGAAGCCTGCTTGCATACCAAATACTAGAAATGCTGCAACCAAGGTCCAAATTGTATTAGCGGTATTGATCAAAACAGTTTCATGTGCAGTATAGGTTTCTGTAGCATGTGCGGGGGTAGCAATCATGCTGGGCAGGAACTTCACTACAAAAAGAAGTATCAAAAGACCTAAGACTTTGCCAAAGACAAGTGTAAACCAAAGTTTCCACTTCTCGCTTTTTGACAATTGCAGTGCCGGTGCAGCAGGTGATTGCCTCCGGCCCATTTGCCTTAGGTTTTTTAAGGTTGCTGAAAACATAATTTTTAGTTTTAGGTGAAAAAAAGGCTTGAGTTATTTATTTAAAATTTGTAGGTAGCTGCTAGTATGAAGCTCGCAGTACTTTTTGTTCCGGTTCCATCATTTTTCAGGAACAGGTTGTCCTTTGCATTATCCAAGCGTATTTCAGGAATGATGGTCAAGTTTTCCACTTTGAAATTGGCAGAAAGCGTAGGAACAAAAATGCTGGTATTGATGACACCCAAAACATTTTTCGTATCACTGAAATACTCACCACGAAGTGTCAGTCCGAACTTAGCAGTTGGATCATAATTCAGGTAGATGGCATTGCTGCTCCAACTGTTGGTAGTTCCTGCAACTTTCCTGCTCTGGATTGTTCCATCGTAGTTGATACCGAATTTGCTGCTCAGAACAGCCTGCAGTACAAGATCAACCTGCGTTACACTTGCAGTAGCACTGCTACTAGGCGCGCTTCCACCCTGATAGTTCAGGAAAGCTTTTAGTTTATCGTTCTTGGTTCCAGTGCTGAACTGTGCAATTAAGAATTTGGTGGAGGAAGTGGTAGTTGAAAAATCTGTTGGATTGGCCACACCAACCATTAAGGCACTTTTGCCGCCTAATGAGATATCTGCTTTTAAACCAGTATGAAAGAAAGGTCCGTAT
>JAHEZD010000049.1:7303-41228 GCA_023251255.1 Chitinophagaceae bacterium
TCCGTATGAGAACCCATAAGACATGCTATAGTTCCTATTGGCAACAGCATCCAATAGTTCCCAACCAATATGTGTTGCCCATTTACCTGCGGTCAATTTAACCTTGTCCGAGATGGCATAGCTCAAGTACAATTGCTTAACAATGGCCAATGAACCTACGTCATTGTAGGAGAATTCGGCGGCCCTCCTTCCGAAGCCCAAATCTGCAGTGGCCGATACTTTACCAATGGAATGGTCCAACCTAACTGAGGCCATCCCCAACTCGAACGAATTCTGCGAATTGGTGAAGCTGGTGAGGTTGTTTGTGGCACCTTTAGGGTCCGCAAAATTGTAACGGTAATAAGCATCCACGGAGCCGGAAATTAAAACCGGGGCTGCTTTTTTGGTGGAATCCTGAGCATTGACTGTTCCAGCAAGTAACGAAAAAGCGATTCCCGTTACAGAGATTTTCTTTAACATTGTTTTGGTTTTAGGTTTAAAAATGAAAGGGTATAGCCATTAACCAGTGTGCGAAACTGGTTTTACATATGGCTATACCTTTTCTACTATAATGAAATCGTTATATGAAATTTAGGAAATGGGAGCTGGCTACTTGTTAATGGGCAGGTTCCTCCACCAATACCCCACCTTTTTTTACCAATAGAGTACCTTGTGTGTAGCTTTCATCATGCTGGGATGCATCCAGGCCTTCTGCCTCATCCTCCTCGCTTACCCTAACAGGTACAATAAACCCAATGAACTTGAATATAAGCCATGAAACAGTGAAACTATAGGCAACCACTATTGCCAAAGCCTTGACTTGCGTAAAGAAGAAAGCAGCATTCCCATAAGCCAATCCATTATTGCCAGCAACATTTACCGCTTTTGTAGCAAAAACGCCTGTCAATAACATTCCGACCATGCCACCAATACCATGGCAGGGGAATACATCCAATGTATCGTCCAATTTGGTTTTGCTTTTGATCATAACGGCAATATTGGAGACAATTGCAGCAAATACACCAATGAAAATACTTTGGGGAATGGCTACAAACCCTGCCCCGGGTGTAATGGCAACCAAACCAACAACTGCACCGATGCAAAATCCCACAACAGAAGGTTTCTTACCTTTTAGCACCTCAAAAAACATCCAGCTTAACCCAGCAGCAGCAGCAGCAGTATTGGTAGTGGCAAATGCAGAAACGGAAAGGGCGTTGGCACCCAATGCAGAGCCTGCATTGAAACCAAACCAACCAAACCACAGCAAGCCTGTACCAATTAATACATAAGGAATATTGGCAGGAACGGTTTCCTTGCCGATGAACCAGGATTTCCTGGGCTTCAGCACCAAGGCACCTGCCAATGCTGCACAGCCTGCGGAAATATGCACAACCGTTCCACCTGCAAAATCCAGAACCCCCATTTTAAGCAGGAAGCCGTTGGGATGCCAGCTCCAGTGGGCCAATGGTGCGTAAACCAATAGGGAAAACAATACCGTAAAAAGAAGATAAGCAGTAAACCTCATTCTTTCAGCAACTGCACCAACAACCAGTCCTGGTGTAATAACTGCAAACATTAACTGAAAAAGGGAAAACAGCAGTAGCGGGATGGTCATAGCAGCGCCACCCTGCAATATAGGCGCACCGGATATTACGTTCTTAAAAAAAAGAAAGGTCTTAGGGTTACCAATAATGCCACCTATGCTATCACCAAAGCAAAGGCTGAAACCTACCACCACCCATAAAATACTAACGATTCCTGCTGCAACCACACTTTTCATCATAGTTGATAGTACATTTTTACGGTGTACCATGCCCCCGTAAAAAAAAGCCAGACCAGGTGTCATTAAAAAAACCAGCGCAGTGGCAACAATGATCCAGGCAATATCAGCCGGAACATATTCTTTGGTACCATCGTAAATAGGAACAGATTTAATAAAAAGAGCAGCAATGGCAATTGCAACCAATACCAGGAAGGGTGCTACCGACTTAAAAGACAATTTGCTCATAATCTGTTAGGTTTAAAATTAAAAAATTAAATATTCAAGCTTTACAAGCACAAAATATTTAAAAAAACGATTCAACCTTTCAAATTTTTCAAATTTTATTTTTAATCATATCTAATTGAAATTAAACGAACACCTTTATGCACAAACCATTATCCTTCATTTTATTTTTTTTAACGCTACAAATTAATTTTAGAATATGTCTAAAATACACAACCAAAGCTTAATTATTTACTAATAGTTATTATTGAATCTGTTATATTTTCAAACTCCAAACAAAGCGGCCAAACCATAAGGTTTGGCCGCTTTGTTTGGGCAGAATAAATATAAAGTTACTGTTGCAAATTTCAAATCATCATTTCCTAAGCTGAGTTCCTGCCTGCGTTGATTATACCAAAGGAACAACGCATCACCAGTTTTTCATAGGACGATTTTACAGGAGAATTATGCACTATCTGTTCTTCCAGTTCCCTTACACGTGTAATGGCATATTGCTGGATGGTGATCAGGGGCAATACAATTTTCTCCCTCATTTGTATGGACATCTGGTCTATTGGGTAATCTGCCATTAATTCACTGCTTCCTGTTAATAAACCTATATAGCGTTTGGTGCGTTCATATTCCTCAAACATCATGTTCCAGATTTCCCCATAGGTTGGGTGATCGGAAAGGAAGGCTGTTAGGGGGAAAAAGCATTTTTTCATGGCCATTTCACAATTATCCATCAGGGTCTTGAAAAACAGGGATTCCTGATAAAGTTTTTTCACTTCGTTCCATTTGCCCTCGTTGGCTATTTTCTCCATGGCCATCCCAACCCCATAATAACCGGTCACATTCTGCTTCAACTGGCTCCATGCACCTACAAAGGGTATGGCACGCAAATCTTTCAATTGCAATTTGGAAGTGCTCCCACGCTTGGCAGGCCTTGACCCTATATTGGTTTCTGCATAGAACCTCAAGGGGCTAGCGTGCAGCAAATAATCGGTAAAATAAGGATGTTCCTTCAGTGCCATATATGCTTTGTGGCCTTCTTCTGCCAAAGCTTGTATCAATGATTGCTGCTCATCCGATAGGCCTTCCACTTTTTTGGTAGAAATAACATCATTGGAAATACCAGCATGCAGCAACTGTTCAATATTGTACTGTGCTGAATCAATGGTACCGAAGTTGGAGCTCACAGTCTGTCCCTGAACAGTCAATTGTATTTCCTTGCTGGAAATATTCTTGCCGAGCGACGCATAGAAATTATGCGTCTTACCCCCTCCCCTTGCTGGCGGGCCACCACGTCCATCAAAGAAAACCACATCCACGCCATATTCTTTGGAAATTGCCGTAAGCTCTTCCTTGGCCTTGTAAATGCTCCAGTTAGCCATTAAATAGCCTCCATCCTTTGTGCCGTCACTGAACCCAAGCATAATGGTCTGCTTATTGCCCCTCCGTAAAAGATGTTCCTTATAGGCTCCATTTTCGTACAACTGCTTCATGATGGCAGCAGCTTCCTGCAAATCATCAATTGTTTCGAACAGCGGGATGATATCCACGCTCAATTCCTCTTTTCTCCATCCACTCAATAGGAACAGGCCAAACACTTCCATAGCGTTCAGGGCACTGTTGCACTGGCTGATGATATAACGGTTACAGCCTGCCTCCCCGTTCAGCCGTTGTATGTTTTTTACTGCCTGCATGGCTTCGAGCACATCTTTCTGCACATCGTCTTTCAGGCCATTGATATCAAAATTTGAAACTGGTTGCGTAACCAGTACCTCTATTTTCTCCCCAGCAGAAAGTGAAGCATAATCCTTTGGCAGAACATTGCCAATCTCTGCAATCGCCTCCAATGTTTTGCCATGGATGGTGCTTTCCTGCCTAATATCCAATGAAGCAAAATGCAATCCGAACACTTCAACCTTGTTGATCAGACTTTCCACTTGCTGAACGAACAAACTGTTGTGGTCATATATCAATTGGTAGCGAATGTTCTGCAAGGCTTTTACAATTTCATCCTTGGTCAAATCAAATGAATGCCCCGGAATGAACAAATGGTCGTACAATTTTTTCTCCAAAGCAGTCAACGCAATATCCACACCCTTGAAAGTCAGCCTGCGCTTAAGCTTACGGATATCCAAGTAATAACATTTTATGGCAGAACCCCGCAGTGCATTGGCCACTTGCAAGGTAGTGGAAGCATTTACAAAGGGGTTACCGTCCCTATCACCGCCTGGCCAGAAGCCCATCTTGATAATCGGATTATTGGGGTTCAGCAAATCGCCAAAACGGCTCTTGAAAAAGGTGGCAATCCTGCCCGCAGCCGGGTAGAAGATATTTTCCAGGTACCAGATCAAGCTTACCGCCTCATCATAAGGTGTAGGTTTCTGCTGCTGGAAAAAGGGTGTCCTGCCCAGTTGCTGTAAATAGGTATAAATCTGGTTCTCATTGTTACTATGTACAGCGGAAGAAATATCATGTATGATGCCCAGCACGGCACCCCGGTAAAACTGTGTTGGGTGGGCTGTAAGTACCAGTTGGATGGTAAAGTCTTTCAATTTTTCTTTCAGTTCCGCTTCCTTGTGCTGCGACTGGACATCCAAAGCCAATTGTTTCAAGGTACCGGTCCCTCCAAGGTCATGTATCTTTTGAAAGGACGAATCTTCCAGCGCATCAAAAAGCACCACCTGCCTTTCTATGTATTGCACAAAACGGAAAAGCAGATCTATCTTCTCCTCTTCCTTGAGAAAGTTTGTCTGCTTGCTGAAGAATTCCTCGATTATTTCTACAGGGCTTTGGTTCTTTTTATAGCCTTCCTCACAATTGATCAACAACATGGAAACAAGGATGCCCGTTTTCTCGATCCTGTGGAAGGGCAGTGAAGTAAACAAGCTATTGTACAACTGGAACTTGATGCCTACCAAATTCTTGAACTGTTGCAATGCTGCACCATTGTGTGTATTACTCATAATTAGATTTTGTTCAGGCAGGCAACCTTAGAGGCTCTAAAAATAAGGCAGAATATGGAAGTGGGAGCAGATTTTTATATTCCCAACACCAGGATTATACGGCATCGTTTCCGGTAGGTTCACGCCCACGGAAAACCTAACAGGGTCCGTTTATGGTTGGTACCGTGTTCTGTTTGATAGGGTGTTCAATTACCCCAGCTTGCCGCTGATTATCAAGTAATGCGTTATTACGTATTCCCATTGACTATTTTTGGCGTCCATAACCACATTAAAATGTCCATTCTCAATGTTGAATTCAAAGCAAGGGCCAATAACCTTTTTCAGTTGGAAAACAAACTACTCGAACTTGACCCTGTTTATATGGGCGAGGACCACCAAATAGATACTTATTTCAATGTAGCGAGGGGAAGGTTGAAATTGCGGGAAGGCAATATTGAAAATGCACTGATCTATTATGAAAGGGAAAACACCACAGCGGCCAAGCAATCGGACATTTTGCTCTACCAGCACAAACCAGATAGGCAATTGAAGGGCATCCTTTCCAAAGTGAACGGGATAAAAGCCATTGTTGACAAGAAACGCAAAATCTATTTTATCGGCAATGTAAAATTCCACTTTGACCACGTACAGCAACTGGGCACTTTTGTGGAAGTGGAAGCCATTGACAAGGATGGCAGCATTGACGTTGACAAACTCAAGGAACAGTGCAATTTCTACGCAACTCTTTTCGGCATCCAATCATCGGATTACATCGCTTTTTCCTACAGCGACCTGCTTATGGAATCCTTGAAGGAATAATCCTACTTGGAAACTTAGAAGCTGCCATCAAACAGCATTTTTGAAGCTGCTTGTGTCATATACTTGGGGCATATTGCGAATCGTTTTATCTTACAGCATATTCATCTACATGAAAAAAGTATTTTCCTATTTCTTCTTGGTTGCTATCGCATTTTCTGGTTGCAAAAAAAATGAGGACGTTTCACTTATACCTTTCACCGATTTATACCCATTGCAGGCTGGTAAGGTTTTCTATTACCGTTTGGACTCAACTGTTGTAAGTAATTCAAGGCTCCAATTACTGAAGGTTAGCTACAATGCCAAGGACAGTGTGGACATCGAGTTCCTGGACAACCTCGGAAGGAAATCCTTCCGCATTTTCCGTTATTTGAGGGATACGCTTACCCCTATCAGCAACAATTCCAATTGGAAGTACACAGCTACTTATTATACCAGTTTCGATGAGAACAGGTTGGAGTATGTGGATAACAATTTACGTTTTGTTCCTTTGACCAATCCGGTAGCGGAAGGCTCCCAATGGAACGGGACACAGTACATCAACACTTCGGGCGGCACTTCCAATCCAAATGTTTTTTATGACAACTGGAAGTTTACATACCAAAACACAGGTCAAAGTTATGTCGTGAAGAAAGGAACCATTCAGGATACTTATACCATTGCGCAGATTGATGAACTGACACCTGATGCCCCATTTGATCCAACAAACTACCAACAGAAAAATTATTCCGTTGAAGTGTATGCAAAAGGCATTGGATTGATTTATAAGGACTTTGTGCATTGGGTGTATAATGTAAATCCAACAACGGGTTATGCATTGGAAAGTTTTGGTATCAGGTTAAGCCTAATTGATTACAAGTAATATAAACAGAACATTTGACCACATAACTGTACAGCCTATCATGTTTCGATGCAAAGACTGACAGCAACTTGCAGTAATGGCTAATTTTGATTTTGCCACTGTTCTCAAAAAATATTCGATGAAAAAAAATATACTCTTCGTTTTCTTGCTGCTTCTTATTGGAGATGGATTAAGCGCACAGTTCACCAGGTACATCATCAAGTTCAAGAACAAAGGAACCAGTCCGTACAGTATTGCCACACCATCAACCTACCTGTCCAGCAAAGCCATTGCTAGAAGAACGGCCTACAGCATTGCCATTGACAGTGCCGACCTGCCCATCACACCAAGGTATATTGACAGCGTTAGGCTTGCTGGTACCGTAACCATTTTGAATGCATCCAAATGGCTCAACCAGGTTTCCATACAAACCAGCGATGCTGCCGCCCTGAACAAAATAAGCAGTTTGACCTTTGTACAAAGTGTTACAGGTATTGCTGCAAGAACAGCGACCCCCAATGCCGAACCAACAATTGGCCTTGGACCAGTACAGGAAAAATTTGCCTTGGAAAGAAGATTAAACCAAAGTGGACCTCTTCAACGTACCGATAATACGGCCGCTGATTTCTACAGCTATGGCAATACTTACAATGAAATCCATTTGCACAATGGGGAGTTCCTGCACAATATAGGTATGCGCGGGCAAAACATGCTCATAGCGGTGCTTGATGCGGGCTTCTACCATTACACCACATTGTCAGCATTTGACAGTATCAATACCAATAACCAAGTACTGCAAACCTGGGACTTTGTAGCAAGGGAAGCCAGTGTGATTGAAGATGACAGCCATGGCATGAGCTGCTTCTCGGCCATTGGTGGAAATATCCCCGGAACATTTGTAGGCACTTCGCCCAAGGCAAATTTTGTACTGTACAGAACGGAGGACACAAACAGTGAATACCCCATTGAGGAACATAACTGGGCCAGTGGTGCAGAACGTGCAGACAGTATTGGTGCGGACATTATTTCGTCGTCATTGGGTTACAACACATTTGACAATTCATCGCTTGACCATACCTATGCCGACATGAACGGCAGAACGAACATGAGCAGCAGGGCGGCAGTGATGGCGAGCAGGAAGGGGCTGCTTTCGTTCATCGCACAGGGTAATGACGGGGGGGATTCTTGGCATTATGTTGCTTCCCCAGCCGATGCAGACAGTATCGTGGCTGTTGGTGCAGTAACCACCAGCGGATCAGTGGGCAGTTTTTCCAGTTATGGTCCTTCTTATGACGGAAGGATAAAACCAGAAGTGGCTGCTGTGGGTGTCAATGCATTTGTGCAGAACCCAAACAATACCATTGGCTCCGGTAATGGCACTTCCTACGCTACACCAAAGATGGCAGGGCTCGGGACCTGTTTGTGGCAAGCATTCCCTGAATTCAATAATATGTCCATCAGGGATGCACTGATCAAATCGGGCAATATATAAACAACGCCAAATGACAGGACCGGATATGGCGTTCCTGACATAAAAAAGGCATTTATTGTGCTGTTGAACAAATATGCAAAAATCACTTCATCCAGCAATACCAATTGCAGGACAACGCTCAACTGGAAGAGCAAGGATGTGAGCAGCATGAAATATGAAATTGAAAGGAAACTTCCGTTGGAAACTGCCTATGCAAAAGTGGGTGAACTGCAAGGTACTGGCACCATTTTATCCAACAAAACAGGTTTGCAGTTTATAGACAACAGCATTGCAAATGGAACAGTTGGAACCATATGGTACAGGATCAAACAGGTTATAGATACCAGTGCAGCAGGATTGGCAAGTACCTACTTTGATTCTGTTTCAGTCATCATTGCCACACCATGTATTTTATTGAGCCTACCAACACCCACACCAACGCCTACACCAATTGTAAACATTACCGTTGACAGGATCATTGTGATGCCCACGCCTGTATCCACGCCACAGTTTACCTTGAGGGTTGAAACACCTTATGCAGTAAACAACCTGACTATATGCATCACGGATATGAAAGGCAGCTTGATGAACCAATTGAAGAAATCAAAAGTTGCTGGACGCACTGATTTTGTAGTTGATATTAGCAGGCTTGACAAGGGCACTTACGTTGTATCAGTTTATAACGAAAGTATATTGATTGGGAACGGAAGATTGGTTAAACTGTAACCTTTTTCAACAAGGCCCCAAACATCGTATCGGCCTTCTTATCGTAACCCTTTAAATTTTCCATTTTGATTAGTTCAAGCTGGAAGTTACCCTTGATGAATTCAACCACTTCCTCATTTTCTTTTTTAAAGGCAGAACAGGTGATATACAATAAGTAACCATTTGTTTTTAAGCTAGGAATAACATTGCTTACAATCTCTTTCTGTTTGGCAGTATATTCTTCAATCATGTTTGGCGTAAAAGATTGCAACTGCTCAGGCGTCCTGCTCCAAGTACCGGAACCAGTGCAAGGCACATCGGCTATAATGAAATCGAAGCCCCCTGTTTTGTCAAATGCAGGTTTCTCCTGGACCAGGTCAACCACCTCGAATTTCCAGTTGCGGATGTTGGCTGCATCCAATCTGGGTTTGAGTTGATGGAGCATGGATTCCCTTACATCAGTTAAAAACAGTTCATTTTTTGGGTGCACATCATGCAGCAGCAACGTTTTGCCACCACTGGCAGTGCAGCAGTCCCACAGCTTCCATGTAGATTGCCAATCAAGTTCCACCAATGCTGGCGTGATGAAACCAGCAATGGCCTGTGAATTCAGGTCCTGCACCACCACTTCCCTATTGATTTCCAGCACACCATCCAATTTTGTTCCATTGGCCAATGCCAATGTTGTTGATGTTATTTTCTGGAAGGATAGGCCTGTGTCCCTCAATCTTTGTACAACCGTTTGTTCATGGCCAGGTCTTATGCGCAGGAACAGGAAAGGCTGGATAAGGTGCGACAATGAAAATTGCTTTCCATCAATGCCCGCACTTAGTTCATCCTGCCAAGGGAATATTTTTTCAGGAACAAAATCCATGGCCTGTTGCTGAATAAAAACAATCCTTCCGTCCACATCCCTGCTCCAATTGTTCAACCATGTTCCATCAAACAGCACAGCCCAGTGCCCCGCTTCGTCATTGCACAGGAACAGGGCCAGCTTCAATTTTTCCTCCATGGTCAATCCATTGACCGAATGTCCCAAACGATAGTAACAGTAACATATATGACTGATGAATTTCCTGTCCTTGCTACCATGCTTCTTGTACTGGGAAAAATAATGCTTCAGGTGGTGTACCAATGGCATGGAACCATCATAGGTGTTGATAAGTAAGGTTGCAGTATTTAAGTAAGAAAGGAATCGCATCAACTAAACTATTGAAATCGTTATAACAGGAGTATTGAAGTTCAGGCATCCATTGAACATTATTTACTGATGTTACGCAAAATGTCAAATACTGATGTCAGCGCCTGCCCCGATTTTTCATCGGGGTTGAGCCTGCCTGCCGGCAAAGGCAGGCTTGTCGAAACCTGTTTGGGAACCAGATCGCCTTCGAGGGCCTCAGGCTGACATTATTCCCACAACCTTTGCGTAACATCAGTTATTTATTGAGCATTAGACATCCACCTTAAAAAAAATGAGCGTTAAAATATTCAATTTTCAACGCTCAATGTTCAGTATTCAAATTGTACAATAATCCAACAGAACCTACAGCTCCAGCAAGCTCTTCACAGGGTCCTTGCCCATCAATAATAAAGCAGGGTTTTCCAATAGTTCCTTCACCCGCACCAAGAAGCTTACGCTTTCCCTTCCATCAATGATCCTATGGTCGTAGCTCAATGCCAAATACATCATTTGCCTAACTTCCACTTTGCCATTGATGACCATTGCCCTTTCCTGTATTTTGTGCATACCCAAAATGGCACTCTGTGGTATATTGATAATGGGTGTGCTCATCAAGCTACCAAATACACCACCATTGGTAATGGTGAAGGTACCGCCCGTTAAATCTTCGGCAGTCAGTTTACTGTCCCTTGCCTTTCCTGCCAGCACCACTACTGCTTTTTCTATATCGGCCATACTCAGGCTTTCCACATTCCTGATTACAGGAACCGTTAGGCCGCGGGGCGTACTAACAGCAATGCTGATATCGGCATAGTCATGATAGATAAGTTCATCACCATCAATATAGGCATTAACGGTAGGCCATTCACTTAACGCTATGGCACAGGCTTTTGCAAAGAAGCTCATGAAGCCAAGGTTCACACCATGTGCTTCCTTGAACTTGTCCTTGTGCTGCTTGCGTATATCCATGATCGGCCCCATGTCCACTTCATTGAAAGTGGTAAGCATGGCCGTGGTATTCTTGGCTTCCACCAAACGCTTGGCAATGGTCTTGCGCAGGTTGCTCATCTTTTCCTTACGGGAATTCCTGCTGAACAAATCTGCTCCAGGAAAGGTTTTCTTACCGGGATTTGATAGGGCATTCAGGACATCGCTCTTCATGATCTTGCCACCAAAGCCACTTGGCTCAATACTCTTTACATCCACTTTTTTATCGGCAATAATGGCACTTGCCACTGGTGTAGCTTTTACATCGTTTGGAACAGATGTTACCGGTGCAGCAGGAACCGCAGGTTGGCTGGTGGTTACAGGCTTTGCTTCTTCCACTTTCGGGCTTGCCGTTTCCGGTTTCGCTGCAGTTTCATCAATTTGGGCCAATATGCTTCCAATTAAAATGGTGTCCCCTTCTGTGGCCAACTGTTTCAAGGTTCCCGCCTTTTCAGCATTCACTTCAAATGTAGCTTTTTCGCTTTCCAGTTCTGCTATCACTTCATCACGCTCCACATAACTGCCTTCTTTCTTGGTCCATTTCAACAAGGTAACTTCTGTAATAGATTCTCCAACCGTAGGAACTTTAATATCAATCATAAAAAATGTTTCGTAAAATGTTTTATTATTTTTATTATATTGTCCGCCTGTCCATTCAGGCAGATTATTTCAGTTTGGTAGCAGTTCGTTGCGCCCCTCAGGTCTATATCATTGTCCATCAACGCCTATGCATACAGGTTCCTTAAAAAGCACGGCAAATCTCGGTGAAAAAAACTAAAAAAAATCCACCACTTTTCTCCATGTCCATTTTACTATACATTTACCCTGATGATGCAGCCCAGAACCATTGTGCTTATTGCTTTCTGCTGTTTGATGCTTAACCGTTCAAATGGGCAAATTTCATCTACCTATAATTTCAAGTTCAAAAACTATACGACCCAAAACGGGCTGGTGCACAATTTCACCAAGAAATGCAGGATGGACAGTAAAGGCTTCCTCTGGATCATTACACAAAATGGCCTGAGCAGGTTTGATGGGGCAAACTTCAAAAATTTCCAGAACAACCTGGCCGACCCCACTTCACTGCCTTACAATGATTTGACCGATATTGACATTGACAAATACGACAGGATATGGCTGGCCTATGGCAAGGGGCTTTGCTTCTTTGATCAAAGGAAGCATGAATTTGTTACCATCCATTCACCATTGAACACGGAAGCGGTTTCATTGGTGTATGATGCAAGAAGGGATATCATTTGGTACAATACCAATAAAGGCCTATTTAAAATCAATGCTGCCCAATTGGCTATTGCAGCAAGTAAACAACAAGCAGATTACAACCAAAGACCCTATACAACAACCATAGATACCAAAGGGCAAATATGGACTGCTGTTGAACGCTTGGGCTACTATGTGTACAACATCAACAATGACACCTATAAATATTACAACTGCAATTGCTGGCCAAGAAGTTTTGATGAGGATAACGAAGGCAATATGTGGATGAGTGGATGGCAATCAGGTTTGCAATTATTGAGCAATAATGATGTAAGTGGAAACACACAGGTATATGATGTACCACATGAAAACAATTTTGATGGCACCATTTTCCAGAATATTGCCCAGTCTGTCGCATTAACTGGCAGTAATATACTTTGGGTTCTTACGCATACAGATGGTATTGACCTGTTTGATAAAAAAGAAAGAAAATTTGTGAAGCAGATAAAATACGATCCTGCTGCAAAGTCCGGCCTGCTCAGTAATTTCAGTACAAGTATATATGCAGATAAAAATGGCGTGGTTTGGGTCTGCAGTTGGCGTGGGCTATCCAAAATAAACAAGCAGGAGCAGCAGTTCCAATCTGCCGATATCCCTGCATTGGAAACAAACTTTTACAATTTACTGGCGGGGATAGAAGATGACCCTTACGATAAAAACATTTCCTGGATGGCTGTTCATGGTTCAGGGATTGTTAAGTACGATAAAGCAAAAAACAAGATAGCCCAGCGTTACTTCTACATTTCCAATTCGCAACCAGTTGATGGATTCTATAACTGGCGCTGGGTATCATCCATACATCGGGACCTTAAAAAAAGATTGTGGCTCCCTACTTATGGCGGCGCCATCTGCATTGATAAGGGCAAGGTGATAACAGTGCCTGCCAATTGGGACCTATCAGAAAGCTTTACCTATGATGGTAGCGTTTTGGAAGATGGGAATTTCTGGTCCTTCACCAAGAATGGCCTTGCAAAACTGAATACCGATACAAGGCAGTACACTTTTTATAAAAATAAAAAAGGCAACGAAGGAGATGTATTGGCCAACCATATTTATCAAGCAGTATTTATTGATTCCTCAACATTATTTTGTGGCACCGCAGATGGCTTGTACACTTTTGATTTGCCCCATCAAACCTTCAAAAAAATAGTCATCACCTTAAAAGATACCTCCAATGGCCAGTGGAAACGTTTTACTACAGTTCAAAAAATAAACAACAAGGTCTATTGCGGTGGGGAGTCTGGCCTGTTAGAATACGACCTAACAACACAGCAGTTTGAAGTAAAAGGCAAGGAGCAGGAAATTTTCAAACTTGAATTATGCTCACTGAAAAAAGATTCGCTGAACAAACTATGGATATATACGTTGCATGGGCTGTTCAGGTATGACCCGTTGAAGGACGAGTTCAAGAAATTCACCTCATCAGATGGCATCTATGACAACTCAACCGACCCCGTGCAGTTATTTGAGTACAATAGCAATATGTACATTGGCTACCGCATGGCCTATACCATGTTCAATCCACGTGAGGTGGATGCCAATAACAATAAGGTAAAGCCATACATAACTGAAATAAAGGTTAACAATCAACCGCAGAAGGTTCCAATAGACAGTTTCAGTAATGCAGCACTCAATTTAAGCTATACGCAAAACAATATTGTTTTTGATTTTACGGGCATTGATTATACCACCAGTGAACGCATCACCTTTGCACACAAACTGGAAGGTTTCGATAAGGATTGGGTATATGATGGCACCAGAAGAACGGCTACTTATTCCAACCTCAATGGCGACCATTATGTTTTCAAAGTGAAAGCCTGTAACAGCAGTGGCAAATGGAACAACGAGGAAGCTGTTTTCAAACTGTATATCCACCCACCCTTCTGGCAAAGATGGTGGTTCAAATTATTGATAATGGCAGCCTTCGTTTCCACCGTTATTTTAATTGCAAGGAAAAGGGTCAACACCATCCGCAGCAAGGAAGAAGAAAAAACCTCCGTGAACAAAATGATGGCAGAATTGGAGATGAAGGCATTGAAAAGCCAGATGAATCCCCATTTTATTTTCAACTCACTCAACTCCATCCAGAAATACATCTGGGACAACAAACAAGAAGATGCCAGTGAGTACCTGACCAAGTTTTCCAAATTGATCAGGATCATTCTCAACAATTCCATGCACAAACTGGTTACATTGGAAGACGAACTCATTTCTTTGCAACTGTATATTGAACTGGAGCATAGGCGCTGCAATAACAAGTTCGATTATGAGATACATGTAAACAGTTCAATTGCCACCAATCAAGTGCTGGTGGCACCCATGCTCATGCAGCCCTATATTGAAAATGCCATTTGGCATGGATTGCTGCAGAAGGAAGACAGGGGGAAACTAAGCATCAACATTACACAGCCCAACAATTCCATCTTGGTATGTATAATAGAAGATAATGGCATTGGCAGGAAAAAAGCGGAGCAGTTGAAGAACAGGAAAGAAAACAAATCCGTATCTTATGGTATGCAGATTACGCAGCAGCGGCTGGACCTATTGGAAACAGACGGCGCCATTGGCAGGGTAACAGTAGAAGACCTGATGGATGGCGACAAACCTGCGGGCACGAGGATAATATTGGAAATACCGGTAGAAACTTTTCAAAAAATTGGCTAATGCTTAAAGCAATCATCATTGACGACGAACAGAGCTGTGTGGAAACCCTGCAGTTGATGCTCACCAAAAAGTTTACGGCCCAAGTGGAAATTGTTGCCACCACCTCCACACCAAGTGAAGGCATTGCCCTGATCAATGAACATGAACCAGATATCCTTTTCCTGGATGTGGAGATGCCCGAGATGACCGGCATTGAACTGCTGCAATCACTACCGCATATTCATTTCAATGTAATATTCACCACAGCACACCAACACTATGCACTGCAGGCCATCAAGCTGAATGCATTGGATTATTTAACTAAACCTATCTCTTTAGATGAGCTGACTGTGGCTGTAAATAAATGTATCAGCAAGCAAAAGAAAGAAGACAACCTGCTCATCAACAATTTCCTGCACCAATTAAAAAGCAATGCGGTAAAAAAGATTGCCATACCCACAGGCACCACTACCCAATTTGTTCCAGTGAACGAAATTGTGAGGGTGGAATCTGCCAGTAATTACTCCATCATCTATTTCATCAACCGTCCCAAGCAAACCGTCACCAAGACCCTGAAGGACCTGGAGGAACAATTAACCCCGCACAACTTCTTACGTGTGCACCACTCCCATTTAGTGAATCTGGACCATGTAATCGGCTTCAAGAACCAGGACAGTGGCTATGTCATTGTACATGGCAATGAAGTCATAGAAATTTCCAGGAGGAAGAAGCAAGAAGTAATGGAAAGGCTGAATGCCATTTAGCTTTACCAGTTACTCAAATGATGTTGCCACTTACTCAAAAGAACCGATACAGGTTGGGATTGCTGGCTATGTTTATGCCTACAACCATCAACTACATGAAACAGCTACTTTTTGTAAGCCTGATTTTAATTGCCCTTCATTCCTCGGCGCAAAACTTCTACTTTTCCAAAGAAAACTATACAGATAGCGCAGCACTAGGCAAAGCCATGCCCATACTGGCAAAACAGCTAATCAGCAATAACAAAGAAAAAAACAGGCTCAGTTTCTTCTACAACCAGTTACGTTACCAAATTGTAGCGGAAGAATACAAAGCATCCATTGAATCACTGGATTCGTGCAAGGAAATAAACAAGTCACAAGGTGATGCAATAAAAGCCTTGCGTTTCCAATTTGAAACCTTTGCAGTAACCAAGGAACTGCAAAAAACAGATAACCGCCCCTTCGATAAATTGTACGTTAGCTGCTTCAATAAATTATATGCTGCCTTACCCGAGAAAGCAACCTTAACTGTGGATGATTATTTTTATGAAGAAGTTCCTGCCTTGTATAAAAAACTGAAAAAAGTACTGGATGATTGCCAACAAAAAAACAAGGACAGCATCGATTTGGATGATGCAAAGAAACTATGCCTGGCATACAGTTTCTACCATGTTTACAAGCATATAAAGCACTTAGCTGCACCATTACTGGAGCAAGCCACCAACAGCAAGTACATCATTCAGGATAGTGTGCTCATTACCATGAAAGATGGGGGCCAGTTAACCGCTTGTATAGTAAGAAAGAAAAGCAATCCAGAACCGCTGCCAGCCGTTATCATGTACAATATTTATGCAGATGGATTTGCAGTGCTAGATGCACGTGACATTGCCAATGAAGGGTTTGTAGGCATCATAGTCAATACAAGGGGCAAGAAATTGAGCAAGCAGGCTATTGAACCTTTTGAACACGATGCCAATGATGCCTATGAAATGCTGGACTGGATAAGCAAGCAGCCTTGGTGCAATGGCAAGATAGGCATGTACGGTGGCAGCTATTTGGGTTTCGGACAATGGAGCGCAGTAAGGAAAATGCATCCAGCGTTGAAGACCATCGTACCGCAAGTAGCCGTTGCGCCCGGCATTGATTACCCCAATCCCAATGGTGTGTTCATGAGCTATATGCTCCGCTGGATACATTATGTAAGCAATAACAAACTAAGTGACTATGACGAGTTCGGCAACATGAGCAAATGGGACAGCGTCTTCAATAAATGGTATGTGACCGGTAAATCTTTCAGAAGCCTTGATAGCCTTGAAGGCAGGCCCAATGCTATTTTCCAACGGTGGTTGGCACATCCTGCTCACGATGGTTACTGGCAGAACATGGTGCCTTACCAAAAGGAATTTGCCAACATAAACATACCCGTGCTAACAACCACTGGTTATTATGATGCCGATCAACGTGGCGCGTTCTATTACTTCAACCAGCACCACCAATACAACAAGAACGCCAACCATTATTTATTGATAGGACCTTATGACCACGGTGGGGCACAACGGGCACCCAAGCCTGTACTGGAAGGCTACACCATTGATTCCGTTGCCAACATCAGTATCACCAACCTGGTATTCGAATGGTTCAACTATATTTTGAAGGACAGTGCAAAGCCTGCCATTTTAAAGGACAGGGTCAACTATGAAGTAATGGGCACCAATGAATGGAAGCATGCACCATCGCTCAGCAAAATGAACAACGACACGTTAACTTTCTACCTGAGCAATGTGAAAAGCAAGACCTATTACCAGCTCCAGAACAAGAAGCCTGTTACCAATGAATATATTTCCCAGGAAATAAACCTTGCTGACAGGACCGATGCAAAGGATTATGCTGAAACCCTCATCTTGGATAGCGTTCTGAGAATAAAGGAATTTGTTGCTTATGCAAGTGCGCCGCTGGAAAAAACAGTTACCATGAATGGATCTTTCCTTGCCGAAATAAATACCGTCATCAACAAGAAAGACATGGACCTGACCGTGCAACTTTTTGAGCAGTTGCCCAATGGCCAATACTTTGCATTGGGCAATGATTATAACATAGTACGTGCCAGCTATGCAAAAAACAGGAACCAACGGCAATTGCTGCAACCCGGCAAGCTGGAAAAAATATGCATGAACAATACCTATTTTGTTTGCAGGCAACTGAGCAAGGGCAGCCGCATCATAGCATTGGTGGGCATCAATAAAAACAGGGACTGGCAAATTAACTATGGCACTGGAAAGGATGTAAGCGATGAAACAATAGCAGATGGCAAAATTCCGCTGCAGATAAAATGGATGAACAGCAGTTGCATCAAACTGCCCATTCAGCAGTAGTCACGCTATTTCTGCAACAATACACTGAGCTACAAATACACCTGTAAACCAAGAGAATTTGAGGCAGAGGAAAAGTACTTTATGCACGGTTCCAACGATTCCCTTCAAAACAAAAAATACATTAAAAGGCAAAACCAACAGCCTATCAGCCCTGCCAAAAGCCACAGATTTCCGAATTAAGTTAATTCATCACCATCCCCACGTACATTATTGGGCAATCTAAAAAAATGCTCAATCGTTTACCAGCAAAGGGTTTTCTGGTAAAAATATCCGTAAAGCTGTAGCAAAAAATAAAGGCAGATTTAAATTGCTACAAAAGTGTAGCAATTTAAATTCAGCTTTTTATTTTGTTACACTTCTGTAACAATTTGATTTTCACTTTTTATTTTGCTACAAATGCAATGCTCCTATAAAGACCAGTATTGATACCCATGCAGAAAAAGTTGGGAGTATTTTTTAGGAGCTGTCGAAATTCATTTCAATGGTTAATACCTGCCGATTTTCGGCTGTCCCGCATTTTACGGGCTTGGATTTTCGCCTCAGGCTTTACGGTTGGCATAATAGTCATCCATACCGCACAGTAAGTTTGTTGGTAGTGCATCATTTTGAATATCTTTCTTGCAAATAAATGTCAGCCTGGTCATAGTGAGCTTGACGAACTACTGTCGAAGGCGTTTTCCATCGCAATGCTAATCGGTTTCAACAGGCTTGCCTACCGGCAGGCAGGCTCAACCCCGATAAGAAATCGGGGCAGGCTGTGACAAGAAATTCAAACTGATGCACTGCCAGTTTATTGGATTGAAAACGGATACTCACCATAATCCCTACTGCGGTTACCACTTACTCAAATCATCCTGCCACTTTCTCAAAGTCTATTGCCGTAGCAGCAGGCAGTAACTAGGTTTACATTACTAACTGCAAGGAACAATGACGGAAGCCGCTAACATCACTATCCAGCCCAATGCACAACTGAATGTTTTCATCAAATTAATTGATGAACTAAAAGCTCCATTTGCAACCATCATTACCAACAATGGTGAAGCAGTGGAACACCTGATACTACAGCAAGGAAACAATACCATCAATATAACACCATACCTGTATAAGAACTACGCCATCCGCGTGGTGAACGGTAAAAACGTAACTGTACAAAAGATATGAGACGATTACTTCCATACGCCTTCGCGTTATTGCTGCTGCACCAAACTGCATCGGCACAGGATATCGAACAAAGCACCAAACAGAGCCCGGTAAGCATCAACGGCAGCATAGACCTGCGTGGCATTGCTTACTCCGTCACTGGTATACCCGAAAGGAGGAAACCATTCTCCTATATACTTTGTGGCAATACCAACCTGGTACTCTATGGGCTGGAAATACCATTGAGCTTTGTGGTAAGCGAACAGGACAGGAACTTCAGCCAGCCATTCAACCAGTTTGGTTTGAGCCCAAAGTACAAATGGCTGACACTTCATGCGGGTTACAGGAACCTCAGCTTCTCACCTTATACCCTGGATGGTTACACCATGCTTGGTGCAGGCATTGAAATAAAGCCAAAGGGGTTCCAACTATGTGCCATGTATGGCAGGATGAACAGGGCCACAGCCATTGATACCACATTGGGTACCCTGCAGCCGTTCAGTTTTTCCAGGACCGGCCTTGCCATTAAGCTCGGTGTCGGTGACGAAAAAAACAACTTCATCATCAGCGTGCTCCGTGCGAAGGATGATAGTTCAAGTGTAGGTATCATTGATCCCGTAACCAAGCAGCTTGTACGCCCGGCCGCTAACACGGTGGGTTCAGCAGCATTCAGGAACCAGTTTGGCAAGCACCTCTTTGTGGAAGCTGATGCGGGTGCCAGCTTATGGACCAATGATATTGGCAGCACTTATGCCGTAACGGATTCCACCAACCAATGGGTGGATAAAATAAGGAAAATAATGCCGGTGAACGGCACCACCGAATTTTATTATGCCTACAGGGCGGCAACTGGTTTTACCAGCAATGCCTTTTCCTTGAAATTTGAATACAAGTATGTGGACCCGCAGTTCAGGAGCATGGGCGTTTATTATTTCAACAACGACATAAAGAGTTACACGGTTTCACCTTCATTCAATTTATTCAAGAACAGGTTCAGGTTAAGCGGCAGCATTGGCAAACAGGATGACAATGTACGTGACCAGAAGGAAGCCACCACCAGCAGGACCATTGGTATGGCCAACCTTAGCTGGGACATTACACAACAGTTTGGGGTAGATGCGGGCTTCACCAACTTTTCTTCCAACTCAAAACCAACAGTGGTGCTTGTTCAGAACAAATATTTGTTGGCCCAAAGCAATAGCAATATATCCTTTACACCAAGGTATGTATTTGCCAACAGCAGGCATTCGCATGTGGTAATTGCGTCCTATAATCGTTCTTCTTTGGTAGATGACAATTCAATAACACAAACAGTCAACAACATCACCACGGAAATCATCTTGCTCAACTATACTTATACTATGGTTAAAAGAGCGCTTAGTATAACTGGTGCAATCAACAGGGCAACCAATGAACTGGTCACTGGCAAGTTTGAGAACATGAGCTACACTTTGGCACTGAACAAAAACTGGTTCAAGGGCAAGCTCATTGCAGCATTGAACAATACTTACACAACAAGCAAAGGGCCATTGGGAGAAACGGGCATCTACAATTTAATGGTCAATGCAAACTATCAACCATCTAGGCATCACCGTTTCAATTTACGTTATACTTTATTGAACAACAAACCAGAAAACGCAAGCAACACACAAATAAAATTTGCAGAAAATACCACCGAGATCGGTTACACCTTAAGTTTCTAAACACATCATTATGAAAAGAAAATTACTACCATTTTTACTGCTCATGCTGCTGGCCTATGCACACACATTGCAGGCACAGGTAACCGTTACCACCAACATTGCACCACCTTACTCCAGCAAGTTGAGCGACTATGCCAGTACACCGGGCAAAGTGTTCATTACGCTTACCAATACTTCGCCCAGTGGCAGCATGAAAGTGTACTTGCGTGCAACAATAACCGGCACCAACAACAACGTAAAGATTGCTACCAAATCAAATTTCCGCCCTACTCAGCCATTGATTTTGCAGGCTGGCATCCCTTACATGGTAGACCTTCAAACACTCACCACTTTATTTGATGTGAATTCATTTGACCTGCAGAACATTACCGCTTCCCAGATATTCTTAAAGAATGGCTTGCCAGAAGGTGATTACAGTTTCTGTGTAAGGGCGTACAATTTTGATTTGCCCACACTGCCAGTTTCATCAGGCAGTCCATTTGGCTGTACCAATGTCAGGCTTACGCAATTGGAGCCGCCCATACTCATCAAGCCCTTTGACAAGGAAACAAAATTTTCCAACAGCAATACCAATGTGCAGAACATCATTTTCAATTGGGGCATACCAGCAGGTGCTGAACCAGGGACGCAATATGTTTTGAGGATCATTGAAATGCTTGACCCGAGCAAGAACCCCAATGATGCCATGAACTCCAAAACAACACCTGCTTTTTTTGAAACAACGACTTCAGCAAATATTGTTCTGTATGGCCCTGCCCAACCAGCATTGGTAGAAGGGAGGAAATATGCTTGGGCAGTAACTGCATTGCCTGGTATACAGGGCACAGCTTACAAGAACAATGGCAGAAGTGAAGTAAGAAGTTTTACTTACAATCAGCCTCCATTGCCGCCACCTCCCCCTCCAAAACCTGCCAACTTGGTACAGTTGACTTATCCAGCCAATAACGAAATCGTAAAACCATATTTGGATACATTTTTCTTTACCCCACAAAAGAAAACATACCTAACATGGGATTTTGATAAAAGCATTAATGCATCCAATCAGCAAGTAATTGTTGTACTTATAAAAAATGGGCAAACCCCAGAACAGGCCATTAAGAGCAACCCGAACGTGATATCAACCAAAGAACCTTCAAAATCTGCTTTTTTTGATGTAGGTATATACGAGGGAGAAAAACTAGCTTGGCAAGTAAATATTACTGATGTCAAAGGCAAACTTTATTCTAGTGACGTTCAAACTTTTTCCGTTACACCTGCAAGCGTTACACTCATTTATCCAAAAGATAAAGATTTTGTACCCGATGCTGTCATTCATTTTCAATGGGTAAATAGTGCATCGCTTTATAAAGGTCAGAATGGAAAGGAATATGTACTTACACAAAAACCAACTATCGTTGAAATCAAAAAGGGACAAACGCCTGCCGATGCCATAAAGCAAAACACCAATCTTTATACGAATGGAGAACAAGGCTGGAACCTAACTGATATAGACCTTAGTGCCTACTCAGGTAAACGCATGGCATGGAAGGCAGAATCATGGAGGGACGGAAAATCGGCCACTAGCAGCATCGACACTTTTACAGTAATCGATTTTGACAAATCACTTAAAAATTTCACTACTTTCAATCTATGTGGTTATCCAATCACTGTAACTTCTATCAGCAATACGCAAGGCTTTAATTATAAAGGCACAGGTACAACTACATTGTATAAAAACGGCCCTATTGTGCAGGTTGCTTTTAGCGAACTAACCATCCAGCCATTTGGTTCAGTAAAAAACAATAGTGGAAAGGTAACAGCCTATACTGATTGGAAAGCTACGATGGTATTGGATTCCGTGAAGGCAGTCAATTTCAAGAAACAAAGCATCAATCTTAGTATCATACAAAAAAACATATCCGGCAGCTTTACTTTTGAAGCAAGCAAGCTTGTGTTTGCGCCTTCCATTATAACTCATTGGGACAACACTGAAGGACATTTTATTGATGTAGTAAAATTCATCAATCCCAACCTTACAGATGCTGACTATGCACCAAATATTGTTGGTAAATTCAAATGGGTTTCAGAGTTTCTCAATAAGGATGACAAAGGTGCAATCAAGATGGCAGAATTCACTTCCCAAGATGACCAGACCTTCAAATTTGATTACAATCAAAAGATTCCAGCAGGTACAGAAAGTGGATCGCTCATATTGAATGGTGATGTAACTGTTTTGCTAAAACCAGCCATGCAAGCAAATACAGAAATAGCGTTGAGTGCATTCTTGAAAATGGACAAGAACCTGCAAGCAAACTTTACTATGGCTGGCTGGTACAAAATAATTTGCCCAGCCGATTCAAAGAAAACTATTAATGTAGATTTCTACGATAAATCAGAAATGGAATTTGACAGGTCTTATGATGCAGGTTGGAACATCGCTCTAAATAAAGATGCATCCTGCAATGCCTTGTTTAATACAGTTCATTTGAATTTATCAAACAATCCAAACAAGATATTTGGTATAACCATTCCCCAAATGAAAGTGGTAATCAATGACCACTCCAACCTTAAGCAGCATCCTGAATTTATTTTTACCTCAGTTCCTGTTAACGGAACAGATGGCATCAAACTAAATGAAAGCAGGAACATTGCAGCAGCAAATCAGAACATACAGTTCTATGGTTTTGATTTAATACTGAAAAAAATCACCTGCAACATCAACAAGTCGGAACTAGCACAGTTTAAAATGGAAGGCAGCTATACCATTCCTTTCATCAATCAAAAATCCACCTATACATTTATCATTGACAAGAACAGTCTCGGTAACGCAAACCTGTCGTTTGACAATGTACAGACCAACACCTTATATAACGATCCTGACAAAGGCGACAAGTGCACATTCAAACCAACATTTGCCTCCATGGAGTTTACAAAAATTGCACTGAACGGCAATTTCAATTTTAGCAATAAAGTAGCAGGTAAACACCTGAATGTATCAGGCATTGCTTCACCCAAATTTGCTATTAGTCCGGATGGAATATTATCCATGTATGATGCTTATTCACCTGATATGGGAAATACAGCAACCAATCCTGCTGGTGATTTCAATGGCTTCAAATTCACGCCATACAAAATGACCATGGGCAAGTACCTTACTCAGTCAACTTATGTTTTAAAACTCAGTGGCATCATGGTTTTGGCAGATAACTTCTCTTCCAAGAACAGCACCAACAATTTCACTACAGAAGTAACATTTGATGCCAATACAATTACTACAGGCGGGGTTGCTTACAGCAGGAAGGATTTTGCCACTTTCAAGGAATACCATCATTATATAAAAGGCCTGGATAATAAATCCGTTTCATTTACATCCCAAGCAGATGCGGGGAGCGACAATGAATCTTCTTCTTTCACAGGTGCCAAGCTCACCTACTACGATAGTGACGGTACTTACGGCACTGGCTTCAAGGCAGAGCTGGGCTTCAGCTTAAAGTCGCCTGTAGACCCCACACAGCCCACCCAAAGCGTTAATGCCATTTTGTGGGTGGGGCATAAACAAGAAGGCTATAATTATTGGTTCCTGGAGGCTGGGCAAAAGAATGTGGTTACCATTCAGACAGGTATTCTTGACCTCGCCATTAATGGCTTCAAAGGAAGGATTTTCTACCACATGCGGCATGATGGGGACAATATCAACAATTCAAAATACTATCCAGATAATAGCAAGTTCATGGGTGTGTATGCACAGGTAAACCTGATAACATCCACAGATAAAGGCATTAAGTTCTGGGGTGATGTTGCCATGGAGGTGCTCACCAATAACAGTGGTCTGGAAAGTATCAAATTGTTGGGTAACGGAACGTTCATCAGTCAAGGTGAAGGAACAGATGGCATCATAAAGGCCAAGGACTGCAAGTTGAATTTATACTGGAGCCCAAAGAAAGCCACTGGTGATTTTAATGTGGAGCTGAATGCAGCTTCCCAAATAACCATTAGTGCAAATGCTGGTTTTGAAATTGGTGATGGCATATTCCATATTTGGGGCAGTGGCTCGGGCAGTATGTTTGGCCAACCTGCACCTGCAACATGCGGTTTTGATCTGGACAAGGAACAAATCAGGGTATATGGTGACTTTAAAATGATTGACATCAACTGGCATAACGGGGGCCTTTTCTGTGATGATGATATTGTGGTGAACTCCGGTGTAAAAATGGATGCATCCTTCCACTACAAACCTTTCCAATTTACAGGTAGTGGCACATTCTATGGCAATGCCAAAGTGCAGGAATGTGGTGTAACCGTTTTCTCCATTGGCTTGAGTTTAAATGCCCAGCTTCAATTTCCAAGCCCGACTTGTGTTAGTGCAGGGCTCTCCATTTTTGGTTTTGACTTTGATGCAGGTATAAGAAACGGGGGACTCATTTTTGAAAAATGCTTTTAAACAACAACAATGAAAAAGATAATAAACATACTTGTACTAACCGCAGCCATTAATTGCAGTTGCATTGGACTGAATGCACAAAGCTTGAAATTGGCTGCCAGTGCATCTACTGATAAAACCTCACAAAAAATGACAGTGAAGATGAAATTCATTGACACCGTAAACGTGGTGAGCCAATACCGTATCAATGTATTTAGAAGGGAAAGCAATGGCAATTGGGTTAAATTGACCGCTGAGCCAATTACAAAAACAATAGTGGCTGCTGGTGAAAACTACAGTGACAAAGACCAGAGCTTTAAACGCTATGCAAACTTTATGTTGCGTAAGCCCAATACCGACAAGGAAAAGAACCTCAAAGGTTTTGCTGGCTTGATGTTGTTGAACGATAATAAAATGGCAGAGTATGCAGGTTGCTATTTTGAAGACAACACTGTTACGGCAGGTAAGATCTATGAATACAAATTAGCTGATGCAGATAAAAACGATGCTGATATTTCTACCCCCATAAAGGTCAGTACATCTACGAATGCACAAATAGCAGTAAGTGGCTTGAGTTTCATGCAGCAGGATCAAAATATTTTATTGAACTGGAAAAAGGAAGAACAGCATTATGCTTATAAAGTTTATAGAAAATCATCTTCTACGGCAACGCCTACATTGGTAACAACAAAACCATTGCTTCCAGCCACCGTTAAAGGAGAAGTGGCCAATGCTTTCAAGTATGCCGATACAGGATTAAAAGCAGGGAGCACTTATTATTACCAAGTAGCAGCAATGGATATACTCAACAATGAAACTGCGTTAAGTGAGCCCTTGAAAATAACAGTGAAAGATTTGACGCTCCCCAAAGTTGTGACCAACCTTATCAATGAAAGGAAGAAGAAAACTTTTGAACTGAGATGGCAGGCAACAAAAGACAAGAACTGCACTGGCTACAATGTTTACAGGAACAGTGAGGCAGATGTTTCGTTCAAAAAAATAAACAAGCAACTGTTGGTTCCTACAGCAACTAGTTTCATTGACAGTAACGTTGCAGAAAAAAATGCTTATGCCTATTATGTTGAAAGCATTAGTCCAGCAGGAGTGAAAGCAAATAGCATCGTTACAAAAGCTGTGATGCCAGACGTTACACCGCCAGCCAAACCAAGCGGTGTAAGGGGCATATCAGCCCCAGGCATGACCCATATTACCTGGAATGCCAACAAGGAAAATGATGTAAAGGGTTACTGGGTTTACCGCTCCACCAATAAAAGCAAGGATTACTTCAACCTAGTTACTGAAAAACCGGTTACCTCCACTTCGTTTACGGATTCATTACCAGTTACCTCCAAGAACGATTACGTTTACCGTATCCAGGCTATTGATGAAAGCTACAATAAAAGTGAAATGAGCGATACAGTTATCTTATTGCTGCCCGATGTTACTGCTCCACTGCCTGTACAAATGGTAGATGCTTCATTAACGGAGAAAGCTGTTACTGTTTCATGGCAGAAAGCCGCCGATGAAGATGTGGTAGGTTATGATGTGTTCCGCTCGGTGGAAGGCCCAACTGAAAAGTATGAGCAATTGAACAAGCAACCGTTAACACAATTGAATTTTGTGGACAGGGACAGCCTGCACCAAGGCAGTACCATTACTTATTACATAACAGCCATGGACAGGAGCAACAATAAATCTATGCCATCAAAACCAGCTTTGATTGTGGTTCCCATTGATTCAGCTTCTATGAAACCAGTTGAGAACCTGACCATCTCCAAAAATGAAAAGGACAGCAGTGCCAATATAACATGGCGCAGCGGTGCACAGAATGTAAGTGGCTATATTGTTTTCCGCAAAAGCAGTAGCCAGGATAATTTTGTGGCCATCTCCCCCCTTCTTTCCAGCAGCAGTTTCAAAGATGAAAATGTGGTAACTGGTGAAACCTATGAATATTATGTGCGTACCTACTTCTCCAATAACAGTTTCAAGAACTCAATAGCGGGCAAATAAAAAGAAGCGGCCTGCCGCTTCTTTTTATAATAATATGCTCCATCAATTTGTTAAAAGTAATCTATACACTAAAAGAAGTGCCGCAGCCACAAGTTTTGCTTGCATTGGGATTACTGAAAGTAAACCCCCTACTGTTCAGGCCATCCTGCCAATCCACTTCCATCCCAAACAAATAAAGGCCATGGCTCTTGTTCATGATGAAGCTTAACCCTTCAAAATCATGCACTTCATCTTCAGCCTCCTGTTTGTCAAAACCGAGCACATAGGTCAGTCCACTGCATCCCCCACCCTTCACGCCAATCCTTAAATGCAGGGCCGTATCAAAGCTTTCTTCATTCATCAACCGCTTTATTTCAGTGATGGCATTCTCCGTAAACGACACTGGCGACTTAACTGCTGTTTCCATTCTTTCAATTATTTACGCTGTAAAAGTAAAACAGAATGGCTGAAGCCTACCTACGATAAGTGGAAATATTGAACATTGTGCCAGCAGGTTATATTTGCACAAATATTTACAATGGAGAAAATGGATACAATGAGCATATTCTTTGCCTGCGCAATGGTTATTTTCTTGGGCGGTTCCTTTTACGTGCTTTATAGGGAATACAAAAAAAGGCAACTGAAAAAGCAGGCTGCGGGAGGAACAAGCACTTTGCAGATGCAATTGCAGGCGTATGAAAGGTTGACTTTATTGGTGGACAGGATTGCCCTGCCCAACCTGATTTCCCGCGTAGGTACCCAACTGGGGTTTACAGCAAGGGACATGCAATTGCTGCTTACACAAAACATCAAGCAGGAATACGAATACAATATTACCCAGCAGATCTATGTAAGTGCCGATGCCTGGACTTCCATTAAAAACTTGAAGGACCAGAACATCAATATCGTTAACCAGATTACCAATATCCTACCAGAGGAAGCTACAGGCATTGACCTATGCAAACTCATCATTGAATTTTTGATGAATGATAGAAAAGGTACCTTACCAGACGTGGTGAACGAAGTGCTGAGCTTTGAAGCGAAGAAATTGATGTAGCAGATAGTTCATAGGTCATAGTTAGGCGTAAGCTCTTCGCTTGAACCATCACCTATCAACCATGAACCAACCAAACGATTGCTATGAATGAAAACAAGAAATACACAGACAGTGGCATAGAAATAAAGCAATTATACACTGCTGATGATTCTGCTTCCACCAATAGGGAGCTTCCCGGCCAGTTCCCCTATACAAGGGGCGTACAAGCAGATATGTACAGGGGCAAGCTGTGGACCATGCGCCAGTATGCAGGGTTCTCCACCGCAGAAGAGAGCAACAAACGCTACCATTACCTATTGAGCCAAGGGGTAATGGGGCTAAGTGTAGCTTTTGACCTGCCTACGCAAATTGGTTATGATAGCAGCCACGACCTATCGGAAGGCGAAGTGGGCAAAGTGGGCGTGGCCATAGACAGTATGGAAGACATGGAACGTTTGTTTGATGGCATCAACCTGGAAAATGTTTCCACTTCCATGACCATCAATGCGACAGGTTTTATCCTATTGGCTTTTTACGTGGCACTGGCCAAAAAGCAGGGTGCTGACCTGAAGAAAATTTCAGGCACCATACAGAACGATATTTTAAAGGAATATGCAGCTAGGGGCACTTATATCTATCCCCCCAAGCCTTCCATGCGCATCATCACCGATATTTTTGAATGGTGCGCCAAGGACCTGCCCAAATGGAATACCATTTCCATTTCCGGCTACCATATCCGTGAAGCAGGAAGCACAGCAGTGCAGGAAATTGCCTTCACCTTGAGCAATGGCAAGGCCTACGTACAAGCTGCATTAGCAAAAGGGCTGGATATCAATGTTTTTGGCAAACGCCTCTCCTTCTTCTTCAATGCACACAATAACCTGTTTGAGGAGATAGCCAAGTTCCGTGCAGCCAGGAGGATGTGGGCCAAGATGATGAAGGACCTTGGGGCCACAGATGAAAAAGCCATGATGCTGCGCTTCCACACACAAACCGGTGGGGCCACATTAACCGCACAGCAGCCTTTGAACAACATCAGCCGTGTTACCATACAAACGCTTGCCGCAACACTTGGGGGCACGCAGAGCCTGCATACCAATGGTTATGATGAGGCATTGAGCCTACCTACAGAAGAAGCGGCACGTATTGCTTTGCGTACCCAGCAAGTGGTGGCTTTCGAAAGCGGCATTGCAGATACCGTGGACCCATTGGCCGGCAGTTATTTTGTGGAGAACCTTACCAATGAGGTGGAGCAGAAAGCTTGGGAACTGGTCAATAAGATTGATGTAATGGGCGGCAGCGTCAGTGCCATTGAACAGGGTTTCATGCAGGATGAAATTGCAAGAAGTGCCTACGACTACCAGCGCAATATTGAAAACGGCAGCAAGATCATTGTAGGCGTAAACAAGTTTACTGTTGACAAGGAAACACCCATACCCGGCTTCAAGATCGATGACAGCATCAGGCAATTGCAAATAGATAAACTCAATGCCCTGAAAGCCAAAAGGGACCAAACAAAAGTAACTGCCTGCTTAGCAGCCATTGAGGCTGCAGCAAAGTCGACAGATAACCTGATGCCATTGGTAATCGATGCTGTGGAGAATTATTGCACCCTTGGCGAAGTGAGCGACTGCTTGAGGAAAGTGTTTGGGGAGTACAAGTAAGCTGGCTAGCAAATAAACAGGGTTTAGTAGGGCCACAAAAAAGCAAGCTAGGATCTCTAACTTCAAAAATAGGGAAATGAACACAGAACCAATTGTGCTGGAGCGCACATTCAATGCTCCCATTGCCAAAGTCTGGAAAGCCATTACCGATAAGGACGAAATGAAAAGCTGGTATTTTGACCTTGCAGAATTCAAGGCAGAAGTAGGTTTCCAGTTCCAGTTTTCCGCAGGCGAAAGACCGGAAAAACAGTTCCTGCATTTATGTGAGGTAACGGAAGTGGTTCCTGAAAAGAGGCTTACCTATAGCTGGCGCTATGATGGTTATGAAGGCAACTCCTTAGTAACATTTGAACTGTTTGAGCAAGGCGATAGTACATTGTTGAGACTGACACATATGGGCCTTGAATCCTTCCCACAAGCGACAAACGATTTTGCAAGGGAGAATTTTGTTGCTGGCTGGAACCATATCATCAATATCTCATTGAAGGAATACTTAGAAAACAAATAACCGACAGCCTGCTAATTAACGTTAGCAAACTTTAATTACGGATGTCAGGTTGAGCCTGTCGAAACCCCTTTTTGGAAACTAAATCGCCTTCGCGGGCCTCAGGCTTGACATTACTCCCATAGTTGTTTGTATAACATCAGTTATTGGCTAATATGATAAAAGAAAGAGGGACTGATTTGATATATTTCAGTCCCTCTTTCTTTTTTATTCAAACAATTCTGTTTGATTGGTAGGCTCTTCCTTGGGCCGCTCTTCCCAGCTCATTTCAACAGTTTTGCTATAGTCCATCAGTTTTGCGCCCACTGCTTTCCAGCCCATCACTTCCACCATCTTGGCAATCTTGAACTTGGCTTTCCGTACGGTGGTACCGCGACCAGTTTGTACTGCCAATATTGGTTCCTCGTCGGTAGTGGCAGCTTCCAGCACATTGCCATTGCCTTCCTTGATGAAAAGGAACCTTGATTTCAACGTGGAAGTCTCAATTTTGAAACGCTTCACATTGTACTGGCCCTTGTCATTGTCCAGATAAACTGCCGTAATGATTTTCTCCGGATTGAACTTTTCAATCAGCAATATTTTCTCCGCATCAAAACGCTGGGTCAGTTCCGTATCCGTTATTTCGTAATTGCCATCGGTGTACAGTACCAGTAGCTTATCATCTTCAAACATGCCGAGGTATTGCCCCCTCTCCTCATGGTTCAAACGTCCATACACATCATCAAACCAGAGTTTCACACCGCTCAAAGTACTTCTTCCTGCTTCTTTGAAGCGGACCTGCTTGATAGGGTATTTGGTAGCAATATTTCCCTGTGAACTCCTCCCCTTGATTTCCATCTCCTCAAAATAAAAATCCAGCTCTTTCTTTTTGGCAGAACAGTTAGGGCTCAGTGTAATCTTCACCACTTCGGCTTCACCATTGGCGTTGGAAGAGAAGTAATGGACCTTGCTTTTATCTGCTCCCTTGGTCAGGTCATATTCCTTGTCCCTGGTGATGCCTGTTACATTGAAACGCTTGGCATAGCTATTGCCACTGGCAGCATCCACATAAATCATATTGTAGGTGGTACGTTCATCATTCTTCTTGAAGATGGCCGCATGGATAATGTCCTTACCAATAAACATCTTGTCGCCTACCTTCACCACTTTCATGATGCCACGCTTGGTAAACACAATGATATCGTCAATATCGCTGCACTCAAACAGCAGTTCGTCCTTCTTCAAGCTTGTTCCCACAAACCCCTCTTCACGATTGACATACAATTTGGTATTGGCAATGGCAATCTGCTGTACTTTAATGGTGTCGAACAGTTTGATTTCCGTTTTGCGTTCCCTGCCCTTGCCATATTTCTTGAGCAATGTTTCAAAGTAAGCAATCGCAAACTCCGTCAAGTGTTCCAGGTCATAGTTCACCTGGTTGATGTCTGCTTCAATGCCCTTGATCTGCTCATTCAAATCATCAATATCCAGTTTGTAGATCCGCCTAACGGGTTTCTCTGTCAACTTCAGGATATCTTCACGGGTAATGGCCTTGCGTTTCAGTTTCTTGATAAAAGGTTGGAAAGCTTTGTCTATGGCTTCCAGTACCTTTTCCCAGTTCTCATGGCGCTGCTCCAGCTCCTTGTATATCTTCTCCTCAAAGAATATTTTCTCCAAAGATGTATAGTGCCATTTGTCTTCCAGTTCGCCCAGCTTGATTTCCAGTTCACGCTGCAGCAAATGCTTTGTCCTGTCCACAGAAATCTTCAGCAGTTCCTGTACACCTACAAACTTGGGTTTATGGTCTTCAATGATACAGGCATTGGGGCTGATGCTCACTTCACAATCCGTGAAGGCATACAGTGCATCAATGGTAATATCACTGCTCATGCCCGGCGTCAGGTCCACCTGTATCTCCACGTTCTTACCTGTAAACTCCGTAAGCTTCTTGATTTTTATTTTGCCCGCATCGTTGGCCTTGGTGATGCTTTCACAAAGCTGTGAAACCGTTACACCATATGGCACATCACGGATAATCAAGCTCTTCTTGTCAAGTTCCTCAATGATGCAGCGGACCTTTACTTTACCGCTACGCTTTCCTTCATTGTAGTTGGTCACATCCACCATGCCACCTGTTTGGAAATCAGGGTACAGTTCAAACTTCCTGCCCTTCAAATATTTGATGGCTGCATCAATGACCTCACAGAAATTATGCGGCAATATCTTGGTGCTCAAGCCCACGGCTATACCATCGGCACCCTGTGCCAATAGCAGGGGGAACTTCATGGGCAGGGTAACAGGCTCGTTCTTCCTGCCATCATAGCTCAATTGCCATTCGGTGGTCTTGCCGTTGAATGCCACGTCCAAAGCAAACTTGCTGAGCCTTGCTTCAATATAACGGGGGGCAGCCGCATCGTCACCCGTCCTTATATCGCCCCAGTTACCCTGTGCTTCAATGAGCAGGTCTTTCTGGCCCATGTTCACCAGCGCATCACCAATACTTGCATCACCATGTGGATGGTACTGCATGGCCTGGCCAATGATATTGGCCACTTTGCTGAAACGGCCATCGTCCATTTCCTTCATGGCATGGAGTATCCTGCGCTGCACGGGCTTCAGGCCATCTTCAATGGCTGGCACCGCACGTTCCAGAATCACATAAGAAGCATAATCCAGGAACCAGTTCTTGTACTGGCCCTGTACACCACTTTCATTTTCGTAAACCCTGTTTTCAATTTTCTCTTTTGCCATACCTATCCTTTTAAAGGACTATTAGTTTATTTAAAAATCATTTCTTTTTTGGTGACCAGCAGCAGCACATAAATGAACTGCAGTGGCGTCGCACTCTTGTACGACATAACATTATTGAGCTTTATCGAAGCGTATGATTTAACACATAGGTTAAGCAAAGAAACAAAGGACACATAGTTTTAATCGAACACTCTATGTGTCCTTTGTCCCTTATATACCTATGTGTTTAATTTTCATATCTCGTAGAACTCCAATGGCTGCCCATTAGGGTCGTAGAAAAACAAAAAACGCTTGCCTGTAAATTCATCAATCCTCACTTCCTGCACATCCACATTTTTACTTTTCAAATAAGCATAGGCTGCATCCACATCCTTCACAGCGAAAGCCAAATGCCTCAATCCCTTTGCTTCCGGAAAAGATGCCCTTTCACGGAACTCAGGAAAGGAAAACAGTTCAATTTGATAAACACCATTCACACTTAAATCCAATTTGTATGATTGCCTTTCTTCCCTATAAACTTCTGCTATAATCTCAAAACCCAACACTTCTGTATAGAACTGTTTGCTCAGTTCATAGTTATCTGTTAGGATAGCTACATGGTGTATGTGTTGAATGTTCAGCATTATACTTTTAAGTTCTACAATTTAGTGTGTTTCATTTCAGTTAGGTTGTCAGCCTGAGTAACCCATGTTTGCTCCGCAAGCAAGCACATTGAAAATGACACCCGATAGCCATCGGGTTTACCACCAAGACTCAAAGGCACTAAGTTTAAAAAAACGAAGTTTTTTTCCTTCGTGTCTTGGTGC
>JAHEZD010000050.1 GCA_023251255.1 Chitinophagaceae bacterium
TGCTTGCGAACATGGACGTGTGGTGTACATCTTCCAAGCACTGCACCCGCTTCTTTGCTCCCGTGTCCTAGCGGACGGGAGCAATTCCAATTCCATCGGAACCGAAGCGGCTGAGGTGCTTAGGGTGATTTTATGCAAGTGGGGTTCGGGTGGCAGGTGAATTAATAAATGGACCGCTGATTTCCAGTTGTTGCTAAAGGCTTATGGATAACCGACAATCCATGCCTTGCAAAGATGTGTCCACACGATAGGATTTCATCGGAACCGAAGCGGCTGAGGTGCTAGGGGATACTACGCAGGTGGGGTTTGGGTGGCAGGTAGATTAATAGCTGGAACCTTGTAGGATAAGCTAACGGAGCTTTGCTGACAAGTGAACAGAAAGAAGAGATGTTAGTACATCAGCTACATCAACATCCAACTGTCTGGCCTCCTTCTCCTTTAGGAGAGGGAATGAGGGAGAGGTTGAACGACCTGAAATAAATACCCTGTAGCTGGTACGCACTTTTACCCCATCTTACGCAACTTTAACCGCATGAAATTCCTGCTCCAGTATAGTATTTACATGGTACTGTTTGTACTGGCCCTGCATGCACAGGAGCCCAAAATGGTGCTGCCCGTGGGGCATAGCGGCGAGAAACTGACGGACATTGCTTTTTCCGCCAACAGGAAAATGATCGGAACCGTATCGGGCAATGAAATCAAGATTTGGGAGTACAATAGCGGCAAGCTCCTGACCACCATATTCGGTCATCAGAACGGCATATTCTCCATGGCCTTCAGTGCGGACAGCAAGAAAATGGCCACTACCGGTTTTGACATGGACAGTATCCGCTTCAGTGTAAAGGTTTGGGACATCCAATCGGGAAAGCTGCTGCACACATTGGCCAATGATAGCAGTTGGTACCTGGATGCCTTTTTTGCCAAGGGGGACACCAGCATTATCTGCACAATGGATTCCATGGTACTGGTGTGGAATACTGCAAATGGCCATATAGAAAGGAAGACAGCATTGACCTTTGGCAAGCAGACCCGTACCCTCACCGATGCCAATCGGTACATAAGTTTTGCAAGCCCCGCCAAAGTTTGGGACATGGACGGGAAGGAAACGACCTATGCCTCAAGGCCCCAACTGTACTACAAAAAGTACAACCATCTTTTTGCCAACAACAGGTTACTGGTAAGCAATGGGGATACCCTTGGGCTACTGCACCTAACGCAGCCCCTGCTTTCCAAGCAGCTAATCCTGAAAAAAAAGTCCATGGAGCAATTGGACCTGTCCAAAGACGGCCGCTATGCATCCATTATCCATTACCCCCAAACCCTAAGTATTTGGGATACCTACGCCAATAAGCTGGTGGTCTCCATGGACAGCGTGGAATCATGCCAGTTCAATACGGCGGGCAATCATTACCTGGTCAAAAGAATGGGCAGGCCACCGGAAATAAGGATCTTGCAGAAGGGTACAAAGCCAGTAACCATACAGCGGCAGAACGACCCATCCTATGCGGCTGCCTCCTGTTTCTTCTCCCCCAACTATGATAAAATAATTGTTGCCAGGAGCAATGCATTCCAGCAACTGGTGGTGGATATCTGGGACGTGCAAACAGCCAGTTTCGGGAACGGGCTACAGGGCCATACCCTGCCCATTGAGTATGCCACCTTCAATAAACTGGGCAATAGGCTGTTTACCTCGTCCATACGCAGCCTCAACCAAGTGTATGACATGGATTACGGTAAACTGATAGACCGGTTCTATGTAAAGGACGAAGCAGCATACCAGGAACTGGCCCCCGGTGATACCATCATTAAGGGGAGGCAGGTGTACATTGACCAGGGGGAACAGTACGCAGTGAGCATTGTGGACACTGCACAGCAAACCATCTTTTCCATTTATCCCATAGACAGTACGGACTACCTGACCAAAATTCCGCAGGGCTACTATCAAACAACACCCCATGCTGCCAAAATGCTGCACTATGTGACCAAGGATTTCAGGGTGGTATCTTTTGAACAGTTGGACATCAAGTACAACCGTCCCGATAAGGTACTGGAAGCCATTGGCTGCAAGGACACAGCCCTTATCCGTTCCTACAAAAAAGCCTACCTGAAACGCATCAGGAAACTGGGCATTGATACCGCCCAGTTCAGGGAAGGCTACAGTGTGCCGGAAACGGACTTCATGAACAGGGAAGCTATTGGGTACGTGCAAACCAGCAATAGGCTTAGCGTAAAAATAAGGGCGCAGGACAGTAGCTACCCACTGGACAGGTTCAATATTTGGATAAACGAAGTGCCCCTGTTTGGCCTGAAAGGAATCAGTGTGAAAAATAAAAATGCCAAGCGGTTTGATACAACCTGCACCATCATTCTATCGCAGGGGGACAACAGGATCGAAACATCGGTTACCAATGCAAACGGAACGGAAAGCTACCGCATGCCACTGATGGTAAAGTATGTTCCTCTGGTGGCCAAAGAATCCAAACTGCATTTCATAGGCGTGGGCATTAACCAGTTTGCCCATCCCGGTTACAACCTCAACTGGAGCGTGAAGGATATCACGGACCTTGCCGCCAAGCTGAAGAGCAAATACCCCGGCATACTGATAGACACTTTGTTTGATGCCCATGTTACCAAAGAAAGGGTCCTGGCACTGAAACAGCGACTACTGCGCCTGAACGAGGATGACAGGGTCATTGTAGCCTATTCCGGCCATGGCCTGCTGAGCAAGGACCTTGATTACTACCTGTCCACCTATGCCATCAACTTTGAGCAACCGGAAGAGAAAGGCCTTGCCTATGATGACCTGGAATCCCTATTGGACAATATCAGGCCGCGCCAGAAGCTGATGCTGATAGATGCCTGCCATAGCGGGGAAGTGGACAAGGAGGAAATAGCCAAAATAGAAGCAGCCAAACAGTCGCTGGACAGTATGGGCACCCAATCAAAAAGCACCGTAAAAGTTACTCCAAAGAAGAACCTCGGCATGGCCAATAGCTTTGAGCTGATGCAGGGCCTCTTTCTAAATGTGGGCAAGGGCACGGGGGCCACCATTATCTCCGCAGCGGGCGGCATGCAGTACGCACAGGAACGGGGGGACCTGAAGAATGGCGTGTTCACCTACAGCATCATTGAAGCCTTCAACAATAACCCCACACTGAAAGTGTCCGAACTGAAGAAGCTGGTGGGCACCCGCGTGACGCAACTGACCAATGGCCTCCAGCAGCCCACTTCCCGAAATGGTACCAACAATTATGACTGGGTGATATGGTAAGGGATGCGCAGCGGCATGAAGTAAATACCCCGAAACGGGTATGCGGCCTATTGAGGTACACGGCTATCTTCGGTGAAAATACCCTATGAAGCATTCCTTGCTGGTAGCATTGCTCTTGATTGTCCAAAATACTGTACAGGCCCAGGAGGCAAGGCTCACCTTGCCCATTGGCCATACGGCCAGCCTAATTGGCTACCGGGTAACGCCAGATGAAAAATACTTGGTGACCGCCTCCGAAGATGCCACGGGCAAGATATGGAACTACCGCACGGGCAAGTTCATGTACGACCTGAAGCTGCATACCAATACCCTAACCGGAATTGAAATGAGCAAGGACGGCAGTTTTGTGGTACTGGCTTCTACTGATGGTACCTACTCCACATGGGAAGTAGCAACCGGTAAACTATTGTTCCATTCGCCCCCCGAGGCCAGCATCCGCCAGCTTTTCCTGCTACCGGGCGATACAACCCTGCTGCTGGTGAAGGATTATGTCATGGTGATAGCAGCATTGAAGGGGGACGAGGGTGAAATGGTCTTTGATGAAATTACCGAATACTATAGCGACGACAAGAAGAAACAGATAGCCATAAGCCCCGATTACAAAACACTGGCCATTCACCAGAAGAACCATTCCATTAAGATCTATGGCCTGCCCGATGGCAATTACCTGAGCAGCATTGAAAGGGCCTATATAGACAGCACCAGGTATTACGACCTTACCAAAGTGGACCCTGATTTCCTGCTCTTCATGTCCAACAATGAAGTGGCCGGCTCCTTTGAAGGGAGAATGATGGCAGGCTTCAGGACAGATACTACCAAGCAAACCTTCTTCTATCCCAAAACAGTCAGGCGTTATGAGCTGAACAGCAGCCTCACTACCCTTGCCTTTAAAAATGGGCGTGATGACAGCATCAGGCTATGGAGCATACCAGCTAGGAAGATGGCTGCAACAATTGCCAATGAACAGGGTTTGAACATGATTGCTTTCTCTCCAAAAACAGGGAACCTCATCCTGCAAAAAAACAGAACGGTACAGGAGTGGTCAGTAACAGGTCTGCTAATGAATGAAAAGAAATTGGAAGAGGGCGTTGCTTATGTGTCCCAACTGAACGAAAAAGAAACCATTGCTTTGGCGGGTATTGACAATGGCCTGCAGACCATTCATTGGAAAACAGGCAGGACCATCAACGAGTTTGTGGGCAAAATAGCCGCCGTTAAAAAAGCACTGATCAGTTCAGATGGCCTCTGGCTGTTTGAACTGAAGGGGGCTTACAGCAATTACTGGAACATCAAGCAAATGACTGCCTCCCGCTTCCCAGAAAGTAACGAGGAACAGGTGCGGAACATATTGCCGACACATGAACCCCATAAAGTAGTATTGGAATACCCAAGCTCCTTCAGCCTGTTTAACTGCACAGAAGGCAAGGTGATCTATACCAAGGAAGGCCATGGCATATTGATGCTGAAGGGGGATTCCAGCTTCTTGACCATTGCCAACAAGCAAATAAAACAATGGGCCCTTGCCACGGGTGAAGTGACCGAGGCATGGACGGTGACGGACAACATCAACAATCCTGCTGTTTCGGGTGACGCCAGTTTATTGGCCTACAATACCGAAGCAACCAACAATGATTCCATCATGGTTTGGAACATGAAGGAACATACAAAAGTAGCCTCCTTCTATAGGCCAAGCGAGCACAGGGAAACAGGCTTCGTAGTTATCTATACGCCCGGCTATACACCTGCCTTCCGTTTTTCGGCTGACAATAAGTACCTGTTCTTCAGCTCGGGTGAAACTGGTTGGCTCAGCATTGCCAAGCTGCCCTATGAAGAATATGTGAAGTATGGCACGGAAACCGACACCATCAAGAATGAACTTGACATCGTTTACCAGGAAGGCACACTGGAGTTCTTTTCCCGGTACCACCCAGTGGCAGTGATGGAGGGCCAGCACACCGTGCTGCTAAGTGCGGACAACGAAGTGGGGAATGATGAAATCAGGGCCTACAATTATGAAAAGGGTACCGTGGACTTCAGGTTAAGCTACCCTTCCTTCCAAAGGATCATGTACTATGACAGTGTACAAAAACAGTTGTTTACCGCCACCAAAAATGAATGGCTGATATGGGACCTGAACCAGCAAACCCTCCTGAAAAAAATACCCTTGCCCAATGGCAGTGATGCGGCAGCCGTGCTGGCACCTAAAAGGCAATTGCTGACACTGTCCAATGACCGCATAGGCATACAGTTCTTCGATTCCACCAAGCCTACCTACTTCTTCAGCACGCTGGACCAGAACGAAACGGTGGCTTATAGAAGTGACCGCTTCTACAAGGCCACACCCAACGCAGCAGCCAGCCTCTCCTGGAACATTGGCCAGAAGTTCTATGATTTTGACCAATGGGACATGCAGTTCAATAGGCCAGATAAACTACTGGAAGTAACCGATGCCAAAGATGCCGGCCTTAGCAGTGCCTACTACAACGCCTACCTGAAGCGCCTCAAGAAAAATGGCATCAAGGAAAACGGCTTCCATTACTCCACCCAGTTGCCACAAACCAGCATCCTGAACAGCCAGTTGAATGGGGATATAGTAACTGATCCAGTATTCATGTTGAGCCTGAACATCCTACCTGCCAGCAAAAAAGCGGCGCTTAAAAAAGTATTCGTGTTGGTGAACGATAACCCCGTGTTCGGGAAGAATGGCTACAACTTACCTGCCAAGGCGGAAAAGCAGGTCCAATTGCCTATTACACTGTCAGCAGGGCTGAACAATATCAAGGTTTCCTGCATGGATGAAAACGGTAATGAATCCATCAGGGAGCAGTTGCAATTGGTGCATCCTGTTGCAACCACTGGCCAGCCGCAGGTGCATTTCATTGGTATCGGCATCAACCAGTTTGCCCAACCCGAATACAATTTGAACTGGAGCGTAAAGGACATCCGTGACCTTGCCCTGAAACTCAAGAGCAGGTATCCTGCCATCCGTATAGATACGCTGTTTGATGCCAACGTGACCAAGGAAAACATACTGGCCTTGAAGCAGCAACTCCTGCAGTTGACTGAGGATGATAAAGTGATTGTTTCCTATTCCGGTCATGGAATACTGAGCAAGGAATTTGATTATTACCTCTCCACCTATCACATTGCGTTCGACAAACCGGAAGACAAAGGGCTTGCTTATGATGACCTGGAATCCCTATTGGACAATATCAGGCCACGCCAGAAGCTCATGCTCATAGATGCCTGCCACAGCGGGGAAGTGGACAAGGAGGAGATAGCAAAAATTGAAGCATCCAAGCCGTCACTTGACAGTATGGGTACCAGATCAAAAAGCAGCATCAAAGTGGTCCACAAGAAAACATTGGGCATGGCCAACAGCTTTGAACTCATGCAGGGCCTTTTTGTGAACATGGGCAAGGGCACAGGTGCTACCATCATCTCCGCAGCAGGCGGCATGCAGTATGCACAGGAAAGCGGTGATTTGAAGAATGGCGTTTTCACCTACAGCATCATAGAGGCATTCAACAATAACCCCACCCTGAAAGTATCCGAACTGAAGAAGCTAGTGGGCAGCCGTGTGATGCAACTGACCAATGGCCTGCAGAAACCCACCTCCAGGAACAGCACGAATAATTATGATTGGGTGATATGGTAGCTTCCCAAACCCTGACGACGGCTTAGGCCTCGTTAACGGTTGTCATAATCTTCTGTACTTTCTTGATAACAGGTATCCCAACTGATGCACACATGACCAATCGGATTAACTTTAGTCATCCGCTAAATGTATACATCATGAAATCAACATTCGATTGGCACAAGGAGCCATTAACACCGCAAACAGTCATAACAGATAGTTACAAGAATACCCAAAATGTTAGGCGGTTTTTCAAGCAGCATATAGGCAACCATTTTTCTTTCGACAGGGGCTTCATGTTCTACATGAAAACAAGCATAGGAACCACATTGGCCGATGCTGTACAGGAATGGAAAAGCAGGAACACATGATATAAACAAAAAAGCAGCAGTATAAATATATACTGCTGCTTTTGATATAACGCATATTATAATTATCTATTCATACTTGCCAGGAACTCCTCATTGTCCTTGGTGCCCCTCATACGTTTCAGCAATTCATTCATGGCTTCCTCCGTGTTCATATCGTTCAGGAACAAGCGTAGCACGTTCATCCTTTGCAGTACATCCTTGTCCAGCAACAGGTCATCCCTACGGGTAGAGGAACCTACCAAATCAATGGCAGGGTAGATACGGCGGTTGGCCAATCTCCTATCCAATTGCAGTTCCATATTACCGGTACCCTTGAATTCCTCAAAGATTACCTCATCCATCTTGCTACCAGTTTCAATCAAGGCTGTTGCCAGAATGGTCAATGAACCACCATGTTCTATTTTACGGGCAGCACCGAAGAACTGTTTGGGCTTCTGCATGGCATTGGCTTCCACACCACCGCTCAGTACCTTGCCACTACTTGGGGCCACGGTATTGTGTGCACGGGCCAAACGTGTAATACTGTCCAACAGTATCACCACATCATGACCGCACTCCACCAAACGTTTGGCTTTCTGCAAGGCAATGGACGAAACCTTTACGTGCTTCTCAGCAGGTTCATCAAAAGTCGAAGCAATCACTTCGGCCCTAACACTACGTTCCATATCGGTAACTTCCTCTGGGCGCTCATCTATCAGTACCACAATCAGGTAACATTCAGGATGGTTGGCAGCAATGGCATTGGCCACTTCTTTCAGCAACATGGTTTTACCAACCTTTGGTTGCGCCACTATCAGTCCACGCTGTCCCTTACCAATAGGCGTGAACAGGTCCATGATCCTGGTACTGTAATTGGTGGAAGTCGTATATAGATTCAGCTTCTCAAAAGGGAACAATGGCGTTAAGTAATCAAATGGAATCCTGTCCCTAACTTCTTCTGGCTTGAAACCATTGATGCTATCCACCTTCAACAAGGCAAAGTATTTTTCGCCTTCTTTTGGTGGGCGAACAGAACCTGCAACAGTATCCCCTGTTTTCAAACCAAACAGTTTTATTTGGCTGGGGGATACATATACATCATCCGGTGAGCTTAAATAGTTATAATCGGAAGAACGCAGGAAACCATAACCATCGGGCATCATTTCCAGTACACCCTCTCCGTTGATCACACCATCGAACTCGATGTTGAAAGCCTGCTCACGGCGGAAGTTCTGCTGCTGGCGCATGGGTTGCGACAGGTTCTGCAGCGGTGTTTCCTCCGTACTGGCCAAAATGGCCTGTGCCAGAGGGGAAATGGTATCTTCTTCCGTATTTTTATTGATATTGTTATTGTCTGCCTCATCCACAGCAGGTGCTTCTTCCTGTTTTTGTTCCTCGGCCACAACAGGTGCAGCAGGTTTCTCTATCCTGGGTTTACGTGCCCTAGTAGCAGTCTTGGCAGGTGCAGCAGGTTTTTCTTCTTGGGGCTTGGGGGCTTCCTGTACCACTTCGGCTTCCTCGGTTATATTTGGGGTGGAAGCTTTTACGATAATGGGCCTGCGGGGTTTGGATGCAGGCTTCTTTTCCTTTACTTCGCTTTCCTTAACAGCTTGACTGTCAAGTATCTTATAAATCAATTCCTGTTTGTCTAATTTTTTGGCTCCTGTGATGTGAAGTTGGTCAGCTACATCCAATAATTCAGGAACAAGCATGTCGTTTAATTGCAAAATGTCGTACATAGATTCTATTAAGTGAGGGGAAAATTGAAACGTTTTTTCAATGTTTTGTAAAGTCTGATAAATTGAAAATCTTGATGAGTGCGTGCTAATTTGGAAAAGAGGTAACCGATATGTAAATGAGAATTGAACCTAGAAATACAGAATCAGTTGGGTTTCCATTGCAATGTTAAGGCAGTTTTGTGTAATGCAACAAATTTTTTTGTCCAATTAATTCGACAGCATAGGTGAATGGCTGCTTTCTGTCGTTAACAGGACTGCCTTTAAGCGCAAAATGCCTGAAACAACCATCATGCGATGGGCTTATATTTGCCGCCATATTCGATAAACAGTACAAGCGTCCGCCACTAGGGCGAACAGGGGCCCAACCCGCTTCCGCAAGCTTGTCACAAAACAATAGACCATGTTCAACAAGCGTATCAAAGTAAAGGACCTACTGCAAACGGAGCAAACAGGCCATGAAGTAACCGTAATGGGATGGGTGAGGACATTCAGGAACAACCAGTTCATAGCCCTGAACGATGGCAGTACCAATAACAACCTGCAAGTGGTAACTGAACTGGGTTTACTGGACGACGCCACCATCAAACGGATTACCACAGGCGCTTCCTTGAAAGTGGTAGGGGAAGTGGTACCAAGTTTGGGCAAGGGACAAAAAGTAGAAGTAAAAGCAAGGACCTTGGAAATATTGGGGGATAGTGATGCCGAAAAATATCCGCTGCAACCAAAGAAACACAGCCTTGAATTTTTGAGGGAAAAAGCGCACCTGCGTTTCAGGACCAATACATTTGGTTCTGTGTTCCGCCTGCGCCATGCATTGGCATTTGCCATCCACCAATTCTTCAATGAAAAAGGATTTGTGTACCTGCATACGCCCATCATCACCGCCAGTGATGCGGAAGGTGCCGGGGAAATGTTCAGGGTTACCACCCTGCCGATTGATGGAACAGCTCCAAGAACAGCGGACGGCTCCATAGATTTTGCGGAAGACTTTTTTGGCAAGAGCACCAACCTCACTGTAAGTGGCCAATTGGAAGGTGAACTGGGCGCCATGGCATTCAGTGATATCTACACATTTGGCCCCACTTTCAGGGCAGAAAACTCCAATACTACCAGGCACCTAGCAGAGTTCTGGATGATAGAACCCGAAGTAGCTTTCAACGATATTGAAGATAATATGAACCTGGCCGAAGAGTTCATCCAGTACCTCATCCGCTATGCCATGGAGCACAACATGGAGGACCTGGAGTTCCTGGATGCAAGGCTGGCAGAAGAAGAAAAGGCGAAGCCACAAAATGAGAGGGCCGAGTTCGGCCTGCTGGAGAAACTGAAATTTGTGGTAGACAACCAGTTTGAAAGGATTACCTATACCGAAGCCATACAGATACTGCTGGATAGCCCCCATTACAAAAAGAAAAAGTTCAAATACGATGTTAGCTGGGGCATTGATATGCAAAGCGAACATGAACGTTACTTAGTGGAGAAGCATTTCAAGAAACCCGTTATTGTTACTGGCTACCCCGCCGCCATCAAGGCATTCTACATGCGCTTGAACGATGGCTGCGAACCCGGTAAGGAAACAGTGGCAGCCATGGACATCCTGGCCCCGGGCATTGGCGAAATAGTGGGCGGTAGCCAAAGGGAAGAACGCTTGGACAAATTGGAACAGCGCATGAAGGATTTCCATATCCCCGTGGAAGAAATGAGCTGGTACCTCGATACAAGGCGTTTCGGCTCCGTACCGCATGCTGGCTTTGGTTTGGGCTTTGAACGCATGGTTCAGTTCGTAACTGGCATGACCAATATCAGGGACGTAATCGCTTTCGCCAGAACACCCAAGAACTGCGAGTTTTAAGAAGCTGTTTACATAAAATGACAAAATCATTATACAGGTTGGATGTTGCATCCAACCTTTTCTTTTTCCTTTGCAGCCAATTGTAAAGAAATGAATGCATTTATTGAAGAACTGAAAGAACGCATATCCCCTATTCGGCAGCAGTTGGTGGAGCATCCATTGTATGCCAATATGCAAACAATGGAGCAGTTGAAAACATTTACCCAATGGCATGTGTTTGCTGTTTGGGACTTTATGAGCCTGCTTAAATCCTTGCAGATAAACCTTACCTGTACTACCACACCTTGGGTTCCAAAAGGCAGTGCCAATACCCGCTACCTGATTAATGAAATAGTACTCGGTGAAGAAAGCGATGTGGACGAAGAGGGCAATAGGGCCAGCCATTTTGAACTCTACCTCCAAGCCATGCAGCAAATGGGTGCAGGTACCCAATTAATCGAACAGCTCATTGTTTACCTGCAAAATGGCGTTAGCGTGGCCAGTGCACTGGATAAACTGCAAACGCCCAATGCAGTAAAGGATTTTGTCAACCACAGTTTCCGGGTAATAGAGCAGCAGTCCATATATGTTCAGGCAGCCGTATTCACCTTTGGTAGGGAAGACCTTATCCCCGACATGTTCATTGGCATCGTAAAGGAATTGTCAGCCGCCCATGCAGGCAAGCTCAACCTATTCAAATACTATTTGGAACGGCATATAGAAGTGGATGGTGGCCACCATAGCCACTTGGCCATGGAAATGGTAAGCGAACTATGCGGCAATGACCCCATTAAATGGGAAGCAGCAACCACAGCCACCATAGAGGCGCTGGAACAGCGGAAACGATTGTGGGATGCTGTTCTGGCCCACTTACCAAAGGAAGTAATGGCTTAAAACAGCTATCAGAAAAAAGTTTGCAGAAATAACTGATTGATGTGGATTATTTGTGAAATCCCCCTATTTTTGCTGCCCCAACTGAAAAACGAAGGGCATTCTGAAGTACCAATAGTAGAATGAAAAGGATGGTGCGGTAGCTCAGTTGGTAGAGCAAAGGACTGAAAATCCTTGTGTCGCCGGTTCAATCCCGGCCCACACCACAATGTCAAAGCCCAGAATCAGCGTCAAGCTTGAGTTCTGGGCTTTTTTAATATTCAGAAACGGTGTCTCGTGACCGCAATGATTTTATATGCTATTTACATCAAAGGTCTTCAAGCTAGGTTCCGTGTTTTTAAAGGAGCAATTTGTCTCGCAAGCTCGGATGTCTATAAACTAAGGAAGCACTTTGTATAATACAAAATGCTTCCTTGATTATTTTATTCCTGTTATCAATTTCTTTTCTTCCTTAGCTTCTTTGCTCCATAACCAACACCAGCAGCAATGAGTAATGAGAGGCCTCCATCAAGTGGCACATCGTCAGCAAGACCTCCATCATTATCTATGGCTAATGCTTTTAGCGACATCATGCAAATAAAAACTGCTATCAGGCCGAGCATTTTATATCTCTGTTTCATGGGTTTCTGTTTTGATTGAAATAATATTAGTTTTTTACAATTTTTATTACCTCTTTTTTGCCTGCTACATTGGTTACTTCAAGCATATAAATACCTGCTGCAAGCTTTGCTGTTGAAAGAGTATTGTTGGCCAACTGTGTAGTTTGCTGCACCAGTACCACACCCCTCAAATCCACAAGCTTTAGTGTATAGGTTTCCCCTAATGAAGGCAATTCAATATTCAGCACATCCTTAACAGGGTTTGGATAGGTTTTTATAGAGAATGGCAATAAGCTAACAATGGGTATTGGTTTGCTGAACACTACTGAAAACCTTTCTTTTCCCTGTGTTGCAGCAATGCTTGTTGTTACAGTGAAAGCATATTCCTTGTTGGTGTTCATCAACTGCACAGTACCTGTATAGTTATCTACCAAATAGATATTTGCATTGGTTTGCTGAACAAGATCATCAAAGTCATAGAAGCTTAATTTGAAACTACCATTGTTGTTGCTAACCACATCCAGCCGAACCGTATCATTGATAAAGTTGCTGTTCCTTGTATTGATGGCAAGTTCCCTTTCTGCTTTTATTGATTTGATGTTTTGTGTGCCACTGTTAATGGATACAATATCATCATTGTTCAATGCAGTTGAAGAAGCATTATTGGCAAACCTGATCATGATTTCATCTGCCTGTGTACCATTTGCAAGTAAGTAGCCAATTCTTAAACGTTGAGTAATGGCAGCTTGCCTAAAATAACCATTGCTGTTAAGCCCTGATTTCATTGATTCAGCCCAATTCAATGTTACACCTGCACCTGCTATTTTGCCCTGTACAAAGAAAGCTTGCCCACTGGCAATGGTATTGCCTGTAGCATCATCCATACCTGTATGGCCACCAGTAAAGGTGGAAACGCCATCCCAGAAAGCATAGTTCCCCACCGTATTGCCAGGGGCAAATGTGGCATAAGCATTAGTGATGCCACTTGCTCCATTGTTACCTGCCTGTAGGGCTGAAAAGCTGATGGCACTTGGGTAGGGATTACCTGTAAGCATATAATTGTCATTGGCAATGGAAGCATCTGCATTATTGAACAGGTCAATGGTGAAGCTGCCTGCATTTTTATTGGCCTGGCTCAGTACACCGGTGGTGCTTAATGTAACGGCATCGGTTGTGGTAACCGTTCCATCCAGCAATGAACAACCATTGCTCCTTGGCCCTCTGATATTCATTCTAAATCCTTTTCCCGGAGCTGTACTAACAGCATTGGTTCCTGTAATGGAAGTCCATCTGGTACCAACAGCTTTTGTTCCATCATAGACATACATGCTTGCTGCATTGCTAACAGTTGCATCAAAACCATTGGTATGTGCTGTTAGGGAAGGGCAAACTGTGCCACCTGTACCGGTACCCGTAATATGTACCTGCTGCTGCCATCCACTACTAATAGTTTGCGTAAATGGCGATGCCACCATGCTCCATGTTCTGGAAGATTTCGCGGGTATGTATCTTTCAACTGTTACATTGCCACTAATGGTGCCACTGGGACCAACCCCAGCAGTTTTTGTGGCGGATGATTTTAATACCAATCCATTATTGGTAGTTAATGCACCACTATTGAAATAAATATTGTTGGTTATATTAACTGTGCTTCCTGGCAGGATAATAGCTCCCAAAGAATTGTTCAGGACTAAGATTTCAATTGACATAGTTCCTGCTATAGTAATCGGGGTTGTTCCATTGTAGGGTTGTAACATACCTCCAGTATTTGTAGTAAGTGTTCCTGCACAACTAATACTTTTTGAGATAAACAGTGCAGTCAAAATATTAACGGACGCAGCTGATTGAATGCTCAGTGATCCAGCAATGCAATTCAATCCTATTCCTATGCTAACAGGCATATTGGCCGCCCCGTTTGGAATAATGACTGCATCGTTGGTTGTAGGTACAGTGGCCGGTGTCCAATTGGATGCAGTATTCCAATCATTACTGGTGGTGCCGTTCCAAACAATGCCGCCAGCAGTGCTAACAGTGGTTACATTTGAATTTGCACCCTGGCCCGTAAGGCTTGTTTTTTCATCCCTTATGCGGTAGTAGTAAGAAACACCTGCTGTTAACCCGGTAACACTTTGTGAAAGCCCCGGGTAAGCAATGGTGAATGGCGAACCGGTAATCACTGTTCCAAAATTAGGGTTGGTAGAAACATCCAATAAGTAATTATCAACTGTGCCAATGGCAGGTGCAGTCCAGTTAGCAGTGAAACTAGTGGTAAGCACACTGGTTGCAGCAGTAGTAGCAGAAACAGCCATCGCATAGCTTTCTACCCAATTGCTTGTACTGCCTGTTAGTGCAAAATTGTTCAACGTACCATTGTTGGTGTTCGCTGTTTGATCAATTAAAGTAATGAGCCCTGTATTGGTACCCGCTGCTGTGCCATTATCAAAATTATAATATGCTTGCAAACTAACTGGTACAGATGATGATGTACTCACCATATCTACCTGGATATTGGCTGCTGAAAGATTGGTATTGTAAACCTTTACTTCATCTATATTTCCATTAAAAAGTTCTTTTGCTGTGGCCACATCATCCAAAAATCTTCCAATGCTAAATGTGGAGGCATTGTTGATGTTAGGATTCCCATTGAGCGTTTTAGCTGTTGCATCTGACACACCATCCACATACAGCAACAATTGTGTAGCTGTTCTAACAGCAGCCACATGGTGCCATTTTCCATCATTGATGGTAGTGTTGCCAGTTATGAAAGTATAATTGGCTGCACTGCTTTCATTTATTTCCAAAGAAGCTTTACCAGATGCTGTTGCAGTAAGCCTGAAGTAATTGCCATAAGTTGTAGCAGTTCTTTTTGATACGATACTCCCATTGCCTGTAGATGTTGTCTTAATCCAGGCCTCCACTGTAAAATTGCTTGTACCAAAGTTTCCTAAAGTAGTATTAATGCCCACATAGTCATTGGCCCCATCAAAGTTCAGGGCATTGCCTGGTGGTGTCATTGCTACGGCAGATGTTGTTACTGTTATGATAGATGAGCGTGCCCCCTGCCCGGTTATAACAGCCTTATCTGCACGAATTCTGTAATAGTAAGTAGTGCTGGCAGATAACCCTGTAATTATCTGGCTTGTTCCGGGGGAAGCAATGGTGAATGGTGAGCCTGCTATTACTGAGCCAAAACTTGCTGACGTACTTACATCTAAGAAGTAACTGTTTGCAGTGCCTATTGCTGGTGCTGTCCAGTTTGCTGTAAAGCTGGTGGCACTGATGGAAGAAGCTGTTGCAGCTGTAGGTACTACCATAGCATAACTTTCTACCCAGTTACTGCTGGTTCCTGATAATCCAAAACCTAGTAACGTGGCCGTGTTGGCATTGCTGGTCATATCAGGCATTGAAGTAATGCCTGCATTGTTTGCTGTGGAAGTACCAATATCGTAATTGAAATAGGCTTGCAAGCTTGCTGGCACCGATGGTGAAGTGCTTACCATATCGGCCTGTATATTGGCTACGGAAAGATTGGTATTATATACCCTTGTTTCATCTAAACTTCCTGCAAACCAATTTATGCCCAGGTCATTGGTTCCCAGCCTTAAACTGGCAGCATTGTTTATATTGGGGTTTCCAGCTAATGTAACCGGTGTGGCATCGGCACTTCCATCAATATACAATGATATTTGCGTACCATTTCTAACCACAGCAATATGGTGCCACCTGCCATCATTAATATTGGTATTGCCTGTAATAATCGTATAGTCAGTATTATTACTATGGTCAATTTCGAAAGCAGCTTTCCCGGTTGCCGATACAATTATATTAAAGAAATTACCGAATGAAGCTGAATTCCTTTTTGCCATAATAACACCTGCTGAGGCAGTTGTTCTAACCCATGTTTCCAATGTAAAGTTGCCCGTTCCAAAATTGCCTAAGGTTGAGTTGGTACCGACATTGTCGTTTACCCCATCAAAATTCAATGCATTACCGGGAGGGGTATAGGCGATGACAGTATTTATGGCTACCGAATTTCCGCCCTGGCCTGTAACACTTGTTTTATCTGCACGAACCTGGTAATAATAATATCCTGAAGTGAGGCCAGTAACTACTTGTGAAGTGCCATTTACCAACAGACCGCTATAGCCCGAAACAAAAGAAGTGAAACTTGGTGAGGTGGATACGTCCAACCTGTAACCATTATCCACTGTTCCTGTTATAGGTGCGGTCCAGTTTGCAGTGAAACCAGTTGTGGTGATATTGGTAGCAGCAGTTGCTGTTGGAACAACCATCGCATAACTTTCCACCCAGTTACTGGTAGCTCCTGCTGTCAGTCCAAAATTGTTGAGTGTGCCGTTAAGGGCATTGGAAGTCGCATCGTTCAAAGTTGTTATGCCCGTATTGGTGCCACCAGCCGTTCCATTGTCAAAACTATATGAAGCTATCAAACCAGTAGATGAGGGGCTGACCACATTGAACATGCCTGCCTGTATTTCTGCCTGCGTACGTACCACGTTCCAAATGCGGAACTCATCAAGGCTGCCTTTGAGATAGTACTGATTGGTGCTTCGTCTGCCAAGGTTGATGTCATTGGTATTATTTACCAGAACACTGCTGATGGCACCTGATGTAACCGTATAGGAAACCTCCACCCCATTGATATAAACTTTTGCGTACGTGTTTGATGGATCATAAACAAAAGCAACATGTGTCCATGCATTTGTTTTCAGTGCATTGGCAACATCAATAAAAACACCAGTACGAGGAATGAAACGCAGGCCGTTTGCCGTGCCGCCTGCCTGTATTTCCAGGGCTTCCGTTCCCTTGCTGCACAGGAACTGAACATCGGCAGATGTTGTAGGCGTCCAGTAAACCCATGTCTCCATGGTAATCTTCGCAACATTGAATGCAGCATTATGTACTATGGAAACGTAATCGTTGCTGCCATCAAAGTTCAGGCCATTGCCTGGGGGAGTTAATACTTGTACCGCAGTGCTTGCTGTGATTGTTGAAGAATAGCCCCCTTGTCCTGTAACGCTTGTCTTGTCTGCTTTTACACGATAATAGTATGTTACAGAAGCAGTCAAGCCTGTAATAGCTTGTGAAGTGCCATTTACCAACAGACCGCTATAGCCCGAAACAAAAGAAGTGAAACTTGGTGAGGTGGATACGTCCAACCTGTAACCATTATCCACTGTTCCTGTTATAGGTGCGGTCCAGTTTGCAGTGAAACCAGTTGTGGTGATATTGGTAGCAGCAGTTGCTGTTGGAACAACCATCGCATAACTTTCCACCCAGTTACTGGTAGCTCCTGCTGTCAGTCCAAAATTGTTGAGTGTGCCGTTAAGGGCATTGGAAGTCGCATCGTTCAAAGTTGTTATGCCCGTATTGGTGCCGCTTGCAATGCCATTATCAAAGCTATAGGACGAAACAAGGCCAGTAGCAGATGGGCTGACCACATTGAACATGCCTGCCTGTATTTCTGCCTGCGTACGTACCACGTTCCAAATGCGGAACTCATCAAGGCTGCCTTTGAGATAGTACTGATTGGTGCTTCGCCTGCCAAGGTTGATGTCATTGGTATTATTTACCAGAACACTGCTGATGGCACCTGATGTAACCGTATAGGAAACCTCCACCCCATTGATATAAACTTTTGCGTACGTGTTTGATGGGTCATAAACAAAAGCAATATGTGTCCATGCATTTGTTTTCAGTGCATTGGCAACATCAATAAAAACACCTGTACGCGGAATGAAACGCAGGCCGTTTGCCGTGCCGCCTGCCTGTATTTCCAGGGCTTCCGTTCCCTTGCTGCACAGGAACTGAACATCGGCAGGTGTTGTAGGCGTCCAGTAAACCCATGTCTCCATGGTAATCTTCGCAACATTGAATGCAGCATTATGTACTATGGAAACGTAATCGTTGCTGCCATCAAAGTTCAGGGCATTGCCTGGGGGAATGACAGCCCTTGTTACTGTGATTGTATATATTTTAATGGTTGTGCCATCTTCTGCTGTAACTTTTATATCAATGCTATTGCTGCCAACATTCAAGGTCAATGAAGATGATGCTGCACCGCTTGTTACTGCTGAATAACCCCCACTGTTTACCTGCACTTGAATGCTTGCATTGGCGTCTGCCTTTGTTGGGGTTACCGTTACACTTGAAACTGCATTGGTCACATTTACAGCGTAAGTAGTTGTTGCTGCTGCAAAACTTGGTGACAATGTTCCTGCAGTGCTGGTAAGGGCTGATAAGTTTGCATTAGTTGAAGCCACAGCTCCTCTTGTTACAGTTATAGTGTAGGTTTTAATAGTGGTTCCATCTTCCGCTGTAACTTTTACGTCGACAGCATTACTGCCAACATTCAAGGCCAATGAAGATGATGCTGCACCACTAGTTACTGTTGCATAACCAGCACTGTTGACCTGCACTTGAATACTTGCGTTGGCATCAGCTTTTGTTGGTGTTACTGTTACACTGGAAACTGCATTGACAACGCTAGCTGTATAGGTAGTTGTGGCGGCTGCAAAGCTTGGTGATATTGCACCAGCTGTGGTAGTCAATGCAGAAAGGTCTGCATTGGTGGATACTGCAGCCCTTGTTACCGTTATGGTATATGTTTTAACGCTTAAGCCATCTTCCGCAGTAACTTCTACATTTATCGTATTGCCCCCTGTATTCAATAACAGTGCTGATGACGCATTCCCACTTGTTACCAATGCGTAGCCCGTACCATTTGACCTTACTCGTACGGTTGCAGTAGCATCTGCTAATGTTGGTGTAACTGTTACGCTTGTAGTGGCATTGCCCACACTGGCTGTATAGGTTATTGTATTTGCTGTAAAGCCTGGTGACAATGTTCCTGCAGAGATAGTAAGGGATGACAAGTCAGCATTGGTTGAAGGTGCAGCCCTTGTAACAGTTATGGTATATGTTTTAATGGTGCTGCCATCTTGTGCTGTAACTTTTACGTCAATGGCATTACTGCCAATATTTAAGGCCAATGCAGACGATGCTGCTCCACTTGCCACTGTTGCATAACCACCACTGTTTACCTGTACTTGAATGCTTGCGTTGGCATCGGCTTTTGTAGGTGTTATTGTTACGCTGGAAATTGCATAGGCAACACTGGCTGTATAGGAAATTGTTGCTGCTGCAAAACTTGGTGACAATGCTCCCACTGTGCTGGTAAGGGCTGATAAGTTTGCATTGGTTGAAAGAGGTACTGCTCTTGTTACTGTTATAGAATATGTTTTAATGGTTGTTCCATCTTCCGCAGTAACCTTCACATCAATCGCATTGCTGCCAACATTTAGGGGCAATGAGGAAGATGCTGCACCACTTGTTACAGTAACATACCCTCCTGCATTTACTTGTACTTGAATACTTGCATTGGCATCAGCTTTTGTTGGGGTTACCGTTACACTGGAAACAGCATTGGTTACATTAACGGTGTAGGCAGTGGTGGCTGCTGCAAAGCTTGGTGACAATGTACCAGCTGTAGTAGTTAATGCAGATAGGTTTGCATTGGTGGAAAAAAGCGAAGAAATGTTACGTAATACCGAAACCGTACTGCTGCCATTGTTTGTTGTTAAATCAGGTTTGCCATCACCATCTATATCTCCAACCACTACTATACTTCCAGCAGTAAAATCTACTTTAGTAGCAAAGCTGAGCATTCCACTGCTACCAGTATTTTGGAATACAAAAATCGTATTAGTATAGTCACTACCTATCGTTAAATCGGGTTTACCGTCGCCATTGATATCACCAAACGATATGATATCAGGAGAAGTGCCAGTGGCAAAATCCACCTTGGTAGCAAAGTTAACAGTGCCACTGGTTGACGTATTCCGGAATAGTGAAACCGTATTACTGCTAGTATTGGTTACTGCCACATCCAATTTGCCATCACCATCCATATCACAAAGAGCCAACCCAGTACCTTCACCTCCTGAAAAGTCCACTTTGGTGGCAAAACCGATTGAGCCACTGGTTGATGTATTCCTCAACACTGATATGGTAAGGTCAAATTGATTACCAGTTACTATGTCTGGTTTACCATCGCCATCAATATCACCAATGGCCATTGGTATAGGCCCTAAACTAGGGCTTATATCCACTTTAGTAGCAAAGTTGATAGTAGTACCACTGCCTATATTGCGAAGTATGTTAACCTTATGATTGTTATAGCTGGTAGTTACTAAATCGGCCCTGCCATCCATATCAATATCGCTAATCAATACTGCCATACAAAAAGCACCAGTAGCAAAGTCTACTTTTGGTGCAAAACTAACAGACCCAATGCTACTGGTATTGCGAAACACCGAAACCGTATTGTTGCCATTATTTATTACTGCAATATCAGGTTTGCCATCACCATCAATATCTCCAATAGCCGCAGCATAAGGATATGCATTTGTGGTAAAATCTACTTTAGCTGCAAAATTCACTGTGCCACTGTTGCCAGTGTTCAGCAATACTGAAATTAGATTGTTCGTATAATCGGGTACTACCACATCTGTTTTGCCGTCACCATCTAAATCTCCAATAGCCATTGTATAGGAGGATGCTGCATTTGTAGTGAAATCAACTTTACCAGCCATATCAGCCAATGTTATACTTCCTTTGCTTGGCGTGTAAGTGGGGTTGAAAAATTGCTGACTAGCTGCTGTTAACGCAGTACCAGTGTTCAGCTCAGTAACTGCTGCATAAGTGGCCCCTGCTGGTACTGTTACTGTTAAACTGGTAGCTGTGGCTGCTGTAACTGCGGCTCTTGTGGCCCCAAAAAACACTACATTATTTGTGTTTGTTGTGTTGAACCCTGTTCCTGTTATGGTTACAGAAGAACCAACAATGCCACTGGTGGGGGAAATGGAGGTTATGGAGATTTGTGCAAATGTCTGTGCACCAACAAGCCAAGAACAAAAGATGAGTGCTGCAATTTTCGTAAGCATACGGTTGGGTTTTGGTAATGACAGAACCATCATTTGATGATTCTTTAAACAGTTTTTAAATGCACAGTTAAACCTGTACTATTATAATTGGACTGTAAATTATCAATCACAAGAAGTGCCTTTTTAAAAATGGGACAAAGTCAGCAGCATGTGGGATGAGGTTAATTATCAACCGTGATTGAAACTGCATTATTACTACTGCAAGCAATTACATCTTATTACTACATTATTTTTTTGTGCAAAAAAATGTTTGGGAAATGAATGATTGGGAGAAGAAATGCTCAATAGTTTAGAGAAAGGTTTGCACCTGTACAAGCAATGTATCACGAACGGGTTTCGTGATTGGAAATTCCAGTTGGTCCAGTAAGACCTTCTCGGTTTCTATCCTGGTTACATGTTTCAGGTTAATGATGAAGCTCCTGTTCAATTTGGTAAACATGCTATCGGGAAGCCTGTCCTGCATTTCCTGCAGGGTGGAACGCATCATTACTTTTTTGGCGTTGGCCAAATGGAAGGTTACATAGTTTTGCTCACTACTCAGGTAAAGTATATCCTTGAAAGAAACTTTTTCAAAATCATATCCATCCTTCACTAAAATGGATTCCTGCTTTTTTGAAAAGGTAGTTGTGCTAGTGTAATTGCTTATAGCAATCTCAATGGCCGAATAAAGGTCTTCTTTAGTAAACGGTTTTACCAAATAAGCATTAGGCTTTACTTGCTTGGCCCTTTCCACTGTTATGTTATCGCTATTGGCCGTTAAGAAAATAATGGGTGCCTCATGGTTTTCCCTAATATAATGTGCCACATCAATACCATCTTTTTGTCCACCCAAATTAATATCCAGCAACATCAGATCGGGCTTTGAATGGTCAATCATACGCAAGGCCGTAGAATAATTATGTGCAGGGGGCAGCACTTGGTACCCCAGTTTTTTTAGGGTAAGGCAAATGGTATCTGCTATCACCATTTCATTTTCCACCACACCAATTTTCACATTGCTCATAATATCATCTTTCTCTGTAAAAATTGAATATAGACAGAAACAGCCATTTGTTTATCCCTTAACGATGGATATACTTCAAAATGGGATGAAGCCAATGAAAGATGGGATAAACATGTCATCAGCTTTCCAATTTACGTGTGTCACTGTCCTTGAATGCAATAGTAAAAACGCTTCCATTATCATAGCGATAAGCAGCTTGACCATATAGTTGTGAAGCAAGCCCTTTGATTAAGCGAAGCCCCAATGTGGACGCCTCTTCAAAGTCTATTCCTTGCTGAATCCCTGGACCGTCATCTGCAAACCTGAGCAAGTAGTTTCCATCGCCTTGATCTTTGAGGCTTATAGTTACCAGTCCTGTTTTGTTTTTCGATGTGGCATATTTGAATGCATTAGTCAATAGCTCATTGATGATTAAACCCAATGGCACGGCTGTATCAATATCCAATATCAAATCAGGCATATCAATATCTATTTCAAGTTTTGCATTCAATTGTTCAAATACTTCACCCACCTGCACGGTTAATTCCTTCACAAAGGAACTGAACTTGATATTGGCCAGGTTGTCGTTCTGGTAAAGGTTCTGGTGTATTAATGCTATGCTCTTTACCCTGCTCTGCCCTTCATTGAAAACTGCCTTGGATTCTTCTGCTTCAATTTCTTCCTTCTGCAAATCGAGCAGGCCAGAAATTATTTGCAGGTTGTTCTTTACACGGTGATGGATTTCCTTAAGCAGCAGTTCCCGTTCACCTAATGATTTTTGCAGTTCGTTTGTTCTTGTGGTAACCGTTTCTTCCAATCGGTGCTTGTCCATTTGCAATTTCTTGGTACGTAACTTAAACGCAAGAAAAACAATTGATGCCGCAATAGCCAAGAGCAATAACTGAAACCAAATTTTTCTATATAAGGGGGCCAACACTTCAATAGGAATTAGCAGTTCACTGCTGCTCCATTGGCCATTCACATTCTGTCCTTTTATATGCAAAGTATATTTGCCATAGGGAAGACCGCTGATACGAATACTGCTTTCTGTGGTATAGTTCCAGTCTTTGTCCTGAGCTTCTATTTTATAGGCATACTGGTTTGTTTTGTTTTCATAATCCAGTAAGCGGAACTCTATATTGAAAAACTGGTCCCCAGGATTCAATACAATTTTTTGATGCTGCAACAATTCGGCAGTTAAATCAACCAACTTGTCTGCATTTGCAGAAAACTGCTGGAAGGATACAATCCTCAAAGCTGCTTTTGCATTGGAAGCATCATTGATAATTTCATTGGGGTAGAACGCATTTACACCATTCATGCCACCAAAAAAGAGCCTTCCATCACTTGCCTTGTATGAAGACATCCTGTTGAACTCATTATCTGAAAGCCCATCGCTTACAAAGAAACTGTTCATGGTTTCGTTCTGCATATTGAAGCAAACCAGACCATTCTCAGTACTTATCCAAAGATGGTTTTTGCCATCACTTTCCATTCTGTAAAGCACAGAAGAAGGCATGCCTTCTTTTATACTGAAATGCGTGAAGTTGTTTAGCTTCCTGTTCCATTTGCACAGCCCATCACCACTTGTAGTAAGCCAGATGGTTCCTTGTTCATCTTCAAAAATATCTGTGAAGTTGCCCTTAGGCAATTGGTGCCCTGCTTCTTTATTTTCTGCATCAAAATAATCTATAATATCGCCTTTGCTGTTCAATAGCTGCAATCCACTTTCACCTACAACCCAAATTGTTCCATCTTTCCTTTTCAGGAAACGGTAAGGCATTGAAATAACCTTATTCCTGAAATGCTTTTCTACAAGTTCATGGGTACGGAGATTATAAGTATAAACATATTCCATTTTGCCAAGCAGCAACATACTGTCATTTAATGAAGCTGCACTAAGTATGGAACGGCCACTATCTGTATTTGCAAGCCGTTTGAATTTGTTTTCCTTAAACAAATATTCCTGCAGGGGATAATTGGTAGAGTACAATTTCCCCAAATGGCTAAGCAGGGCAAAGTTTACTCCAAATGTATTGATGGCCTTTTGCCTGTCTTTTTGCTGTATAAAAAATTTGTCCCATACATTGGCATAAACGGTCCCTTCAGCATCCTGCCAAATACCCCTTACTTGGTTATTTGCTTCCAATTGCTGCTGCTGCTTGGAGAAGTAATGAGTAAACCTGTTCTGCTTCACTTTAATTTTATAGGTACCTACTGATGTGCAAATCCATGTATTGCCTAATTGATCAGCAAAAGCCTCATGCAGCATGAAATTGGTAAACTTTTTTAGTCGTGATGCCCCCACTATTTCTAGCAATGAATTACCTGTGTAAAGAAATATCCCTTTGTCAACTACATGAAATATGCAAGTTGTGTCGTTTGCCACAGGAAAGGGGGTTCCACCAAATCCTTCCAAGTCAGCAAGATGGGCATCTTTTGCATTGAAGCCATCGTTTAACTTGCCATTCTTGTCCATGGAAAAGAAGCCCAATCTTTTATAGTCATTACTATTGTAATGCACCATGAATTCACGATGGCTATTGAGGTTTACGGGAAGGTAATTGAGGCTAACATCTGGTGAAAACTGGCTTATCTGGTTTCCATTGATGAAGTATTGGGTTTCATGACCACCAAATCCCATGCATACAAAGTCCTTATAAAAAAAGCTGTATGGCCCAGTAGGGTCGCTGTATTTGTAGTAACCAGTATTCCATGGTTTCATTTCAAAACGCAACTTGAACCCATCTTTTGCAGTGTACTGCCATAATTGATAGGGGCTTTTAGTCATGATGTTCACCCTATCTGTTCCATCGTTTGTTATCCAATAAACATTTGCTTCCTTAAAGGGCAGGTCTTTAAATGTTTGAGTTAATGAAGCAACCTTTAAGGTTTGTTGGTTAAGTATATCCACTTTGCCTATTGCCATTCTTTGATACCCAGGGTTGCCATATTGAATGAACAATTGGCTGTGCATATCAGTGGCCAATTTTACAATGTTATTGTCCTGCATTTGATAATCCTGTCTCGTAAACAACTGCATTTTCTTACCATCGTAACGGTTTAGCCCATTCCTTGTTCCAAACCAGATAAACCCTTGACCATCCTGCAATCCGCAGAACACCTCATTTGCAGCAAGTCCATATTCAATGCCCAATAATTGATGTGAGATAGTGTATTTATCCTGCTTAGGTTGAGCAAGTACCCTTGATATACAACAACAACAAGTAATAGCCAATGCGAAGCAATTGAACAGTCCTATTTTTTTCAAAGATGTATTGAGCATTTTCAAGGGAGTGGGCAAATTGAAAACAAATGTAAATGGTTTAAGAGGAAACGCATTTTTTGTTGAAAAACAATAGCTCGATAAGAATATACGTATAAGCTAGCTGTTAGTCAAACGATATAACTATTCGAGTCGCTCCTCTGGTAGACCGCAAGATTTTTAAGACGCCTTCTAAGCTCATGTTCTCCCCTACTGCAAAATTTATATCCCAGAAACCGTCAAAGATGTTATTCTGAGGATTTATGTCACTAGTGCCACTGAGTGCACGCATGGCATATTTGAAATATTCTTACATTCCTTGCGAAATTTCTTTAGATTTTTTGTACGGGATTTATATTCTGCGATTTTGGATAACCACATAAGGAAGGTCACTGTTCCAACAGACGTAATTTCCAGTGTGGCAGGAAATGGCACTGCAGCCTCAAATCGCCAGTTCGAAAAGATTAAGGTTTCTGGATTTTTAAATACTCCGAAGGTGACATTTGATACTTGTTCTTAAAACGGGTACTAAAATACTTTGTGCTACCGAAGCCCACTTCCAAAGCAATTGTGGCAATATTGTCTTCTCCTCCATCCAGCAGTTCTTTTGCACGTTTGAGCCTTGTATCACGAATGAACTCAACTGGTACAAGATTAGTTAGGCTCTTGAATTTCTTGAAGAATGTTGTCCGCCCCTGTAATAGCAATTCAGCCACGTTATCAATATTGAAATCGGGATCCTGCATCCCCCTTTCCACAATTTCAATTACCTTATTTAAGAATACTTTATCCTTGGCTGTAATGACAATTTTTGTTTCTTCTCTTGCAGCATCTTTTTGATTTTCACTCGCAACTTGCTTTATCTCCTCAATGCTTGCATTTGATGCTTTTTTCTTTGAAAGCAATGACTCAAAAAAAAATTTCCGTTGCTTCAGTTAAGTTATCTATTGAAGCAAGGATGAAGTTGGTATTAAATGGTTTAGTGATATAGTAATCTGCCCCCTAGTTCTGCCCTTCTATTTGGTTTTCAACAGATGATTTTGCGGTTAACAAGATGACAGGTATATGTCTAGTGGCCATATCATTTTTAAGTTTGTCCAGTAATTGTATCCCATCCATTTCGGGCACCGTTACATCACTCAATATTAGGTCGGGCATTAAGGCAATGGCTTTATCCCAACCTTGCCTCCTCAAAAAAAAGCCTAGTAGTAATTACGAGCAAAATGATTAAACCCCTTGATTGAACCTGGAATGCAACTTATAAAGATTTAAGTTGTAATCAAAAGGCTCAAAAATCAGGTACCTTATTGGTAGCCCGCATTTCCTTCGAGCTACTGCAAGGCATTGGAACAACCTGTATTTTTAATATTGATGCAAAGTCGGGGCAATATCGCTTCTGCTACTGAATAGTAGCTGATTGCAGTAAATTTCACCTCGGCCCACACCACTCTAAAAGCCCAGAACGTAAGCGTAACGTTGGTTCTGGACTTTTTTGTGCTTGGGAATGAGGGTTGGTAGTCCCAATTTGTTTATAACAGGAAGAGTTGCCTGTTAACGTTTGTAATTAGAAATGCTATGATACTTATTTCGACATGATTATGAGTATGCACGTTGCATTTGTGCTGTTATAGGTTGGCAAAAAGAAGTTGTCCGAAAGGTTGTCACTTCAAAAGCTCTTTTTTGTCTTTCAGTTTTCTTGCCCCATAGCCCACACCAGCAGCCACCAATAAGCTGAGGCCGCCATCCACCGGAACATCGCCACCAATGCCGCCCTCATCGTCTATGGCCATGGCCTTTAGGCTTATGGCAAACGTGAACACCAGGGTTAGGCTAAGTATCCTATATGCTTGTTTCATGATTCTTGCTTTGTTGGCTGAATGTTTATTGCTTGATGATTTTTTGAATGGACTTCCCTCCTTTTTGATTGATGGCTTCCAATAGGTAGGTTCCCGCTGACAGCCTTGACATGTTGATGGTTTCCAGTGATGAGGATGCATCCTGCTGAACAAGTACTTTGCCCTGTGCATCAGACAGCTTCAGTAACCATGTGCCTATTGGCAACTGAACCTTCAGCTCGCCCAGCACTGGATTGGGATAGGCCCTCACCTCTACGTACATGGGTATGGATACCGGTACTGGTTTAATGAACACCACAAAAAGCCTTTGCTTGCCAAAACTATTGGCATCACCATTGTTTACAGTGAAGCTGTATTCTTGGGTATCATTCATCAACTGTGTAGTACCAGTGTACTTATCTATCAAGTAAATCTTTGCATTGTTATTGGTAACGAACTCATCAAAATCATAGAAGCTTAATTTGAAAGTACCATTGCTGGTACTGGCCACATTCAGTTGCACAGTATCCATGGTGAAGTGGATGCTCCTTGTATGGAACGCCAGCTCCTTTCCCGCCTTCAATGATTTAAGGTTCTGTGAACCCGTGCTGATGGAAACCACATCACCATCATTTATTTCATTGCTGCTTGCCCTGTCCGTAAACTCCACCATAATTTCATCAGCCTTGCTCCCATTGGTCAGGAAGTAGCCAATCCTGAGCCTGTTTGGGTTGATGCCACTATTCCTGAAATAGCCGTTCTGTATGGAGGATGATTTCATGCTTTCGGCCCAGTTCAAAGTAATGTTGGCCCCTGCCACGCTGCCCTTTACAAAGAAGGCCTGCCCGTTTGCTAGGATATCACCAGATGCATCGCTTAATCCTGTGTTGCCGCCTGTCCATGTGCTGCCATTCCAAAAGGCATAGTTGCCGATGGTGTTGCCTGGTGCATAAATGGCATAGCTGTTATTGATGACGCTGCTGTTGGCTGTCCTCAATGCACTGAAGCTTATTGGGCTTGGGTAGGGGTTGCCAATTAATAAGTAATTATCGTTAGCTCCCGTTGCATCGCCATTGTTGCTTACTGTGGTGGAGAAACTGCCCATGTTCTTGTTGGCTGCACTCAACGCACCTGTTGAACTTAGTGTTGCAGCAGCAGTTGCAAGTACGGTACCATCCAGTAACGAACAGCCCATGCTCCTTGGGCCACGTATGTTCATCCTGTAGCCAGTACCCGGTGCCAAGCTAACAGCAGTAGTGCCTGTAACAGAAGTCCACCTGCTGCCAACAGCCTTTGTTCCATCATATACATACATGCTTGGTGCATTGGTTACCGTGGCATCAAAGCCATTGCTGTTGGGTGTCAATGAAGGGCAAACGGTTCCTCCCGTACCTGCACCTGTTATGTGTACCTGTTGCTGCCAGCTGCTGCTGATGGTCTGTGCAAATGGTGATGCTACCAAACTCCAGGTCCTGCTGCCCTTGGCAGGGATATAACGTTGCTGGCTAAGGTTGCCACTGATGGTACCAGTATTGATGGTGCCATCAATGGCTGCAATGCTTGCAGTGCCAACTGCTGTGGATGCTAGTACCAGGTTGCCATTGGTAATGAGTGTACCGGATTGTAAGGTAAGCACATCCGTTACTGTTTGCTTGCCGGTAGCAGCAATGGTTGCATTGTTGTTAATGGTAAGGCTGCTGATGCTGCCAATGCCTTCCAATGTTTGGCTGCCCATGGTTCCATTGAGAACAGTGGTGCCACTGCCAGAGATGGTTCCATTATTGCTTAGCAGGCTTCCAATGTTCAATATGCCTGTATTGTTGATGCCTGCATTGCTTTGTATAATCAGTGCACTGCTGTCCAAACCAAGGTTGCCAGTTGCACTTAGTGTATGGCCAGACTGTACGGTAAACCTTGCCAGGTTATTGAAGGCCGCAGGGGAAGCCCCCGTTCCATCCGTATTGGCCCTCCAATTGGTGAGTGTATTGGCCAAATTGTTGCCATTGCTGTAGTAAGCAGGTAGCTCATAGACTCCCATATCGATCCTGCTTCCTTTTATACGGACGCTGTTCCATAGATCCACATTGCCTACGCCAGTCCCAGTAGTATCTGCCGTACCTGCATCAATGGCAGGGCTATTGGGCAAGAGGCGGTAATCATTATTGGCGGGATTTACAAATAAGGGGTTTGTATTTATTAGGTCGCCCGTGCCGTTAATGTCTGCTCCTGATTGATTGATATAGCTATGGTCCCCCGGCCCTACTATGCTATTGTTCAATACAACAGCCCCCCCAGCAGCATAAAGGCTTGCACTGGAGCTTGGGTCATTCCCTGCACTATTATTGTACAGGATACTGTTATAAATAGCAGCATTGACATCATAAAAAGAAGCTACGGCACCTGTATATCCTGCTTTGTTGTTGGCAAATACACAATTGCTTATTTTGATGGAGGAGCTGTATCCACTATATATGGCCCCACCTTCACCGCCACCATCATAATAAGTGGGGTCATAAGGGTCAGGTAAACTGGCAGCATTGCCTATGAACAGGCTGTTGCTCACCACTGGGTAAGAGCTGTTTTCACTGGAGATACCACCACCATACCCTCCAAAACTATAGCCGCTATTATATGGATACACTGTTTCTACAGCTGTATTGCCCCAAAAAATACATTGGGAAATAATAGGTGATGATTGGTTATTGTAGATGGCCCCACCACCATTATCTGATGCGGTGAAATTGTTCAGGAAACTACAGTGGCTGATGGTGGGAGATGCACGGATATTGGCTATGCCAGCAGAAACGCCAATTGATGAGCCATTTGATTCTGCGTATCCATCACGAAAGGTAAAACCATCCAATACATCATCTGGTGTAAGCAGGTTGTTATCATTACGGATAATGCCGGCACCGTTTCCTGTCAAGATGGTGCCGCCTTCCGTACTGCCAGCAATGGATGGCAGCACCCGTTGTGAAAACAATCCACCACCACTGGGGAAGCCCCCAAACATTTTTACGCCTTTGGCCATGACAAAGCTTTGTCCAATTGGTGGTTGATAAGTGCCTTTGGCTACAAGGATACTATCTATTGTACTACAGTATTTGGCAGCAAGTAGGGCATCTGCCAATGATTGAAAGGCATTAGCCCAACTGCTGCCATCGCCATTTACAGTTACACTACTGTCAACATATAAAGTGGCGGAGGGGGGAATAACTTTTAGCAAGTGTACGGTGATGGTACTATCACAGCCATACATATTGGTGGTATGCGACACATAGGTATCCGGTGTGGTATAGGTAATGCCATTAGCCGTATATCCACCACAGGTAATGACTGTAACTTCTGAACTGGTTGCTGGAAGTACTTTCAGGTATAGTGTTACAATACTATCGCAACCATAATACGTTGAGTAAGTGTTGGAATAGGCACCTGTTTGGGTAAGGGTCTGGCCCTTGTAAATATAAGAGGAGCCCTGACAAATGGTATCATAAAAATTGGTGTACTGGTTGCCGCCAATTTCTTCAAAAACACCCATATCAACCGTTGTTCTTCGTATGCGGTCGTTACCAGCTAAATCCTTGGTGAGATATGCTGGAACCTTGGCATTATTACCATTGTTATTGGCATTGCTGCTGCATTGCAAATGGAAATTGCCATTGGCAGGGTCTACATAACGATTACCGTTGTCTGGGTCTATGGAGCGAGGGTAGATAAAATTATAGTTGTCTACATTTATCCAACTATTGCCCAATGTGTAGGTACGTGGATAAATACAGTTTTCCAAATGGGCGAACTGTATGCCTATCACATTACGTTCATCCCATACTTCATTATCAAAAATGCAGTTATAGGCACTTATCCCACCAGTAAAAGAAACATTCCAAATACAATAACCCCCATAAACCGACAGGTTGGGGATGGTGCTTTTGTTGTTGTAGAAACTGCAGTTGTATAGGTTCAGCGAATAGTTATTGTGGTAAATGGCACCTCCTTTAAGGGCTGTGTTGCTATTAAAAAGGCAGTTGGCAAAAACAGTAGGGGTGCCTTCATTGGCGAACATGTTGGTAAACACAGCTCCACCGAAGTTGCCAGTGTTGTTGACAAAACTGCAGTTCTTAATAATCCTTGCAGAGTTTTGATAACCATTGCCACTGGAAGACTGTATGACCAGCCCACCTGCTTTTAAAACTACTTGGTCATTATCAAAAAGCGTGGCTACCCCATCCCTAATGGTAAACCCATCAAATTCCGTATTGCCAATGGCCCCCATTAGTAGCACTGGTGCATTGTTCCCTTTTAAGACAGTGGGATTGTTCAACACATTACGCTGGGCAAAACTGCTGCCGCCAGAAGGGAACCCTCCAAATATTTTGAGGCCTGCTTTTTGAAAGTTATAGTCGTAATAGCCAATATCAAAATAGCTTCCCGAACCTCGTTGGTAAGTTCCCTTGGCCACCAGCACGGTATCGTTTACACCAGAGGCATCAATGGCTGCCTGGAAATCTTTGAATGCAGTAGCCCAACTACTGCCATTGCCAGATACAGCCATACTGCTGTCCACATACCGTTTGGTTTGTGCTTGGCAAAACCCATGGATGGCAACAAGCAATAGGGTCAATAACAATGTTCTGGTAAAAATGCTTTTCATGTTTATCTAGATTAACGGCCAAACAAAAAAGGGAGGGTTGAATGGGGGCAAATGCTGTACCCTTTCCAGTACTTTACTTAAGAGGATGCAAAGTAGCCTTACTGCGTTATGCTAATAGTGCAAAGGAGGGGGGCAATTTGGGGTACAATTCTATAAGTTGTTGATAATGAATATCAACAGAGAAATAAATCATAGTCTTTATCTTGCTTTATCTTGAAAGAAATACAGCTATTGCCTACAAGACATCCATTACTTCTTCTAGGCTTGTTTCTTCTGAAATGCCAATTTTTTTGCGTAGGCGTTGACGGGTTTTTTTGATAGTGTCTGCATTTACGCCTAGCATGCTGGCCATTTCCTTGGTACCCAGTTGCAGTTTGGTCAGGGCACATAACCTAGTTTCTGCTGGCGTTAGTTGCGGGTAGGTGGCCTTCAATTTTATGAAGAATCCAGCATGAACCTTTTCAAATAGCTCCCTGAATCCCTGCCATTGTTCTTCTGTCAGTATGGTGGAATCATTAAGCCTTTGCAGGAACACCAGTTCCTCATCATGGTTAATGGCTTGATGCTGCAGCAACTGTATTTCTGTTTGTACCTTGTCCAACAAGGCTGTCTTCTGCTGCAGGTTTTCTATATAGCTGTTCAGCATGGCCGTGGCATGCTGGAGGTCTGCTTCTATCTTCGCCTTCTCGGATTGCAGTATGGCTTCTTTTTTCTCCAGTAATGCCCTGTCCTTTTTCCGTTTGATAAGTTGCCTGTTATATGCCAACCAAAAAATGATGGCCACCAATGCAGCAGCAGCAATCAGGAAATATTGCTTCTGCAAGGCGTTGTGCTTTTCTTTTTCCAGCAGTTTTATTTCACTAGCATGCTGTTCCGCTTCCAATAATTGCTGGATGGCGATGTCATTGGAAAGCCTTGCCCTCCTATCAATACTGTCCCTTACCTCATCTGCCAGCTTGCGGTAGTGTAAAGATTGTTCTGCATTGCCCTTGCCCTCCCAAGCCCTTGAAAAAGTATTGTACAGGTAGCCTTGCCTTACATAGTCTTCCACCTGTATGTCGCCCGGTTTTGCATGATAGGTAGCATCCGCCTCCTGTAAACGCTGCAATGCTTCATTATAGCGGCCATAAGAAACATCAATATCTGCGAGTCCCATCAAGGCTTCGGAAATACAGACTTTGTCTTTTGACACCAAACTGTACCTATAATAATCATCTAAAAAAGGCGATGCAGCCTTATAGTCATGCTCATTGAGGTGTAGGTTGCCAATATTGCCTGCTGTAATGCCCATCCATGCTGTATCACGCGTAGAAACTGCTTTTGCATTTGCCAGCAGGAAATAATGGCGGGCACTATCGGTTTGGAACAGTTCACGATAGCATAGCCCAGTAGTATTGAGTACATATATCTCCGCAACTGACGTGTGGATAGGATATTTTAGTGCTGTTTGCAAATGCTTTAGGGCCTCATGATAGTTGCGTAAGTGATAATATACAAACGCTAACCTGTACAAATGGTATCCCTGTTCCTTTATCTGACCATAACCATAATGCTGGAAAATATAATTGGCCTTTAGCATGAAGGAAAGGGCCACGGCATATTGCTTTTTGATGAAATGGTAATACCCCAAGTGGTGCCAGTATTCAGCTGCCTGTAGTTCTTGCTTGTTCTGTTCTGCTAGCTGGATTCCCTGCTGCATGTAATCAATGCCCAATGCTTCATGATTAAGCTTTATGGCTATATACTGTCCGCGGTAAAAAGCCACAGCTGCCAAACAGATTCCATCCTTTGCTTTTTCTGCTTCCCTTTGTAGCCCATCGAATGCCCGAAAGGCGTTTGTACTGTCGTATTGCCGAACATGCTGAGAATACCAATCGTAGAGTTTATCTAATTGTGCATTGCCTTTGGTCTGTAGCAATGTATCGTATTGCCGGGTTTGGGTAAAAGCCTGTGAAGTAACTATCAACATCAAGCCGATTAATAAAATGTTTTTTATTTGTTGCAAAAGCATGCAACAAATGTAGCAGGTTGGGCATAAAAACCAGTTTTCATGTAGTTATGTTACCAGCTTGCTACAAAGCAAAAAATGCTGGATACCATAACATTGAAGGATTGAAGGGGCCTTGATATATGGCAGTATTGACAGAACAGAATCTATCATCTCTTTTTCCTCTTCACTTTTTTGATTCCAAACCCAACACCTGCAGTAATCAGCAAGGAGAGCCCACTGGGGCGGTCATTTCTTTTTATGCTCTTCGTTAGGGAAGAAACAGCAACGGCTAGAAAGAGCCATGGAGCAATTGGCAAACAAGGGGTGGTTACTGCTTTATACACAAGGACATCGGCATTATATACAGGCGGCATATAGCGAAAGGCAGGGGCATATATGGATTAAGGCACCGTGATGTATGAATAAAAGTAGGATGCGCTATAGATGATACTACGGTGAGGTACGGGTGAAGGTCGGTATAACATCAGTATAATGTCAGTATAGTGTCAGTATAATGTCGGTATAATCTAGGATGGTTTTTTGCCAAAACGCATACCGTGCAGTAGTTTTATAGTACTTATAGCAATATAAACTTTTTATCCATTATGGCAAAGAAAACACATCCGCTAGCGAAGCTGCAGGGCACACTGAACGGCATGGTGTTCGTGAACAGCAGCAGCTATGGGCAGTACATGCGGGCGAAGCGGAGCACGTATACGCAGGCGGTGCTGAATGACAGTATGCAGGCGGCCAACAAACGTACCGTGGCGCTGAACCAATTGGCGATGCCTGTACATGCGTTCCTGAAACTTTACTGTGGCCGTTTCAAGCACAGGAAACTCTGGCAGCAGTTACTACAACGCTTACGGGCTGCGGCATCTGATAGCCCGAGCGTATTGCTGGAACAATTGAACGGTCTTGATATCAACCAGGACTATCCTGCTTGGTCGATGATACCGAATGTGCAACTAGTGATGAAGGGGAAGGAACTGGTTGTACAGTTGGAAACAAAGCAGCACCCTGTTTTTAAAACGGTGGACAGTGACTGTTATTATTATGAGGTGGCGGTGCTTTTTCTGGACAGGCAGCTGGCGGCCATGGGTTCTTCTGTTAGTACGGAATGGATAGGCATGCAAGATGGACCTCCGTTTTTTGAACTGAGTTTTCCGAGGCCAAAGGGTGCCATAGGTTATGTGGTGTGCTTGATGGTGAAGGGTGGGTTTAAGGGAACGGAAATAGATAGTTTTAAGAGTATGGGCATGCAGGTGGTGGGGGCGGGTGGGGTCCAAGCCTATAAAATGGAAAAGCATTAGACAAATGAGCCTTATTTCCCCACTTCAATAATTCCATGCCGGATGGCATAAAATACCATGCCCAATATACTTTTGACCCCCATTTTCTTCTGGATCAGTACACGGTGCTCTTCCAGCGTCCGGTGCGAATATGTCTTTTGCTTGGTGCTGAGTTTTGCGGCAATCTGCTTGCCCGTTAGTTCCTTGCAGACAAGCTTGATAATCTTGAGTTCAAGATCGGTGAACAGTGGCTTTTTTGGTGGGGTAGATTTCACGCAGGTAAAGTTTTCCTAAAGATAGGGCTTATTTTCCTATCATATAGTCACTCCTATCAGCCTTTAGACCATGCGGCGAAAACATTCAGGCCTGCAGTACCCAAGCCTACAAAATCGAAAAAGGTACTGGCCCTTGCAGCCAATGCCTTTATTTTCTGCAGATTAAGAAGCTGTTTGGCTTTCGGTTCATTACGAATGTCCTTGTATGCAGCAACATACAGTCCACTACTACCTTTCTTGCAGAACAACTTTTACGTGTAGCTAAAAGAGGAAGGATGGAGCGAAACCATCCCTCCGTTGACTCTACGATTGCTTGTTGTCTAGAAGCGTGAAAACATTGTTCCCTTTTTGACAACATGTTCTTGTTCCAGTAACGATTTACACAGAAGTATTTCCGCACTAACAATAGCTTTCTTACAATCATTTATATCCTACTAGCGTATAAACTACAATTTATCATGACAGCATCCATTAAAAAACAAGGCCTTCTTTCAATGAAAAAGTGGTCGATAATTTACTAATCACAACTTTGAAATCACCAGCTTCCAATTGTCTTTTATTGTTCAAGTTTATGAACGCAAGTTGTTTTAATGGTACGTTAAAACTCACTGTTGCCGTCTCTCCTGCTTTAAGCTCTATCTTCTCAAAACCACGTAACCGTTTTTCGTCTGGCGTTAGCGAAGCAACAAGGTCGCTAATGAACAGGTGCACAACTTCCTTACCTTCAACCTTGCCTGTATTCTGAACCTTTACACTTATGGTTATTGTGTCGTTTGCATTAAATGATTGCTTATTGATTTTAAGGTCGCTATATTTAAAAGTTGTATAGGACAGGCCATAACCAAACTGGTACAGCGGGTTAAAATCAGGTGTGTAAATACTGTCCTGCGGATTGGCAATATAGTCGGAAGGCTTATGTATATAGGGTGTTAGTGCATTTGCAAACCTTGGATAGGTATAAGGTAATTTCCCGCTCGGATTAACAATCCCCATCAACACATCTGCAAGTGCATCTGCGCCATAATTCCCAGGCAAATAGACCTGTACTATTGCTGCCACATCCTTTTCAAATCCGGATATGATCCTAGGTCTCCCTTCATTCAGTACGGCAATCACTTTCTTGCCTGATGCAATTGCTGCTTTTGCAAGCGTCATTTGGTTGCCGGACAGGTTCAGGTCCTCCGTATTACCAGGCGTTTCGGTATAACTGTTTTCGCCGATACACAGTACTATATAATCCACATTGGCCGCAGCTTTTATTACCGCACCCATATCAACAATGGAATCTTCCCAATACCTGCCTTTCATCTTGTACACGACGCCTTCGCTGAAACTCACATTCCCTTTCCCGAACCTATTCTGCACAGCTTCCAAAACTGTGTTGTAAGTACTTGCATATATATCTGTTTTGTCTCCTTGCCAAGTGTAGCTCCATCCTCCATTTAACGAACGCATGGTATTGGCATTGGGGCCTGTAACCAATATTTTTGCATTGGCAGGAACGGGTAAGGTTTGTGCATCGTTCTTTAATAAAGTAATGGACTCAGAAGCAGTTTTGTATGCAGCCAGCGCTGATGCTTTACTTCCAAAGTTATTCTGCAATGTCACATTGTTTTTCTGTTCATCAAACAGTCCCAATTCATATTTCACACGCAATATCCTTAACACTGCATCATTGATTCTTGACATGGACACGTGACCTTCCCTTACCAAAGCTTCAAGGTCGTTACAGAATTCTGGATAGTTGAAAGGGACCATGGACATGTCAATGCCAGCATTGATGCAAAGCATAAGTGCTTCTTTATTGTCTTTTGCCACATGGTCACGCTTACGTGTATTTTCTATATCCTGCCAGTCCGTAACAATAAACCCTTTAAAGCTTAGTTCACCTTTCAATATATCTGTAAGCACGTGTTTGTTCATGTGCGTAGGCAACCCATTTATCAATGCGGAGTTTACCATTACATTTTGGGCACCCGCCTTGACGGCCGCTGCAAAAGAAGGAAGATGGTATTCCCTTAAATAATTTTCGGGTATCCATGCATTGGTGCGGTCCTTCCCATACTTTGGGTCAGAATAGCCCATGAAATGTTTAAGGCTTCCCTCTACTTTTTTATTGCCATTTCCTGGGTTATGCATGCCTTTTATAAAAGAGCTACCCATTTCCCCGGAAAGGAAGGGGTCTTCACCATATGTTTCCCAAAACCTTGGCCATTGTGGATTTACCCCAAGGTCCATTACTGGCGAAAAACTCCACGGCACATTTACTGCACGGCTTTCGTTTGCAGTAATCATCCCGCAATTCGTTGCCAGTTGGCGGTTCCATGTTGCTGCCATTCCTATCTGCTGGGGAAAGGAGGTAAACCCTTCAGCGAAATTAACCCCATGAATATCGTCCAATCCATAGATGACGGGAATTGCCAATCTTGCTTTTTTTGCGAACCGTTGAATGGTTGCAATTACCCCGTTCCACTCTTTTACGTTTAATAAAGTGCCGTTAGGAGTATTTAGAAGAGAGCCTACTTTATATTTCACCAATACATCGTATAGCCTGACACTATCGATCGTGAATTTTTTTGTACCCTCATTTATTGTCCCTACTTGATCAATTGCAACCTGTGCCATCTGTCCAATTTTTTCTTCCAAGGTCATCTTCTTTAGAAGGGCTGCAGCTTTTGCTTCGTTAGTGGCAACCTGTGCCTGTAGTGTAATTGATGCGAAGAAGCCCATGACCACAGCAAGCATTGTTTTTTGTGACATTTTGTATGTTTATTTTATCCAATTATCCGTACGAAAAGGCGAAGCGGGCAAGCCTTCCTTATTATATAAATTGCATCCCTCAGGATTATCTGCCCACGCATACCGCACCGCAACAGGGGCTAACACTTTGTCGCTCCAAACAATTACCTTGTTGCCTTCTATTTTTGCATTTGCCCATACAAAAACCCGGTCCTCACCAGCTATGGCAAATTGTTTCAAAGTGTCTCCATTTTTTGCAACCAATCCTCCCCCAATATTGTCAAATGACAAGACAATTTTATTTCCCTGCTTTTCCATAGACAGATATCCCGGTCCCGAAGAAATTGTTTTAGTGTTGTTGTATGCCACCTTATCTGCTACAAGCGCAAGCCTATAGCCAACATCTTTTTTGTTAAGCGGATGTATGTCATTTGCCTCACCAATATCTATAGCAACTGCGAGTCCGCAATTAGGTTCCTTGCTGGCAACTATTGTTTGAGATTCACGCAGCATGGCCCAATTACTTTCATCTGGTTGCGGCTTCGCTGGCATAAAGTTGGCAAGCTGCACTATTAAAAAAGGGAAGTTGCCCTGTTGCCATTTAGCACGCCACTCGTGTATCATCACTGGCAAAAGTTGCCTGTATTCAAAGGCCTTGAATTTGCTGGTATTGCCTTCGCCCTGATACCAAATAGCACCCTTGATGCTATAGTTTAAAATAGGCTCTATCATGCCATTGTAAACGTAAGTTGGCTTATATGCAATGCGTATGAAATTTTGCGCTGAAAGGCCCGTTGTTGCATACCCCACTTTATAAAACCAATTGCCAGCAAGGCTTATATCTTCTGTGCCGTTTGTAAGCCTATATACTTTACCGGGAACAATACCGCCTTGTCCCTCGTTATCTATAACCCGTACTGTAAGTATGTTTTCTCCTTCTTTCAATAAGCCTGCTGGGACCTTGTATCTGCGTTGGTTATACTTATTATCTGTAAAGCCTACTTGTTGTCCATTTATATAAGTGGAATCAATATCATCTATCAACCCAAGTTCCAAATAAACATCCGTATTCATAAAGCTTTTGGGTACTGTTACAACATGCTTCAGCCAAACTGCACCGTCAATATTTCCAGCACCCTGATTCTCCCAGTAACCAGGCATATTTATAGGCAACCAGCTTGTATCTATCGGCTTACCCGCCCACGATGCCCCATTTTGCCTATAGCCTTTGTCGCTAGTATTTACCTGCCTGTACCAGTTTTGTGTAAGTGTTCTCTCGCCCTTTAAAACCGAATCTGTATAAGCAGCATTGGCAAATTGCTTTGCTGTTTTTACATAGTCGGGGAAATTCTTCAAACTATCTATACTTATCCAAGATTCGGCAGGTGTTCCTGGCCAGCTTGAGTGCAAAATGCCGATAGGAACCTTATAGGTCTCATATAATTTTTTTGCAAAGAAATACCCTACCGCAGTAAACTTTAAAATGTTTGTGGGATTGGCTGGCTTCCAACTTCCCTCTGCTTTTTCCTCGGGTTTGTAACTATACCGTTCCTTTACGCTAAACTCCCTTATGAGGTAACTTGCCGATGCAGCAATATCATCAGCGTATTTAAACCTCACTTTATTCATGGCAAACTCCATATTGGACTGTCCTGAGCAAAGCCAAACATCCCCTACCCAAATATCTTTTATTGCTATTTCATTGCTTCCTTTTATCAGCATCTCATAGGGTCCGCCCTCTTTCATAGCAGGCAAGATTACAGCCCATCTGCCATCTTCTCCAGTAACGGTATTGTACTTTTTCTTATTAAACCCTATCGTTACTTTTTCACCGGCTGCAGCCCATCCCCAAATCTTTAAAGGAATGTTTCTCTGTAGTATCATACTGTCGCTTACCAGTGAAGGGAGCATTATCTGTGCCTTTACCCCTATACACAATATAAAGGTGGTGAAAACGAAAAAAATGCCTGTTTTTATAATGCCCATATTGCATATTTTTTTATACCTATTACCACTATATGTTTTATCTACTTTGTCCATAAATTTTTATACAATCAATCAAAGACCAGTTTGCAGACTGTCCCTTTAATGTTTCAATCTATTTAAACATTGAAAAAATAAACGGGTAAATCCGCTACCATTCGCTCAATGGCTTCAATGAAGATTTTTTGATGGCTATCTGCCCCTCGCTTGGGACCAATAACACGTTGAACGATTTCTTTGTATGTGCTGGCACGGTTATCTCAAAACCAACAAGCGTGGTACCCAAGTTTAACGCATCGTAACTATTAGGCGGGTCAGTAGGCCAGGTTTTCATAATGGCCTCTGGAACACCGTTCACATATAAAGTAAGTTTTCTTCCTTTGTTTGTCAACTGCATTTGCATATCGCTTTGCTGTGCAATAACTGCCGGTGTAAGCATTGACCAACGTATTACACAGGCCGAGTCACCAGTTTCAATTTCATCCCTTACCAGCACATATTGTTTGTTTACAATTCCTATTCCACGACTGGCCTTCACTAGATTTTTCTTATACAAAGACTTCATGTCCATTACTGCGTTGGTAAATAAGGAATCAGGCGAGCTAGAAATAATATCGGCTTTCCCATCCACATCCTGCAAAGCATTGTTAACGGTTAACGTACTATGCGAATAATTGGCGTAACGGAACACTTGCCAACGCTGAGAGTTTTGTGCCATGTCCCATATTTTCAATCCCTTCGATTCAAGTGACTCATAGCCTTGCATGCCCAGGTCTGCAGACCACCTCACACCGTCAGCGTCCATCACAAAGGAGCCAATATCCATATGGCCGTGACTGGCAGAAG